>JBGTIP010000057.1:0-65440 GCA_041745615.1 Pyrinomonadaceae bacterium | reverse complement strand
CGCTTGAAGGAATTAGGCGCTTCGGAAGAGAAGATAGCTGAAATTCGGCAGCAGATGGAAACTCAATCGAGCGGTATAGGGTCGATTTCATTTGGCATTTACGATATTTCTAAAACGATAATCGAACGGCCATTCCGGATCTATCCATGGCAAGAATTATTAAAGGACGGATCAATAGCCTCAACCGATCATTCTAGTGAGAAAACCTCCGCCGAGGATCCGCTCATCATCCTCTACACCTCCGGCACGACCGGAAAGCCCAAGGGCATCGCACATACGCATGCGAGTTTTCCGATCAAGGCGGCGCAGGACATGGCGTTTGGGACGGATGTGGGTAAAGGCACGCGGATCTCGTGGTATACGGACATCGGCTGGATGATGGGCCCGTGGCTTATCTACGGAGCGCTCATAAACGGCGCGACGATCTGCATCTACGACGGAGCGCCCGATTACCCGACGCCCGACCGTATGTGGGAATTCGTCGCGAAACACAAAGTGGAGATTCTCGGCATCTCGCCGACGCTGATCCGTGCCCTTGCCGCCCACGAGGAAAACCAAACATCTCAATCGACTGGAACGCAGGCGTCTCGCCTGCATGAGGGCGACGCCCGAAACGAAGACGGGGGGGCATCGCCACATCCGAATGCCGATGAATCTACGCCACCGAGTGGCGTTGCAGGCGGGACGCCTGCGATCCAGTCAAAAGCGCCGTTTCAGCGTCACGACCTCTCATCCCTCCGCGCCTTTGCCTCGACCGGCGAGCCGTGGAATCCTGCTCCGTGGTGGTGGCTCTTTGAGAAGGTGGGCAACAGCAAACTGCCGATCATAAACTATTCCGGCGGGACCGAGATCTCGGGCGGCATTCTAATGGGCAATATGCTGCTGCCGCAAAAGCCGTGCTCTTTCCCCGCACCGTGCCCCGGCATGGACGTCGACATCCTCGACGAAGAAGGCAACCCAGTCGAGCCGGGAAAGGTCGGCGAGCTCGTCATCAAACAGCCCTGGATCGGCATGGCCCGCGGCTTCTGGCAGGAGCGTGAGCGATACCTTGAAACCTACTGGTCTCGATTCAAAAATATATGGGTCCACGGCGACTGGGCCATGCGGGATGAGGACGGACATTACTTCATCCTCGGTCGCAGCGATGATACTCTAAAGGTTGCAGGTAAACGGGTTGGCCCCGCCGAGGTCGAGAGCCTTTTGGTTGCCCATCCGATTGTAACCGAGGCTGCCGTCATCGGCGTTCCCGACGAGAAAAAAGGCACCGCGATGGTGGCGTTTGTGGTGTTGACTGGAGAGCAAGCATCTCTGCTTGCTTCGGGAGAGGAAGAGGCAAGCAAGATGCTTGCCCTCCAGTCTGAACTCAAGTCCCTCGTCGCCCGCGACATGGGCAAGCCCCTTGCACCATCGCGTATCCACTTCGTCTCGGCCCTGCCAAAGACCCGCAACGCCAAAGTCATGCGCCGGGTCATCCGCTCAGCCTATCTCGGCGAAGACGCAGGCGATCTTTCGGCGCTAGAGAATCCCGGTGCAGTCGAGGAGATACAAGCTCTCATCAAATGCTAGATGGCCAAAGCTAAACCTATCGATAACCTCGATTGTGATGCAAACGCCGCGGTGACCGCCGCCGAGGTGCTGAGGGTGCGGTTTGACGAGATCCTGAGTTTTCATGCGGCCGCGGTCGAACCGGACGGCGTCGACGGTGTTCACGATATGCGTGTGGCGTCGCGGCGATTTCGCTCGGCGCTTAGGGATTTCGCACCGCTGTTCGATAAAAAAGCTTTCAAGCCCCTGAAAAAGCAAGTTAAGAAGGTTGCCGACGCTCTGGGTGACGTTCGTGACCAGGATGTAGCGACCGAGGCCCTCGAATCCCTGCGAGAAAGGGCCCCAAATGAAGCCATCGCCGGCGGTATTGACCTACTTATCGAGGCCCGGCGAGCCCGGCGGTCTGATGCCCACGGCGAGCTGGTAAAACAAGTTACACTCAATCGCCTGTCAAGCATTCGAAGTGAACTCGACGACGCGTTGGGCTCGATAAGTCGAGGAAACGGTACGGCCCGGACGTTTCGCTTGTTTGGCACGGAGGCGATCGATGGGGCGGTGGAAAAATTTCTCTCCCGGGCCGACAGCATCTACGATCCATTCAACGACACCCTGCTTCACAAATTGCGGCTTTCTGCGAAACGACTCCGCTACGCTCTCGAACTTTTCAACGATTGCTGCGGCGGCGAGCTAAAGCCTTTCGCAAAGCACCTTTCAAAAATGCAGTCGGCCTTAGGCGAGGTCCATGACAGCGCCGAATGGATATCGTACCTGGGTGAAACGATCCGCGAAAACAGCACCATCGACCGCCAAACTGCCGCCTGGCTGATCTCCGAATTCGTCAGCCTCCGAACCACTGAATATCTAAAAGCCCTCGAACTTTGGAACGATTGGCTGGCTGATGACTTGACTGGTCGTTTGCGTGGGATAATAGGCAAATGATCATCCACACTATCGGCCACGGTCGGCATCCTTTTGATTATTTTCTCGAGCTACTCAGAAAGCACCAAATCGAGTTCGTCTGCGATGTGCGGGCGTTTGCCAGATCGCGGTGGCCGCAATTCAATGGGCTGGTCTTGGCCGAGTTGTTGAACGAGAATGGCATCGGTTACGAACACATCCCTGAGACAGGCGGTAAGAATAAACCGTCGCCCGCGGATCTGACATGGGGGATAAACCGTATTGTCGAAATTGCTTCTGACCTGCCGACCGTTATGATGTGTTCTGAGTCGAAACCGCTCTCTGATCATAAGCAGCCCCGTGCAAATTGTCACCGAGTGGATATGCTGTCGCCCCTGCTGAGGACGAAAGGAGTCGACCGGATAATCCACATTCTGCCGAACAGCGATCCGATCGAGTTTGACGAATCGGCCGTGCCGTCGATATGGTGAGAAACTGCTTGAAGCTATCTATAACGCCTTTATATACAGAATATAGCTCTGTTAACTTAAAGTGATTGAGAAATCTGGATCTAACAGCATTCACTGAAGATCCCAACCACTCGCCTAGGTCCAGTTTGAACTGCAATACGATTTACAATTGGAGCGTCCGATCCAGTATGCAGCATATGATCCATACTCAGCTCGATCAAAAGGCACTTGCGGCCGCTTGCAGCGAGCTTTCAGCCGATCCTTGCCTGGGCAGGGTTTACGAGACCTATGGTATTCCGCCGCTATGGAACAGACCCACTGGATTCGCCACTCTGCTCCAGATCATACTGGAGCAGCAGGTTTCGCTGGCGTCGGCCAAGGCATGCTTCGATAAGCTTGAGGCCCGGTTAAAAGAAGTAACGCCGGAAAGAGTGATATCCCTTAGTGACGACGAACTAAAGGCCGTCGGGTTCAGCCGCCAGAAAACGTCGTATGCCCGTCACCTCGCCGATGCCGTGCTCGAGGCCCGGATAGATATTGAAGGCCTGCATCATCTGCCGGATAGTGAAGTGAAAGCCGAATTGATTAAGTTGAAAGGTGTCGGTGAATGGACGAGCGACATTTATCTTTTAATGGCGCTCTTACGGCCTGATATCATGCCAAAGGGCGACATCGCACTCCATTCTGCATGGCACCGTGTCAGCGGGGAACCTCGACCTGGATCAGATGAGTTCCTTGCGATCGCTGAACGTTGGCGGCCTCACCGGTCGACCGCAGCGAGGCTTCTCTGGCATTTTTACCTTTCGGAGCGTCAGCCGTGCCGAAAACAGACTTCGCAGGCATAACTTCTAATGTTCGCAACAGTTTAAATGCTTTTACTAAGAATTTAGCTCATCAAGTGAAATCACTTTAGCATTCTTTAAAGCATACGGCTCACTACACAGTTACGAACTTCGGTAAATCTTGTATTCGTAAGGTTTACACTTATTGACTTGAAGTTAAAGTAGTATTTCACAGTGATACTTCCAGATCGTGTCGATACTAGTTACGCTCGACCTGTGGTAACTTCATTCCGATGATAAAGATACTTGACGTAGGTTGCGGAACCAATAAGACCGAGGGCTCGATCGGTCTCGATAATAACCCGCGAACCGGCGCCGACGTCATTCACGACCTTGGCGAAGTTCCCTACCCTTTTTCTGACAACGAGTTTGATCTCATCGTATCTAATCACGTTGTCGAGCATGTGCCGGATGTGATGGCGTTTATTGGCGAGCTTCACCGCATAACCCGGCCGGGGGGCAGGATCCGCCTGCTGACGCCGCATTATACCAATCCTGATTGGGCCAACGATCCAACGCATCGTAATCATATAAACTCCTATACCTTCAACACGTTCCTCCCGGGCCGGCAGGTGTTCGATTTTTACACGCAGGTCCAGCTCAAGCCGGTGGATTGTTACGTATCGCTGCTTGGGCTGTGGAAAGCCCTGGGCGTGGAATTTCTGGTCAATCTTGACCGGCGGAACTACAAATTACGGTTCATCCGTAAATTTTGGGAGCAGTATCTGAGTTATATTTTACGAGGTAAAGAGATCCGCTTTGAGTTCGAGGTAGTAAAGCCCGCCGCCGATGAGCAAGCCAAACATTCGCCCAATGTTAACAAACCGGCTTGAACGCTCGTCATATATTTCATAGAAGCTGAATTCCGGCAACTTTGTTGGAACATTGATGCATCTTTAATCGATAGTAAAGGTCTGTTTATAGGGGATTTATATTATGAAGTTCAGATTTTTTTCACTAGCGGCGATCTCGTTACTGCTGCTGAACACGGTTGGCTTTGCCATCGTGGACACTCGAAATGCCATCCTTGCAAAGAAACGGGCGTCTGCCAAGCTTGTGTCGCTCTTGCCCAGTTCGGATGGGATAGCGATCTTTGACAGCAAGCAGTTTCTCGATGATGCCCTCCCCCGGGTCTTATCGGCAAATCAGCCTATGCTGAGCGAGATTATGGCAAAGGTCGGAGAAATCGAATCCCGCATCGGTATCGACCTTCGTAAATTTAGCCAGGTGGCCGTCGGTGTTTCGATGAAGCAGGTTTCGGCAACCGAGGTCGACTATGATACGGTGGCAATCGCCGGTGGCGATGTAAATGTTGAGAACGTCATTGCGGCGGCAAAGGCCGCTTCGAAATCGCCGGTTCGCGAGGAAAAGGTCGGGGCACGAACCATCTATATATTTTCCAGAAAAGACATTGCTGCCAGCACGACCGCACGTCCAGCCAACAGTAAGATCGCAGCGTCGATGGATAAATTGATGGCCGGCCTTACCAAGAAAGAGATCGCCCTGACAGCCTACGATGCCGGCACACTCGTTATGGGCTCGCCTGAGCGGGTCCGGCAGACCCTTGCAGCGACGGCTAAAACAGATTCTGATATTCGCAATCTACTGCCGAGCCGTGAGACCTCGGTTGTGTCGTTCGCGGCCCGCACCAACGGGATGCTCGGCCGGCTGCTCCCGCTTGACGCGGATATGTTGGGAGCAAATCTAGATTCCATTCAGTATATGACGGGCTCGATGGACGTAGCGGCGGGAAGCACCGCGGTGCAGATGATGGCACGAACCAAAAAGGCCGAGCAGGCGGGAGATCTAAAAACCACACTCGAGGGGCTTCAGATGGTCGGAAAGGCGTTTCTGGGCGGGTCCAAGCGGCTCGACCAGCAGGTCTATGCTCGAATGCTGGGTAATGCAAAATTTGCGAACAGGGGTACAGACGTTTCGCTGGATCTAGCCATACCTCAAACCGATATAGATATTCTTATCGGTGGATTGAAATGACGTTTTGTTGCCGTTACTTCCTCCGACGGTAACTACTCTGGGGCCTCTGCCGTGTAAAACGGTCGAGGTCCCTGTTATATTTGCCGTCTTCGCCAAACAGGGGGAAAAGCTGCAGATCGGTTGAAAGATATGCGGCCCGCAGCTCGACAGGCCGGGGACCGGCCTTTATGACCCTTACCGTTGTGCCGCGGACCTCTTCGATCCAATTTGCAAATTCGTTTGCCCGACCGACAGTAGCGGACAGCAGGAGCAGCCTTATCCGGGGCGGCGACAGGATGATCGCCTCTTCCCAAACATGGCCGCGGTCCTCATCCGACAGGTAATGGGCCTCGTCGAGGATGACAAAATCGGTGTTAACATCAAACCCCTCACGAAGAGCGTCAAACAGCTGGTTGCGGTATATTTCTGTGGTGCCGACTATGAGCGGCGCGTTCGTATTCTCTTTAAGGTCGCCGGTCAGGATACCGACCTTTTCGGGACCGAATTCGATGGAAAATTCCGTATATTTCGAGTTTGTTAGAGCTTTGAGCGGTGTCGTGTACCAAGCCCGCTTTCCTGCCGCCAGCAGTCGTCGGATCTCTTCGCGGGCGATCCATGTTTTGCCGCTTCCCGTGGGTGCTGTAACGAGAACGTCCTCGTGTTCGATGGCCGCCAGGGCTTCGAGCTGGAATGCGTCGGGCTTGAACGGCCGAGGTTCCGGCACGCCGATGCCTAACAGCAATCGCTCCACGGCGCGAACCTGCCGGGGCGTTTGGGCGGGGACGACCCTGACAGGGGAACTTTGTTCTGCAATTTCGCGTTTATCTCTTCGTTCTCCTTTTGGGCGTTTACCCGACGCGGAGTCCCGTGCACGACGACGATCGCGATTGTCCCTTCGGCGCATATGCGAGATGTTAGAGCTTTGGCCGGAGAAAGTCTATTGCTTTCAGAACGTATAGTGCGAGTGTTAGAATAGACGATTACACCCGCAACGATTTTGCGGAGTCAGGCGTCTAACTTCGAAGAAGAGAAGTTAATTTTGTAGGCGTTTTAATATTTTTATGTTTGAGCAGTCATTATACGAACCCGAGCGGATTACGACTCCTTTGCAGGAGGGTGACCTGTTTTATGATTACGAGATCAAGAACTGGGAACTGACACCTCGCATTTATCGCATCCTTGCAATCTCTGCGGCGGCGAATTTCCTGGCGATCCTGATCGTCAGCCAATCCTCTCTTTTAACTATGAAGGGGTGTGAGAGCCCTCTCGTAGGCCGTGTCTGTCAGGTTTTGGATACGATCTATGTCGGATCAATGTTGTTTGGTTCCGAGCGAGATTATGTAGACCGGGTTTATGAGAAAACCGAGCTGGGCGATATGGACATAACCTTTGTCGATGTAAGCGGCGAGACCCCGCCGTTATCGTACCCGGAGGGCTATTTCCAGATCGCGAATCCTGAAGAATTCGCGATGATGCAGCAAATGGATCTTGATCCGGCCTTCGATGCGACGATACCGGGGTATTCGCCCAATATGACGTTGCCGACCCCAGGCAACAGCCTGCTCAATACGCAGCCGGTCATGCCTACGCCGAACCCGTCCGTGGTTCAGGGCGATCTGCCTACGTTCAACGGCAATGACCGTGTCGCGACAACACCCCGTGCGAATAGGCGCGGGGCAAATCGCCCCGTCGCAACCGATACCGGAGTGCCCGATGAGGACGATACCGCGGAAGTAGCGACAAAGCCTTCCCCATCGCCTGTCCAGCCCCCGCTAACCAGCGAGTCAGTTACAGCTGTTGAGATCAACAGGAAGCCGTTAACGGATTTCGCCGATGATGTCGTCGCAAAATGGGATGCCAAAGAGGTGGATCTGGATAAACCTTTCACCATCGTGCTTAACGGCGTGCTTACCGCGGACGGAAGGCTTGACCGGGAGAAATCAAAATTCGATGTTGCCAAGCAGGCGGGCGACCCCGAAATGATCGACGTTGCAAAGGCGGCGATGGAGGCCGTTGGCGACAGCGGTTTTCTGACATACCTCAAGAACCTTGACGTTGATCGGGTTACGGTGACCCTGGTTCAGGATGACGAAAAGATCACTGCGCTCGTCTCATCGATGCAAAAAACCCCCGAAAAAGCTAAAACTGTTGCAAGCGGCCTCAGTTTTGCTATCATGGTTGGCAAGTCGACGGTAAGAAATCCGAGCGATGAGCGGACATTACTCGACGGGGCCAAGGTGACAGCCGAAGGGAACAGCTTTGTGTTGAACTTCGCAATTCCGAAACCAGTGGCCCAGGAAATGATCACGCGGAAATTGAAAGAGGCCCAGGCTAAACGCCTGCAGCAGGGCCAGCCGAGCGGTGAGATTGATACTAAGTCCGATGTTAAAACGGCGATAAGGTAAATTTTGACGACCAAGACCAAAAATTCGAATTTTGTTTTAGCTCTCGCGACCCTAGGGGCCTGTCTCGGACTTGTCCTGGCAGGCGCTGCTCCTAAGGTCGCAGCTCAGGACGCAGCTCGGCATGCAGGAGCTAAGGGCGAGATCGAACAAAAGCGTCATTTCGACAAAAGGCCTGATGGTGAAAAGGCATTGGAGCAGTTTGCTGCAGCGTTCGAAGAATTTTATCGAGTTGCACATGAACTGACGTCCGGCGATCCCTTTAGAGACCCGGAAACCCCATTCAGCTTGAACTATTACGTTACGGTTAAGCCCAATGGTGCCGCCCGACTTTATTCGCATCCACACTTCAGCGAAGATGCCGCCCCCTGGTCGACTCGGTTCCGCGAACCGTTGATGAACCTGTACGACGCATTTCTCCCCCGATCGGACGACTGGAACGAAAACTTCCTTGTGCAGTTTAGCATTGGCCCGAGCGGGGTTTCGCTCAAGACGACTATCTTGGCGGACTCGCCTTCCCAGATATCTGCTCCTTCCGTTTACGAAAACGCTCTCTTGGACCAGAGATCTACTCAAACAGATCTTGTAAGATCGCAAATATACCAGGCGTCCAGGGTGAGCGTCGAAAAAAACAAGATCATCGTGGTTGCAAACCTTCCGCGGGCCGGGCTGGATTCGCTCCTTACCAAAGAGGGTCGATAGAGGTAAATGCCTTGACTTCGGCGGGCCGGTGTTTTATCTAAATCCTTAGTTCGTTTTTTCTTGTTTACTTAGATTCTTTGAATCTGTCGATGGCCAAATCGGGAAATCAAAATTCAATACTCGTCCTCGCAACGCTCGGGGTTTACTTCGGGCTGATCTTGTCCGGAGCCACTCCGCAAGTGCTTGCAAGCGCGGCGATGGCCCGCCAGTTCGATGTGAAGGATGAGATCGAGTTCAATGACGAGCTTGATACGAAACCGGATGACGAACGCTCGCCTGTTTCGACGTCTGTTCAGATCTATGTCGAGGATATCGAGTATTTCCTTTCCAGACTTGCCCGACTGAGAACCCAGAGTAAGTTTGACCCCTCTGCTGACACTTTCAGCGTCGTCCAGAACGCTTTACTGCCGTGTCTCCACAGCAACAAGGCGGGACGTTATACCCCGATCCGGTTTGTAAGCACGAGCGAATCCGCGCGTTCCGCCCTTGAATACTTCAGTCGAGAGTTGGTTTACGGCTATTCTCTCGGCGACTGCATAGTAAATACCGAGTTCGGCGGCGTCACGGCAGCGGATTCGCGTTTTAGTTTGGAGCTTGACCCCCAAACTTTTTCAGTAAGTGTATCGGTTAAAAAAGAGTCGCCTCAGCGGGCTTTTGAGCTCGCACGACAGATCGAAAGCACGCTTCGACTATTTTCAAATCAAACAAACAACAGCCTTCGCCAGTCGGTTATTCGCAATACCACGGTTAGATCCCTCACCGATCAGGTTTTCGTCGTGACCCGCCTACCCCGCGCGGGCCTTGCCTCGCTGCTCAACGCTTAGAACCCCCGACATTTTATTTTTATCGGATCGGCACACAGAATTTTTCGATTCGACCGACACCTATAGAGCGTCCGCAAACACGGGTTTGCCGGAGCACAGTATGAGGACAACATGGCTGTAAATAAATTTGCAGATAAATTAGTTAAAAAGGTTTTTGGTACGAGCAGTGACATTTTCCTAAAAAATGTAAAGCCCGTTATCGCTCAGATAAACGATTGGGAATCCACTCTTGAAAAGTATTCGGACGAGCAGCTCCGGGCCCAAACCCCTAAATTCGAAAAAACCATCTCAGATCATCTCGAGGGAATCGAAGACAAGATCGAACGCCGAAAGGCAGAGCAAGCAATTCTGAAAGAAATACTGCCGGAGGCATTTGCCACGGTCCGCGAAGCCTCAAGGCGCGTGACCGGGATGCGGCATTTCGATGTCCAGATGATAGGCGGCGTCGCCCTGCATCAGGGCCGAATAGCCGAGATGCGAACTGGTGAGGGTAAAACGCTCGTCGCGACACTTCCGTCATATCTAAACGGCCTGACCGGCCGCGGTGTTCACGTCGTCACGGTCAATGATTATCTCGCGGCTCGCGATGCCGAGTGGATGGGCAAGATACATACATTTCTGGGCCTGACTGTCGGCTGTATCCAGAACGACATGGACGATTACGAACGGAAAGAGGCTTACGCCTGCTCGATCACGTACGGTACGAATAACGAATTCGGCTTCGATTATCTTCGCGATAATATGAAGTTCGACGTCGACTCCCTTGTCCAGCCCGATCACTACTTTGCGATCATCGATGAGGTCGACTCGATCCTTATCGACGAGGCTCGTACCCCGCTGATCATTTCGGGAGCTTCCGACGAAGCAACCGACAAGTACTACACCGCGAACGAAGTGATCCCGCGGCTAGAGAAGGGCCACAAGGACGAGGAAACCAAGGTCACAACGGGCGATTACCTGGTCGATGAAAAGAATCACTCTGCAGTCCTGACCGAGGCCGGAGTCTCCAAGGCCGAACGGCTGTTGGGTGTTTCTAACCTTTACGATCCGTCGAACATGGACCTGCTTCACTGTGTCGAGCAGGCCCTGAAAGCCCACACGCTCTATAAGTCCGACCACCATTACGTCGTTCAGGACGGCGAGGTGATTATTGTAGACGATTTTACTGGCCGTCTTATGCAGGGCCGCCGTTGGTCTGACGGGCTGCATCAGGCCGTGGAGGCGAAGGAGGGTGTGAAGATAGAGCGTGAGAACCAGACGCTCGCCACAATTACGCTGCAGAATTATTTTCGCATGTACGAAAAGCTCAGCGGTATGACGGGCACCGCCGAGACCGAAGCAGAAGAATTCGGTACCGTTTACAGCCTCGACGTCATCCAGATCCCAACAAATCAGCCGATGGTCCGCGTAGATAATTCGGACATGATCTACCGGACGCTGCCCGAAAAATGGGACGCCGTGGTCGATGAGATCAAGGAACTTCATGCACGAGGCCAGCCTGTTCTTGTGGGTACGGTATCGGTGGAGAATTCGGAGCTGGTAGCGGGCAGGCTGAAAGAGATCGGCGTTGCCCACAAGGTGCTCAACGCAAAATATCATGAGCAGGAGGCCGAGATCATCGCGCAGGCAGGCCGAAAGGGTGCCGTCACGATCGCCACAAACATGGCCGGCCGTGGAACCGACATTCTGCTCGGCGGAAACCCTGATTCCCTTGCCCGTGAATACCTCAAACGCCAGGAGATCAATCCTGACGAGGCCACGCCGGAGCAATTCGAAGCGGAACTTGCCAAGGCAAAACGTGTCGTGGCTGAGGAACACAAGGAGGTCGTAGCAGTGGGCGGCCTGCACATACTCGGCACGGAGCGGCACGAGTCACGGCGTATCGATAACCAGCTTCGCGGCCGCGCCGGTCGCCAGGGGGATCCCGGATCGACCCGTTTCGTACTTTCTCTCGAAGACGACCTGATGAGGATCTTTGCGGGTGACAAGGTGCGGTCAATGATGGAATGGCTTGGCATGGAAAAAGGCGTAGCCATCGAGTCAAGGACCGTTTCGAAGCAGATCGAACGTGCCCAGAGGGCGGTCGAGGCAAGAAACTTCGAAACTCGTAAACACGTGCTCAAATATGACGATGTCATGAACCGCCAGCGTGAGACCATTTACGGCCTCAGACGGCAACTCATGTTTCAACCCGAGCACCGCGAGTACCTCCTTGGCGAGAGCGGCGTTGCCCGCGACCTGCTGCACGATCTAACGGACAGCATGTTAAGCCTGACATTGACACCCGACCTATGGGACATCAACACCTACGCCGCCGAGATCGAAAGCATATATGCCATTGATCCTGCCGTCGACGCGGGAGTCGATTTCCGGACAATGACCCCGGACGAGATCCAGAATACGATCTGGGAAAAGGCGAGGGCTAATTACGAGGAAAAAGAAAAGCTTGCAGGAGCCGAAAGCCTTCGTGCGTACGAACGCTATATTATGCTTAACATCATCGATTCGCAGTGGAAGGACCACCTGCTTTCGATCGATCATGTCAAACAGGGTATCGGCCTCGTTGGCTACGGTCAAAAGGACCCGCTCGTCGAGTATAAGAAGCAGTCTTTCGAGATGTTCCAAGACATGCTCGACCGTATCGACACCAACACCACTAAAGCATTATTCAACCTGGAGATCGTCAATCGCGACGAGCAGGAAGAACGCGAACGTCTGGAACGTCTCGAAATGCAGCGTGCCCGCCGTCAGGCGGCCGGGATGGCATTCACGGGTGCGATGGGAACCGCCGAGGTCGCCGGGGCCGAGGCAGCCCGCCACACTCCATACGTCCGTGACACGCCCAAGATGAAACCCAATGAACCGTGTTACTGCGGGTCAGGAAAGAAATTCAAGAAGTGCCACGGGGCCGGAGCCTAATTAGAAACTACTAAGGCTGTCCGCACTGAGCGGACAGCTTTCCATTAGTGCATTCGCGGCTTTTTATTTCGGCCGTGGTCGACGCTGTAAACATTTTTTACGCCATTTACGCCATTTACGCCAAACGCGACATTTGGTATTTTCGCGGAGCCCGAAATAAGGTAGCCTGTTGCGGTGCCTGGTTCATCGGTCGGGAACCTTTGAACTTTGATCTTTGAAAACTATACGCCCAGGATCGAGTCGGTGTCTTGTCCTGAGGCGGGTTTACAGCAGGGGTAATGTCCTTATTCAGGACTACCGACAAGTGACAATGTCGGCTAGAAATAAGCACTAAAAAGTGTCAACTGTTTTCAGGACGACACACAGTGTATGACAGCTCCAGAAAAAATGCTGGTACACGGGACAAACCGGTAAGTGCAATAGTAGAAAGCGGTTACGGTGATTTTGCTGTCCCATCGTGGGACAAAAATGGGGGGTCTCGCGAAGGAAAAAGGTAAAAAGAAGGGTGATCGAACGGTTGATCGTAAATCCGGATAGTTGGTATGACTGGTTCGGACCTTGGATCGAGGACGCTTGTGCGCACTCGATCCAAGGGGGTGGGGACTATCTATTTGCCGCGGTATTGGAGCTGGAATTAGCAGCGGTATTGGAAGTACTCGATGTATTGGCAGCCGTGCTGCTGGCACCTCCTCCTTCCATTGTCGTTGCGTGGCCGCTCACCTGACGCCAGCCTTCCTTCATCTTGCTCCATACTTGTGTGACCCTAATCTGTCGATTGGCCGGGATGGCAACGCCCTTGTTCTTTCCGGTTGCTGTCGCTCGTGCGATCGAAACCGCGCCTGTGCCTTCGGGGTTAGATCTTACGGTCACCTCGTCATAGGTGAATGATTCAAACTTTGTGTCGCCGGACCTGATCGATGCCAAACGGTCCGCTTTGTTTTGCACGGATCCATCTAGATTAACAAGCATGTAGTTATCGCTGTAGAGCTTATCGAGGGCGTCGGCGTCATTCTTAGCTAGGGCTGCCGCCTGGTCGTTTACGAGCTTTTTGATCTCGGCTTCGACGGCAGCCGGGTTCGCGGCCGGCGCGGTGGCGGCGGCATTGTTTGCCGGTGCGTTCGCAGGTTTGTTGGTTGTATTAGCACCAGGGTCGCACGCGGTCATGAACCCAAGGGCTAGAGCTGCTGTAGACAAAAGTATTTTCTTCATATGGTCTCCTCTTAAGATCGATGCAGGTCTATCGAGAAAACCGGCGAGTACGGGCATCTATTGGTACGGCCGCTCGGATAATTGGTGAAGTAAGATTAGTCTTGATACTTATACGCGGAATTGGAAATTGAGTCAACTGGTGAATGCCTTCCGACCTTTACCGGATTTTCTTTAGACTTCCCTGCCCGCTAACCTGGCGGGTTCCGGCTATCTTTTCCATCTGCTCCATTGCCTTGAGAAGGTTTTCCCCGAGCACCTTTCTTATTTCCGTTTCGGTGTAACCGCGCCGCAGCATTTCATAGGTCACAAGGGCGAGGTCCTCGGCTCCCTTCATCGGGGGCGGAAGGAACGGTACGCCATCATAATCGGATCCGATTCCGACATGATCGATGCCCGCGACCTTCTTTATATGATCTATATGATCGACGATACGTCGGTAATCGGCCAGGTAAATGGGGTTAGCTTCATAGAGCTTATCGCGGGCGGCGAAAAACGCGGCATCATCCGTTTTGTGCTGCTCTCGAAGTGCCGCAAGCTGATCGCTCAATCGGGCAGACCGCTCGCTCTGTTCTCGTGCCGTTCGATCGTCAAGAAATGCAGGATAAAAGACCACCATGATCACCCCGCCATTCTGCGGCAGCCGTTTCAAAACATCATCCGGCACGTTTCGCGTATGATTACTAACCCCGCGAGCACCCGAATGAGATGCGATCAACGGAGTTTTTGAAATGTCCAGAACATCGTGCATAACCTTATCGGAAACATGCGATATGTCTACAAACATCCCCAGTCTGCTCATTTCGCGAACTACGTCCTTGCCGAATTCGGAAAGGCCGTTGTTCCGCTTTTCATCGCCGTGAGCGTCTGCCCAATCATGGGTAACATTATGCGTTAGGGTCATGTAGCGAATACCGAGCCGGTAGAAATTACGCAGTGCGTAAAGCGAATTCTCGATCGCATATCCGCCCTCAATGCCCATCAGCAGGCAGATCTTTTTCTGCTTTTTTGCCCGTCGTATCTCAGCGGCAGTTGTGCACATTACGAGATCGTCGTTACGCTCGGCTTCTCGATAGGTCGCATCGATCATGTCCATTGCCCGCCGCATAGCCCCGCCGGTCTTCAGCATTGCACCCGAGACATAGATAGACATGAATTCGCCCGTAATGCCGCTCTGTTTGAGTCGGGCGAGATCCGTGTGGTAGGGATCGCCGCCTAGCTGTTTCCTGCCTCGCGAATCGTCCGCCAGATTAAAATCCTGGTCGACCATGGGGCCGGTGATATCGTTATGGCCATCAATAATGATGGCACTTCGATGGATCTTAAGGGCCTTTTCCCACAATTTAGGATCGGCATCCGAAGGCATCGTCTGTGCCCAAAGGCTGCTTGTGACTGATAGCAGAACGGTAATGAAGATCAACTTTTTCATAATTATTAAGATAGGAATTTTGACTTAAGTGTAGCCCTTTTCACGCAATTGCGGAAATGAATGGGAAATATTGCCCCGCGATCCTCTCACCCTTTTGAATGATCGGTACCCCTTGCAAAAGCGGTTCGTCTGTATCGGAAACCACACCGTCGCGAAACATATTTATGACGGCACCACCCCTCATCTGGTGGGATCGGTTCTCATAAGAACCATGCAGGACCATCGCATGATGAAAGCTCGCTTCCCCCGCCTTTAACTCAGCCGGAACTGGCTGAAACATCGCTTTCTGTCCTTCATCGAGATATTCGAAAACGGACATCATATTGTCAGCGAGACCGGTTTTTGGCAGCAGGTTCCACTTATGACTGCCCGGAATGTAGTGCACGCAGCCATTCTCGATCGTCGAGTCATACAATGCTATCCAACAGGTTATATGGGCCATCGGTTTCGTTCGGGTCCAATAAGCATAATCTTGGTGCCATGCGACAACGCCCCCCTCGCGGGCCGGTTTAACAAATAGCTGGTCATGCCATAACCTGACCGGATGACCGACAAGTCGCTCAGCTACGGAGGCGATAGGCCTAAAAAAGACGAGATCATGAAAGGATTCAGAGACTCTCCACGCTCCCAACATGTGAAAGAGCACCTTGGTTCTATCGGTCGATTCATTCTTATTAAATTCATAGAATCGCGGGTCGGTTGGATCGGCGGAGATCAGGCCGTTCAGGTCGCGTCGAAGTATGGCGATCTGTTCTGAGGTGAGCAGCTTAATCCCGGTGACAAAACCGTGAGTGTCAAAGTGTTCTTTTTGCTCATCCGTGACATCACACGAACCCTCAGCATATGACTGAAAGCAATTTGAGATCTGGCCGTGGACCTCCGAAAGATCGTTCAAATTCATTGGCGTTAGAATATCAGAAGTAAGCAGAAAAAAAGCTAGCCACACCGCTCTTGCGAATGTTATTATGTCTGTGGGACGGTTCCGGCCTGCTTCCGCTCAATCTCCACTCTGTCCGGTTTCACACTCAAACTTTCACTATCTAAGGCTTATCGTAAAGTGTGTCTGGATATCGGAATACCTTTTCTTTCCGGACCTGCGTTCGCCAATATGGGAAACAAACAGAACAACCCCAATCAGCCATTGGCACGTATTAAGTCATCTCTCAACGGGCAGTCATCGGCGGCTCTGTTGCCACAAAATGGCAACTCCCCTGCAGATGGAGTATTCCGCAATTTTATTGAAAACCTCCCGGTAATGTTCTATGCGGTTGAACCCGCTCCGCCTCATACCCCGATCTATATAAGCCCGACTTTCGAGAGATTCGGATATCCACTAAATGACTGGCTGACCGAATCTGATATCTGGGACCGCGTTATCCATCCCGACGACCGGGAACGTGTCCTCGATGCCACCCGCTCGGCAATGAAAAAAGGCGAAAGCATCGATTTTGAATATCGGGTAGTGTGCAGGGACGGAAGCATTCTCTGGATCCGCGACCGCAGCTGCTTTATCACGACCGAGACAGGTGAGCCGCTATGCTGGCAGGGAGTGATTCTCGATATTACAGACCAGCGTAATGCCAAGGAGGAGCTCGTCAAACGTGAGAAACTCTATAGGACACTCGCGCGGACCATACCGCGCACGGCGGTTCTTTTATTCGACCACGAATTCAGATATACGCTGGCGGACGGTCAGCAACTAATTAATCACCAATGGTCACAGGAAATGTTTGAGGGGCGAACCCTCTGGGAGGTCTTCCACGAGGATATTTCAAAAGAATGGGCCGAATACTATCAGAAAGCTCTGGACGGTGAGGACGTCATTCTCGAGTTTACTGACTCAGGCAGCTCCTTCGAGATAAACGTCCTGCCGGTAAGAAATGAATCGGGTGAGATCTTTGCCGGTATGGTCATGTGGCAGGATGTCACCGAGTCAAAACGAGCTCACGACGCCCTGAAACAAAGCGAGGCGAATTACCGCCAATTGTTCGAGAACGCTAACGATATCATCTACGTCCATGACCTGGCGGGGAATTATATCTCGATCAACGACGTGGCGGAACGTGTTCTTGGTTATACGCGTGACGAAGCTCTTGCATTGAATATGACGGAGATCACGGCACCCGAGCACCTTGAACTGGTGAAGGACAATCTCAGCCGAAAGCTCCTGGGTGAAGCTAAACAGACAATTTACGAAATAGATTGCATTGGCAAGAACGGCCGCCGAGCGACTCTCGAGGTAAACAGCAGCGTTATTGTCAAAGATGGCGTACCCGTTGCCGTACAGGGCATCGCTCGCGATATCACAGAGCGAAAGCTCGCCGAAGCCGCGGTTCGAAAGAGCGAAGAGAGCTATCGTGACCTATTCGAAAACGCAAACGACTTGATCTACACACATGATCTAAAAGGAAACTTCACTTCGCTTAACCGAGCCGGGGAGATCATAACCGGCTATTCGCGCGAAGAAGCACTGAAAATGAATCTGGCTCAGGTAGTCGCACCAGAATTTCTGCATGTCGCGAGGACCATGACGGCCAAGAAAGTCTCCGAAGATCGACCCACTACCTATGAGCTTGAGATCGTAGCGAAACAAGGGCATAGGGTAACGCTCGAACTTAGCACACGGCTGATCGTATCTGACGGCCTCCCCGTCGGCGTTCAGGGCATCGCGCGCGACATCACAGCTCGACGTCAGGCTGAGATATCCCTTCATAATACTGTTTCGCTCTTTTCGTCAACATTCGAATCGACCGCCGACGGAATCATAGTTATGAGCCTCGATCGCGAGATCGTAACTTGCAATAAAAAGTTTTCCGAAATGTGGGGATTGGACGAAAGCTCAACCAAGGCCGGCAATGGTGCCAAAATGGTCGCCAGGATAGCCTCGCAATTGAAGGACCCTTCACGATTCTTGAGCGACCTCGATCGGCTTTACTCCGATCCGCCGGCAACCGAAACTGCCCTACTGGAATTAGAAGACGGTCGGATCTACGAGCGATACTCTCAGCCGCAGATATTGGGCGGAGAACCGGTTGGGCGTGTCTGCTGCTTCCGCGACATTACAGAGCGAAATCAGGCAGAAGAGAAATTGCGATACTACGCCCTTCACGACACTCTCACAGATCTTCCAAACAGAGTTCAGTTTATGAACCGTTTGCGTCAGGCAGTCGAGCGTGCCGACGGGAATCCTTACTCGCGATTTGCAGTACTTTTTCTCGATCTCGACCGATTCAAGGTGATCAACGACAGTCTGGGCCACGCGGTAGGTGACAAACTCCTGGTCGCCATTGCAGAACGGCTTTCGTCGTGCGTTCGTCCGGGAGATGTCGTAGCACGCCTCGGCGGTGATGAATTTACGATCCTGCTTAATCGAAGCGGCGACTTAGATGAGGTCGTCGGTGTTGCTGAGAGGCTGCAGGCCCGCATCTCCGAGCCGTTCAAGATAGACAATTATGAGGTTTTTACGACGGCAAGCATCGGCATAATTGTTTCGGGTAATGTGAATCGAACGGCCGAGGAGCTTCTAAGAGACGCCGACGCGGCCATGTATCGAGCAAAAGATTCCGGCAAAGCCCGGTTCGAGATCTTTGACCAGGAGATGCACGTCCGCAATATGAATCTCCTTCAGATCGAAACGGATCTCCGGCACGCCGTGGAAAGAAACGAATTTGAGGTTCTGTATCAGCCGATCGCCGATCTCACGACGGGGACGGTCAAGGAGTTCGAGGCCCTCATCCGATGGCGTCACCCGGTTCATGGGCTCGTCGAACCGAACGAATTTGTCGGAGTTGCCGAGGAAACGGGACTGATCATAGGGATTGGTAAATGGATCCTGGCAGAATCCTGCCGGCAGGCTGCCGAATGGCAAAAACGATTCGGCATGCCGCTGTCGGTCAGCGTTAACCTGTCGGCTAAACAGCTAATGCACCCCAATTTGACCTCGCAAGTAAAAAATATACTTGCGAACTCCTGCCTTTCGGCAAGCCAGCTAAAACTGGAAGTGACCGAGAGCACGGTCATGGAGCATAGCGAAAAGTCTCTCAAGGTTCTGTCAGGGCTTGACGAACTGGGCGTGGCGCTATCAACGGACGACTTCGGTACCGGCTATTCATCGCTAAGTTACTTACAGCGATTTCCGTTTGAACGCATCAAGATCGATCGTACATTCATAAATAATATGGATGAAAATGAGAAGAGCGGGGCGATCGTAAAGACCATTCTTATGTTGGGCGAAAACCTCGATATTGAGGTTGTTGCTGAAGGGATCGAAACATTTGAGCAACTTGAAAAACTGCGATCAATGGGATGTTCGACCGGACAGGGGTACCTTTTCTCGCGCCCTATAGATCGCGAAGCGGCGGAGGAATTCCTTGCGAACGGCGGCAATGTTTTCAAAGACAATCCGTCACTCGAATACCGAAATCCGGCTCCGATCATTGAAGTTTCCGACGTCCAATAAAAACGCTGAGAACCTCTTCGACCCAGCAGTAGTAAGAATCGGAACCTTTACGCAGGAAAGCTATTGGCCTTCCCACAAGCAACCATCTGCGTACTCCACGCTCGGCCCAGACCGCTCAATATCAATTAGATCCGACGTTCTTATTTTCCCGCGGCTTCGCATTCTTCACATACTTGTCGAACCATGAAAGCATTTCGTAAAGCGTGTGTTCAACCGATTCTTTTGCAGCATATCCGTGTGATTCAAGAGGAAGCATTACGAGTCGCGCGGTACCGCCTGTGCCGCTGATAGCCGCAAATAACCGCTCAGATTGTATCGGATACGTACCTTGATTGTTGTCGGCCTCTCCGTGGATCAGAAGGACCGGTTCATTGATCTTATTGGCGTAAAAGAACGGCGAAACTTTTGCGTAAAGTTCCGGGGCCTCCCAGAATGACCTGCGCTCGGACTGGAAACCGAACGGTGTAAGCGTTCTGTTATACGCTCCACTTCGGGCGATACCAGCCCTGAAAAGGTCAGAGTGGGCCAGCAAATTGGCGGTCATAAAAGCACCGTAGCTGTGCCCACCGACCCCGACGCGATCAGGATCGACAACCCCAAGCTCAACTCCTTTATCTATCGCCGCCTGTGCCGAGTCCGTGACCTGTTTGACGAATGTGTCGTTCACGGTCTCGGGATTGCCGACTATAGGCATTGTCGTGTTATCGAGCACTGCATAACCCTGCAAAAGGAAGAACAGATGCGAGGTTCCCGCTATTTGCGTAAACCTATTTGTCGACCCGGCCACCTGTCCAGCCGTCGACGAATCGGTAAATTCCAGCGGGTAAGCCCAAACCACGGTCGGCAGTCTGGTGCCTTCTTTGTAACCTGCAGGCAAATAAAGCGTAAAGGAAAGATCAACACCGTCGGCCCGCTTATAGGTAACCAGCCTTTTGCTTATGCCCCTGAGTTGAGGTGAGGTATCTTTGAAATCTGTCAGCTTTCTGGCTTCCATTGCTGTACATGTGGCTCCGGCCGGACAGACCTGGCGAAGGTAAAGGTTCGCAGGTTCCACAACCGATTCCTTCCTTGTGATGAATAGCCCCGCATCGTCATCTATCATTGCAACGAAGGACTCGTATTCCTCGACCGATGACCGGAACATCTCTTCGATTTTGAGCGTCTTGAGGTTCATTCGACGAAGGAATGGGCGGTCTCCCTCGGGGGACGCTCCTATACCCGAAAGATAGATCTCATCACCATTCTGCCTGATCACATTCGATCCGTTCGGCAGCACCTTCATTACGGGTGAGCCTATATCGTTATATCGGTCCCTGACATTCAGGTCAGCGATCAGTGTGACATCTGCCGGATCGCGGTGATTCGTCATAAATATCCGCCGCCGCTGCGTGTCACGATCGTAATCGTTAAACCACATCAAGCCGTTCTTCTCCCCAAAGGCACGTCCCTGGAACCGGTGTTCGATCTTCAATACTTCGCTTGGCGGGGTACTGAACGGGGCGTTTAGCTTCATAAGCTTGTCACGATGGCTTACCTTTTTGCGAGGATCGCCGCCGTCCAGGGCCTCGGTCCACATCAGCATGGCAGGCTCGGTGGGGACCCAACTGTACCCTCTGGGGCCGGTCGGCACTCCCTGAACAGGTAAATTGTTCTGGAGCGGCATATTTACGATCGATGCAACGGGCCGTGCATTCATATCCCAGACCTCCACCCTGCGCGGGAACCGGGACGCCGGGAACTGGTATGAAAATGGACGTTCGATCCGCTCGACCAGAATGTACTTTCCATCCGGTGAAATGCTTGTATTGTTAAAGATCGCCGGTGTCCCGACCTCACGAACCTTTCCGCTTGCTTCGATGACTGCGAGCTGCGAGGTTGCGTAGTACTCATACAGCCGTTCATCATTTGGATTCCTAAGCAGGTCCTGAAAGGTCTGCACCGCACCGGTCCTTCCGGCGGTTTCCTGAATTGCGGGTTCAGAGGGCGTAATGTTCTGGTATTGGGGCGCGGGCCCTCGCTTTGCTGGAACGAGCGTTGCGATCAGCGTGTCGGCATCTTCCCATGAGTAACCGCCGAAAGCCGTGTTGATATGAATGCCATTTACCTTTCTGGCTCGGGCCGTTCCGGTCTCGACAATCCACAGCTCGATCCCGGCTGCAGCAATATTTCCGACAGCGATATATTTACCGTCGGGCGACCACTGCGGTGAGATCAAACGGGCCTCCGCGGGCAAATTGACGGTAACCTCCTTGCCATCCGATATATTCTTAAGCTTTAGACCGACAGAATATGTCTGGCGATGCTGTCCGTTCGTGACGGGATTGACCCTGGCCCCCGCGATGCGAAGCATGGGCTGGGCCAGTTCCGAGATAGGTGGATATCTGAGAGGATCCAGGAGAGCTATTCGGTCGCGAGTAGGAGCAATCGAAGTGTTGGGAGCAAGAGGAGCATTAAGAACATCCATTACCTCTTTCGGAGGCTGCTTGTAAGAACCCTGTGAAAATACAACGATGGGAAAAATAAGTGCTGCGGCCAGTAATATAAATCGCTTCTTCATTTTGTTCTCCTCAATTCCTTCTTAATCCATCAATAACCTTTCCCGCTATCATAGGAATGACTTCCTTTTCGTCAGCGTGGTTTTCGGTGAAAATTACTATCACAAACTTCAATCCATCCGCAGTCTCGATATATGCTGCGTCGTGCCTGGCACGGCTTGTCCAGCCAGCCTTCGACCACAGCTTCGAATCTGTCATTTTTCGATCGACTAATATTTTACCGGCAAATCCGTTTGCCTGATCATCCGGATCCTTGGTCGGAGCAAATGGATCACGTTTGAGCAGATCCATCATGTGACGAGTTGTTTCGGGTGATGCAAGGCGGCCCATCACGATCTCGGCCAACATCCGGGCGGTCGCATTCGTGGTCAGCATGTTTCGGTTGAGTCCCTTGTATCCACGTGACTGCTGCTCAATCCCGTACGCGTCTTCACAATAGATCTTCTGATTAAGGTTGATATTCTGATAGCCCATCGCGGTGAGATACCTGTTCACGCGATTTCGCTTGTACTGCCAGGCCTGAAACTCCTTTTCCGGCAGCTCTCCACCGCTCGCCGTGTCTGTAATTATATCGAGAATGTACTGTGTTGCGTCGTTCGACGAATCGACGACCATGTCCCTTTCTCCGCGTGTCACTTCTTTGGTCGCGGTGACCTTTCCGTCTTCCAGTTGTCGCTGCAGCGCAGCCATATAGAACATTTTTGGCACACTGGCCGGATATATCCGGGTCTCTCCGCGCACCTCGGCCATTCGCCAAAGGTTGGGGTCTCGGAGATCAATCATCGTTACCGACAGTTCTTCAGGTTTCCACGACATTTGCGAGCGATCTGATAGCGTGGTTGAAACCGCACTCTCCAACTGCGACTGAAGGGGGCCAGAACGCTCGATTACCGGAGGTTTGTAACCTCGCGGCACATCAATCTCTACTGCTTTTTGGGCCGCCGCCGATGTTGCCAAACTGCCGGCGAGAATGGCTATTAACGCCAAACGCATTGATACGAGCATTTAATTCTCCGTGTCTTTACCTGAATCAGTTTTAAGAGTATAAACGAAAAGCGTCTGATATTTCCATATTGCGATCATCACCTTATGAATGAAGAAAAACTGGTTCGCGGCATAGGCCGGTGGGATCTAACGGCCATCGCGATCAATACGATCATAGGGACGGGGATATTTATCTTGCCTGCAGGCGTGTTTGCCCTTATTGGCAGCTACAGTCTTCTGGCATTTGTTGCATGTGCCGTGATCGTAGGACTCATAGTCCTTTGTTTTTCGGAGGTATCGAGCCGATTCAAAACTACCGGTGGAATGTATCTTTATGCTAAAGCCGCGTTCGGCCCGGAGATAGGCTTCGAGGTCGGCTGGCTTTATTGGGTCGTGCGCGTTGCCACCTTTGCTGCCAACTGTAACGCCGTTATTCTCTATCTCGGATTCTTCTTTGCTGGCCTCGACTCGGGACTGCCGCGGATCGCAGTGATCACCATCGTTGTTGTCGGCATCACGGTCGTTAACCTATTGGGCGTGCGCGAATCCGCTATGCTAACGAATGTGTTTACCGTGGGTAAGCTCGTTCCCCTGATTCTGTTTGTAGCGATTGGCCTATTCTTTATTGAGCCCGTCAATTTTGATTTTTCGACGGTACCTGCCTACAGCAGTTTCCCAACGGCCATTTTGCTGCTTATCTACGCGTATGTCGGATTCGAGGCTGCGGTAATTCCCGCAGGCGAGATCAAAGACCCGGGCCGCAACGTCCCTTTCGCCCTGCTTACGGCGCTCGGATTCTGTGTCGTTCTCTTTTTTCTGGTTCAAATGGTGGCGATCGGAACGCTACCCGGGCTGGCAGAATCAAAAACACCGCTTGCTGATGCCGCAGGTCGGTTTGCCGGTTCGATTGGCGGTGCGTTCATCGCGGTCGGAGCCCTGGTCTCAGTGCTCGGAAACCTGAACAGCGGCTTCCTCGCGTCATCAAGGATCCCATTTGCAATGGCCGAGCGGCGAGAGCTGCCCCAGGCTCTTGCCCGCACGCACAACAAATATAAGACGCCTTTTTTCTCAATAATTCTTACCGGTGCCGTGATCCTTGCGCTTACGATCTTCACGAACTTTCTTACAGCCGTCACGATCGCTACGACCACGAGGCTGCTCGTTTACGCCACAACCTGTCTAGCACTGCCAGTATTTCGGCAGAGGAGCGATATGCCGCCCGCACAATTCGCGGCCCCCGCGGGGATTTTGGCTGCGGCCCTTTCGCTCGGGTTGATCGCGTGGCTGCTAATGAATGTAGATTTTGCGAAAGAAGGGCTGGCGATCCTAGTTGCCGCCGTCATTGGCATGATAATTTTTATGGCTTACCGGCTATTCGGTGATAACCGAGAAGAAAATTCCACGACAGCCGGGGAATTATGAATCGGATAGGTTTCGGCCGAGGGGTTAATTAAACACGCCTTCTCCCAAAACGTTCTCTCGTAGATAAGTGATCGTATCCTGCAGCGTTTCCTGCGGGTCGCGAGGTTCGAAACCAAGTTCTTCGCGGGCCTTTGATGAATCGAAATACCAGAAGTATTCGGCCTGCTCGACCTCGTTCCGCACAATGGGCGAAGCCTTGCCCCAATTCTTGTATAACGAGCTGATGATTCCGGAACCAGCCACGGCCAGCTTCTTTGGCACCTTCATCATTGGCGCCGACACGCCCGAAAGCCGGGCGAGACGGCCGAAAAATTGCTCAAAGGTCATATTCGCCGCGCCGAGCAAATACTTCTCCTGATGTCTGCCCTTCTCCAACGCGGTAATAAATGAAGCAGCCGAATCGCGAACATCAACAAAATTCAGCCCGCCGCCGGGTGAATACGGTATCTTTCTTGCGAGAAAATCGAGCACAGGTTTAGTAGAACTAAGGCGATCATCGTCCGGGCCGAGCAGCAGTGACGGATTCATGATCACCAGGCGCTGGCCTTGGTCGTTAAAATTCTCAAGTGCTGCCCTCTCCTGATAATATTTCGACGCGTAGTAGGCCCATTGAGAAATGATCTCCAACGGCTGCGGGAAAGTCTCATCGAAGATATCTTCGTCTTCACTGACAGCGATCGTCCCGCTCGACGATGCCAGTATCATTGTGCCCACACTTGCCTCGCGCGCTCCCTCGCAAAGCAGTCGAGTGCCTTCAAGATGGATCTTGTTCATCTGAGCGGCATCATCATTATCACGCGATACCTTGCCGGCCAGATGAAAGATCGCCGAAGCATTTTCACAAGCAAGGGCTACAGTTTTGCGATCGGTTACCGACCCCTCTATCGCCTCAACACCCGCATCCTTCATCCACTCCGGAACGCTTGAAGCCATGACCCTTAAATTTTTTTGACCGGAATCCAGAAGCTGCCGGACAATATGCGTGCCCAGAAATCCCGTCCCACCTGTGATCAGTGTTCGTTTTTCAGATTTTACAACTGCTTTAGTTCGCGCCATTATTTCCAGGTTTTTCGTATCGGATGAGCCTCAGTATTAAAGACATACTTCTTTATATCCAGAGTCTTGTCCGGGGCAAAAAGCAAGTAGAAATATTTGAACGTTTCAGCGAGCAGAAAGCTGTGCATATAGTCTGCCTTTTCTTTGGTCACAACGCTGCTCAATCCGGCGTAGGCAACATCCGTTCGGCAATGCCGGACGAAATCTTCAAACATCTGCTTTCCCATCGCCAGGTATGTAGGGTCTTTCGTGTATTGATATAGAAAATACGTTGACTCGATTATCTCAGGACGAAGCGGGTATCCGGCGTTAACCACCTTCATAGTCTTGTAATCAAAGACCTCAGGTTCGATGCCGTGGACTTGCCACATTCGGAACATAGAGTCCTGTAATGCTCGAGCCCGGTTCAGGTCACCGCCCAGAGCCAGGAGCCGGGGGAAGAAAGCATCTAGAGCACCGGTCCGGGTCGCCGTTCTTTTCCCGGTATTCATATTCGAACGTCCATACCACAACCCGTCGTTAACCTCATCGGCAAGGTGCATGTGCACCGACTTGATGCTCTCTTCCCACATCTCGCCGCATTCCTTATCAGCGAACAGGATCGAGCATTTTAATAAATACTCATAGTACGAATCGATCTCAGCGCTAACATGGCTGTCAGTGTTCGTCCACTTCCCTGTCTCAACGTTGATATTCGTACCGACCAATCCGATCGGAGAACGTCGTTTGTATGTCTCAACCAATGCCCGCTTGGCCTTTTCATAATAGATCGGCTTGCCGGTAAGTTTGGCGAGCGTGCCGAACTCGATCAACAGTGTCCCGGTCTCCGCAGGATTTGAAACCGGAATACTGGTCTTCACCGTTCTGAGATTGACGTTCTTGTATGGAAGCCCCGTCGGAGATTCGAAAACCGGCAGTAGCCTGCGTCCCAGATCGTCAGCCAGATTTAGCAGCCGCTTGTCGCCCGTCATCTGATAACTGGAAAGGAGGCCCCCAAGTATTCTGATCGTAATCTCAAAATTTTGGACAGATATGTCTTTATCAAATGAGAGATTCTTAACGATGTATTCGCGGGTCCTGTCAGCCTCCTTTTTGAAACCAAGCAGATAAAGAGAGTCGAGCGAATCGACAGCGGTCATCAAGAGAGGGGTTCCATACCAATCACGGCATGTCTTCGAGAGCGGTTTGAGATCGTCATGGCCCCAACAATTCTGCTTATAGCCGTTCCAGGCATGCAGAAACTCAGCTTTCACTTTCGCCGCCATTTGCTTTCTGTCGACCTCTTGAGCAGGGGCCGACAGGACGAACAGTGCGAACACCAAACAGACAATAAGCGGTCGAAAGCTCATCTTTTTACTCCTAAAGCTATTTCTTTATCGATATTGGTTCTCCAAATCCCAACTCTTTCAGTCTGGGAAGCTGGGTTTTCGCATCACCTACTACGAGCCATATCATTTTGTTCGGATCTAGGTATTTCTGCGAAAGAGCCCGGATCTGCTGGACCGTCATCGCATTGACTATCTTCTCCCGTTCTTTGACAAAATCGTGCTTCCAACCGTATTTGCTTATATTTTCGAGCATATTGAGCTTTGCCCCAGCCGTCTCGAATGCCCGGGCATTGCTCTTGATCAGAAAACTCTTGGTCGTCGCAAGGTCGGAATCGGAAAAGCTCTTACCGTAGTCTGCCATTATATCCCTTACGAGCTGAACGGACTCAAGTGTAACGTTTGCTCTGACGCCGCTCTGTATCGAAAACGGCCCCGGGCTGCTCGAACCGGAGAAGTTCGAATTGATACCGTACGTATAGCCTTTACCCTCGCGTAATTGCTGGGTCAATCGCGAAGCAAAGCCGCCCCCGCCCAGAATATAATTCGCAACTACGGCCGGGTAATAATCTCGATCCGTTACCGACAGCGCGGGGTAGCCGATTCGTATTACAGATTGGACCGCTCCCGGGACATCATAAAAATAAACCTGTGACTTTGAAGGAGCCGAAGGAGTTTTAAACGAAGGGATCTGGACCTTCTTCGCCTCCCAGCGTTTGTTTATCGCGGTCAGGGACCGTGTTACCCGAGATCTATCGATATCACCGACAACATGCATTCTTGCGACAGAGGGCGAGATATTCCTGGCGTAAAAAGCTTTGAGATCGTCGATCGTGATCGCCCCGACGGACTCGACCGTACCGAGGCTGTTCTTTGATCGTATATTCTCCTTACCGTAGATCAACTCGTTAAAGCTATTTTGGGCTATCGCATTCGGGTTTGCGTCCTGCTGGCGTATCTGGCTGATAACGCTCTGTTTGACGAGGGCAAATTCCTTCTCGTCCCATCGAGGCTCCAACAGAATTTCCTCAACCAACGCCATGGTCGAGTCGTAGTTTCTCGCGAGTGTATTGCCCGCAATACGAACATCTTCGGTTCCTGCAAAAACATTTATCGATGCGCCAAGCTCCTGGATTGCCTCTTCCAGTTCCTGCGGGGTTCTCTTTGCAGTGCCCTGGGTCATCATCCGGGCCATCAGATTCGACACCCCAACCTTGTTGAAGTCCTCCAGCAGCTTTCCGCCGTCAATGACGATCTCGAATTGGACAAGCGGAACCTCCGAATGCTGAATGCCGAATACCCTCATTCCGTTCGAAAGCTTACTGTCCCATACGGGCGGGATCTTCACCTCGGGCGTCGGGCCATACGGCGGTTCGACGCTGCGGTCGAATGTAGACGGGGTCTTTTCGTACTTGGCTTCCGCCGTGGGATCAACACTTGCCTCCGCACCCTGAACAATTGGTTCTTCGACTACCTCGGCGCGGGTTGAACCCTCTAATGCCAATGCGGTCTTACCCTTCGGGACGAATGACGTGGCAACGTAATTCTTCCCTTTTATATACTTCTCGTAAACGCGCTTTACATCGGCAGGCGTAACGGAAAGGATGTTTCGGATGTCCTTTTCGAGGAACCCGGGGTCGTCGGCGAAAATGTTGCCCTGTGCAAGTACGACTCCTTTGCCTAACACACTCGAAAGAGCATTATAGAATTGCGTTTCTTGTCCCGCTTTTATTCGATTCAGGTCTTTTTCCGAGATCCCTTCCTTCTCGAACTTTGCGAAAGCTTCGCCGATAGCACTCGCTACCTCGTCGAGATCTTTGTCCATGAATGCCCGGACTGAAAGGTGTACCTGCCCGGCGAGTTCTGATTCCCGGTTGAACATAACTACACCAGCAGCGAGTTTTTTGTCCTCGACAATAACTTGATAGAAAGGCGCTTTTTTGCCGTCCGTCAGGTACTCGGTCAGCACGCTGAGAGGATACGAATCCGGATGATACTGCTCGACCGTCGGCCACGCCATGGTCAGTTCCGGCAACCGGGCCAAATTGTCTTCGTGAAAAAACTTAACGGTCTCTTTTACAGATCCGGGCCTTTTGGAAAGCGGAGTTATTGTCGGCCCTTTTTTAATCTCGCCAAAATACTTTTCGACCCATTTCTTGGCCTGTGCTGTGTCAAAATCACCGGCAACGACCAGCGTCACATTATTGGGTACGTACCAATTTCGAAAGAATTCCTTTACATCCTCAAGCTCAGCATTCTGAAGGTCCTCCAGCGAGCCGATGACCTGCCAGTTATAAGGATGGTCTTCTGGATAAAGAGCTTTATCAATTACATACGAAGTGTGACCATAGGGCTGATTATCGACACCCTGTCGCTTCTCGTTTTTAACGACCTGTTTTTCTTTTTCAAGGACCGCATCCGTCACCGTATTAATGAACCATCCTAACTTATCCGCTTCGGCCCACAGCATTTTTTCCAATGCATCCTTCGGCACGGTCTGGAGATAATTTGTGCGGTCCCTGTTTGTTGAGCCGTTTGCGCCTGAGCCGCCGATCCTCGCACTCAGCTTATCGAGCCCGCCTTTACCTAAATTCTCGGATTCGAGGAAAAGAAGGTGCTCGAACATATGAGCGAATCCCGTCCGGCCCGGCTTCTCGCGAGCCGAACCCACATGAGCGGTTAAAGAGACGGCGACTACGGGATCGGACCTGTCAACATGAAAGACCACGTCAAGCCCGTTCGGCAGCGTGAATTTCTCATAATCGATCTTGAATGAGGGCGAATTTTGGGCAAACAACGACGAGGTCGTCAGTACGACCGCTACGGCAAAAGCTAGGATTTTCTTGGTCATAATTCAAAGATGCATTTCTGCGTTTAGTATCTGATCTTAATATTTACGAACTGACATCGAAAAAACTTTCGGGCAAATGATAGTTTTTCAATCGTTTCACCGCATTCATATACGGTGGCAGTGATGCCTCCAATTAAATAAACAAAAGGAGATAATAAAATGAAAAAAGCAATCAAACGCGTTAAGGAAAACTTGGGCTTCACCCTGATCGAACTGCTTGTCGTCAGTGCAACGGTACCGGTCTTGATCGGCCTTCTCTTACCCGCGGTACAGAATGTAAGCGTACCTTAATCATGAGGCCCCTTCGGGGGCCTTTACTCATTTATCAACGGCTCCTGTTTGCGAGTCTTACGGCGCTCAGCTTTCCATTTCTTCCTCACCGCAGCAACGTCAAATTCAACGCGGGCCCCGTCCCGCATATTTTCTACCTCGTGCTGGACCCTCGCCGCGACGAGTCGATAGGCTTCGGCATTGGGGACGCCTTCGGTCATTTCCCGCAACTCATCGTACTCGAGAAAACGGCCCACTTTTGCTCCGACTTTCGCCCCGATGCTCCTACCTTTCGGGATGATCGTGCCCTTAGGAAAAGCATCGAACGTACCCCAAATATATATCGGCAAAATGCCGATATTTTGATTCAGAGCGAGATAACCAATTATCGGTTTGAACTCCGCGATCTGCCCGCTCTCCTGTCGCCCGCCCTCGGGAAAGATAAGCGCGTTATAACCCTCATTAAGTATACGGGTAACGTGCCTTAGCGACTGTCGCAACCCCCCGCTACGTTCGATGGGCACCAGCGTGGTGAAGTTGTTCATATATGCACGTTTGTACTTAGTATCGAACCAATAATCCGCGGCGGCAACCGCGACGGTCTGCTCTGCGGCCTCCTTTCCGAGCGCTTTTTTTACCAGGCCCGTGTCTATATGCGAGGTGTGATTGGGGGCGACTATGAAATTAACATGCGGCGGTACATTGGCCTCGCCCTCAATGTGAGTGTCGAGCACGCCCTCATAAAGCGTGTTCTGTGCCAGATCAACGACTGCATTCCCCACTCGCCGGACGACGCCGGGAATGTAAATGTCATCGTCTTTTTTCTCTTCGACCTTTGGCTCATCCGCGAGTTTTTTCGATTTGTCGATTCGTAGGACGGCGGTCAAAAGTTCACGGACCGATTGGATCTCGCTCAGCGTATCTGGCGATAGAACCCTGCCTCCCGCATCCTCGACTGCCGCCTGAAGCTCAACAAACATCAGCGAATCAAAACCGAGATCGGCAAGCTTGGCCTCAACCGTCACATCCGCGAGCGACCTGCTAGCCACGCTCGCTACGACTTTTCTGATCCAGAGCAGATTGTCATCGCCCTTTGACTCAACAACAGACTCCGTCCTGGTTTTTGAACGTTCCTCGAGGGTCTGCAGCATCTCGACCACCTCGGGCCGTTTGACCTTGCGTGTGGCTGTCCTCGGCAACTCAAACGGCGTGATATGTAGGACCTTGACGCGTTTAGCAAAAGTAAGCCCGGCCGAGATCTCGCGAAAATGCAATTCGATCTGCTTATTTATCTCTGAGCGAGAAAGTGATATCTCGTATTCATAATCTGGCACTACCAGGGCCGCGACTTTCTCACCGCCATCCTGATCAGGAAGGCCGACGACGCTCATCTCTTTTATGTAAGGCGACTTCCCATAAAGGTCCTCGATTTCATCGGGATAGACATTCTTTCCATTCGAATCGATTATTACGTCTTTTGACCGGCCGACGATGTAAAGATTTCCTTCTTCGTCCAGCCGTCCAAGATCGCCCGTTTTCAGCCAGCGGTCGGTCAAAACAGCATCGGTTGCCGACTCGTTATTGTAATAGCCGAGCATTACATTCTGCCCTCGAGCCAATACCTCACCAATGCCCTTCTCGTCGGGGGAACCGATCTTTACCTCGACCCCCGGTAACGGCTTGCCGACACTGCCTCTCAGTAATTTGTTCCCCGGACGCGCGACTGTAAGAACTGGCGATGACTCGGTAAGCCCGTATCCTTCCAAAACAGTAAAGCCCAGCCCGTGCAGGTCTTTCTGTACTTTCTCACTCAATGCCGATCCGCCGGATATCAAATAGCGCATTTTTCCGCCCATACCCTGATGTATCGGGAAAAAGACGATCGGGCCTAGATTGAACGGCGTATTATCCCGTATCCACGCGTTGAACTCGATCACGTTATCAGCCAGATCCGCGATCCAGTCACCGCGTTCGCGAAGGCGCGTCTTAATGCGGCGATGGAGCATTTCCCACAAAGCGGGAACGCCGACAAGACCGGTAACATGGCTGTTTTCGATAGTGCGTGCCAGATCTTCTGCTGTCAGTTCATTTAAGTACGTGATCTGCGTTCCATTCGAAAAAGGCGTCAGGAAGCCGGCCGAAAACTCGAACGTGTGATGCATCGGAAGTACGGACAGAACGCCATCCGAAATGTCCATATCAAGCACGGACGACAGCATCGAGATCATATTGGTGAAATTCTTGTGCGACAACATGACCGCTTTAGGCTTGCCCGTCGTGCCCGAGGTGAAAATGAGTGATGCAACCGCATTGCCGAGCACCTTGTGAGGCAAAAGTGCGAGACGTTTTGCCTCTTCTATTTCGTCCGGCATTTCGAAGACTTCGTCGAAGGTCCATACGACTGGAACGCGGGCACTCTTGTCCGCACCGCCGGTTCGTATATTAGCCAGACGGTCGCGCAGTTCCGGGTTTTCGGCATCGAGTTTCGGCGAGATCAGGACCGCCGATGCCTCGCCGGCTATTGCAAAATTGACCACTTCATCCACGGTGCTTGCCGGGTCGATCGGGATCGCGGTGGCACCGGCTTTCAGGATCCCAAAATATGCCATACCCCATTCAGGCATGTTGTTCGAAAATAAAATGACGCGTTCACCCGGGGCGATCTTGCTGTGAGCTAGAAAACCCGCAGCTCTCAGGGTCAGCTCGCCGACGTCCTCGAACGTATATTGCTCTTTGCGTCCGTTACGTTCGATCCGCATAGCCACACGTGTCGAGAACCTTTTGACCGAAGTGTCGAAAAGATCAAGCAGGTCCTTATAAGTATAGGACCGCCTTTCCTGAATTTTCAGGTCTTCCTCGAGCTGCGGCAAGACCCATTTACGCATACCCGGAAAGTGCACGTTGAGCCAGTAGTCGTACCAGTCCAGCTTCTCTGGATACCAAGGCAGAAGGTGCTTTTCCTTGTCTCGAATCACAGCCTGCAATGCGCGAACATTGTCCGATCGGTAGAGATATTCGTTATCGATCATGAACGGTTTGAACATCGCAAACGCATCCATGGTCGCCTGAGTTGATTCCTTAAAGCTCTCGGTCGATTTCTTAAGGTCTGAGATAATGTTGCCGATGCGGCCCCCGCCCCAGCGAGGCGTCGCTCTATCCATCAGGTCATTGGCCCGCTTTGCCAGCTTATTGAGCATCGGTGCCGACGTAAGTTCGTAGGTTCTCTGTTTTACGGGCGTCGCCTCGACCATTCCTGCGAGCTTGTTCACGATCGAATTGCCCGTCTCCTTTTCCTCAAAATGCCGGCGTTTATAAAGCCCAACCAGCCCGACAATGCGCTTCATATCGTTGGGGTTAGAATCGCCCGACGATGCCTGGAACACGAGCGGCGGATTGTCATCAACGAGGGCATTCATTGCGGCCGCCAGGATCGCGCCCGCAACCATGTCAACCGGGATGACGTCCATGATCAGCTTTTCATTGACGGGAATGATCGGCTGACCCCGCAGCGCGATAAGAATGAGCGGTGCCGTCGTCGTAAATCCCTCATTCCACCCGGGGAACGGATATTGATTTGCGGATTCGACAACAGAAGGACGAACGAGAATTTTCACTACATCGTCCTGCTGCGCAATGATCTGCTCCGCAAGCGATTTCGAGTAAGTATAAATGTTCGTCCAGCCCCAATAGTCGGCGCGGTCAGATCCCAGTTCCGTGGTCCGCTCGCGGATCCACATCTTTCGCTCTCGAAAGATCGCCGACTTCAGTTCCGATTCATCATCCGGATCGCGGCCCTCCTCGATGAACCGCTCGCGTGCCGCTTCGCGAAACTTAGCGATCTGCACAGCATCGTCGGCCTCCTGACGAGCCTGCTCACTCAATCGGGCGCAATCGGCGATCTCCTGGTTAACATCGAATGTTGTGCCGACGAGTTCGTTCTTTCGCGGGAAATAACCTACTACAGGCTCGTTTTCCCAGATCGGCCCGCTGCGTTTGCCCGCAACGAAACATGTCGAAACGTGAACAAGCCGAGGCTTTTTCATCATCCGCGCCATCTTCAGGATGTTGTTCGAACCGACGACATTTGTCCGCAATGCGGTTTCGAGGGGCGGGTTGAAAGTCACATTACCGGCACCATTGATTATGACGTCGGTGTCACGCATTATCTTCTTCGCCGCCTTTTCGTCGAGCCCGAGATACTCGTTGCCAACATCCCCGTTGACCGGCACGACCTTAGACTTTATAAAATCTTCAAACCCGTCACCGTATTTCTCGCGCAGGGGATCGAACGTAGGCGATGTCACGATCGAAGTCCAAAACCGTATCGTCGATTCATTAGCATCCCGCGCCCTCACAGTTGCATAAACCTTCCCGATCTCCGGAAAATTATGCAGCAGCATCGACAATGTGACCTTCCCCACAAAACCGGTCCCGCCGATAAAGAAGATCTTCTTACCCTCAAATATTTCTGTTGGTGAAAGTTTCATTTCTAATTATTGCTTCTTCTTTTCAGCGAGGAGTGGCTCGCATTCCCTCTCATATCCGCGTGCCAATCGTGCCCTGGCTTCATCGACAACCCTTCCGTAGTCACGGAAAATTGCTAGGCTGTTTGCACACCTAACCGGCAAGATGCCGTAAAGCAATTTCTTCCGCCGGATGAACGAAAAGTAGTTAGTCTGTTTCGTCGAACCGATCGAAAAACTCGAAGAGTACAACAGCCTCGTTCTCGCTGATCTTAATGTCGTATTTGGACATCTCTTTTTAATCTAAAGGCTCCTCGAGTTGTGTCAGCGCTGTTTCTTGCATCGTCGAGTTCACGAGGATAAAACTTGTATGTACCAACCACTAAATCACTCATATCTTCCCTTTCTTTGCTTCAACAAATCCGATCTTTCGTTTCAGATGCTTCGGATCACGTAGGATCTGCGTCAGAAGATCGGAAACGACACCGAACTTCTGCCCATGATAATCAGTGATCTTTTCAAGCTCTTCGACCCGATCTGCCAGATCCTGGTGCAGTGCCAGCATCGCCCGGATTTTCACAAAGGCCCTCACAACGATAATGCTTGCCTCGACCGCCGTCGGGCTTTTCAAAACGCTCGCTAGCATTACCGCTCCATGTTCTGTAAATGCAAACGGTCTATAGGCTGCTCCACGGTGTCGTTTAGAACTCATCACAAATTGTGATGAGTTCCGCACTTTGACCGTCTCCCCCTCCGTCAGTTGAAAAACAAAATCAGAAGGAAATTTTGCGAGATTTCGCTTTACTGCTTGATTCAAGACCCGAGTTTCTACTTGATAGACCTCGGCCAGATCGCTATCAAGCATCACTCGCTGGCCGCGGATCACATATATCTTTTCCTCGACCTGTTCGATCACGGCAAGGGCCACTTTTTGTTCAGACTTGGTAGCCATGCTTAGTCGGGAAAATCTAATCCGTCACCGCACACAACCCGATGATCGGCTGATGGAGCATTGTGATCTCGGCGTTGCGGCCCATGTACGAACGGCCCATCGCGATCGCCTCAGTGAGGTTATCGGCGCGTTCCCAGCCAAGCATTTCGGGAACGTGGGCGTTCTCGGCACCGGCAACGATCACCTTACCCACGTGCTGGCGGCCATTTTCGCCCCAATACCACATGAAGAACGGATGGGCGCCGTGATACGCATTGCCTCGGCGGTACATCTCGACGTAGGCCGGGTTGGTCGCGAACTCTCGCTCGTATTTTTCGCGAAGAAAGAACGCATCCCTCGATTCTGGCAGTAATCGGTGAAAAAATTCGATATAGGCCGGATGAAAGTTATGGTCAAACTCGTCGAAACAGGGATGCGTTATGATCATCACTCCGCCTTTCCGAAGAAGCGGCTTGTTCCGGTACATATTAAAGTGATACCCTAGTGCCATAACCTGCACCAGCAGCGGGTTGAGTGCGGAATAAACGTTGTACGGCGAAATATCGGGAATTCCCGAGATGAGGATGTCGCATTGGCCTTTGACTGGGATCTCGTACTGCCGATAATTCAATTCGAGGATCTTGTCGTGCACAGGCTCCGTTTTTCCTGCATAGCACCCGATCAATTCGTATTGCGCCGGTATGGCATGAAGCATTTTCCGCCGGGCAGCACGCGGCATTTTGGAAAATGTTCGAGCCATTGCCTCCCATTTCATTCTGTCCATGAATGAAAACTCATCTTCGTTCCTGGTGAGAATGTCGTAGCCGTCCGGGAACATCTTGTTGTTCAATGCGGTCTCGATATGAAAGACCTTGCAATGCTCATCGACGAGTTTCCCCAGCCGTATCACTTTGTGGTTCAGCACGGACTTCGGTGGATCCATATACGAATCCGAGTCCCGGATCGTCTGCGGCTCATGATGTGTCCGAAGAGACTCGTAATCACACAGCCCTACCGCAACCGACTTATGCCCTCCGTCCATCGGTACGAGGTTTATGTTCAAGTAAATTAGCAGGTCGCTCTCGATAGCACGCTTGTTGACCCTGAGAGGCTCGTCGTGGCGGGTGTGGCCGATTGTGACCAGGTTATCGTCATCCTCCGCGTCGTGGTTGTAATAGCGGTCGGGATAATATTCGTTGTAGATCTCGGTCCCGACCATCCGCTTCATTTCCCACGCGGTCATTTTGCGATGAAGCGAATTGGCAATGATCAAATGAATGTCATCCACTCCGTTCGCCCCGCACATGTCCAGCACAACCTCGAGCATAGTCTGCCGCATATCGGGGGTAGCCATCGGCGGCAGCGGCAGCGAAATATCGTCCATCGCGATCGTCACGCGCATGCCCGGTTCGAGCAAAGCGTATAGCGGTTCCATCTCGATGGGATGGTTTACTGCATAGCGGATCGCCGCCTCACGATTCGGCAGCCCTTTGATCGGCGGATTAGGATATATCACCCGCGTGCCGATAGGGATGTCCTCGAGAATAAAATCCTCACCGAACGGCATTATTCGAGGGGCCGAGTCTTTGTCGATATACACGATCGATTCGTGCGTTTTTCGTCTTAGCTGCAGAGCCATAGGGTTATTTACTCGCCAACCGCTTGTCTAAGATCTGTGTTGCAATGATCACAGTTTCAACCGCCTTTACATAGAACTCCGGCTGGATCTTCGCAAAATCATCAGTCGGTTTGTGATAGTCCTCGTGGTCCTCGACGCCGAAGTAAATGAAAGGTATCTTTTCGCGGTGAAACGCCCCGTGATCGGACTGGAACGTCCAGTCATCGCGGCCCTGCTCTGGTCGGTCGTGGCCCAGCAGCAATTTTACTTTTGCTTTTTTCTGCGCCTCCCCGAGCGCCGGCTTGAGGTGCGGATAGTGGTACGTCCCGGCAGCGAAAAGCTCTCCCTTTTTGCTTCGAGAGATCATATCCATGTTGATGTTCAACAGTATCGATTCTTTTTTCACCGGCAGGTTTGCGACAAAATGTCTGGCACCCAAGATTCCATTTTCTTCCGCGTCTAATGCCACAAAGATCATCGAATTACTAGGTTGATGCTTCTTGAAATAGGCGGCAATCGCGAAAAGGGCGGCTGTGCCCGAAGCGTTGTCATCAGCACCATTATAGATCTCGCCATTATTGATCCCGGTGTGATCGTAATGTGCTGTGACAACGATGTATTTATCGGGATTCTGCTTCCCTCGTATCGAACCTAGATAATTGATCCCTTTGAGTTTCGCGGTGCTCCGTCGAGAGGTAAACTCGAATTCCTGTGTCCACGAACCGGCGATCTGTTGGACACCCGTGGCTTTCAACCGCTGTTCTACATATGCTCGAGCTTTATCCATACCCGGAGAATCCGCCGAGCGCCCGCCCATTTCATCCGAGGCCAGGATCTCAACGTCTCGCAGCAGTTCCTGTGCATCGAACATCTTCGAGGTCGGTTTCTCGATCGCGTTATTTCGCTTGCCTAGGGATATTTGGCCCCCGGTAGGCAGGCAAAAGGCCGCGATCAGCAGAAATGCGGCCAGGCTGCGGTAATTGATGTGGATATCGGAAAAGAAAGTCATTATGTTATCGGTCAACTAGCAATCGCTACTTCAGATCTACTATCGCCCAGTCATGCTGCAACGCCGCCTGCCTTAATCGGAAATCCGGGCACACAGCCACTGGATGGCCCACAATTGAGAGCATCGGCAGGTCCGAGATGCTATCTGAATACGCGTACGAATCCGAGAGATTGATATTCTCTCGCTCCGCGTATTCGCGGATCCATTTTGCCTTGGTGGCTGATGCCATCACCGGCGGAAGCACGCGGCCCGTTGCATAGCCGTTAACAAATTCCAACCGATTCGCGACATAGTGGTCTATACCGAGATGCTCCATCATGCGTTCGATGGTAAAATCGAGCGCCCCCGTCAACACCACCTGCCGCTGGCCGATCTTCTTGCCCTGAGCTATCAACTCCGGCGTCCCGGGAAATATCGCCGGTTTTAGCACTTCTTCAAATAGCTCATCCGAGAAATACCTCAGCCGGTCCTGCGAGAACCCCTCATAGCTTCGGAAAAATACTTCATTGAAAACGTTTCGCGAATAGAGGTCTGTCAACCCGAAGAAAGGCAGCTTCGCGAGCGTGCCGACGCTTTTCTTCGCTGTTTGCCAAAGCCCCTGCTGCCGACGCGCGTAAAATCCGAGTGTGTGAACAAGGTTGGTGCTGACCAGCGTTCCCTCAAGGTCGTAAAATGCGGCCGCCTGGCCCTTTTTATTCATTCCGGCTTTGTGATACTGTATCCCAAACTTATTTAGATCAGAATCGATTAAGAATCTTAACACGTTCGTGGGGATATTGCTTTATGAAATCGTCGAAATCAGCGATCTTAATTGCAATTGTAATTACATCGTGCCTACAATTGGCGTGTACAACGACTGATGCTATTGAAACTAAGGGTTCGAGCGTAAGTCCTGAGGCAATGTCGTCTGCACTCACGCGATCGGAAGACCTTTTCAAACAGCGGGATGATCTTGCCAAACTCCGCGAAGCCGTTGATGTCTTGCGGAAGGCTCGCGATTACAAAAGCCGGAATTTCGAGGTTGAATGGAAGTTCGCAAAGTTCAATTATTTCCTTGGAAAACAATCACCCGACGAGAAAGAAGCAAACACCGCATTTGAAGAAGGCCGTGACGCAGCAAAGATAGCCTCGACCCTGGAACCACAAAAGCCCGAAGGCTATTTTTGGCATGGCGCAAACCTTGGCGAACTCTCGCGGAAGAATATGCTGACAGTCGGCATCAAGTCCATTGGCGAGGTCCGAACAGCGATGAATAAGGTTGTGGAATTGCAGCCCAGCTATCAAAATTCGAGTGCATATGACGTTCTCGGCCAGATCGAGCTTGAAACACGCCTTTACGGCGGCAAGGCGGAAAAGGCTGTCGAGCTTTTTGAAAAGGCTCTCGAAACCGAAACGGATAATATGAACCTCCACCTTCATCTCGGCGAAGCTTACCTCGCAGTAGGGAAGGAAAATGAAGCACGTGAGCAACTGGAAAAGGTACTAAGTATGAAGCCCAATCCCGACTTTCTTATCGAGGCCCGGGAAGCGGTTGAGAAAGCCAGGAAACTGCTTGCTAGAAAGTTTTAGAAAAGAACATATCTTAAAGCCGATTTACTTGAACCCTCACTAGGCTACGATTCAAACATTAAATGCGACTTGCGATCTTTCCAGGCTCATTCGACCCGCTCACGAACGGCCATCTGGATATCATCCGGCGAAGTTCTCCACTGTTCGACGAGATAGTGATCTCTGTACTAGATAATCCGGATAAAAACCCGATGTTCACGGTCAAGGAAAGATGCACGATGATAAGCGAGATAATTTTCGGCCTCGCCGTCGGGTCGTGCAGGCTCACTGTCGACAGCTTTTCAGGGCTGACAGCAGATTTTGCACGGGAAAAAGATGCTACCGCGATCGTTAGAGGAATTCGAGCAGTTTCGGATTATGAGTACGAACTGCGGATGGCCCTAATGAATCGCCGCCTTGAGCCTTCGATCGAGACCGTCTTTTTGATGGCGGGCGAGGAATATTCGTACGTTTCATCAACACTTATGAAACAGGTTTTCGAACTCGGCGGCCGTGTCGAAGGCCTAATTCCGCCCTTAGTCGAGGCCAGAATGCGGGAAAAGCTTTCGTCTGAGCCGCGTTTTGCAAAGTAGCGTGTTGCCGTTAACATCTTTCATATGAGTCCTTTCCCCGTTTCCGACAATGTCGCTGCAATGAAAGGCTCTTCGACCCTCATTGCAGCTCAACTAGCCGGCGAAATGAGAGCCCGCGGCGAAGACGTGATCGACCTTTCGGTGGGCGAGCCCGATTTTGACACCCCTCAGTTCATAAAAGATTACGCGATCGAAGGCTTACAAATGGGCCTGACCAAATACACTGCGTCGGCAGGCCTGGCCGAGTTTCGCACTTCCATCGTCGATTTTTATGCAGCACGTTTTGGAGCGGAACTCGAAACGAACGAGATCGCCGCATCCTGTGGCGGAAAACAAGCCCTATTTAATGCTGCATGTACGCTGCTTAACCCCGGCGATGAGGTCCTTATTCCAAAACCTTACTGGGTAACATTTCCCGAGATCGCCGTTTTTTGTAGAGCCCGCCCGGTTTTTATCGATACTGAAGAAACCGGTTTTGTACTGACATCCGACCAGGTAAAAGCGGCGGTCACCGATAAGACCAGGCTTCTTATCGTCAATTCGCCAAATAATCCGACGGGCCGTGTAATACCGCCAGGTGAATTTCGTAAGATCGTCGAGGTCTGTGCCGAGAGGAACATATTTGTACTTACCGACGAATGCTACCTGTTCTTCGCCTACCCACCTGCAGAGCCATTTACATTGGCATCGCTGCCGGTAGAGCTAAGGGGTCATGTCTGCGTTGCAGGCAGTTTTTCCAAAACCTATGCGATGACCGGCTGGCGGATCGGTTATACTATCGCCGATCCCGAATGGACCCGGGCCATGGTCAAGCTACAAAGCCACTCGGCCACCCATCCGACGTCATTTGTGCAATACGCCTGCGCGAAAGCTCTTAATGATGCCGATCAAACTATGGCCGCGGTCAATGCCATGACGGCCGAATACGGGCAACGCCGGAACTGGCTGATACCAGCCCTTAACACGGTCGAGGGTTTTGAATGCGAAACACCGGAAGGGGCTTTCTATGCCTTCGTCGATGTACGTAGTTTGCTCGGAGAAAAGTTTGCGAGCTCGGCTGACGTCGCCGATTTGCTGCTGAGGAGCGGTAAGATCGTTGTTACGGACGGGGCCGGCTTTGGGGCGGACGGATTTTTGCGGATCTCGTACGCTACTTCGATGGAAAATCTCAAACGGGCCGTCAGTTCAATGAAAGAGATACTTGGCTCGGGTAAAGCAACGGTCTAGCTGATCTAGCCCGCGGTCATCATGAGCCCGATCTCCTCTACCGAGGTCACCTTCGGATCGACCTCACCAGCGATCTTGCCCTCATTAAATACCAATAATCGGTCCGCAAGAGCTGTTACCTCTTCGAGCTCAGCGGAAATCAGAAGCACCGCAGAACCAGCGTCTCTCATTTCGATCAGCTTTCGGTGGATAAATTCAATTGCTCCGATATCCACTCCGCGCGTAGGCTGCGAAACCAGAAGCAGCTTGGGTTTAAGTTCAAACTCCCTGCCGATGATCAGTTTCTGCTGATTCCCGCCTGATAGTGATTTGGCAGCAAGTTTTGGGTTCCGTGGCCGCACATCGAAATTTTCGATGATCTCAGCCGTACGTTTTTCGATGAACGCATTATTCATGAATCCGGTCGACGCCGACACAGGCGCGCGATAATGAACGCCGAGCACTGCATTTTCCTCGAGATCCGAATTCAGCAAAAGGCCGCGTTTATGGCGGTCCTCGGGAATGTGGGCCACGCCCAGCTCCTTTAATTTACGAGCGCTGAAGTTAGTTATGTCCTTCCCATCGAACTCGACACGCCCCCCGGTCGACCTCCTGAGGCCCGAAAGGGCTTCGACCAGCTCGGTCTGCCCGTTTCCTTCTATCCCAGCAATGCCAACGATCTCACCCGCGCGGACCGTGAGGGAAACATCCGTGAGCGCCGGCCCGTGATTTCCCGTAACGGAGAGGTTCTTTACCTCGAGTACAACGCCACCGGGAGTAGCGTCAGATTTATCAACCCGCAGCAGAACTTCCCGCCCGACTATCATTTTCGCAAGGTCCCGAGCCGATGTCTCGCTGGTCTGTACATTCCCCACGGTCTTTCCGTCACGCATCACGGTCACCTCGTCAGATACCGCCAGCACTTCTTCGAGCTTGTGTGTGATGATGATAATGGTCTTACCCTGCGCCTTCATACGCCGAAGGATACCGAAAAATTCATCAACTTCCTGCGGCGAAAGCACAGCCGTGGGCTCGTCCAATATCAACAACTCGGCGTCGCGATAAAGCGCCTTTAACAATTCGACCCGCTGCTGCTGGCCGACCGAGAGGTCCTCAACAAAGGCTTCTGGATCGACCCCCAAACGCAGCTCGTTGGAAAGCGTAAGGACATCCTTGTTTGCCTGATCAAGGTCCAGATTGGCCGGAGATCCGGTCTCCGCCCCGAGGATGATGTTCTCGGCAACCGTCATTGTATCGACCAGCATAAAATGCTGGTGGACCATCCCGATCCCCAGCGCGATCGCGTCATGCGGGCTTCGAATATCGGCCTTTTTGCCGTCAACAAAGATCTCTCCGCTGTCAGGATTGTAAAAACCGTAGGCGATCCGCATGACCGTCGACTTCCCAGCTCCGTTCTCCCCCACGATCGCATGGATCGTACCTTTATGGACGGTTATAGACACGTCATCATTGGCAACGACGTTTCCAAAGGTCTTTGTTATGTTCCTTAATTCAAGCATTAGTTCGCCATCGGATCCGTGACTTTTATCTCCCCTGCAACGATCTTCGATTTGGCTTGTTCGGCCTTTTGGATCACGTCGTCGGGGATAAGGGCTTTGTTATGTTCATCCACGGCGTACGCGACGCCGTCCTTGTCGAGACCGAAAGTATGGAAGCCGCCCCTAAACCTACCCTCAAGCACCTCCTGGACAGCATCGTAAACGGCGTTATCTACCCTCTTTACCATCGACGTCAGAACGTACCCCGGCTTGACGCCGTTTTGGTTAGAATCGACGCCGATCACAAAACGGTCAGGCTCGCCATCCGCATGTTTACCGTATTGCTCTACCGCGTCAAACGCCCCCAGCCCCGAGTTACCGGCGGCCGTGAAGATCACGTCAGCCCGTTTCTCTATCTGTGCCAGCGCCAATTCCTTTCCCTTCCCCGGGTTGTTCCACGCATGGTCTGTAACGCCCACATAATTAGTGACGATCTGAATGTTTGGGTTTACCGATCTCGCCCCTTCCTCGTAGCCTTTGTTAAACCTGTGGATGAGCGGAATGTCCATCCCACCCAGAAAACCGAGAACGCCTGTCCTTGATTTCGAGGCGGCGATCATGCCCACCAAATACGAACCCTCATGTTCTCGAAAAACGAGGGATGCTACATTCTTAAGCGGCGTCTTTCCGTCTTTTTCAAATATGACGCCATCAACGATGGCAAATTTATTATTGGGGTAGTCCAAAGCTACCTTCTGCATGATCGGTCCCTGGGCAAACCCGACACCGATGATAAGATCAAAGTTTTTCTCGGCAAACGCACGCATCGCCGGCTCGATCGATGTAGGGTTTCCCGGCTCGACGTCGAAAAGGCAAATTGGCAGCTCCTGCTCGGCTCGTTTTACGCCTTCCCAGGCGGCGGCATTGAAAGATCGGTCATTTTTGCCTCCTATATCAAATACGATACCCACCCTGATCTTGCAATCACTGCGAGCCGCTGTCCTGTCAGTGCAGCCTGCCGCGATCAGACAAAGACTGAAAATCAAGCCGAGCCCTAACATTCTCGTGTGTCTCATAACAAATTAGACCGCCGCCCTTATTAACTTGGTTGTCCTTGGAATTTCACGGGATATTTTATACGCGTTTTGCAGTTTTTCGCTAACTGCCTCACCCTGAGTTTTCTTCCGGCAATAGATCACTCCGATCTCCTCCCCTTTCTTTATCCGGTCGCCGAGTTTGACGGTGCCAGAATAACCGACAGCGTGGTCGACCGTATCCTCTGCCTTTACCCGGCCGCCTCCGATATCTGAGATGGCCCGTCCAACCTCGAATGTATCGATCTCACCGATATAGCCGATCCCGGTAGATAAGAGCGGCAGCTTTATAAGGCCCTTTGCAAACAGGCTTTCGGGCTTGTCACAAACTTTCGGGTCGCCTCCCTGAAGCTCAATGTTCTGCCGAAAACGCTCAAGAGCTTGTCCTGAATCGAGAACTCGCCCGACCATTGATTTCGCAGCAGCCAGCGACCCTGCGATCCGGCATTGAGTGAGCATATGTGCCGTCAATTCGATCGAAAGTTCCAGTGTCGGCTCCATTCCCTCCTCGGCCTCGCCGCGAAGGATCTTCAGGCATTCATACACCTCGAGGGCATTTCCGACATATTTGCCCAGCGGCTGGCTCATGTCCGTGATCAGCGCCTGCGTATGCACGCCAAATGTCTTGCCCGTTTCCACGAGCGCCCTTGCCAGCTTTTCCGATTCGGAATATTTCTGTATAAATGCTCCGGAACCGGTCTTGACATCGAGTACCAGGCAATCGAGCCCCTCGGCCAGTTTCTTCGACATGATCGACGCGACTATAAGCGGAATGTAAGGTACAGTCGCCGAGGCATCGCGCATCGCATAGAGCTTTTTATCCGCGGGGGCGATCCGCGGCGTCTGCCCCGCAAGGGCAAACCCGCACTTTTTCAATATTTGCTTGAATTTAGAGAATTTGATGTTTACGTCAAATCCGGGAATAGATTCGAGCTTGTCGAGCGTGCCGCCCGTGTGGCCCAACCCCCGGCCCGATATCATCGGCACTGCAAGCCCGCAGGCGGCCGCCAGCGGTGCGATTATCAGCGACGTCTTATCCCCCACACCGCCTGTCGAATGCTTATCGGCCTTCGGAGCATCTATGTCCGAAAAGTCCATTATCGTACCCGACCGCAGCATCGCCCCCGTCAGAGCGTACTGCTCGCGCCGGTTCAGCCCGCGTATAAAGATCGCCATCAACAGGGCCGTTATCTGATAATCGGCCCAGCTATCATCACAAACCCCGTCTATGAACGCGGCTATCTGTTCGTCCGTCAACGGCTTACCGTCACGCTTGGTCGCAATTATCTGTTGTGGCCGCATCTTGTTAACTTAATATGGATGAAACATTAAAGTTTCGCACACTTATGGGATTTTGTGCGAGTTGTTGAGAATGGCAAGGCAATTCACCTTTTCAGTCGAGCCGCCTACGGAATCATCACTTGCCCTCCGTATTCCGCATCCCTAATCGAATTTGACTAGCTCTGTCCCGGTCTTGTCCCGCTCGAGAGTATTAGAGCTAAGTGATTGCAGCCGTAGTGGTAGGTAGGGAAAGTAGGGAGTACATTTACCGCTTGCAATTCTCCATTTTCCACTCTCCATTTTCCATTTTCCACTTCCAGACCCCCTGTTTTTGTACCACCTTGGGACAAGGAAATCGCCGTAACTGTATTTGATAGCTACACTTACCGATTTGTACCGTGTACCACGCTTTTTTCAGAACCTGTATTACAAACGCGCGCGGCAAACGGCCGATGCCCCCGCCAACGATCAACGATCCACCATCAACGAACAAAGCCCAACAATCCGCCATCCAATTATCAAAGACCCATTCGGACACAATCCGAGGCGTTGCAAGCATAGCACACAATTGCATAAATAGTCATGTTATTTCGAGAGTAAGGGGTGAGGTTAGTCGGCGGGGTCTTTTCGTTTCTGTCGTCATACTGCTGCGGGAACAATATCTCGAAGCGACGCAACTTGCCTGAGGAAGGTAGTCTCGTTAAGACACTACCCGACAAGCTGTTAGGCCCCTACTTCAGTCAACAGCACTACCGCTTGCGCCCTGATGGCACGCAGTTCGCCGACTGCATCAACTTTTTCGCCGGTCTTAGCTTTGACGCTGACCTGATCTACGGAGATCTCGAGAGCCGCGGCAATATTTTGCCGCATCGTGTCGATATGAGGACGGAGCCTGGGTCGCTCGAGGTCGATAGTGCAGTCAAGATTTGATATGGAATATCCCCGTTCCGTGACGAGGCCAAAGGCATATTTCAAAAAGATCGCACTTTCAACGTTTTGCCATCGCGGGTCGTCATTGGGGAAGTGGGTGCCGATGTCCCCTAGGGCGAGAGCCCCGAGCAATGCATCCGTGATCGCGTGCAGAAGCACGTCAGCGTCGGAATGGCCCTCAGCACCGAGTTCGGAATCGATAACGACCCCGCCTAAGACGAGCGGCCGGCCCGGTGTCAAACGATGTATGTCCGTTCCAAACCCGATACGCATCATAATTCGGCCTCAGCCTCTAATAATTCGGCCTCAGCCTCTAAATATGCTTGAGCCACAAGCAGATCATCGGGCCGGGTGATCTTTATATTGCGCGGACTTCCCTCTACGCAAAAGATCCGCACGCCTGATCTTTCGACGAGATAACACTCGTCCGTGACGTCGTCACCGAGCTCGACCTCATCGAATGCTTTCCGCAAGATATTATATTCGAACGCCTGCGGGGTTAGTGCTCTACGCAGTTTTGCCCTGGCCACGGTCCCGGTGATAAATCCGGCATCGGTCTCCTTGATCGTATCGGTAACATCGCCAACTAAACAGGCCGCACCGTGGAGCGAGGCATTTTCGACAGTTCTGCTTATCTCATCCGAGGTGACAAGTGGCCGTGCTCCGTCGTGGACGGCAACGATCCAGGCGGTTTTCTCGTCTATTGCGTCCAGTCCGTTCCTAACCGATTCCGCGCGCGTCGCACCGCCTGGAACTACGCCCCTCACCTTGGTAAAAGCGTAGTCGGAGATCAAGCTGCGAAATTCCTCGATCCGGTCCTCCGCGACGACGAGCACGATCTCATCGATTGCCGGGCACGATTCGAAACGTTCGATAGTATAAATTATTACGGGTTTACCAAGGATCTCAACGAATTGTTTTGGCCGGGGATCGCCGAATCGCTTTCCGGAACCGGCGGCGACTATTATGGCGGTATTTATCATTAACTAGTTTGAGTTCTGCCTTAAATAACACGATGGGCCAGAACCCCGAACTATTTGATCTCTTCAATAATGGTCGATTCACGAAGATCGCGTGTTGCCTTTCTGAATCCCAGCGACCGTGAATCATGAATGTTGAGCGAGCTTTCCGAGGTGACCCCGGAATCCTCTTTCTCCTCCCACAGGCGGCCAAAGATCATCTTGCCGGCGGTCGTTTGCAACACGCTGGTGACGGCGATATCGGCCGTTTTGCCTATTAGACGGCGGGCGTTGTCTACGACGACCATTGTTCCGTCGTCGAGATAAGCGACGCCCTGATTGTATTCCTTGCCTTCCTTCAGGATAAATACTCGCATTGCCTCACCCGGCAGCACGACGGGCTTCAGTGCATTGGCAAGCTCGTTGATGTTCAATACTTCAACGCCGCGAAGCTGAGAGACCTTATTCAGATTGAAATCATTGGTCACGATAACGGCATCTAGCTGCGTTCCGAGCTCGATCAGCTTGAGGTCGACCTCTTTCACCGCCGGAAAATCCGTTTCGACGATCTGAATATCCAGCTTGCTGTTATTCCTCAGCCGCTGAAGCATATCCAGGCCTCGGCGGCCGCGCTGCCGTTTCGAAGAATCGGGCGAATCCGCCACTTGCTGCAGCTCGGTGAGAATGAAGTGGGGGATTATCAGAGTGCCGCCGATGAAGCCTGTTTCGGCAACATCTGCGATGCGGCCGTCGATGATCACCGACGTATCGAGTATCTTGTAGTCACGGGTGATGTTCTTATCACTAAAGATTCCGCCGAGTGCAGACAGATCGAGGTAATCGCCTTTGGCGGCACCGACCATCAGCCCGACATATCCCATAAAAAAGGCGAGCGTGATCGTCAGAAATGTCTGCATTTCCGCCGATACCGCGGCTTCTTTTTGAATAGAGATCAATACCCCGATCAGAAACGCTCCGACGATCCCGAGTATGGATCCTACTGCCGCACCGATCAGCGTTTTAAGCGAAGCGCGATGAACGCGCATTTCAAATCCTATGATCAACAGCCCGATCACACCGCCGAGCCCGCCTGACAAGATCCTCCTTGCAATAGAGCTGTCTACCCCGGCCAGGCCAAACCCCTGTGTCCTTTCGAAAGGATTAAGGACATAGCCGAGCAGGACGAGCATTCCTACGAATGCAATTCTGATGATCAGAATGTCTAGCTTCATCTGAGGGAATGTTAACACGGAATGAGCCGTCGAGGTAACGTACCTCAGACGCTTTAGAAGCCGAAACTTAGCTAAGCGTAAAAGACGGCCCACCGTATTGATTCATAGAAATACCTATTAACGTTTCGTTTTCACTTAAAAGTTCGCGGTGCACTTTGTGCGTCATTCCTGCTTCTTCCCTCGCATTGCCTTCTGGTGTATCCTGAGCGTTCGACTCAGATGGCAAAGAACCCCGCCACAATATTCGTCTGTCAAAACTGCGGATCGCAGGCCCGAAAGTGGCTCGGCCAATGTCCGGACTGTAGTGAGTGGAACACCCTCGTTGAAGAACGTTTCCGTCCACCGCTGAAGATCGCATCGGGAGCCGCATTGGCTTCTCGCTTCCGGCTTTCATCGCCGATCCCATATAGCGACATCGAATCACAGGATGACCTGCGGACGATTTCGGGGATCGATGAATTGGACAGAGTGCTTGGAGGGGGCATAGTTGCAGGCTCACTTGTATTGATCGGCGGGGCCCCCGGAATAGGAAAATCGACCATCGTCCTGCAGATGGCAAATCAGCTAAGCCGGAATGGCAAAAAAGTACTGTATATATCCGGCGAGGAATCCGAGCGTCAGATCAAGATGCGTGGCGAGCGGCTCGGCGTCGATTCTGAATCCTTATACCTTTTGCCGGAAACAAACCTGCAGGCAATCACCGCTGAGATCGATAAGCTTTCACCAGATTTCATCATAGTAGATTCTATTCAGACGATATATTCCGATCAGATCGCGTCCGCTCCCGGCAGCGTTTCGCAGGTCCGCGATGTGGCCGCCGAGTTTATGGCGATCGCCAAGCAAACGGCCACACCGGTATTTCTTACGGGGCACGTTACAAAGGAAGGCTCGATCGCGGGGCCAAAGACTCTCGAACACATCGTCGATACGGTGCTCTATTTCGAAGGAGACCGGCACCATAATCACCGGATAATCCGTGCGACAAAAAACCGATTTGGGGCGGCAAATGAGATCGGAATATTCGAGATGACCAACAGCGGATTACAGCCGGTAACGAACCCTTCCGAGCTTTTTCTCCAGGAACGCCCTCAAAACGCGACGGGCTCAGTCGTTACAGTTTGTATGGAGGGCACACGGCCAATGCTCGTCGAGGTACAAGGCCTTGTCAGCAGCACAAAATACGGCTCGGGCCGCCGCATGACGCAGGGATTCGATCAGAACCGGGCTTCGCTATTGATCGCGGTACTCGAAAAGCGACTGGGATTCCAACTCGTCGGTGACGATATATTTATTAATATCGCTGGCGGGCTTGAGATCGATGAACCGGCGGCGGACCTTGGCATCGTTGCGGCCATAGCATCCAGTTTTCGAAATATTCAGGTCCCGCGCGAAACCGCCGTTTTCGGCGAAGTAGGCCTTACCGGTGAGATCCGCGGCGTACTCCAAGCCCAAACCCGCGCACGGGAAGCTCAGACCCTCGGCTTTAAGAAGCTCATTTTGCCGGAGTCCAATAAAAAGGGCCTGGAAAAACTGTTGGGGATTCGGGTTGTCGGAGTGAGAAGTTTGGAAGAGGCGATGGAGGAGCTATTTATTTAAGAATGGCGATTGATTGAGAAGGCAGACTTCACGCGGCCAGCTTCTCTTTAACTCTCTCGATCTCTCCGACGATCGTCGGCAATTCGAGACCACTTTCCCGAGCTGTTTCAAGCCACAGATCCTCAACCGTCTCAAGTTCATCGAGTGTTTCGTCCAGAGTCTCACCTTGTGCCAGACATCCTTTAAGTGCCGGGATCTCGGCTACATATCCGCCTTCGGACACCGGGTAGATCACGAATGGGTATTTAACGTTCGCCATATTCGTCAATAATCTCGATCAACCGCTTAACATAAACTGATTTTACACGGTTTTGATGCACAGGAACGACAAAAATAATCTCATCCTTCTCGAAAACATGATGACTTCCGGTGACTCGTTTAAGTGTGAAGCATTCTTCCTCCAACAATGTGCGGATCTGTCCGAACCTGACATTATTCGGATTTCGCCTCAGACGTTCCAAAAGTTTGGCGCGCTTTGTCACAAAGTTCTCAGCTAAATATCCCCACCTCGGTACGAAGGCAATGGGTTTAGCCCATATCGTCAAACGACATTATCTTCTGCAAAACGGCGTCGCGTTTTTGACGGATATCGGTGACCCTTGGTGAGGGATCTTCCCCGATAAAATTTGGAGGCAGGGTAAAAGGGTCGATCTGCAGCGGAACGCCTTCCATTTGGAGTTTGTGGGCGATGATCTTTGAGATCAGTTCCTGCTCGAACTCGCAGATCTCGATAAATTTCACTCCGATACCTGTATGATCGAAACGGTAAAGGGCCCGACACTGCAGCGGCAGATAGTTTCGGTTAGGTAGCTGGACCTCCATCCGAAACTCGTCGCCGATATAGATATTATCTTCCCAGTCGGTAAAACAGCCGCCTATACTGATCTGCTGCAGGCGTGTCGGCTGGCGTTCGCCGAACTTCGTCAGAATGATCGCCGGTATATCCAGCGAAAATCGAATATGTTGTCTTTGATTTGCGGACATCGGAAGCTGCGAAATCACTCAACACGAACCCATTATTATCTTACCGATTGTTAACACCGGCACGCAATACGTATCTTCAAATGAAAAACCGCCCCATAAGAGGCGGTCTGAACAGTAAAAAACTTTCGAGCCTAGTTGTTTGCAGCTTCCGACTTAGAGCAGTGAGTATTAAAAGCGTCGATCAGCGCCTGCGCGATCATCGCCGGGGGCCGGCCCTCGAGATCCCGGCGTTCGAATAATTGAACCAATTCGCCGTTTTTCAAGAACGCGATCGACGGCGACGACGGCTGGTAGCCTGTAAAATGATCGCGTGCGGTCTCGGTCGCGTCGATGTCGGCACCGGCAAAAACCGTGATGGCCCTGGCAGGCTTATTCTCCGAGCCCTGCAGTGCCATGGCTATACCCGGGCGTACGCCGCCTGCGGCACATCCGCATACCGAATTCACGACAACCATCAGCGTGCCGTCAGTATTCTTGATCGCATCTTCAACAGCCTCGGTCGTCTTGGTTTCTTCGATCCCAAGCTGTGCCAGCTCCTGGCGCATTCCGTGGATCATCATTTCTGGATAAGGCATAAAATATATTCCTCTTTTCGACTCAATTTAATTAGGTCATCAAAACCTGACCTTTTTATAAAGTATCGATGACTTCGTCCCGCAAGTCAAGCAATCGCATACTGCGGGTCGCGGTTGCCGCTGACTTCTCAATCACTTAGAATTGCTAGTTTAACGGAACCGGAATCTTTACCCTGTATGGCAATTGAGATCGAAAAAAAATACGTCCTCGACAAGAAAATGCTTGTCGAATACACGGCGCGGCTCGCCGAACTGGGAGCGAAGTTTACCGGAGAGGCATTTGAGGAAAATTATCTCCATCGAGGCGGTGTTTTGGACGGAAGGCCTGCGGTGCTGCGTCTTCGTAAGACTGCCGAGAAAACGATCCTAACCTATAAGGAACGCGTCGCCGTAGAGGGCGATTTCAAACACCAGATCGAATTCGAAACCGGAATCACCGATGTCGATGCAACCGAGAACATCATCCAAAAGCTCGGCTATAAGCTTGCGGTCATTTACGAAAAGCACCGCAAATCATGGCACCTTGGCAATGTGGAGGTTGTACTTGATGAGTTGCCGTTTGGCTATTATATGGAGATCGAGGGTGAAAAGGACGACATCCTCATAGCCGAAAAACTGCTCGGTGCCGATAAGCTCAAGCCCGAACCTCGTGGGTATCCGAGTCTGTCACTAAAATACGGAAAATCGGTCAAAGGTGTGATCGAATCGCGTTTTCGAAAAAAGACCGCTGCCTAACCCGGGACCGGTAGTCCGACAAAATGCATTTGCGAATCAAACCCGCCCTTGCTCCGCAAGAAACCCTTGCTGTAGGTCCCATCCGGTTTCAGGACCCAGGCGTTCACCTCATCCTTCAGATAAGAATCCAATAACTCTTCTTTCAAGAAACTTTTGACATCGGGGTCAAGGATCGGGACTGCTACCTCGACACGCCGGTCAAAACTCCGGTTCATCAGGTCTGCACTTCCGATGTAGACGTCCTCATCACCGCCGTTAGCAAAATAAAAGACACGGCTGTGCTCGAGAAACCGCCCGATGACCGAGCGGACCTTGATGTTCTCTGACATTCCCTTTACACCCGGTCGCAGCGAGCAGATCCCGCGAATGATCAGGTCGATCTTCACTCCGACCCTGGACGCGGCATACAGTTCCTCGATCAGATCACCATCAGTAAGGCTGTTGGCCTTTATGATGATCAGGGCAGTTTTACCGGCCGCCATGTTCTTTTTCTCACGACGGATCAGACCAATAAGACGTTCTCGCAGGTTAAGCGGGGCCACAAGCATCCTCTTGTATTTATTCTGCTGGGAATATCCGGTCAAAAAATTGAACAGGCTGCTCGCGTCCTCGCCCAATTCTTCATTCGATGTGAGGATACCGAGGTCCGTATATATCCGCGCCGTAACCGGGTTGTAATTCCCGGTCGCAAGATGAACGTAGCGGACCAGCTTGTCCTTCTCCCTGCGGACCACCAGCAATACTTTTGAATGGGTTTTTAAGCTGCGGATACCATAGACGACATGGACCCCTTCGTTCTCGAGCCGCCGAGCCCACTCGATGTTGTTCTCCTCGTCGAACCGCGCCGTCAGCTCGACGAGCGCCGTGACCTGTTTACCCAGCCGACTGGCATGCATCAGCGAATCGACGATCGGCGAATCTTTACCGGTGCGGTAAAGACATATTTTTATCGCCTGCACATCCGGATCGTCGGCCGCTTCGGCGATAAAATCCGTAACGGCTCCAAAAGACGTGTACGGATGATGCAGCAAAATATCATGCCGCTTGATCGCATCGAAAATATTCGCCGATCTCTGCAGCGACGGGATAGGCTGCGGATGGATCGGCTTCTCCTTCAGGTCCGGTCTGTTAAGTTCATAGAGCTGCATCAGTCCTGGAATATTAACAAACCCATCAACCCGTTCGATCTCCTCGGGCGTCAATCCGGTGCCGCTCGCGAGCAGCTTTACCATCTTGTCTGGCATATCGGCCGAAATTTCCAGCCGCACCGCAAAACGGTCACGACGCCGCTGCAGTTCTCGCTCCAGCGTCCTCATCAGGTCACCCGCTTCGTCCTCGCGAAGTTCTATATCCGCATCGCGCGTCACACGAAACAGATAAGCTTCGCTCGTCTTCATATTCGGGAAAAGCTCATGGACGTTCGCGGCTACGACTTCCTCAAGCAACGCAAAACGGCTGTGCTTACGACCGATAGGTATCAGCCGAGGCACTGTCGACGGCAGTTTGATCCTCGTGAACCGCTTCTGCCGGAAAAGGTGCTTCAGATTTGTTTGGGTGAATGCACGGTCCGGTTCGATATACAGCCCGAGATTCAGGCTCAGATTTGAAACGTACGGAAACGGATGGCTCGAATCCACTGATTGCGGCGTCAGTATCGGAAAAAGGTTATTGTGAAAATATTTCGCGAGCTGCTTTTTTTCATTTGGCCTTAGGGTCCCGTACGGCTCGATGGTGATACCGGCCTTCTTTAGCGCGGGGAACAGGTCGTCCTTCAAAAGGGACACTTGCCGCTTCAACATCGGCCGCAGGCGTTTCGAGATCTCACGCAGCTGCTCAGACGCTGTCATTCCGTCGGGCGAAAATTCGCCTATACGTTCCGCGATCTGCTCCTTTAGGCCGGAAACGCGGATCATAAAAAATTCGTCCAGATTTGTCGAGAAGATTGAAAGAAACTTCAGTCGTTCCAGTACCGGCAAACTCGTATCGGCAGCCTCCTCCAACACGTGCCGGTTAAACTCCAGCCAGCTTAGTTCGCGGTTAATGAATGGCTTCCCATCATAACCGTCGCTCGTACCTCGCACTGTATCGGGCTGCGAAACTGACTTGGCACCTTTCATATCTAAAGTGGTCATAGGGGCCTCGATTATAAGCAAGGCCGCCGGGATCGCAAAGAAAAACGATGTTAACTTTTTTCTGCCGCTCGTTCGGCTCTTACGATCTCGATCTGCCGAGGATCGTCACCGTCGCCCGCGACCGAGACCCTTATCGTATTATTTGCCGCAGTAAACTTATCGAGGCGGTCTGCCCATTCGATGAGGATGACAGCGTTGGGGTTTTCGAGTATCTCGTTCAGCCCGACAGCCTCTGCCGGGTCAGAGGCTCCATCGAGCCGCCAAAGGTCAATGTGATAAACATCGAATTGCTCGGTCTTGTAAAGATTTACGAGCGTGAAGCTGGGACTCGTCACCTCATCGATGTCAAAATCTAGCCCGTGAAGTATTCCCTTCGTAAAGAGCGTCTTTCCCGCTCCGAGGCCGCCGGTAAGAAGCACCAGATCGCCGGCATCGAGGCACCGGCCGAACTTCTCGCCGGCTTTGAATGTCTCATCCGGGCCGCGGCTGACAAGACTCTCGCTCATTCCGGGTCCTCAGCGGCAAATAGCGAAAAAACATCGGCCAAACACTCCCGAACATCCGAGGCGGTCATTACACGCTTCCCAAACTTCTTGGCAGCCAGATCCCCCGCGAGTGCCGACAAATAGACTCCCGCCACGATCGCGCTAAAGATGTCGATCTTCATCTGCACAGCCTGGGCCACGAATCCGGCCAACACACCGGTCAAAGTATCGCCATTGCCGGCCTTGCCGAGACCGGAATTTCCCGTTGGATTGATCACTACTCTGCCGTCCGGGGCTCCGATCAGAACCCGCTCGCCTTTTAATACAAGGATGGCCTCATGTTTCACAGCGAAGTCACGGACAGCCGCCACGCGGTCCTCGATCGCTTTTCTGCCTTTTTCCTTGTCATCGAACCCAAGCAGTTTGATGAATTCACCCTCATGCGGTGTCAACACAAGCGGAAATTCTCCTGATCCCTTTATCGAAAAAGGCGAAAGAGCCGTCAAACCGTCGGCATCGATAATCACCGGAGTTTTGCGTTCCTCGACGACTCGTCGAATAAACCGCTGTGTTTCCTCCTCTTTCGATGACAGGCCGCTTCCGATAGCGATGACATCGATGTTTTTCGCGAATTCGTCTATCTGTTCCAGCCCGCTCTCGGCGGCCGACCCACCCTCGGTCTGGTCGATGCCGCGGACCATCACCTCCGGCGAAACGCGGGCGACGACCGAGTCCCGTGAGCCTTCCGGAACCGCGAGCGTGACCAATCCTACGCCTGTTCTGATCGCCGCATCGCCGCAAAGCACGGCGGCGCCCGTGTAGTTCTTTGAACCGGCGATCACGAGAACATGGCCGCGGCGGTTCTTGTACGACGCCGGAGTAAACTCGGTCTTGCCAAGCCATTCGACCACATCGGACGCCTCAGCAAGATATAGCTGCGACGGCGATGCCGAAACAAGCTCGCAGGGCGAACCAATCTGCTCAATAAAAAGCTCACCGCTGCAATTGGACGCAGGCGGCAGGACATTTGCCGGCTTAGGCGCAGTAAATGTCACGGTCAGATTAGCCCGCGGACTAGCTCCGATACACTCTCCACTGTCCGAGCACAGACCCGATGGCATATCGATCGAGACCACCAGGGTCGAGCACTCATCGTTCTCTTCGGAATAGGCGTGAATAAACGCTGCCGCCTGTTCGTAAACGCCTTCGAGCGGTCGCGTTATTCCCGTTCCAAACAGAGCGTCGACCAAAATGTCAGGATCATCGGCATGAAAATTCACGCTGTCGTATTCGAGCCATTCCTCAAGAGTCGAGATCTCTTCGAAACCCAGGTCCGGCTGGTCGAGTTCAAATCCCTCGTTCTCGGATATTTTTTGTAAGATCTCAAAATTCGTCCGCGCATCGCCCTTCGTTCCGTCTACACGTCCGAGCAGTACCACCTCGACATACGCGCCCTGAGCCCACAAGATTCTGGCAAGTGCCGCCCCGTCGCCGCCGTTGTTTCCCGGACCGCACAAGATAAGCACCGACTTGCCGGCGACATCCCCAAAGAATCTCTGCGCGATCACCCGTGAAACGGCATGGGCCGCATTTTCCATCAACAGCAGCGATGGAATGCCGTATTTCTCCGTAGTCAGCCGGTCGACTTCGCGCATCTCGGCTGCCGTCAAAACCTTAAACATACACTCTTTAACTTGCCATACCGGGCACGAAATAGAAAGTCATCGCGTTCCAGGCAAAGCGCAAAAAAGGGCCGCAAACTGATGAGGAATGCGGCACGAATTCAAAGTTATCGGAGATTATGAACAGACTCCCGGTATGCCCACCGTGGACAAATTTGTTTGCCACTGTGCTTTACATGCTTTTCTTCCGTTCACTAAATACAAACGTCTATTCGAATGCCCTTTCCAGCTATTTTCTCTGTGTTCAAAAAATAAAAATTCAGGTCAAAAACTAAATTCCAGCGACAGCCTTATTCGCCGATTTCCGGCAGTTCCGCCGCCGCCGCCGCGGCCAAACCATCCAGCGAGTGAAACCGGCTCACCGAAAAAGTTTGATCGTAGATTTCCGACCGGTGTGCCGCCATTATTCGTGTTAAAAAGGTTAGAGATCTGGGTCGCGATTTCTATCGAATAACGGCTGTCCTCATCCTCTCCACCCTTACGGCCAAAGCCGAATTCCTTTGCCAGCCGAAGGTTTACATTAAAATACGACGGCCCGCGTCCGAAATTACGTGGAATGATGATATCGCCTCGCTCCGGGTTCGGGTCGAATGCCCCGAATCTCGTCACGATTATGCCCGGTTCATCAAGACTCGTTGCAAACGCCGGCCGGTCGTTAAAGATGGTATCGGCGTTATTATCCTGCCCGGTCGTGATATTAAACGGCACGCCCGAACGATACGTTATAAATGGGCTTACTCGGATCCCCCAAAAAGCGTCAAAGCGGGCACCCGTCGAAAATGTGTGACGAACGTCGAGCAGCGAATCGCCGTATTCTCCGCTAAAGTCGAACTGATCTACGGGGAACGTACCGGCACCGTCCGAATCGCTCTGTGCCCTGCCGAGAGTATAATTGCCGTATATTGAAACTCCCTCCCGAAAATTTGAACGAAAATTGATCCTGAACTGCTTCTGGTCGAGCCGGCCGGTGGATTCGTATTGAAATATATTCCCCGCACCCGGCACCGGACGCACGCCATCGACTGGTGCATTTATATTTCGCGACCTCAGCAAACGCCGTGTGCTCGTAGTCGTGAAGGTCGCGCTTAGCGTCGTTCGAAAAGGCAACTGCCGTTCGACGCTGACCACCGCCTGTACGGTTCTCGGCGTTCTCAGGCCGGGTGCGACGATGCGGGTGGTCTGCGGCTGCGCAAAAGCCGTTAGCTCGTCGATCGTCGGCACATTGGATACACCGTCGATCGTAAAGACGGGTCCGTCGAGAATGTCGAAGTCGGATACGACAAACTGCTGCTGGTTCAGACCATTAAATCGCGCCGTCTGCAATGTCAGTCCTTCACTGAACCGGTTGTAAAACGCGCCGACCCCTCCGCGAAAGACGGTCTTCGGCTTTCCTGTACCGCTGCCCGGTGCCCACGCGACCGCTAATCGCGGCGCCAGGTCCGCATTGCTGTCTATATTTGTCTGATTCTCATATCGCAGCCCAATGGACAGCGTCAGGTCCGGACGCATTTTCCAGTCGTCCTGGATGAACAGGCCGGCGTCCGTTCGCGTCACCGACGCCGAAGGCTCGCCCCCGGCTATCGAAAACTGCGTCGGCCCCGCTCCCGGAACGTTCAATATGGTATCTCTATATTGTTCGAGCGATGTAAATGTAAACGTCCCGGCAAAGTTACCCTCGGACACGTCGAGAAGCCTGTAATGCCGCACGCGCGCACCGAATTTGAAAGCGTGGCTGCCCCTTGTCCAGGAAGTGCTGTTGTTGATCTCGATGCGGTCATCGTTAGCAAACGAAAGTCCGATATTCGCCCCGCCCGTAGTGAACGCATCGAGAACCCGGATCGTCGGTCCATCACCGCCGCCGGTTCGCTCCGACCGACGCCTGATGTATTGAAAGCGCGTCTCGTTAACTATAGAGGGCGAAAGCACCAGTGTGTCTGTCAGCCGGATGACATGCTCGGAATCTGATGTTTCGAACGCCCTCGACGAAAGGTTAAATCCCCCCAGCCCGGCATTGGTCCGCCGCGAAGTTTCGTAAAAATACCGCCCTGACAGCGTGTGTGTATCGCTCAGTGCAAGGTCGATCCTCGGACTGAACTCGATAGACCGTGACGGCACGCTAACGGCCCGGCTGAACGATGCAATATTGAGCCCCTGGTCCAGCACAAGAGCATTGATCACTGCGTTATTCTCGGTCGTTTGATGTTCGAGTTCGACGTAAAATGAAGCACGCTCCTTGACGATGGGGCCGCTTAGCTCGAATTCAATATCCCGCCTCTGATACGGCGGCCGGTTAGATGCAAAAGGGTTTCGCGAATTGAGCGATTCGTCCTCAAAATCGAACTCGATCTCGCCGTTCCAATCGTCCGTTCCTGGTTTCGTAAAGATCTGGATGCGGCCCAGCCCCAGCCGGTCGTATTCCGACGAGAACGGGTTTTGATTGATCCTAATCTCGCGTATCGAATCGCGCCTGGGCATCGACCCACCCGAAAAGCCGTCAATAAAGATCTCACCCCCCTCCGGCCCGGCACCGGGCCCCGCCAAAGCCTCGAGAGCGGCCTGCAACTCTTCAGGGTCCGTCGGGAGAGCCTCGATATCGGCCTCCTTTAGGATCGTGGCGCTTGCATTCGAATCAGGGTCCGCCGCCAATTCGAAATCTCCCCCGACCGTTACTTCCCCTGCCACCGAAAGTGTCAGCGTTATGTCCACCCGCGTAGCCGAGCCCGCCGTGACGGCCACGGCCTCGCGGTCATGAAGGTCAAACCCCGTCGCCGCAGCACGTATCGAATACTGTCCCGGCTGCACCTGGTCAAATTTGAATGCCCCCTCCGCATTGGTGACGGCCTCCCTCGCGGTCCCGTCAGCAGAACGAAGCGTTACCGTCGCCCCGGGAATCAAGGCACCGAACGGGTCCAGCACGCGCCCTTCGATCGTCCCGGTCGACGGCGCCTGAGCAAAAACCCCCAAACCCAAAACCCAAACAACTAATAAACTAAAACCGATCCTCTGCGCGGGGCCCAACACCCTCGATAACATAAGCCTCCCCTTTCCTTACCATACCGGGCGTACGAAAACCACGGGGAAAACCTCCCGGCCCCCGCAGTCTCCAACAACCTACACCAGGCAAACTACCCGACGAAAATACAATCTTATATGTTATTCCGTTTTTCCAGAGTATTCAATAAGACATTGCCGCCGGGGGACAGGCGTCCTCCGGCGGCAATAGGGCAAGACTACATCTGGCAAAACTTCGATCTGCAAGACGGCTTAAGCAAAGAACAGGTACTTAGCTGACAATCAGCTAGGGCATTTGCCGTTAAGACTGCGGCAATTCCATCAGGGCCAGCCTCTTCACAACCTTTCCATCTACCAAATGTTTGGTAACGATCTCGTCTACGTCCTCCGGCTGCACTTGTCCGTACATCGTTCCGTCGGGATAGACCATCACCGCCGTACCGATCGAACAAAATCCGATAGACCCGCATTCGGTCAAAACAACCTCTCCCATCGGGTTGCGGCCCTTTGACACCTTGCCTTGACGAAGACCTTTTTCTTCTAGAATGCGGGCAAACTCAGCCATCACTTCCGGGCCGCCGACCAGTGAGCACGACTTTCCTGTACAAACGAAAACCTGCCTTTTTATAGGAGCCTTTAGCATAGGCGCCAGCTTCTCGAGTTGGGCCCGGTCGGTGATTATCTTCTTGCGTGTCATAAACCTTTATTTTGCCACGCCGGAGGCTCAATTGGCATCTTAGACCCTTGGCTTTATGTTAATATCACAACGGCGAAGGCATTACCCTGAATGGCAGTTGGCATTATTATCCACATAACGGTCGGGTCGGAAAAACGGACAGAATTCTTCTCCGATGAACGGATCCGTATCGGTTCCGATGACACAAGCGATCTCCAGATCCACATGCCAAACGTGGATAACGCCGAGATGTGGATTGACCTCGAGAATGCCGACGGCGTTTACCGGATCATCGATTTTAATGCCGAATTGGACCTGCGGGTGAACCAGAAGCCGATCCGCCGTTATATCGCGATCAGCGATGGCGATGTGATCGATGTAGGCGGCTCGGACATTTCTTTCGCATTCTTTTCCCTCGAGTCAAGATCGTCTTTGATCACTACCAATCGCGACCAGCCTAATATCTCGCGCTTTATCGAGGATGCAGCCCTGGAATCCGCATCGTCAGTCAAACGTGATGACGCCAAGGCCTTTCTTCGCGAGTTTGTCCGCGAACTGTCCCGCGAAATTTCCTGGACCACTAAGCTGATCGTACTCGTGATATTTATCGGTTTCGTCACCGGGATCCTCTATATTGGCTCGGCTCTGAATAACGAATTAAGGGAAAGCAGACGCCAGGCCGAACAGCAGAGCGCGATAATTTCGAAACTTGAAGAAAAGCTTGGGCAAACGAGCGACCAGATCGGTGAGCTCGACAAAACCAACAGGGACTTGATGAAAACCGTATCGCTTGCGCCTAACCTTCGGGTGGACTACGGCGGCGGCGTTTGTCTGATCGTCGGCGTATATGACCTTGTGGAGAGAAAGAGCGGTAAGGTATTGAGGTATGCCGATCCTCAGGCTTTCAGCCCAAATCCGTATGAACCGACTGAATCAGAGGATCCGTCACGCCCGCTAGGCATTCCTCAAGCGGGGCTCACGACCGAGGGCGATGGATCTACAGTTGAGTACGATTTCATCGGGACCGGCTTCCACGTTGGCGGTGGCTATATCGTCACGAACCGCCACGTGATCCAGCCGTGGGAAGAGGATGACCAGGTCAAGCAGATGATGCAGATCGCGGGCGGACGCCCCAGGGTCAGACGGCTCGTGATCTACTTTCCCAACTTCGGACAGCCTATACCGATGCGGATCCGCCAGCTCGGTGACCGCGAGGATGTTGCCGTCGGCACGGTTGATCCGACACTTCTGCCGGATGAGATCCCCTCCTTGCCGATAGATACCGATACCGAGTCGGTCGCCATCGGCAAGACAGTGGTGTCGATGGGCTACCCAAATGGGCCAGATCGGCTGCTTGCCATGGTAGACGACGACGAAGCCAAGTCCATCAATCAGCGATTCGGAAACTCGCGGCAGAATCTGATAAATTTCCTCGCCCAGTCGCAAAAAATAGTTCCGCTGACAACCCAGGGCCTAATTACCGACCTCGATTCCAGACGTATTGTCCATGACGCCAAGACCGCTGAAGGCGGATCGGGTGCCCCGCTGTTTGGACAGGCAGGCCGTGTGATCGGGGTGAACTTCGGGGTGTTTACCGAGAGTGCGGCCGCAAATATGGCGGTTCCTATTCGCTTTGTTGTGGACCTGCTTCGGCGAGCGGGCTGGAGATCACCGGAAGATATCATGAAGGAAAAAGAGGCCGCCGTGGTCGCCGAGAACGATAGTAATTCCGCACCCAGGCAATGATGGAAAGTTAAAGGCGACCGACTTCTTCCTTATCGGCCCGTCCGAGTTCCGCGATTTTCGCCATCAGGTGATCGGCGATCTCCTTGTGCGTCCGGAGCCGATCGCTTTTTTCGTAGAACTCTGCCAGGTCGATAGGTTCGCCAAACCAAATTCGCACCTTTTCCCCGCCGGTCCAATTTCCCATGATCTGCTTCGGAAGATCATTGCCGAGACCGGCAATAAAAACAGGTATCACTTGCGGCCGGGCGGCGTAGATCACTTTTCCAATGCCCGGCTGAGCCGGGAGCAAATCGTACGGGCCGCCCTCCATGTTTCGCTTACCCTCCGGGTGAAACCCGATCATGTGACCGTGGCCCTCGCTGCAAAGCTGTATCAGCCGCCGCATCGAGTATTTATCAAATTCCCTTTTCCGAGCATCCCGAGCCTCACGAAAAAATGGCGGGTACATCGAGAACCAGCCCATTACAAAATTGACGAACCAACCTATCGGATTGTCGTAAAAGAATTTTGCCCTCACCGGAAAAAATAAGGTGACGGGCCGCCGCGTCCGGCGAAAGATCACGCTCGACACCGTGTACATGTCAAAGAAAGAGCGGTGATTAGCTACAAGCACAAGCGGGGTATCGACATCGGCGTTCTCGACATTCTCAATGCCGAAGACGTTCATTAAATTGTACGTGGCGAGGTAGATCCAAAGAGAGCCAATGTGCCGTTGGCAGAACGTCATCAGACGTTTCCATCTGCCCAGGTTCATCCGATGAGCAAGCCGAAAACCGATACGCTCGCCGACAGCCAATACGGCAGCTTCCCTCTTTGAGGGCTCTAAAGCTGCGTTATCTGAATGTAATGCGCGCCCATGATTATCTTTGACGATTTGATCCGACACTATCATGGAAAGAAACGATAGAAGTCTCGTCGCCTTAGCACTCGAACAAAGATCACCGTTTCTTTATCCAGTTCTATACCGATACGGTAATCTCCCACCCTTATCCGAAAGAATGAAGAAAATCCTCTTAGCTTTATCAGGTTGTGGATAACTTGAGGCAACTGTGCCGATTCGACTTCTTTGATGACCGATCGAACGCGGTCGCGGACTTTTTTGCTTTCAATGGCCTTAAGATCATCATCGAAACTAGTGTGAAATTCGACTTTCAAGCTTATCGCTCCAATGTCTTAAAAACTTCTTCACGTGAGATCTTCGGGGTTTTCTTGCCTTCTTCAATCGCTCTTCCCAAGGCTATGTCCTCGCTGATCTCCCTAAGGATTTTTTTCATAAAGCCCGGCTTCTCTTCCAGAGACTCCATGATCGCCTCCTTAAATATTTCTCTCAATTCGTTGTCAATGACATCCTGCATAAGCGAATTATAGCACCACCTTGTGCAACTGCATTCAGATTTACCGTAATCTCCAGCAAACTGTCGAACTTAAAATGGACTACGTTATCAATTACTCAATATTAAAATACTTCGCTTCCGGATGATGAACGATTATGGCTGAAGTCGACTGTTCTGGGTCGAGCATGTACTCGTCTGTTAGTTCGACGCCGATCCTTTCGGGTTCGAGAAGTTCGAAAAGTTTTGTCTGGTCCTCGATATTCGGGCACGCTGGGTAGCCAAAGCTATACCGCGAACCGTGATATCCCTGATGAAATAATTTGGCAAGCTGCGGAGCGTCAGCTCCCGCGATCCCGAGTTCCTCGCGGATGCGTTTATGCCACATCTCGGCCAGGGCTTCGGCCGATTCGACCGAAAGGCCGTGAAATAGCAGATAGTCCGTGTAATTGTCAGACTTGAATAGCCCGGCCGAATGCTCACTCGCCTTTCGCCCCATGGTCACGAGGTCAAATGCGACGACGTCAACTTTGCCAGAGTCAACATCCGCAAAATAATCCGCCAAACACAGATTCTTCCCGCCCCGCTGCTCGACCGGTTGACGCGGAAATGTGAATCGCAAGCGTTCCGTTTTTTCGTCGTCCTGATAAATGATCAGATCATTCCCAGAAGACTGGCAAGGAAAATAGCCATAAACCAATTTTGCTTCAAGCAGTTTTTCGCGTATCGCCTGCGCCTTGATCTCGGCAAATTTTGGATAAACCGTCGTCTTGAGCAGGTCCTCGTAATCTTCTTTCGACGATTTGCCCTGCTTATACTGCCACTGGCCCTTAAACAAAGCGGTCTCGTTAATAAAGTTAAAAATCTTAGTCAGATCCGTTATCTCGACGACCTTTGAGCCGTAAAAAGGGGCCTTAGGCATTTGTTCGACCGAGGACACTTCGGATCTGGTAGTGTGCGTAGTATCACCTGTCGAACGTGTCGAAACGCGAGCGGCCGTCTTGCCGAGCTTGGCGTCTTCGCCAACGAGGTCCTCGGCGTCGGCAACAGTCTCAACGCTGCCGTCCGACGGAACCTCCCCGTCACCCGCAGCGGGTACCACCCCTCCTTCGAAAGTAGGGGAGCTTTCGGAACCGTCTGTCGCAACCGCTCTTGCTTTCTCCGCGTCCTCGGCGAGCTCTGCGTTTACAGCCTCTCCTGAAGTCAGCTCATCCATCGCGTGCAGCCCGTCAAAAGCATCTCGTGCGTAATACAGCTTCCCGTTATAAAGCGGAATGAGATCATTATCGACGTACCGTCGATTGAGAGCAGCTCCGCCGAGAATGACCGGTACCTTAATGCCGCGTTCATTCATCAGCTCGAGATTGTCACGCATGATAAGCGTCGATTTCACAAGCAGCCCGCTCATCCCGATCGCGTCCGCCCCCGTTTCTTCCCACGAACGCAAAATGTCGTCGATCGGCTGTTTGATACCGAGATTTATTACTTTGTAGCCGTTGTTTGTCAGGATGATGTCGACCAGATTCTTGCCGATATCGTGCACGTCACCCTTGACGGTCGCCAACACCAACACCCCTTTATTCGAGCCCTCGACCTTCTCCATGAAGGGCTCAAGAAACCGCACCGCGGCCTTCATCGACTCGGCCGACTGCAGCACAAACGGAAGCTGCATCTGGCCTGACCCGAATAAATCGCCGACCGTTTTCATACCATCCAGCAAAATGTCGTTGATGATCTCAAGCGGCGGATATTTTTCGAGCGCAACCGTTAGCGAATCCTCCAGCCCGATACGCTCGCCGTCGATGATGTGATGTTTAAGCTTCTCTTCGATCGGCAGGTTCGAAATGTCAGGCTTGATCGACTGTGCCGATTTGCCCTGGAACATATTCGAAAAATCTCCAAGCGGATCATACGTGCAAATATCGCCTTCAAACTTTCGCCGGTCATATATCAGATCGCGGGCCGTGTCGATCTCAAGCTCAGAGAACCGC
>JBGTIP010000056.1:0-17193 GCA_041745615.1 Pyrinomonadaceae bacterium | reverse complement strand
TAAACTAGAACGAGAAAAGAACAAGAAGCTGGTCTCATTCGGACGCAACGATCTCCAGCGTCCACGTGTTTTCTATCGCCGTGAATCCGAGACCCGACCGCTGATAGTGGCACGCTCCGATAGGAGCAAATGAAGAATGCTTATCAAATAGAGATAAAAATATGAAAGTTACAAGGACATTGATGTACAGTTGTCTCCTTAGTTTTGCATTTTCTTGTCCGGTATATGGGCAACAAGGTACCCAAGACAGGTCAATAACTTCCGATGATTTTGCTGAAAAGCGACCGGCCACGGCTCGCAGCTCTAGCAGGCAAAGACGCGCCAAATATAACTTTGTTAGATCAGAAAAAAGACCAGCGCGTGGGCCCCGTGCCTCCCCCGGATCAGGTACAAAAAACACTAAGCCGGTAGAACCAGTGGTTTCCGAAATAGGTGTAACCATGTGGCGATTGCGGCCACCTCAAGAGAATGAAAGAGGACATTTATTCGAAGTGGTTGATGGAGCGAAGGGACGTCAAATGTGGCTGGCCGAGCGCGTCGGCATCGAAACCCGGTTCAGGCCAGGCGAAAAGATCCGATTTGCAATCGAGTCTTCCGTAGAGGGCTATCTTTATGTATTCAACCGAGAGACGTTTGCCGACGGCAGCCTTGGGGTGCCTTATATGATTTTTCCCGAGTCCATCAGAGACGATAATTCCGTGGGACCCGGCATCCTTGTCGATATCCCTGACCAGCGTGATGACGTTCCGTATTTCAATATCACCCCTCAAGGACCTAACTACGCTGGTGAGTTGCTGACTGTAGTCATAGCATCGAAGCCGCTGACGGAAATCAAGCTAGAAAGAGATGGAAAAGTTACCTCGAGAGAGGAACTGAATAATATAGAATTCGGTGCTGAGACCGAAGTGTTCAGCCGCGCCGACATTGAAGATAAGATCTACTCGCAAGCGGAAGTTGAATCAGCATGTGGGGGAAGGGCTAGACGCACGAATACCCAAAAATCAGTAAGTCCCTGCGGTATTACTTCGAGGAAACTGACTCGGGACGAACCACTACCCCAAAGCATTTTCCGTGCCCGGACCACACCCGGATCGCCATCGGTTATTTTCTTCAAACTGGCGGTACTCTGATATTCAGTGATCAGGTCACGATTCTTGAAGTGGTGAGGCCCAGGTGCTAGGAACCATTAGTTTGTCGACGCGCGTGTATATGCAAATAAGAAGACATGAGGGTCGTCAAATTAAACAAGTAACTACCGCAGAGTTTTGGACCCGTATATAGCGTTTCTTCGAAGCATAATGATTGCTGATCATTGGGTCGTCAATCATGCCACCTCTCGTTTCCTCCTGATATTGCAACACTTAGAGTAGCCTAAGCTCGGGTCACTTTTTACCATGTGTGCCAGGCGTGTGCCAATCCGAGAATTTACGTTCCAAACATCAGCTTTTCAATCTGCTCTGTGGCGTCCGTTTGCATCGTTGGCAAGACGTGTGAATATGTGTCGAGTGTCAAAACGATTGAGGCATGTCCTAACCGTTCTGAGACAATTTTTGGATTGATGCCTTTCGATAGAAGCAGTGTTGCCATGGTGTGGCGAAGATCATAAAGCCTTATAGTTTTTATTTCCGGATTTTTTACTATTGCCTGATCGTTTTCCTTTCTTATATTTTCATTCGCCAACTTTATGGTTATCTATTAAGGGGTTGAGAAAGTTAATTTTTCCAGTTTGGCGCACGCCTGGCTCACTCGCAAGAAAAAGGCGTCCGACACGGACGCCTTAACTGTTGCAATATTTGGTGATCCGAGCAGGACTCGAACCTGCGACCCAGTGGTTAAAAGCCACTTGCTCTACCGACTGAGCTATCGGACCACGCGGCCGGACGATGTCAGGCCGAATTGAAAATTCTACCTATTATGCTTGTGTATGGCAAGTTCCATCCTGATATTCACACGTTCGTAAGGCGATGCTGGATCGAGCGGAGTTTCGACAAAACCATGCTTCTTATATAGATTGATCGCCGGGGTTAGTTTGGTGTTTGAGAGAAGGAATATGGCTGATTTCCTGGTTTTCTGAGCGAATTCAATGCACGCCAGGATCAATCTTTCGCCGATTCCCCTGCCCCTGAGATCGGGTGAAACCGCCATTTTTGCCAGCTCGAACCTGTCATCGTGATCGCAGATCAATGCCACCGTTCCGACGACCCTTTCATCCACCAACGCAAAGAAGATCTGCCCGCCAGGCTCGACAATATATTTTCCAGGGTCGTCTAGCATTTCGCGATCATGATCCTCGATCACAAAATGCTCTTCGATCCATTCGTAATTTAACCGTGCGAAATCGCCGGCAAATGCATCATCGAACGTAACGATCTGCACCTCGTCCATTGACCACTATTTACTAAACCAACCCTCCATGATCGACTGCTTCAGAATTATGGTTTGGTCCCTTTCCGGACCGGTCGAGATAAGGCCGATCTCGACCCCGATCTGGTCAGACAGAAATCGGACATAATTCTGTGCCTTTTCGGGCAGTTGATCAAATTCGGTGGTCCCGACCGTGTCGGACATCCATCCAGGCAGGGTCTCATAGATCGGTTTTATCGCCCGGAGTTCGCTCGATACGGCCGGGAAAGTGTCGATGAGCTTGCCGTCGATCTCGTAACCCACGCAAACCTTGACCTCCTCGAGGGCGTCGAGTACATCCAGCTTGGTGAGAGCGACCGAATCAAACCCATTGAGCTCAGCCGCATATCGGGTCGCAACGGCGTCGAACCATCCACAGCGACGCGGGCGTTTCGTGACCGAACCGTATTCGTTGCCTCGTTCACGAATGAGATTGGCGATATCTTCTTCTTCGGAGATCATCTCGGTAGGAAAGGGCCCTTCCCCGACGCGGGTTGCGTACGTCCTGACGATCCCAAGTACGCCGGTAATGTGGTGCGGCGGTATACCGGCACCCACGGCCGCGCCGCCCGATGTCGGATTAGAAGACGTCACGTAAGGATACGTACCGTGGTCTACATCCAGCAGCGTCGCCTGTGCTCCCTCTAACAGAATCTTTTTATTCGCCTTTCTTGCTTCGGCCAGAAAGTGCGACGTTTCGCTGACAAAGGGCCGGAGCCGTTCGACCAGCGGAGTGATCTCCTCGAGGATCTCATCGGAACGGAGAGGCTGATTGCCGAAAAGGACGATTATGCGGTTAGCCTCTTCCAGGTTGCGTTCTACTCTGAGTTTGAGTATCTCAGGCGACATTGCATCGGCCACGCGGATTCCGCGGCGGCCCGCTTTATCTTCGTATGCCGGTCCGATTCCCCGCAGGGTCGTACCGATCTTTTCATTCCCCAGCCGCTCTTCGGAGGTGTGGTCAAGTGCCCGGTGGTACGGCATTATCAGGTGCGCACGGCTCGAGACCTTCAGCCGGTCGGGCGTAACGGAAATTCCCTTCTCAGCGATCTGATCGACCTCTTCGAAAAAAGCCTTAGGGTCGATGACCATGCCGTTACCCAGCACACAGATCTTATCCGGGTGAATGATACCTGACGGCAAAAGCCTCAAAACAAATGCTTTATCGCCAACATAAACGCTGTGACCGGCATTATGCCCGCCCTGGTAACGCGAAACGATATCAAATCGGTCCGCCAGCAGGTCGACGACCTTCCCCTTCCCTTCATCGCCCCACTGGGCGCCGATAATGACGATTATCATATGCTTCTCTAACTCAACTTTTACGGCAAAACTCTAAAATCGATCTTTCCACTCAGCAGCCAGAAGGCCGTAGATCGCAAAATCGTGAAGCTTCCCGTTTCGCATTTCGCTCTGACGCAGCGTGCCTTCGTGGGTGAATCCGAACCGTAACGGAATCGCCGCACTGCGGGCGTTTTCCGTTGAGCATCTTATCTCGACCCGATTCAACTTCAGATGTTCGAAAGCATAGTTTATCAGCGCGCGGCATGACCTCGAAATGATCCCCTGACCTTCGTGCGCTTTGTCGATCCAGTAACCGATCTCCGCCCTTCGGGCGGCATGGTCAAAATTGACGAAACCAATGGATCCGAGCAGGTGCGGCCCCTTAAAAATCCCAAAGCCTAGTGACTTATTTTCTTCCGCGGCCTTTCTACTCAACTCGATAAACTCTCTTGCATGGTCGATCGAATATTCCGGCACCATCCAATGCATGTACTCAACCAAATGGTCGCGGTTAGCGACAACGGCTGTGTAAACTAACTCGGCATCTTCGCTGCGAAAAGGGCGAAGAATTACACCATCTTCTACCGCGAAGCTCGTTATCGGTTCATTGTCCATTGGTAGAGCTCGTGGTAGTTACGCGCCGCATTCTCCCACGAATTATCGACCGCCATACCATTTCGCTGGATCTGGCTCCATGTGACTTTGTCCCCGTAGGCGAACCGGGCCTCGTATATTTTCTCCAAGAGCTTGTCTGCCCGGAACTCGCTGAATTTAAATCCGTTCCCACGGCGGGTAACTGCATTCCAATTCTCGACCGTATCATCGAGCCCCCCCGTTGCCCTGACGATCGGCACGGTGCCATAACGCAGCGAATACATCTGATTTAACCCGCACGGCTCGAACTTTGAAGGCATTAGAAACATATCCGCACCCGCCTCGATCAGGTGAGCAAGCCCTTCATTGTAGCCGATATAGACGCCGACCCGTGACGGGGCATAATCTCGAAGTGCCTGAAGAAACGATTCTGAATCCTTTTCTCCGGACCCGAGTGCAATAAAGAACCCGCCGGCAGCCAGAATGTCCGCGGCCCCCTGGCGGATCAACTCAACGCCCTTTTGCGGAGTCAGCCTTGTCACGCAGGCAAAGATCGGACGCTCGGGCTCGAATGGCAGGCCAAAATGTTCGAGCAAGGCTCTTTTGCAATCTGCTTTTCCAGATAGATCGTCGATCGTGAAATGTGCTGGAAGTTCCGGGTCGGTTGCCGGGTTCCAAACCTCATAGTCGACGCCGTTGGTGATGCCGATCAAGCGGTCGGACCGCTGGCGAGTGAGCCAGTCGAGTCCATAACCAAACTCGCCCGTCTGTATCTCTTTCGCATATCGCCGGGATACCGTCGACAGTGTGTCCGAAACCTCCAGGCCTGCCTTCATCGCCGATGCGTAGCCGTTGAAGCTGAATGCATTTCGAGACCAGTCAGAGGTAAATCCAAGCGCAGGCAGTTCGCCCATTCCGAATCCACCCTGATATGCCATGTTGTGGATCGAAAAAACCGTTCGTGTGGACCGCCAAAACGGATCATAGCGGCGTTTCGCGGCAAGCTCGACGGCTGCAAATCCGCAGTGCCAGTCGTTTAGATGGACAATGTCAGGTGCATGACCGATCCGTTCGAGCAACGCCAAAGCCGCATGGTTGAAAAAGGCGAACCGCTCGTAGTCCTCGGTATATCCGTATATCGAATCTCGGTGAAACAGCGACGGAGCATCGATCAAAAAGGTCGGTGATCCGTTTGCCTCGCTGTAAAACGCCTTAGCTTGATAAGGACGACCCCGCCATGTGACCCAAAGATCGTCGATGGCCATGCTCCAAAGATATTCGCCCTTCGTCTGCAGATAACAGGGTGTGATCAGCAGCGAATCGATCCCGATCCTTTTCAGTGCCTTTGGTAGAGCCCCCGCGACATCGCCAAGGCCGCCTGTTTTGGAATATGGAACAGCTTCTGAGGAAATTACGGCGACGCGCATAAATAAGTAGTGGCCAGTTGCCGGTGGTCAGTTGTCAGAAAATCTGACCTAACCCCCCTGACAACTGGCCACTGACAACCGACAACTGACTAGGTCTGCATCGACGCCAGGAATTCGGCGTTGGTTTTGGTCTTCGAAAGTCGTTCGAGAACGACCTCCATTTGCTCGACCGGCGATAGCGGGTTGAGCACGCGGCGCATGACCCAGATCCGGTTCAGGTCCTCAGGGCTGATGAGCAGCTCTTCCTTTCGCGTTCCCGAACGCTGCAGGTCGATCGACGGGAAAAGTCTCTTGTCAGAGAGCTTCCGGTCAAGATGGATCTCGGAGTTACCAGTTCCCTTGAACTCCTCGAAAATAACGTCGTCCATTCGCGAACCCGTATCGATCAGGGCAGTTGCGATGATCGTCAGGCTGCCGCCTTCCTCGATGTTGCGGGCTGCGCCAAAGAATCTCTTAGGACGCTGCAATGCATTCGAATCTATACCACCGGAGAGGATCTTGCCTGATGGCGGCACGACGGCGTTGTGAGCACGGGCCAGACGCGTGATCGAATCGAGAAGTATGACCACATCGCGTTTGTGCTCAACCAGTCGTTTCGCTTTCTCGATGACCATGTCGGCCACCTGCACGTGACGTGTAGGCGGTTCGTCAAAGGTTGACGAAATGACCTCACCTTTTACCGAACGCTGCATGTCGGTGACTTCTTCCGGCCGCTCATCGATGAGCAGCACGATAAGCGTAACCTCCGGATGATTTTCGGTTACGGAATTCGCGATCGTCTGCAGCAGCATCGTTTTACCGGTGCGCGGCGGCGCGACGATCAGAGCACGCTGGCCCTTGCCGATCGGAGTTACAAGGTCGATAACGCGGGCTGATATCTTGTCGGAGTCTTTCTCGATCTCCATCGTCAACTGCTCATCCGGATAAAGCGGAGTCAGGTTGTCGAAAAAGATCTTTTCTCGGGATTGCTCGGGCGCTTCAAAATTGATCGCCTCGACCTTGATGAGCGCAAAATAACGCTCGCCTTCCTTCGGCGGCCGGATCTGACCTGATACGGTATCACCGGTCCTCAGATCGAATTTGCGTATCTGCGACGGGCTGACGTATATATCGTCCGGCCCTGGCAAATAGTTATATTCAGGGGCCCTCAAAAATCCAAAACCGTCCGGCAGCGTCTCGAGGACGCCCTCGGAAAAGATCAGTCCGCTCTTCTCAGTTTGCGCGGCCAGAACTTTGAAGATCAGTTCCTGCTTACGTAAACCTGTCGCGCCCTCGATCCCCATTTCTTTTGCAATATGGGTGAGCTCGCTGATGGACATATCCTTAAGTCCCGCGAGGTTCAGCATAGTGTCGTCGGAAGTGTTGTGGTTCTTCCTTCCGTCACCGTCTTTCGACTCGGGCTCTTCGGCGAGGGGTACAGCCGTTTCTTCTGTGGGTTTTGAGGCTTTAGGCCTTCGGGATGGTGTCGTTTTGGTAGCCATTGTTTGAAAAATGATCGAAAACTGATATGTTCAGCAACTTAATATTGAGGTTACAATCAATTTTCTCGCGACGTAACGCGTAAGGGGCCGGTAAATTTATTATAGGCGGAGAAAATTGTATGGACTGTATGTAGTAATACTTAAGAAATAAGCACTATCGCTTCTGCACGGACCCTGAAATATAGGGAAAGATGATTATATACAGCATCTCAGCTCAAAATCAAATTAAAAATGCATTAATTTATCGCATTATTTATTGTGTACCACAACTCGTCCCGCCCCCGTCCAGATTGGGCCGAATACGCGATGATCGAAACGCCCTCGAATTGTTTCCGGGCCGCGGCGAGCGACTTATGCAGTTCATTTCTGGATAACTTATCTGCTTTCGTTGCGACTATGATATGGGGCTTCTGGTGAAAGGTCAGCCATTCGTTGAGTTGAATATCCAGGGGCGACGGCTTGTGTCTTGAGTCGATCAACTGTACACACAGTGCCAGCTCATCGCGTTCTGCCAAGTACTCCTCAGCCATTTTTCCCCAATCCGACCTCATTGTTTTTGAGACCTTGGCATAACCATATCCCGGAAGGTCCGCAAAATAGAATGAACTATTGATCAGGAAAAAATTAATGCTTTGGGTACGCCCGGGCGTATTTGAGGTGCGGGCCAAACCTTTTCTCAGTAAGAGCGAATTGATCAAAGAAGACTTCCCGACGTTAGAGCGGCCAAGAAATGCGATCTCAGGCAAACCGTCGGTGACCCAATGTTCTTTTGAGAACGAGCTTCTAATAAACTCCGCTGAGTTTATCTTCATTTTAAGGTGGCCGTTATCTCTGTGCCGGCGTCCGGGCCCCAGACCTGGGGCGTTTCCATCTTGTCGGCGGCGACTATGCTCTCGAGAGCAAACTTCAGGACCTCGTCGATCGTGTCGACCAGATGGATCGTAAGGTCGTCGCGGACTTCCTCAGGGATATCGGCGAGATCCTTTTCATTCTCTTTTGAGAGGATGAGGGTCCTCACGCCGAATCTGTGAGCAGCCAATAGCTTTTCCTTAACGCCGCCGATCGGCAGGATCTTGCCGCGCAGCGTTATTTCGCCGGTCATCGCCACATCGTGCCGGGCCGGCCGGCGGGTGAGGGCAGAAACCATCGCCGTCGCCATTGTGATGCCGGCGCTCGGGCCGTCTTTTGGTATCGCACCTTCGGGCACATGGACGTGAAGGTCCTTTTCACGAAAATCCGCCGGATCGATACCCAGATCTTCCGCCCGCGTTCGTACACAGGTCAATGCTGCCTTTGCGGATTCCTGCATCACTTCGCCGAGCTTTCCGGTTAGCGTCACATCGCCTTTTCCTTTAACCAGCGTTGCCTCGACCTGAAGCATATCGCCGCCAACCTCGGTCCAGGCAAGCCCGTTTACCAGGCCGATCTCGCTCTTTCTTGCGATGTCCTGCTTGCGAAAACGGATCGTGCCGAGAAGTTCCTGCACCTTTTCCGCGTCGACAACGATCCGAAAGTCAGCCTTATCGTCCGCAGAAACATATTTTCGTGCGATCTTTCTTAAACACGAGCCGATCTCGCGTTCCAGGTTTCGAACTCCGGCTTCCCGCGTGTAATGCCTGATCGTTTCGAGAATTCCCTCATCCGTAAACTTCACGTTTTCGCAGTCGAGACCGCTGTTTTCGCATTGCTTGGGGATAAGGTGCTGCTTTGCGATCTCCAACTTTTCTTTCTCGGTGTAACCGGAAAGACTCAGGATCTCGAGACGGTCCAGTAGAGCCGGGGGAACGGTATGAAGCACATTCGCCGTTGCGATGAAAAATACGTGAGAAAGATCGTAATCGACATCGAGATAATGATCGCGAAACGTGTTGTTTTGCTCCGGATCCAGCACCTCCAGAAGTGCCGCGCTAGGGTCGCCGCGGTAGTCGCGGCCCAACTTATCAACCTCATCGAGCAGGATCACCGGGTTCGTAGTGCCGGCCCGTTTCATTAACTGGATTATCTGCCCGGGCATCGATCCGATATATGTCCGCCGGTGTCCCCTGATCTCCGCCTCATCGTGAACTCCGCCAAGAGCAAGCCTGACAAATTTGCGGCCGGTCGCATTTGCGATCGATTTACCCAGCGACGTCTTGCCGACACCGGGGGCTCCGACAAAGCACAGTATCGTGCCTTTCGGATTCTTAACCAATTGGCGTACTGCCAAAAACTCGAGAATGCGCTCTTTTATTTTCTCGAGGCCATAATGATCTTCGTTCAGGGTCTTTTCTGCTTCTGAAAGATCTTCGATCTCGTCCGAACGGGACTGCCACGGCACACTAATAAGCCAGTCGAGGTAGGTGCGGGCCACTGTGCCCTCGGCGGACATGGGCGGCATCGCTTCTAATCGAGAGAACTCGACCATTGCCTTATCAAACGCCTCTTCCGGCATCCCGGCTTCTTCGATCCGCCGTTTCAGGTCTTCGAGTTCGGCCTTTTCATCTTTTCGTCCTAATTCTTTATGGATGGCCTTGATCTGTTCGTTCAGATAATATTCCCGCTGATGTTTATCCATCTGCTTTTTGGTTCGCGAATGGATATTCCGGTCGAGCTGTCTTTTTTCTATCTCAGCTTCGAGGACCTCAACCAATTTCTGCAGGCGATCCTGCACGGACACTGTTTCAAGCAAAGCCTGTTTTTCCTCGACTCCGATCCTGAGGTGTGACGACATCGAATCCGCGATCTGGGCCGCCGAGACACCGCGAAGACTGGCGTGCAGTGCATCCGTATAGGCATCCGGCGAAACCCGCAAAAACTGCTCCACCAGCGAATGGATCTTCTGCAGCAGGCCGTCGGTGCGATATCCCGACTCGTCCGTCGAACCGACCTTTCGGACATGAGCAAAGAACATTCCATCCGCATCCTGTTCGACGCGGACCGAACGGCCCCGCTCCCGGCCCTCGACGACGACCTTTATTTGTCCGTTATCCTGCCGCTGGGCCTGCAGGATACGGCCGAGCGTTCCCACCTGATAGATCTGGTCTGCATTAGGATCGTCAATGGTCGCGTCATGCTGGGTAGCAAGAAATATCTGTCGCTCGCCGGCCATCGCCTGTTCGAGGGCCATTACGGAACTCGGGCGTCCGATCTTAAAGGCGACCTTCGTAAAGGGAAAAATGACTACATCGCGGATGGGCACCATCGGAAAACGCTCAATGTCCGAGGGCATTTGGTCTGTAAATTCTTGCATACTTCGGTGGAGAACTCAGCAAAACACGAGACAGCGGGTCGGATTATTCTGGATTCACTATATTTACTCAGAATTGCCCGTCAAAAGCAACCCTAATTTATTCCAATCCGCCGATCTGCGGGGCTGGTTATGGTCGAATAAAGAGCTATTAGCAGCTAACTTTTACAATTCTCGGGAAGAAAATTCGGCTATTCGCTTCGACGCGCACTCGCCAACAAACATGTGATCCGCCCCCGGAGCAGCAGGTCGCCGTCAACCATAGACGATCTCACGATAGACCCTCAAATGTCAGGCGGCTTCTTCGGATCGACTCATTATCTCGAAGACCGGAGCCTTTCGTTCGATCATTTCCCGTGTGACCAGGATCTCTTTAACCTTCTTTTCGGACGGCAGATGATACATCGATTCGAGCAGGATCTCTTCGAGGATCATCATCAGACCGCGGGCTCCGACCTTTCGTTTGTGGGCTTCGTGGGCGATCGCCTGCAGAGCACCTTCGCTGAATTTGAGAGAGATATTATCGAACTCAAACTTACGCTGGTACTGTTTTATCAAAGCATTCTTAGGCTCCGTCAGGATCTTGATCAGAGCGGCCTCATCGAGTTCGGTAAGGGTGCCTATGACCGGCAGACGGCCGACAAACTCTGGGATCAATCCATAATGGATGAGGTCCTCGGGCTCGAGTTTATTGATCGATTCGATGTGGCGCTGTTTATTTGTTTTGACTTCGGCCTGGAACCCCAATGATTTGTTGCGAAACCGTTTTTCGACGACCTTTTCAAGGCCGATAAACGCCCCGCCACAGATAAATAGGATGTTCGATGTATCAAGCTGCTGAAAATCCTGCTGCGGATGCTTCCGGCCCCCACCGGCTGGAATATTCGCGATCGTACCCTCGAGTATCTTCAGAAGGGCCTGCTGAACCCCTTCGCCCGAAACGTCGCGGGTTATCGAAGGGTTGTCATCTTTCCGGCAGATCTTGTCGATCTCGTCGATATAGATAATTCCCTGCTGGGCCTTTTCGATCTCGCCGCCGGCCGCCTGCAGTAGACGGAGAAGTATATTTTCTACATCTTCACCCACGTATCCGGCCTCGGTCAGGCTGGTCGCGTCGACAATGCAGAACGGCACACTGAGAACACGCGCCAGCGTCTGAGCGAGCAAAGTCTTACCGGTACCCGTCGGGCCGATCAGAAGAATATTAGATTTCTGAAGCTCTATCTCGCCCCGACGCTTTGCAAGTTCGAGACGTTTGTAGTGCTGGTAAACAGCAACCGCCAGACGCTTTTTGGATTCGTCCTGTCCGATGACATACTCGTCGAGAAAGGCCTTGATCTCCTGCGGCTTAGGAAGATTTGCTCTGACCGCCGTCGTCGCCGTCTGCTCGTCATCATTTATTATCTCGTTGCAGATGTCGATGCACTCATTGCAAATGTAAACACCCGGCCCAGCGATGAGCTTCCGCACATCGTTTTGCGACTTACCGCAGAATGAACATGTGAGCAATTCTTCCGGACGGTGAAATTGGGGCATATTCTTTAGAGTTGTCGGTTGTCGGTTGTCGGTTGTCGGTTATCAGTTAATGACTTACGCAATGACCGTGATAAACCATTCATTAGACGGCCAACTTCAGCCGCTCGTTCTATTAATTTGTCAGCATCGTTCTGCTTTATATAACAAAGATTCGCAGCTATTTGAATCTGAGTTTCTACTTCCATCAAAGATCCGTACGCAATTGATAAATGGCGAATAAACTCTTTCGTCGAATCTCTCCCTTGTCCCTCAGCGATGTTTGAAGGCACCGAAACAACTGCCCGCCTCATCTGGCTGCTCAAACCAAAAAGTTCCATCTTAGGGAACCCGTCAGCCAACTTGTAAACGTCCGTAACGAGTATCATCGCCTTTTGCCAGACAATTAATTCTCTATAGCTCTGTCCCCTGGACATAGAGTCAATTTCTTAAAGATCTGAAAACTAAAAACCGACAACCGACAACCGACAACTAGAAACTGACAACCGACAACTGACTACTGACAACTGACAACTACTTCTCCCGATGTTCGATCACTTCATCGATCAGGCCGTAGTCTTTCGCCTGCATCGGCGTCAGGATGCGATCGCGTTCGACGTCGAGTTCGACCTGTTCGAACGACTGGCCGCTGTGATGCGCAATGATCTTCGACGTCAGTGAACGCATACGGATGATCTCTTCTGCCATCAGGCGAACATCGGTCGCCTGGCCGGAACCCCCGCCCGACGGCTGATGGATCAGAACACGTGCGTTCGGCAGCGAGAATCGCTTCTTGGGTGCTCCTGCACAAAGCAGCAACGCCGCCATCGAAGCGCATTGTCCGACGCAGATCGTGGTGACGTCGTTCTTAATGAACTGCATCGTGTCATAGATCGCCATCCCGGCGGTTATTGATCCACCCGGGCTGTTGATGTATAGGTTAATATCCCGCTCCGGGTCCTCGGCCTCGAGAAAGAGGAGCTGGGCCACGATGAGGTTCGCGATCTGATCGTCGATCGGCGTTCCGATGAAAATGATGCTGTCCTTTAGCAGCCGCGAGTAAATGTCGAAGGCCCTTTCGCCTCGCGACGTTTGCTCCACAACCATTGGTACAAGTGCCATATAATTTCTCTTCTTGATAATTTCTCTTCTTGAAAATACCTTACCAAAAACCTTAGAAAAGTGTAGCTAAGTTATTGAGAGGATTACCGGACGGCAATCGATTTTACACTTTTCAAGTAAAAAAACAAACTACTTTTGCCCCAACGCCATCAAGCCTCCGCTTTTTTTGCGGTCTTTTTAGGAGACTTTTTAGGTTTTGCTTCCTTTTTCGAGGTCTCCTCCTGGGCTTCCCCGCCTACATTCTCGTCTATCCACGGCCCGTCGATGACCTTGGCTTTTGCAACGACAGCCTCGATCGTCTTTCGCGTTTTCAGATTGTTCCTGATGCTGTCGACACCGCCGCCCTGTTTTTCCAGAGATTCGCGGATCTCGTCAGCCGGGGCCCGGTAATAACCGGCCATTTTTTCGATCTCTTCGTCAACTTCGGAATCGGCAACGACCACCTTCTCGAGATCGGCGACCTTGTCGAGGAGCATTGCTCCCATAACATCGCGTTCGGCCTGAGTTCGCATATTTCCATATGCCATTTTGATGAACTCATTCTCCATCTTGCTGACATCGACACCACGCTGCTGAAGGTCCTGGGCGAAATTATTTAGCAGATTGCGGGCCTGGCCTTCGATGAACGTATTCGGCACCTCGAACGCATTATTCTCTATCAGCTTTGCGATGACATCGTTTCGGACCCGGGCATCGGCATCTGCTTCCGAAAATTTTCGCAGGTCGGCTGTAAGCCGTTCGCGAAGATCTTTCATCGAGGCATATCCTTCTTCCAGGCTCTTTGCCCATTCGTCGTTCATTTCCGGGACCTCGGTCTTGCCGACCGATTTGACCTTTGCCTTATAGTGGACCGTTTTTCCGGCTAGGGCCTCAGACGAAAAGCCGTCAGGATAAACCACGGTAAATTCCTTCTCTTCCTCAGCCTGGACCCCGACAAGGTTTTCCGTAAACGATTTTTCGATCACCTCATCGCCGAGCACTATCTCGAGATCGTTGGCAGTGATGGGCTCGGCTTCGGGCGTATCCGCAAACCGGCCTTCAAGATCGGCTATGACCGTATCCCCGATCTCCGAAGGCCTGCCCTCGACAGGGATAAGGGCCGCCTCTTTTTGCAGCCTTTCGGCAATAAGGTCTTCGACCTCCGATTCCTCGACCGGTTTAACCCGCCGGCTTACTTCGATCCCGTCGTACTTTGGCTCAGGGATCTCCGGCATGACCTCGACGTGGACATGCAGCGAAATTGACTGGCTGCCGTTGACCTTAATATTTTCAGGATCATCCAGATGGAGTTCGGGCTCAGTCAGCGGGCTGAGATCGTGCTCATCGAGAGCTTCCGCGACGCTCCGCGGGACCACGTCCTGCAGCACCTCGCTCTTGATCTCTTCCTTAAACCTCATTCGTACCACATCGACCGGGGCATATCCCTTACGAAATCCCGGCACATTAGCACCTTTCGAGTACTTTTGGCTCACACGGCCATAAGCTTCCTTGAGCGACTCGCCGTCGATCTCTATATGAAGCTCTTTCCTGGTTGGAGAAATATCCTTTATTTCGCTTTTCATTTACAAAAAAAGCATAGCGCGTTCGGTGGCCAGTTGTCAGTTGTCGGTTGTCAGTTATCCGTTGTCGGTCGTCGGTGGCCAATTGTCGGTGTCCGGTGTCAGTGGGCGTTTGTAGGCTGTTAGATTCTGTCCACCGCGCCATGCTCACGGAAAATGGCCAGCATCATTTGTCCAACTTCTGACAACTGACAACCGACCACTGACAACTGAAATTGGTGCCGAGGGCGAGACTCGAACTCGCACGTCTTTCGACGCTAGATCCTAAGTCTAGTGCGTCTGCCAATTTCGCCACCTCGGCATAAACAAAGTAGTTCAAGGAGAGCTATGATAAAAACATCACTAGACACCGAAAACTTCCTTCGAGAAAAACGCTATTTGGATAACGTCTCTGAAACAACAATAAAGTACTACGGGCACGTTTTCAACCGCTGGGAAGACTACGTTGGAGCGGAACCTACCGAAGACAGAGCGAAAGTCCTCGAGGTGGGGCAAATAATGCGTCTCACAGTACCTCTAGTGACGAGTTCTGGGAGAAGAAAGCTTATAAACAGTGCCTTTGGGGTTACTGGTTGGAATGTGTAGCGGATAGGAATGAACCCCATTGGAAAAAGTCGGTTTGGTTGGCGTTTAAGGAAATTGAAGCTGACGCAGAAATGCGGTTCTCGGCTTCTGCGATGCCGAAGGTGAAGTCAAACCGCTCCGTAGAAAGGACGGTTTTTTATGCGCCCAATTCCTGGGCCATGTCCCCGTTAACTCGTACGAAGCGCTTCCCGTTTGGCCTTGACATCCTAAATCATCTCTGTCATAGTTCGTGGCTCGAAGGTCTCTCATACTGAGTATCCCTCTGTTTCTCAGACTTTCGAAAAACTCGTTAATCAGTCAATTTTTTCCGTACCAACAACTTGGTGCAGTTCACCTGCCCTTAAAAAATGCAAGGAGGCTTTTAGATGAAGATAATTAGATTTCTTATAGTCCTTTCAGTTCTCGTTTCGTCACAAACGACTTTTCTCAAACACCCCGTCAACAAAAAGTCTTTAGGATGGACCAAACTCCCTCCAAGAGAATTGTTCTTCCCTTCGATATCCAGTTACTCGGAGCCAGGTCTTATGAGTTTCGGGTGGACCCGTCGGGCACGCTGACCACAATCCAACTATTCGATTCAACGGCGCAGGGGATTGGAACCCTGGAAGTGCTAGAGGAGCGTCAAGGCAAATCGCTCCTCGTGAAATATAGTGATGCCGAAGGCCAGACATGGGTGCGCACCCAAACAATTGCCTCGAAGGATGACGTCACTTTCACAACAACGTCTTCCGACGGTGATACGATGACAATGTCAGCTAAAATTGAACCCAATAAGAACACGGGTAAGCAATTTGCAAAGTTTCGCATCTCAACCTTAACCATCGCCGACGAGAAGGGTGGCAAGGAGTTTCACGTAGGCCGAACTATTAAAAATGCCGCCCGTCTCACGCTGCAACATGCTATTGCTTCGGAAGAAGGGAGATTTTTCTCCACACCGGGACTGATGAAGATTCGAGAACTGATTCAAAATTTCTCGCGGGTACAAGCCCACACCTTTCAAGCCTGGTCGGGCGAGGCGGAATCAAATATTTGGGAGGAGCAATGGATTGAACCCGTCTTCGAGCCTGTTGGAGGAGGAAGTATGTGCAGTAGTACGGTGGCTATTTGTTCGAGAATGCCAATCGTACAGCCTCTGTTCTATTGCTATACGGGCATCGAGGGTGCAGCCTGCGATGGACTTTACTGGGCAGGGGATTATTTATTCTCGACCTCATTCAAAATGAGTTGCGCCAATCTCAATGGGTGTGTTTAGCTATAACCACTGTCTATTCGAATGTCTATGAAATGGACTAAGTTTACTTTTAATCGTGAAGCCTACCTCATGCTTCTGGTTCCCATATTATGGGTGATTGCTGTAGGGGTGTTTATCGCTGTCTTGTGGTTCTTTGGCCTGCCGAACAATCAATAAAAAGGACACGACTATCCGAACGTGGAAGTCGTGTCTTTAAAGTTGATACGGAGTATCAGAAAGAAGGTTTCAGGTGACTACTGCGGGAACGTCGATGACCACTGCTTGGGGTATGAGGATTGAAATGAATTTCCCTGCCTTAGCAAGCTGAGGAAATTGCGCCACAGGCTTGAGTTTCTTCAAACCGGTAGTTATTGCGTTTCCCAAACTCCAGATGTCCGGGGTTCGAATGCCTCATAAGAGGGCGAAAAATACTCCTTGTGGACAGTTTTGAACAGCGAGACGGGTCCTCCTTTGGAGAAGTAGTTGTACAAGGCGAGCTTGGCCCCACCACAGCCCGTTTTACCTGTTGACCAACTAATGCAGCCAAATACAATTACTTGAAAAATACGGGGTTAAATACGACGACCTAAACGAGGCTCAAAATGAAACCTTCAAGGAGTGGCAGAAATGCCAATTTCGCCACCTCGGCACGCATCCGCAAAGGGCTGCGGGAGCGTGTTTGAAGAATATCATTCGAAGTGCGGTGCTGACAATCGCCCCCTGACCGACACTATTTTCGAAGATATTTGCGTTCGTATTCGTCCCAGGA
>JBGTIP010000055.1:0-4374 GCA_041745615.1 Pyrinomonadaceae bacterium | reverse complement strand
CCGAAACAGGTTTCAGGTTGTTACTTAAAAAGATGTGTGTAGATCTTCGACACACTCGCGCTGATGGTCTTTCGCAACAGAACGTGCTGATGCTTTAAGTATCTCTGAAGTATTTTAACCACCGAACAATCTCGGCATACCCGCATTAGGGAAATCCTCCGAAAGGGCCCGAACACACACTGATGGCGCTCGGAAGCAGCACAAAATTGCGTCGCGACCAGAAAAGGGAATAATTGAGTAAGCCTTACTCCAAACCCCTCTACAATTGAAGGCCGACCGGACGATCCCTCCGAATGCTTGATAGTGAGGAACACGATGTCCTGCTTTTCTACAGAAATGACCCGACATTGTGCTTTCGGTCAATGCGAAAACGGTTTACAAGATCCGGCAAGTACTGTTGATGAATAATAAAATTTTCTATCAGTTACTGACCTGCTGCCGTTCTGCGATACCCGCTTCCCAAGGCCACCCGGAAGGACCCGAAAACTCAATAGAAAATCCCGAAGGTGATTTGCATCAAGCAAGATGTTCTCTGAAACTCTTTGGTTGGATAACGATGAGGGATGCCCCATGGCGAATTTGCCCAGGACACTACATCTCTTAGGTGGAATTATCTAGCTCGTGTCGTTGTTCCTCTCTCGTTCAGAAGTCGCTCCAATAGCCTTATCTGTCGTTTCTGAACTTCTAGGAGCTCTGTCCATTCTCCTTCGTGCAGCGCGTCGAGCTTTTCGTGGAGACGCTGGATCTCAAGCTCGGATTTTAGGTTTACCTCGTAATCGTTAGCCGCCTGCATGCGGTCTTTCTCCGCCTGTCTATTCTGCGACATCATTATTATTGGCGCCTGGATCGCTGTTGTCATTGACAGAAACAAGTTCAGCAAAATGTAAGGGTAAGGATCAAATGCCTCGTTGCCCCATGTGACCAGAAGAAAAGAATTTAAGACTATCCAAGCGATCAAAATGCAGACAAAGGTGATGACGAAGGTCCACGATCCACCGATGAGTGCGACTTGGTCTGAGAGTCTTTCACCGAATGTGCGGTTATCGAAAGATTCGCGTCGGGTATCACGACTGATCGTATTCTTCTTAAGAACACTTTGCAGAACATGGCGTTCAAATCCGCTCAATTTGACCTCGGTGCTCTCCAGTATCTCCCCGACGGCTGATTCGATCTTGTCGGTCATAATACTTTCTTCTTACGCATTTGTTGCTGTGACGAAAAATTCTCTTTCAGGCCTGAACCGTAATCGGGCTTGCTTCTAAACCGAACCTTTCACCCTGTTCTCGAAACTCTGCATATGCTGATAGGATCTCTTCGTCGGTGTTCATTACGAAAGGGCCTCGTGCAGCCACTGGTTCATTCAGCGGTAAGCCGGCATAAAGCATCACCCGCAGCCCGCCCTTTCCACCCGCGAACTTGACCTGACTCTCAATACTCTCGCGCTTGAGCCGTGCCACTTGTCCCGCACTCACATTCGTCGTACCAATTGTACCGTTGCCGCTGAGGACAACTGCAAAGCCGTTATAGTCCGCCGGAAGCTCCTGGCTGAAGACAGCGTTCGGTTCGAGGCGTACCTCGACCATGGTCACTTTCGCGTGATTTCGTACCGGTGACTCTACTTCTCCGGATCTCCCTGCGAAAACGATGACCTCGGCTCCGGTCAGTTTTCTCCTTGGCGTATTTTCAGTTTTGATTTCCTGAAAACTCGCTTCTATGTTTTTTTTCGCCCGAGGAAGATTGACCCAGAGCTGCAATAGGTGAGCATCACCGACCGGGACCTCGTTGTGTACGATCCCGCGGCCGGCTGTGAGCCACAAAGCCTCCCCCGGGCCGGTCAAACCCTTGTTTCCGTGGTTATCAAAGTGGCTCGTTGTCCCTTCGATCATATATGTCACCGTTTCGAAGCCCCGATGAGGATGGTCGTCGAATGCAAGGCCTGTAAACCAGTCTTCCACCAAAACCAGAAACGGGTCGGTATCCGCCCAGTTTCCGGGCGGAACCAGAACACGCAGCCGGTGCACGTCGCTTATGGTTTGTACTTTCGGCGTATCAATTCGGGAGACCTCACGCTGCTTTACCATTGTGTTTGTTATCACTTTGTTTTCCTCTGCTGGCTGCAATGGCAGGCGGCGGGCGGGATAGGCCGAATTCGTGTCCGAACGGCTTCGCCGCTTGTCGCCTGCCAGTTTGCCGAGGCACGCACGTTACGCGGCCCGCCCAAGCACTTTTTGAATTTTCGCATCCTGTTCCGGCGTCAAGGTCGACTTCAACACAGTTCCGCCGAACCCTTCGAATTGCTTGACGCCCTCGTCATAGACCCGCGTCACCAACGCAAAAATTGCGGAGTCTCCGGGTTCGATCATATGCCGGGCTTCGCGGACGAAGTCTTCCGGGATCCCGTAATCCTCCTTCCACCATGAGGCGCCGACAGCGCCCGTCGTTGCACCGAAAGTGCCGCCCAAAAGCGCGGCACCTGCCGCCGCGGCTGCCGGGACTGACGCACCGCCGGTAAACGGAATTGCAGCGACCAGTCCGAGAAAGGAACCCCAGAGGCCGCCCCAGGCCGCACCTTCCTCGGTGGTCAACTCATAGCTTTGATCGATCCGCAGTTCTCCGCCCAAGCTGCGAGAAACGGCAACCGCATCCTCCAACTCTTCGTTCCAATACTCCATTTTTCTCAGCTTGCTGAGAGCTTCCGACGCCTTGTACTGATCATTCTTGAACCCAACTACGATTAAATGTGACATTGTTTTTCTCCTCTACTTTTGTTCTGTAACCGCCCGAGACACTTGATGGTCTCTTTTGCCCTCTTGAGTGAGGTGTGTCCGTATTAGTGATTTTTTTCGCCGTTTTGCCGGGTCAAGAGCCAACCCGTCAGGAGGCCGACCCCAAGCGCGGCCCCGGCGGCATAACCGACCGACTGCCACGGATTTTTCTTTATATAATAGGTGGCGTCCTCGACGACATCTTCCACTGCGTGCTTGCCCTGCTTTGCGATACGCTCTGCATCCATGACCGCGTCTTCGACCGCATACTCCACCCGCTTCTTGAGTGCCGCAATGTCGATCCCCGTTTCAGCGATCTTTCCAGCCGTCTCGAGTGCCTCTTTCAGACGGCTCTTCTCTTCCGAATTTACTGCAGTTTGTGTGTTCATTTTATCTACTCCTTTTATGTCCTCTGATGATTTCGTTATCTACTTTTCCCCTGTCCCGTCTCCCCTTGATATGTTTCGGAAGTCGCTCCTTATGGGAACCGAATCGAAACGCTTTAGGACCGAATCAACCAGTCCCGGTTCTTTCTCACCAAGGTGGGCGACGATCGCCACCTTCCCCGGTGGAATGTCGTTTTCCACTCTCTTTTTAATCTCATCACCAAAATCGTGCTGCTCCCGGTCGCTGATCGCAGACCCGACTACTGCTCCGGACAGAAGGCCTATTACAAATCCCCCCGGCCCGCCCGGCAGGCCTGCAAGGCTGCCTAAAAGTGCACCGGTTATCGTCTGCCAACCTGCCGAGCCGCTTTCTCGAAAGATCTCGCTGCGACCCGCCAAGGTCTTTCGGATGAGGGTCCGCTCGTAAAGATCGATCGTACCGTTGAGAGACAGTTCGTCCAGTTTCTTCATCGCACTCCGGGCTGATGATTCATCCTTAAAGGCGGCTAACAATAGATTATTCATAACAGTGTTCAGGCTGCATGGACGTGCTGCGTCGATTGGGCTGACGATCGGTCCGCCGCCCGCATGCGAAATGCTTCAACGATCGTCAAGCCACCATAAATGATTGCGTAAGCTCCCAATAGCCCGACGATCATCATCCCGGCAATGCCGGGAAATGCCGCAAGTACGACACCGAGAACGATCGACGCCAGGCCCCCGAGAATCAGTACCCATTCATGCGCGAGCTGCTTACGCAGCCGGACTGCCTCCACGATATCGAGCACGCCGTGCACGATCATCCACGCGGCGATCGACAGGATCAGCAGAAATCCCCCTAATTCCGGAACAGCAACGGTAAAGATCCCGGCTGCCAATCCGATGAGCCCGAGCAGTATCCTCCACCAATGGTGTGTCGAAAAGGCATACCCAATTTCGATCACGCCGTCAGCCATGATCCACAATCCCAGGATCATCGTTAGCGCGAGGATGGTCCCACCCGGAAGCGCAAACGCCAGAACTCCAAACACAATTGCGGCTATGCCGCGAAGCAACAGGATCCACCAACTTTTTCTTTCGTTTTCGGCAATATGTGCCATGGCATTAGCCTCCATGATTGATCGCTTCAATTCGTGTCGAATATTGGTCCGATCAGCTGCGACCACTGTTAAGAACTTTCTCGATCGATGCCTTCTGCTCATCGGAGAGGTTCGTCGTCAAGA
>JBGTIP010000054.1:0-84988 GCA_041745615.1 Pyrinomonadaceae bacterium | reverse complement strand
ACAAAAAATACAGCGTAGTCTCTGAGATCGTCAAACTTTTTAGGAGGCCTATATCGCAAGAAGATTTGGTGGAAATAGATTTAAGCCGCGCTTTCGTGAGCCGCTTCACCGCACAAACGAGAGAATTCGCGTCCCCTCAGTGAGGGTTGTAACAGACGACGGCGAGACATTGGGCGTGATGGATACGCGTGATGCGATCCAGGAAGCCAGAAGACGCGGTTTTGATCTCGTCGAGATCTCGCCAAACGGCAAGCCGCCTGTTTGTAAGATCATCGATTACGGCAAGTTTCTTTATGAGCAAAAGAAAAAAGCTCATGATGCTAAAAAGAAACAGGTCACTGTTGAGGTCAAAGAGATCAAGTTCAGACCAGGCACCGATGACCACGATTTTGAATACAGGATGGAGCGTGCCCGAGGATGGCTTGGTGGCGGAGACAAGGTCAGGGCCACGATCGCATTCCGCGGCCGTGAGATGACGCACCGAGAACTGGGTGGAAAGATCCTGAAGAAGCTGACGGCCGACTTGGCTGACCTCGCCGACGTCGAGGTACACCCCAAAATGGAAGGCTATCAGATGTTCACTATTTTTGTGCCGAAGAAGGCAAAGGTAGCCGAGAAAAAGCCGTCGGAATCGGCCGCCGATAAGAAGGCTCTAAAAGAGGAAACTGACGAGCCTGAAAAGAAGATTGTTAAAAAGGCTGCGCCGAAAACAAAGGCCGAGCCGACCAAAGACGACGAGATCTTTTAACAAAGACTGATTTTAGAGGGAGAAGAAATGCCAAAATTAAAAACACATAAAGGCGCCGCAAAGCGTTTTCGCTCGACAGCATCGGGCAAATTTAAACGCGGACACTCACACGCCCGCCATATTCTGACCAAGAAAACATCAAAGCGTAAGCGAAATCTTGATATCGACGTTTTAGTGTCCGAAGGCGATCAGAAACGCGTCGAAAAGATGCTGCCGTACGGACGAGATTAATAGTTTTGAGTCCCGCCTTTAGGCGGCCTCAGCTGGGAAGAGGGCCGGTTTGACCCGGTACTCAGAGCGAAAGAAGGAGTGAAGAAATGCCAAGAGCCAAACGTGGTAATAAACGTCTAGAGAAACGTAAAAAAATATTAGCCTTAGCCAAAGGCTATCGTGGAACGAAATCGAAATTGTATCGCTCGGCCAAAGAATCGGTCGAACGCGCATTGAATTTTGCCTATACCGGCCGAAAGCTGAAAAAGCGTGATTTTCGGAAACTGTGGATCGTCCGCATCAACGCTGCCTGCCGTCTTAACGACATGAAATACTCGCAATTCATGCACGGTCTGACGCTGGCGGGCATTGAGCTGGACCGCAAGGTTCTTGCAGATATGGCAGTCAAACAGCCGGAGGCATTTGCAGCGGTTGCTACCCAGGCGAGGGATGCGATTGGGAAGCAGCAACAGGCAGCTGCGTAATTACCTTAGGGTGTGGTTTTGATCAAGAATGGGCTTTCGACTTATTTCCGAAAGCCCTTTCTAATTTCATGACTTTAGAGTTTGTTAAACTCCGATTCTGTAAGATTCGCCTGTCTCAAAATACTTCTCAACGTACCACTTGAAACTTCCTTGTGTCTTGGCACGATCGCCGTGATCATTCCATTCCGCACCATCTTTGCGAACTTCACGTGGCTGCCAGTTTGCCCGGCCTCATAAAATCCCGCCTTCAAAAGCTTCTTCCTAAGGTCGGTGTATTTGATCGGCTTCACGCAGCGATTTCCAATTCGAACTGCCTAACGTTCGGCAAAACCGTAGCGACCGGTGGAGTGAAATGGAGTGCCAGAGCGTCATACAGATTGCTCAACGCCTCGTTCTCAGTCTTGCCTTGCGACGCCACATCCACCTCAAGACATTGGGCCACAAACCAACCCTCCTCTTTAGTTATGACTGCATTAAAATCCCGTCTCATAATTCAATCGTATCACAGAGATCAAAGTCCTAACCCCGTTTTTGCCTCCGCAAACTTCTCGATAGCAAAATCCAGATCTTTCTTTGAATGGGCCGCGGAAACCTGCGTCCTGATCCTAGCCTTCCCCTTTGGAACCACCGGAAATGAAAAGGGAATCACATAAACCCCTTTCTCCAGAAGTGATTCAGCCATTTTAACGGCCGGCTGGGCCTCACCGAACATGACGGGAACGATAGGATGCTCCCCGGGCAGGACCTCAAGTCCAATCGCCTCAATCTTTTCCCGAAAATACCTTGTGTTATCCATCAACTTGTCGCGAAGCCCCGTAGATTGCGATAGCCGGTCGATAGCCGCTATGGAGGCGGCGACGATAGGCGGTGCGACTGAGTTTGAGAAAAGGTATGGCCGCGACCGCTGGCGGAGAAGCTCGATCATTTCTTTCTTGCCGCTTGTATAGCCGCCGCTGGCCCCGCCGAGGGCTTTGCCGAGCGTGCCTGTGATCACATCGATGCGGTCCATCACATTGTGATGCTCGTGGGTACCGCGGCCAGTTTTCCCCATGAAGCCGACCGCGTGAGAATCATCCACCATCACAAGCGCATCGTGCTTCTCTGCAAGATCGCAGATCTCGGGCAGCTTGGCGATATAGCCGTCCATCGAAAAAACACCGTCTGTTGCGATCATCTTGAACCGTGCAGAGGTTGCCTCCTCAAGCTTCGCCTCGAGATCCGCCATATCGCTGTTCTTATACCGAAACCGCTGAGCCTTGCACAAACGCACACCGTCGATGATGCTCGCATGGTTGAGTTCGTCGGAGATAACCGCGTCCTCCTCGCCTAGCAGCGTCTCGAACAACCCGCCGTTGGCGTCGAAGCAGCTAGTGTAAAGTATCGTGTCCTCGGTTCCGAGGAACTCGCTGATTTTCCGCTCAAGATCTTTATGTATCGCCTGCGTACCGCATATAAACCTCACAGAAGAAAGCCCGTAGCCCCATTCGTTGAGCGACTGCCGGGCCGCCTCAACTATCGCCGGATCATCGCTCAAGCCAAGATAATTATTCGCGCACATGTTCAGCACTTCCCTTCCGCCGACATCAATCCGGGCATCTTGCGGACTTTCAATGATGCGTTCGGATTTGTATAGTCCGGCGTCGCGAATGTCGTTGATCGTGTTTTCAAGGTGTTTTTTGAAGGTTGTATACATCGTTTATTCGCGTTGGGCTATCGCGCGGCCGCACGCAATCCTTTTAATTTAGTTAGAATTTCAGGTGCTTCTTTTACTTCGACTAGCGGTTCAAGCTGTTCAAGAATATAGCACCAGTCGAGACTCGTTTGAACGCTTAGAATATTTTCTACGTCGGCCCAATCTTGTAATCTATCGGCAAATGACTTGAAAACGATCAGATCCTCTGCCGAGCAGGTGCGCAACGAGATATCCGGAAGCGGCTCCCATATTGAAGAACGCGAAACGGCGGAACTTTCAAACTCCAGCGCTCCGAGTGAAATGTCAATTCCGACATTATCGTTCCTTACCAAAAGCACCCGGTTCCGAAGTGCAAAATTCGCTGCATCCTCAACACGAGGTGTAAATTCGGCTAAGATTCTCTTAATATAGGGATTTTCGTTTCCAAAGCCTGTGAGTAGTGTAAGATCGACATCGTTTGTAAGCCGGGGGACCGCCCAGCGTTGAAGGGCAACTCCGCCTATAAAGCAAAACTGCCAACCTTCTAATTCGAAGACCGTTTGGACCTTTTGGGCAGTCAGAAATATTGGCTTCATTTTTTCATAAGCTTTCGGAAAATCCTCTGCATCTCGACAAGGCCGGAAGTCGGTTTTGGCGGATAGGCTTTCAAGGCTGCTTCTGACGCATCGGTCAATGAGAGAAATATCGCGGAGACATCCGCACGTCGGAACTCATCCTGTTTGAGGGCAGTCAGAACCTTTCCTGTCTCTTTCCAACGATTCGCCCAAGACCTCAATGAATCGGTTTCCATAAGACTATTATAGCCCTTCCTGGTAAATCGAAGTTCACATTCGCAACAAACTTCTTAGGAGCTTGGATAAACGGCCTGATGTCATTAGGTCGATTCTTGAGTTCAGATCTCCTCAAAATCCAAAACGACCTTTCCGCAGTTCCCTTCTTTGATCGCCGCAAACCCCTGCTCAAAGTCTTTATATGAATATCGGTGGGTGATCACGGGCGAGATATCGACTCCGGCGTCGAGGAGGTTGGACATTTGGTACCAGGTTTCGTACATCTGGCGGCCGTAGATGCCTTTGATGGTGATCATGTTAAAGATGACAGTCTTCCAGTCGATGGCGAACTGCTCACTGGGGATGCCGAGAAATGCGATCTTGCCACCGTGAAACATATTCGCGAGCATGTCCTTGAAAGCCGCCGGTACACCGGACATCTCCATGCCGACATCGAATCCCTCTTTCATCCCGAGTTCTTTCTGAACGTCTGCGATCGACGTTTTGCTGACATCTATCGCCCTGGTCACGTGGCCCATTTTTTCGGCGAGTTCCAAACGGAAGGGGTTTATGTCAGTAATAACGATATTCCTCGCTCCGGCATGTTTCGCGACGGCGGCAGCCATGATTCCGATCGGCCCGGCACCGGTTATAAGCACGTCCTCGCCGAAAACCTCGAATTCGAGTGCCGTGTGCACGGCGTTGCCGAAAGGATCGAAGATCGCGGCAACATCAAGATCGATGGTGGGTTTGTGCTTCCAGATATTTGTGTATGGCACCGCGATAAATTCAGCAAATCCGCCGTCGGTATTAACACCGACACCTCTCGTATTCGCACACAGTGCCCGGCGGCCAGCCATGCAGTGCCGGCACCTGCCGCATACGAGATGGCCCTCGACGCTGACAATGTCGCCAGCCGTAAAATCAACCACATTCGAGCCGACATCTACGATCTCTCCGACAAACTCATGCCCGATCGTCGTGGGTACCTTGATCGTGCTTTGCGCCCATGCATCCCAGTTGTAAATATGAAGGTCCGTGCCGCAGATTCCGCCGCGTTTGACGCGAATCATCACGTCATTAATGCCGATCTTAGGCTCGGGCACATCTTCGATCCAAAGGCCGGGTTCGGCTTTGCTTTTTACGATAGCTTTCATCGGAGGTTAAGTAAATGCTTGAGTTCGCTCTGTTTCCGATGATAGCAAAACAATTAGGTTGGGGCGAGAACACCCTCTTCAGCACTTGTTATTCAAACCCAGGATGTGGCCAATTATCATATTTGGTGGTCCATCGCTGCAACTCTGTACTATGCTAGATACGGCGGCGCCGTCGATGAGCGGCACAACTTGAAAAATGGCTACTTCAGCGGGAAAGATTAAACGCTTGAAATCGAGAGCCCAAGGATCCGCGGTTTGGGCAATTAGGAACCGAGAACTACAAAGGAGGCAATGTAAACCTTGTTCAGGACTAAGACACGAGTGACAACTTCCACCAGGAATAAGCACCAAAAAGAGTCAACTTTTTTTAAGACGACACAGACGACACAAACTTTTGAAAAAAAGGGTGGGACACGGGACAGTTTGATAAGTACACTGTTCATTAGCGTTACGGCGATATACCTGTCCCGTCGTGGGACAAAAATGGGGGGGTTCAGAGATAATGTTTGCAAAGATGGTCACGACGAGAACCTGCAGGGCCCGCGGATTTTCGGCAGAATGGTTAAGAACGTAAACTTACGATCACCTTTTCTTTTCAATTGAAAATAGTGCCCGTTCGCGCAAAGTTTTGATATTCTAAATGTTTATGGCTGACGAAATAGCAACGGTCGAAGCCGCTCTTGAGGCTTTCAACCAGGACTTTAAGAAATTCACAGGTCTAAACCAAAACGGCAGGATTCTGTCGGACATGGAGGCGATGCTGCGTGAGGTCAGCGAGGTAAAGAATCGCCACACGGGTAAGAAGAGCGCTCTTGCCGAGGCAAAAAAACTGATTGGGAAGATCGCTCCGGAACATCGGGGCGAATTCGGGCAATTTGTTCAATCGATCGAGAGATCCATCGTCGAAAAGATAGATGTATTCGAAAGAACCCTCAATGAACAGATCAGAATGGAGCGTATAGAGGCCGAGCGGATCGACGTCACAATTCCGGGCCGCCGGCCGCGCACCGGCCATTTGCACCCGATCACGATACTTCGGCAAAGGATTGAAGACATTTTCGTTTCGATGGGCTATACGATCGAGGACGACCGCGAGATCGAAACCGATTATTATAATTTCGATGCCTTGAATATTTCCGAGGGCCACCCCGCGCGCGAATCGCAGGACACCTTTTACACCACCGAGGGGTTCGCTCTTCGTTCACAGACCTCGACCGTTCAGATCCGTGCGATGGAACGCCGCGGCGTGCCGATCCGCATTATAGCCCCCGGCAAAGTCTACCGCCGCGATACGCCGGATATGACCCACGTGCCGATGTTTCACCAGATCGAGGGGCTCTGCGTCGATAAGGGCATCACAATGGCCCACCTGAAAGGCACGGTGACCGAATGGCTCAAGCGGCTCTTCGGCGAGGACACCGTGACTCGATTCCGGCCGTCTTACTTCCCTTTTACTGAGCCCTCCGCGGAGTTTGATTTTTCATGCTTTGTCTGCCATGGCAAAGGGACTGTAAGCAGTAATCAGGGGGCCGGAAGCGGTAAGCCCGAAGGTGATCTGAAAACTGACAACCGACAACTGACAACTGAAAGATGCCGCCCGTGCAAAGGTTCAGGCTGGATAGAGCTCGGCGGCTCAGGAATGGTCCACCCTAACGTGCTAAAGGCCGTCGGCGTCGATCCGCAGGAATACTCAGGCTTCGCCTTCGGCTTTGGCCTCGAACGCATGGCCGCGATGTTGTTCAACATCGACGATATCAGGCATATGTTCGAGAATGACGTGAGATTTTTGGAGCAGTTTAGGTAGCCAACGCGTGATTTAAACGAGGAAGCAATATGTGGAGTCCTCCGAACGGCTGTGCGCATGAATGCTTCAGTTCCTGCATGGGATATATGTTAAAGTGGACCGTAGAGCCAAAATATGTCGGTTACAACACTTGAAGGCGTAGTAAAGGACGGACGGATCGTTATTCCGAGCGGGGTCGAACTTCCGGAGGCCGCGCGTGTTTATGTCGTCGTGCCGGACATGAAGGATCGCAAATTCAGAATTGCGAGCCCCCGCCTGGTCGACCCGAACAAAATAAAGGAGTTTGAGCGTGAAGTAATCGATATTAACGATGACGAAATACAGCAGTAAGCACACTCCTCCAGCGCCGGTTGCTCTTATAACTCTCCGTAATACCGATACAAAAGAAACGATCCGGGACGTGACGATGTTGCTCGACACCGGATCAGATATTACGCTCTTGCCGAAAGTGTGCTGCGATCAGATCGGTGTCTCGGTGTTGGAAGACGAATCCCTGGAACTTACTGGATTTGACGGTTCGGTTAGCACTGCGCAAATTGTTCGATTAGACTTCGTTTTTCTCAACAAATTATTTCGCGGTAAGTTCCTTGTGTATGATCATGAAGAAGGGATCATTGGCCGTGATGTGCTAAATAAGTTTAGTCTTCTACTCAACGGGCCCAGTCTTGAGTGGAGCGATTCTGACAATACAAAGAGATCCATCTCATGAACATCAGCTATAACTGGCTTAAAGACCTTATCGATACCAACCTTTCGCCAGAGGAAACGGCGGCGGCGTTGACCCGAGTCGGTCTCGCTGTGGAAGGCATTCACCCACAGGGCGATGACTTCGTGTTGGATATCGATCTAACATCGAATCGACCCGATTGCCTTTCGCATCTGGGTGTTGCCCGAGAACTTGGAGTCATCACAGGAAAAGACCTTCCCGCAAAGTCGCAAAGTCGCGAAGAAGAGTTAGCCGGAGCCGTGCCTTTACCGAGCGTGCTGGCCCCGGATGTGGTGAAGATCGAGGCTCCGGAGCTTTGTTATCGCTTTACGGCCAGAATAATTCGCGGTGTAAAGATCCGCCCTTCGCCTCAATGGCTCGTGGACCGTTTAGAAGCTGTGGGCGAACGCTCTATCAATAACGTTGCCGACATCACGAACTACGTCATGCTCGAGCTCGGCCAGCCAATGCATGCGTTTGACCTGGATAAACTATCGGAGAATCGCATTGTCGTAAGGACCGCACGACCCGGGGAATATATAACTACTCTCGATGAGATCGAGCGTAAGCTCGACCAGACAATGTTGGCGATCTGTGACGCCGAAAAGCCGGTTGCGGTCGCCGGAATAATGGGCGGGACAGCTACCGGTATAACCGAAGATACGGTTAATGTTCTACTTGAAGTTGCCTATTTTGACCGAGCAAATATAAGGGCCACATCTCGAAAGTTGAATTTGGCGACAGAAGCAAGCTATCGCTTCGAGCGTGGGGTCGATATTGAGAACCTTGTTCGTGCCTCGGACCGTGCAGCACAGCTTATCGTCGAACTCGGCGGCGGGGAGCCAGGCGAATTTGTCGATGTTTACCCGACCCCTGTCAAGCAAAATATTATTCTTTCCAATGATATCGATGCCGCGGTTTATCGGCTGACTGGCCTTGGACCGGAGCGTGAAAAATGCGACCAGATCCTGAATTCATTGGGGATCGAACAAGAAACGCGTGGTATTTACGTTTCACCGACGTGGCGACATGATCTTGCCATCGAGGAAGATCTGGTCGAGGAGGTCGCCCGCCATCTGGGCTACGATAACATCGCCATCGAGCTTCCGCCTGCATACGGGGCGGGCGAGTATCAGCCGACGGAGAGCCGCGAAAAGCGGCTCCGGCAAACCCTCGTCGATCTCGGGTTTGACGAAGCTATCTCATACAGTTTTGTCGATACACGGTTTGACGAAATGTTCGAGACGGTCCCGGATATTATCGATGAAAACGCCGAAGATAAATATGTGACACTTCAGGATTCGGTTATCGAAGGAGCGGTTCGAATGAGGCCCGGCATTCTGCCCGGCCTGCTCGACGCCGCTCGCCTGAATTTCAATCACCAGCGTCGTGATATCAAGCTTTTTGAGATAGGCAAGGTCTTTGCCTCTAAAACTGGCGAGACTGGACTACCGAATGAGCAAAAGGTTCTCTCTATGGTGCTTAGTGGAGGTGAAATACAACAGGACCGGGCAGTTGCGATAAGACCGCTGGATTTCTATGATGCGAAAGGTTCCGTCCAATCAGCATTGGAAGCATTAGGAATTCACGACCTCCGATTTATCGCCGCGAATGTCGGTCACCTTAGAAGCGGGCAGACGGCAGCAATCGAGTTTGAAGGTCAAACTATCGGTTTTCTTGGCCGGCTGGCCGATAATATTGAAGCTACATATAAATTTCGCCAGCCTGTTTTTGTCGCCGAATTGAACCTGGAGACTGTATTGCAAAAGGAGGAAGTTCCGGTCAGATATCGTCCACTTTCAAAATACCCGGCCATCGTCAGGGATGTTTCGTTCCTTGTGAAGCGAAATGTTGAATTTGGCGCGATCAAAGTGGCCATAAGCAACCAAGGTTTCGACCTGTGCCGAAATATAATGTTTGTAGATAGTTACGAAGGGAAAGGTATCGCAGAAGATGAACGGTCGATCACGATCCGGTTCGAATACCGCAGTGAAGAGCGGACCCTGATCGAAGATGAGGTCGAAACTATCCACAGTATTATCGTAGAAACGGTCGAGCGTGACTTTAGTGCCACTGTACGGGTTTAAAACAAACTTCACCTTTTACTTGAAGTTTTTTAAAAAAGTCCAGATAATCTAGTCTGACAGTAGTTATCGGTTTACAATACCCACCCACCGGAGAGCAAAATGAACGCCTTAACGGGAATGGAAAAGTTCTCGCATCTCGAGGACAAGATCTATCTAACGATCGAGTTCGCAAAAAAGATGCGTGAAGAAAAAGAACGTCTTGAGCGTGAGGCTATTGAACTTAGGCGCGCGGCCCAGGCCGCCGTCGCTGAGAAACAGGCTGTGGACGAAAAATTGTCTCGCCTGCTATCCGAGAGGGACTCGATCCAGCTTAAGGTCGAAGCGATGCTTGACGCCATTACATTGATCGATACGGAAGTAGCCGAGGCGGTTGGCCGATAGGTCCGTGCAAATATGTCGGAACAAACGATACGAGTCGAGATCTACAATCAAACTTACAGTATCCGCTCGGATGGCGATAACGAATATATTCAGGATCTGGCCGAATATGTTGATTCCAAAATGAGAGAGATATCGTCGGGTACAATGACGGTAGATTCACTCAAGGTTGCCATTCTCGCTGCCCTCCACATAGCGGACGAATATTATCAACTAAAACATGTTCAGGCCCAGAACGACGCGCAGCTTGCCGCCCGCAGTTCTGAATGCTCGGAGATTCTCGATCGAATTCTCAAGCACCGGGACCTCGAGCCGGAACCTCTTGAGCTTTGATCATCGTTTTTTATTTGCCTTAGCGTTTCGATGTGATAGTATCCAAATTGGCGAGGGGTTCTTTACTGCGTTACTCGACACCGGACGCAATTACAATTGAGCCAACACATGAATGCCGGGAGGCTAATGCCGATTTTCAGTGCGATCCCCTACGAGGGAATCGCCATAGATATCGGCTCTGATGTTTGAAAGAACAGAAAGCCACCCACCTGTAATCTACAGGTTCAATTCATACGTCCGACCGGTTTCGCGGTTCCCATTCGCCAGCAAATTTTTCCGTCACCAACGCAGATCTTCAGTCTGCGTTTTTTTGATCTAATCAATTCCCTCTTTTTCAAGTTCCAAGCGAATCTCGTCGGCCATTTTTGCGGACTCGAGGGCAAGCGGAAGTTCAGCCGTGCGGGACGAAAGCTTTTTCAAAGCGAGTTCGGAATCCGCAATACTTCCACCCCGGGTACCGGCAGCCTCGATTATCCTCAGACGTGCATCGGCCTCGGCTAGCATTAATCTAGCCTCTTCATCGATGTCTTCCAGCTTTTTGATGTCCTCGCCGATCATCGACCGAAATTCTTCCGCCCGGCCGCTTTTGAGCTGTTGGATTGAATTCTGCCGCCGTTTTGACAACGAAAGTTCGCGTCTTGAGGATTTAATGATACGGGATGCTGTAAGTCGGGATGCGAGGGTTTCCCGGTAAGCGTCTGCAAGCAGAAGATCCCGCTGTTCGAGTGCCTTGAGTGCGCGGCGTTCTTCACTCTTAAGTTCGTTGCGAAACCATTCGATCTCTTCCGCCCTTATTCCCCGGGCTGCCATCCGATCCTTAAGCTGACGCACCCATGCGGATCGCCTTTGCGTCAATACGGCCGCTGTGACAACGCCGGAAATAAAACCAAGAATTGTAGCGATGACACCACCAAAAAGAAAAATGACAGCTGTTGAGGGTCCTCCCGCGGCAATCAGTAAAAGAACGAGGCTAATCACAGCAGGTACTGCTGTCAGCACCAGGGGAGCAGCGATCGCGCCGGCTTTGAGCTTAGCGGCGCGGTTGAGGTCGGACTTTGTGATTTCATTCATAGCGTCGATGATTACAAGTCTAGCGCATAGAATAGGGGAAGCGCGTAAACGGATGTTACTCTTTCCGCATCAGAAAGCTTAGTGTTTCAGTACAAATATATTATGATTCATTAGCCGGAGCCCTTATGAGGAAAAGGATCGCGTTCTTCGTTACATTTGCTTTGCTGGTCGTCTCGGGCGCCATAGTCGCTCAGGAAGGTGAACCGAAACAGCGCGTCCGCACTGTCACCATTCCGATCTCTATCTTTACTAAGCGGGAACTTCGCGAGAACCAACTGGAAGAATTTGTGCAGGCCGATCGATTGATCGTCCAGGAAAACAACGAGGAGCAGCAGATACTTTCGATCCGCAGTGTTAGCACCACCCCCCTATCGATCGCACTTGTTATCCAGGAGGACCTCACATCCACCTTCAATTTACAGCTAAATGACATTCGCGAATTCATTCGCGGACTGCCGAAGGGAACCCGTGTGATGACTGTCTACTCCAGGAGCGGCTCGGTTGATGTTCGCCAGCGATTTACGGATGATCTGGACCTGGCCGCAAAATCCTTGCGGATCGTATCTGGCGTCTCGACCATGGGCCCGCGGAGCCCATATGATGGTGTCGAGCAGGTGCTTAGCCGCTTCGATTCGGTACCGGCCGGTCGCCGTGCAATATTACTGTTTTCGGACGGTCTCGACGCTTCTCAGGGGCTCAACCTCGCTTCTATCGCGCAAAGTTTTGATCTGGAGCAGGCTATCTTGAAGGCACAACGAAGAAGCGTTGCAGTATATTCTTTTTACTCACCCACTAGGTTGACCGAAAATGGCAACTCGATATTTGTTCTTGCCGCGCAGGGGGCATTGGGCAAGCTTTCGGACGAAACTGGAGGAAGGGCCTTTTATCAAGGGTCGATGGCTCCTGTCAGCTTCATTCCCTTTTTTCGTGACCTTGTTATGTCCCTCAACCGTCAGTTCGCGCTCACATATCTTTCCACCCACATGAGAAAGGGGTACCATAAGGTCAAAGTCACCAGCACCAACCCTGAGATCAAGATCGAGCATCCCCGTGGTTATTACTATCGCTGAGGGGTCGGAAGCTTTGTGTTACAGGTTTGGCATACGAGTAACTCTTCTTTAATTAGAAGCCCTATCCAGAACAAAGGAAAGAAAAACACCAGGAGCATCGCGAAAGTTATCCATCCGGCTGTTGAAATGCGCTTTTCCACTCTTGGTGGATATTGACTCATACAGTTTGAACACCGAAAGGGTTGGGCAAATTGTTGAGGATCAGGATACGTAAGCGGACCCCCACCATACTCATGGGTCGATTGTGGTCTCGAAGGGGAAAGGGGCTGCACACGGTTAATTGGGTCCGTCTTTCGAGGCTCGGTACTTGTCTGAAACTCATCCGTCTTCCATGCGTAGGGCCTTGGGGCCGAATAGCCGTATGGATCATCAGGCAAAGTCTGACGTGAAACATTGAATTTCGTGCCACAAAATCTGCAAAAATTCGTCTCAGGAGTGTTAAGCTTTCCGCAATTCTGGCAAGGATTCATATTAGGCAAGAAGCTTTCTGTCACAATAATATCATTGATCTGTTCGATGACCGAAGTCTAATGTTCGGAGCACTTCATGCGCAAAGACTCGATTCGTACAACCAAACTGCAACCCTTTATATTGTCAGGTCTTCTAACTTTCAGGTATCCTAAAAACGCACACTCGCCTGGCTTTCTCATAACTATGACACGTTCGACAATAATATTTCTAAGTATTTTGCTATTCTCCTGCGGCGCATTTTCCCAGTCGTCTGATGCCGCTTTGCGAATGGTAGCCGAAAAAGATCGGACCGGCCGAGCAAACAGCGAAGATTTGGCACCTCTTTCGGCGGGAGAACATTTTTCCCGCGGTAAGGTCTATTTCGATAATCGATTATTCCCGGAATCTCGTGAGCATTTTTATAGGATCTTTGAACGGTACAATACTGATCCAGCGATGGCGGGGGCCCTATTTATGACGGGGCGCTCCTATTATTGGGAACGTGATTATACACGAGCGATCACCTATCTCGACCGTGTCGCGCGCGAGTTTCCTGCCACGCTATACGGGCGGGAAGGTCTGGCCTTTAGCGGGGCCTGCCACGTTCGGCTCGGAAGAAATTCCGAGGCCGCAAAAATCTATGAAAAGTACACAGTGATGTACCCTGACGGCGAACGCATCGATTCGGCACATCTGAATATTATCGACGCTTTGCGTGAAGCCGGAGATTATGATGATGCAAAGGCATGGGTTGATAGAACCCGGCAGACATTTTCCGGGAGTCCTACAGAGACCAACGCACTACAAGCCCTTCTCCGAATGAATATTCATCGGGGCAATTGGGCCGAGGCCATCACAACCGCGGATACGATCTTGCGAGGGGGTGTGGCCTTCTCCGGTTCAATGACAAGCGTTGATGAGATCAGGTTTCTTCGGGCCTTCTCGATAGAAAAAGCCGGCAGGAAACAGGAGGCGATGGACGCATACGCTGCAATTGGAAATAATTTCTCATCATATTATAGCGGGCTAGCCTCTGAGCGGCTGGCAAAAAACGGAGCTAAGTTTCACATGCCTGCTCCATTAACGACTCGTCAGCGGGCCGATAACCCAGTGAGATTTCGCAGCGAAATACTTGCATTTACTAAGAAACATAAGATCGATCCGCGATTCATTCTCGCGATCATGAAACAGGAAAGTTCTTTTCGCGCTAACGCCAAGTCCCCGGCGGCGGCACGGGGGCTTCTCCAGTTGGTCCCTGATACAGCTCTTAAATATAATACCAAGGCCGGATTCCCTGCCCTCCAGCCTGACGACCTATATGATCCACGGACGAATATTGCGATTGCGACCGAATATATTGCTGACCTCAAGAGTCAGTTCGGCGGTCTTTATGAGGCGATCGCCGCCAGTTATAACGGCGGGGAAGACAATGCGGCCCGATGGTTGAACCGATCAAAACCCAAAGAACCGGGTATATTTGCTTCCGAGGTCGGGTTCTCGGAGACAAAGAATTATGTCTTTAAAGTAATGAATAATTACCGGATCTATCGAGCACTGTACGACGACAATTTGAATCCGAAATAAGCCGAAATGATTGCCTAACTGAGCTGGGGCGTTTTTATGAGTCCTTTCGCCACTCATTCTTCCCAATCTCCCTGCCCTTCGCGTTCAACATGATAGCCCTCATTTTCGAGATATTTTCTCACTTCCTTACCGTGCTCGTTGTCGCGAACCTCTAAGAGCACTTCGATCCCAACACGGCCCAGCGGGGCGAGCCACATCGCCCGTCGGTGAAAGACTTCGATCACATTGGCTCTTTGGTCGGCCACGACTCGAAGAATATTCGCGAGTGAACCAGGTCGATCCAGTACCAGCAGCTTGAACATTATATACCGGCCCTGTTTTACCAGCACTTGCTCGAGCACGCGGGCCAACAAATTAGCGTCTATATTTCCGCCGCAAAGTACGGCACAAACTGTATCATCGGGATTCACTTCGATCTTTCCCGCCAAAAGAGCTGCAAGCCCGGCGGCACCTGCCCCTTCAACTACAAGTCGGTTGTTTTGTGAACAGGAATAGATCCCGCTGGCTATCTCCTCTTCGCTGACCTCGACGACCTCGTCCACGAATTCCTGGATAATTGGCAGTGTCAGTTTTCCGGGGCTCTTAATGGCGATGCCGTCGGCGATGGTCTGTTCCAACTTGGCAGGCACGGGATGCCCCGCCTTCAATGAGGGATTTACCCATGCCGAGTTCTCAGCCTGTACCCCGATCACTCTGATGTCCGGCTTTAGGGCCTTGAGTGCTGTTGAAATGCCTGAGATAAGACCGCCCCCGCCAATAGGAACTACCACGGTCGTAAGTTCCGGAAGCGCGTCGAGCAGTTCCAGGCCGATGGTGCCTTGCCCCCCGATCACCAATTCGTCGTCAAAAGCATGTACGTAGGTGTACCCATGCTTTTCCTGCAAATCTCGTGAATGAGCGACCGCTTCGTCGAAAGTGGTTCCATGCATTATCACGTTGCCGCCTAGATTCTTCGTCTCAATGATCTTTGTTAACGGTGCAAATTCAGGCAGTACGATAGTCGACTGAATCCCGACCAGCGACGCCGCCAAAGCTACGCCCTGCGCATGATTCCCCGCGGACGCCGCGACCACGCCACGTTGCTTTTCTTCTTCGGTTAACCTGGAGATCTTGTTATATGCGCCCCTGATTTTGAACGAGCCCGATTTTTGCAGAGATTCTGCCTTCAGATGCGCGGTCGCGCCTATCTGTCGAGAAAGCCTTCCATCGGAGATAACCGGAGTCGGGTAAATAATGCCCTTGAGTCGGTCGCGGGCTTCCTGTATATCGGACAAAGTGACAGTCATATGTTTTGCACGAATTATAGCAAACAGTCCGAAAATAGCGTATATTTACGGTATATAAATAAACTGGAGGCAATAAATGGAGTTCTATGGTATCGGTGCGATTTTCTTAATGTTTCTGGCGGTAGCGCTACTTATTGTCGCCTGGAAAACGATCAAGATAGTGCCCCAATCGAGCGTGCTTCTTATTGAAAGACTCGGCAGATTCCATCGAGTTGCGGCCAGTGGCCTGAATATAATCGTTCCTTTCTTCGAATCTCCCCGTGCCGTATATTGGTCGAATGTTAGGCCAGGAACCACTTTTATTGACCTTCGCGAACAGTATATTGACATGCCTCCTCAGCCAGTCATCACGCGAGACAATGTGACTATCAACGTCGACTCGGTTGTTTACTGGCAGATCACGGACGCGACAAAAGCGGTTTACGAAGTTGCGGATCTTGTCGGTGCTATCGTCCAGCTCACGATCACGGGAATGCGTTCGGTAATGGGTGACATGGACCTAGACCATACATTGTCGAATCGCGACCAGATCAACGGCAAGCTTCGACTCATTTTGGACGAAGCGACCGACAAATGGGGGGTAAAAGTCACTCGCGTCGACGTAAAGAACATAAATCCGCCTGAAGATGTGCGCATTACTATGGAGAAACAGATGACGGCCGAGCGGAATCGCCGAGCTCTGATATTACAGGCTGAGGGTGATAAACAGGCGGCCATCACACGTGCCGAAGGCGAAAAGCAGGCCGCAGTTACACGTTCCGAAGGTAACAAACAATCTGCGATCTTGGACGCAGAGGGTGCTGCACAGGCTCGGCTTACGAGTGCGACTGCCGAAGCCCAGGCGATCGCTCAGATCGCAGGTGCGATCGGTGACCGGGGCCAGACGGCACAGTACCTGATCACCTCTCGATACGTCGATTCGATGCGAGACATGGCTCGGACCCAGAATTCCAAAGTTATTTTCATGCCGATGGAAACTTCCGGGGTGTTAGCCAGCGTAGGTGCGTTTAAAGAAGTTTTCTCCGAGACTGGCGAGAAACAGCCTGAACTGCAAAAGCCTCCCCGCTCTCCTAGAGAACTCGAGCGATAGTCAAATCAGCCAATGTTTTGAAACGAGCGAATAGACCGATCCTGTAGGCAAAAGCTTGCTTTCATAGATCGCCAGGGCTCGAACTTCAAATTCTCCCGCGTCAAGAGTTTCGGACCGGTGAGCGTTTATTAGACCAGCTGCGGTCTTCACGTTTTTGACGCGAGCGATCGTAAGATGAGGCTTGAATCTCCGCTTCGATAGGTTATTGGGATTCAGTAGGCTTGCTATCCGCTGAATCGGATCCTCTTCCGTAAAGGAGTTGACGAGTCCCACGCCGACCCAGAGCACAGAGCCTTCCCGTTTCTCAAAGGCTCCGGTGTTCCTGATTCGAATGGTGAACGATCGAACTACACTTGCCGTCGTTTCGACTAGTCCAGTTGCGTCGGCTAACCCCTGATCATCCGTGTTGCCGATAAATCGCATCGTAAGGTGTAATTTTTCAAGGGGTTCCCATCTTACTGGAGCATTGGGAAAAAGGGCCTTCATTCGAGCAATATAGGCTCCGACCTGCCTGCGTACATCCTCATCTACATCAATGGCAACAAATATTCGTCTGACAGGCATTTTGTTGGATCTTTTATACGTTGCTAAACTTTTCACCAATAATGAAGTTCCTAAGCGCACTATTTATTTTACTTGCCCTGGGCTTTCTGGTCCTCGCGGGGTTTTCCTTTTGGCTTTTCCGCTCGTTAAACGCAGAGATCTCACATGGAAAAGCTAACGAGTATGTAAGGATCGAAAAAGGCACACCGCCGCGACAGATAATTTCTCAACTGGCTTATCAAGGGATTTTGGCAGACGAACTCCCAGCGTTTTTCTACGTCCGGTTGTTTGGCGATGCAAGCAAACTCCAGGCGGGCGATTATCGGTTTCCAAGTCCTATCTCTCCGCTTGCGGTTCTGAAGGAGTTGGAAAAAGGCGAGACATTGACAAGAAAACTGACAATTCCAGAAGGTTTCACTCGTTTTGATATAGCAAAGAGGATAGCTGAACAATTCCCGCAGGATCCTCCCGCCGACGACAAAGCCATTCTCGCCCTAATGGATGATACGTCCCTGATCCGCGATCTGGCTCCCGAGGCAAAGAATCTCGAGGGGTATATGTATCCTAGCACCTATAGCTTTCCTCCTGAGTCGGACGCGAAAGACATCATTCGGTCGATGGTCGGGCAATTCAAGAAAAGCTGGAAACCTGAATGGACCGAGGCTGCCCGTTCCCGCTCGCTTTCGATCCACGAGATCGTCACAAAAGCATCGCTTATAGAAACCGAAACTCCTGTCGAAAGCGAACGGCCAGTCGTCGCAGGTGTGATCAACAACCGGCTGGCGAAGGGCATCCCCCTCGGGATCGATCAGACCAATGTTTACATAGCTAAGATGCTAAACCGCTGGGACGGCACGATCCACAAAAGCGATCTGGAGGTCAACTCCCCATACAACACTCGAAAATACGCGGGCCTTCCACCCGGCCCGATATCTACCGTAACCACAAGTTCCATTAACGCTGCACTCAATCCGGCGTCACACGATTACATTTTCTATGTACTGAACGTCGAAGCTAACGACGGTTCACACTGGTTTTATGCCTCGGCCGCAGAGTTTGAGAAAGGCAAAGCGAAATACCAACAGTGGTTAGCTAAGGAAAGACAATTGAAAAGGGAGCAGGAAAACAACCAAAATGTCAGTGGGCCATAAAGAGTCGCGTCTGGTAGTAATCGTGTCGCTGATATTACCGGGGATCTCATTCATCCTTGTTCTGGCCGGATTCATCAGCGAAGTATATCGGCGAACCTTTCCGGACGATTCCGAAATATTCGTACATACTTGGGGAACCGATCCGCTGGTGGCATCGTTTCGCGCATCGGTCATCGTTTCATTATCTCTCTCCGCCTTCTTTATGTGGCGGCAAAATTACATCCCTGCCTTGGGCGTCAACTTCGTTCCATTTTTCTTTCTTGTAAGGTGGGTCTGGGAATTCTACGAAAGGTGGATCGATCTAAATCGAATGACGGCGGAAATGAACCTTTCACCTGATTTCCCCAATTCAAGTTTTGTTCATAAGATTCTTCAAGTTTTTCTGATTTCACTAGACACCTTTTTCATTGCATTTCTGGTAGTAATGATCTTCTGGCAAATGACATTAATCTGGCGAACCAGGAAGAAATTATGATCAAGCTTCTCGCACTTGACCTCGACGGCACAACACTAAATTCATTGGGCCAAGTTCCCGACGCCAATCGCGAGGCCATCCGCGCGGCCGAGGAGCGAGGCGTGTTGGTGACCATCGCGACTGGACGGCGGTTTCGGGATGCTCAACCAGTTGGGATCGATCTTGGGCTAAATGCACCGCTGATCACGCACAATGGCGGGCTGCTGAAATATGCGGACAGCGAAGAAACGGTTCACTGTTCCCTTTTGACTACTGAAACAAGCTTGGAGGTAGTTCGCGTCGGAAAAGCATTTGGAGGCGACGCATTGGTCAGCACGGACCCGCACGGGCTTGGCACGCTGCTTTACGACCGGATTTCCGACGACAACACTCCGCTCAAGAAATATCTGCGTTGGTCCGAGAGCCTTCACGGGGTCGAGATCGGCCGCAGCGGTGTTGCTCATGTTGAATTGCTTGAAGACATTCTCATGGACCATGAGATCGTCCACATTTCATTCTCCGGCAACTGCCAATCGATGCGCGAACTGGAATCGACGCTCAATGACGAGTTCCTGGGCAATGTAACGATCCTCGCTACGATCTATCCAACCCTCGATTTCACCCTACTTGATATCCTGCCGCCCGAAGCTTCTAAAGGCCATGGCGTTTCACGGCTTGCAGAGTTAAACGGCTTAGCCGCAGAAAACGTGATGTGTATTGGCGATAACTTTAACGATCTTGAGATGCTCGATTACGCCGGGACCGCGGTCGTAATGGGAAATGCAGACCCTGGGTTGCTAGAACGCGGCGAATTTTATACAACTTTAAGTAACGATGAAGGCGGTGTTGCCGCAGCGATCGAACGTTTTATATTGAGCTAGGGGAGACTATTGAGTGGCAAATAGAATTGCAGTATTAGAAACAAATAAGGGAACGATCAAATTTGAGTTGTTAGAAACTGATGCTCCAAAAACAACAGAGAACTTTCGCCTTTTGGCGGAAAAGAATTATTACGATGGGGTTATTTTTCATCGTGTCATACCGAACTTCATGATTCAGGGCGGCGATCCGCTTGGTGAGGGATACGGCGGTGAATCTGCGTGGGGAGGCAAATTCAACGACGAGATCGACCGGGACTCGGCCCTTTACGCTGGTACTTACGAGAAAGGGACTGTCGCAATGGCTAATTCCGGGCCAAATACTAACGGTTCGCAGTTCTTCATCATGCATGTCGATTACGGGCTACCTCCTAGCTACAGCAAATTCGGCAAGGTCATAGAGGGGCAGGATGTCGTCGACGAGATCGCTTCAGTTGATCGCAATCATAATGACAAACCGCTCGAAAAGGTCGTAATGAATCGCGTTTACATTGAGGATCCCGTGGAATAAATGCGTGCTGTCGTTCAGCGTGTAAAGCAGGCGAGGGTAATAGTGGGCGACGAGGTAACCGGCGAGATCGGTTCTGGACTTCTCGTTTTGTTGGGTGTTGGGGCGAGTGATACGGAAGCCGATGTTGATTACCTCGTCGAGAAGATCACTAAACTTCGCATTTTCGAGGATGAAAACGAAAAGATGAATTTATCGCTTGTCGAGTCTGGGGGCGATTTGCTGGTCGTTTCTCAGTTCACTCTTTACGGCGATACGCGGCGAGGCCGACGCCCTTCGTTTATTTCGGCGGCCTCTCCTGATAAGGCGGAACGGCTCTACGAGAACTTCGTTTCTCGGGCCAAAATGGACATAAAGACTGTCGAGACAGGCCGTTTCCAGGCAATGATGGATGTCGAACTTGTAAATCATGGCCCGGTAACTATAATTCTGGATAGCGAAAAATCGATCTGAAAACCTATATGAAGAAAATACTTTTATCAATGACGCTGGCGTCGTTTGTTGTTCTGGGTTTATCCTGCGACACCAGTCAAAATACAGCGAATACCAATAAGAACGCCGCTCCCGAGATGAAAAAAGGCGTAGCACCGGTAGCCGACAACGAGATCGCCGTAATTGAAATGGAAAATGCCGCGGCGTACGGCACGATCAAGATGGAGCTTTATTCAAATATCGCTCCCAAAATGGTCGAGCGGTTCAAGGAACTCGCCCGCGAAGGTGTTTACGATGGCACAACATTCCACCGTATAAATCCGTCGGTCATTCAGGGCGGTGACCCTCTTTCGAAAGATGCCGATCCCCGAAACGATGGCACAGGCAAATCCGACAAACCCAATGTTCCCGCTGAGTTTTCGGATATTCCCTATGATACGGGCATCTTAGGGGCGGCCCGCTCGCAGGATTTTGATTCCGCTAATTCACAGTTTTTTATTACCCTGAAACGCGAGCAGGGGTTTGATAACAGATACACCGTTTTTGGAAAGGTCATCGATGGTATGGTCAACGTCAGAACGATAGCCGGCGTCCAACCTAAAGAAGGCGAACGCCCCCTGGAGGCCGTTCGTATCAAGACCATTTCAATCGTCCCGCGCGATGCTCAGTGATGCTAAAATAATCTAAAGACTCGTGCTCGCGTAGCTCAGTGGATAGAGTGCTTCCCTCCGAAGGAAGAAGTCGCAGGTTCAAATCCTGCCGCGAGTACCAATATTTACATTCAGTTACGTGGAGAAAAAGACGGAACCCTATTCCGTCTTTTTCTACTTTTTGGCCCAAACGTGGAATAGTTCCGGCGTGAGCAGTGAGCAGTGCGCAGTGGCAGTGAGCGGTGAAGAGTGAATAGTGACTAATGTACTCACCGTTTCCGCTTTCCGCTTTCCACTCTCCACTTTCCATTCTCAATCCCCACTTTCCACTTTCCACTTTCCATTTTCCGTTTTCCATTTTCCGCACTCTCCACTCGCGCGTCCCCCCTGTTTTTGTACCACGTTCGGACAGTGGGAATCGCGTAAGTTGACTTGTGTCAATTGGTTACAAGTTTGAGGCTTGTACCAGTGTTTTTTCTGGGGCGGGTGATTTTCGATTTTCAAAGATCCGAGTCTGTGTTTCATGCAAGAAATGTCTTGCAAGATGCGTAACACGTGTAGTAGTATATACAACGGGTGGCAGATGTCAACGGTTTTTGTGTATGGATGAGATAAAAAGGTTATCCGTTGACAGGTTACTTTTTCTACACCCAGTGCAAAACAGTGGGGCAAAATTCCTCTTTTAGTGTTTCGAAGAGACGATAGCTTTACAAAAATGTGAGTAAGTCCTTTGTATCTAGTGCCTTGAATAAAAGCTACTTGTGGCTCGAGATGTGCATTCAAATCGAGAGGTTTGCCGCGTTGCGAACCGCTCAACTCTATGAATCCTTCTCAGCCGATCGAGTTAACAGTTCATTATCCTCAAGCGACCGAGATCGCTAAGGAGCGAGTATTGATCGTAGACGACTCGCCGACTGTCAGGAGGATGTTTTCTGAATATTTAAGACCGAAATTCGAATGTTTTGAAGCAGGGTCTTTTGATGAGGCACTATCGCAGCTAAGAAAGCATGAGTTTGGAGTCGTTGTCACAGACGTAATGATGCCGGGACAGTCTGGAATCGAGTTGCTGCGAAAGGTCATCGAGAATTATTCGCCGACAGAAGTAATCGTCGCATCTGGTATTGACCGACCTCAGCGAGCCCTGGATGCGGTCAGAGTTGGAGCTTTCGACTACCTAATAAAGCCAATAGATCTGGAAGTGCTTGAGGCTACCGTAATTCGGGCGATGGAACGTCGAGCCCTGCTGCGAAACGCGAGTATTTATAAGCGCCAACTGGAAACACGAAATATCGAGTTAGCTCAGCAAAAAGAACAACTTGAACGACTGCAGGCTCAGATAATTCATAGCGAAAAAATGGCTTCGCTTGGGCAATTGTCTGCGGGGGTCGCCCACGAGTTGAATAATCCTGTCGGTTTCGTGCATGCCAACCTTGAGATATTGAACGGCCATATCGGCACCCTGATAAAGTTTTATGACGAAAATAATGTCTCCGGAACAGTCGGGCCGTGCCCGCACTGTTCAAGTATGTCGATCGATTATCCGGTTCTCCTCGGAGACATAGATTCGATCATCATGGATTGTCGATCAGGGGCCGACCGGATACGAGATATCGTCCAGAACCTCCGAACCTTTTCGAGACTTGATGAGGCGGAATATAAAACAACCTACATTCATGAGGGGATCGACGCAACGTTCAGACTGCTGTCCCGTTATTTTTCGTCCGGTTCGATCTCTATCGAGCGCGAGTTCAGCCAGATCCCTCCCTTTAATGGATTCTCCAGTCAGCTTAACCAAGTGTGGATGAACCTGCTCGCGAATGCGGCCCAAGCCATTGGATCAACGATCGGAACGGTTAAGGTGAAAACCTGGAATGATGAAGAGAATATCTATATCGCGATCAGCGACACGGGAGCGGGTATAGCCGTCGAGCATGTCAATCGAATATTCGACCCATTTTTTACGACCAAGCCTGTCGGCGAGGGAACCGGCCTCGGCCTCTCGATATCGTTTGGTATCGTCCAGCGTCACGGTGGCAGTATTTCAGTCGATACAGCCTTGGGTGTCGGCACAACTTTTACCGTAAGGCTGCCCATGGATTTCGAGCCGTTAGATATAACTGACGTGGAAATGACCGCTTTTCCCACCGGAGTTGCTAAGGAAGTGCATTTATATGAAATACAAAATACTAGTTGTTGATGATGAGACGCCGAACCTGCGAACGCTCGATCGATTGTTTCGTGACGAACACGATGTTGTGACAGCGGAGTCAGGCCACGAGGGGATCGACCTGCTTGCCCATCATGACATAGCTCTAATAATTTCGGATCAGCGAATGCCGGGAATGAACGGCATCGACTTTCTTACACAAGCGGCTCGGATCCGAAGGCATACCACACGGATCATCCTGACAGGTTATACCGACGTCGGAGATCTCGTGAAAGCGATCAATTCCGGGGTGATCTACCGATACATCACGAAGCCATGGATCAACACCGATCTAATGCAAACTGTCCGTTCGGGGCTGGAGCATTACGAGATCACTAAAAATCGACATTTGTTAGCGGCGGAAAATGAGCGGCTTCAAAGTAGGCTTGGGGCCACGGTTCAGGGGTTTGTAGACGGTGTTAGAGATATCGTGGCTCAGAAGCAATCGAATCTGCAGGAGCACTGCCGGCGGACATCCGTATATGCGGCACTTATGGCCGAACGGATAGGTCTCGACCGGGCCGACGTCGAACAGCTTAATTTCGCCTCGCTGCTGCACGAAGTACCGAATATGCGCCTGGCTTTCGATATGAAGATCAGCAAAACGGCCTTCAACGGGGAGCAGCTTCGAGTAGTGCAAAAGAATTATGAAACTGGCATCCGGGTCGTATCTCGGATACCGGACCTTGAATACGCGGCAACGATTCTCCGCAATCAGCACGAGCGTTTTGATGGCTCAGGTTTTTTCGACGGACTCGCGGGTGAAACGATACCTCATCTCGCCCGGATCCTGGCAGTGGCGAACGCTTTGGACGAAATTACTCATGGTCGGCCGCCGGAACTGTCCGGTGGGAATGAGGTAACAGCCAATTTGCTTCGGGAAAGCGCGGGGCGAGAGTTGGATCCGCGATTTGTCGAGGTCGCAATAGACACCTGTCTGCAGGGGTCTAAGGCTGCCGTCATTCACCGAGATTCCGGAAGAACGCTGAATGAATTCGCAGCGGCTTAGGGGCTCTGAATGCCCGAGGGATTGACCCTTTTCCGACGGGAAGGTAACAGCTGGGTCAAAACTCAATTCGATCGAGAACTTCAACGAATGAAGGCTGCCCTCTAGCAGCCTTCATATCACTTTATTATACGTCCGATCAATCTTCCGGAGAAGGGCTTGGAGCCGGATCCGGTTGATCGCGCTTTTTCAGTTTGGGCGGGCCGTCAGAAGTCGAGCTTGAGTCCGAGTCCGAACTCATCGGATCTGCCGAATCCGGCTGTCGCTTCTTAAGCGTCGGCTTACTGTCATCCGTTTGATCATAGTCGGTTACAACCCCGGCCCTGGCGTTAGTAAGCTTCATCAGGTGGGCCTTTACACGCTGAAATTCCGATGTGCTGATCACATATTCTTCTTTTTCAGGAAAGCGGGCGACGAGTTCGAGACTCTCGTCTCGTCGGTCGACAGACTGGGGATGCGACATGAACAATCTCGATAACGTTCCCGGCTTCTTTCGATTTTGAGAGGCAAGCTTTTCGAACATGGTCGACATAGCTGTCGGATCGTATCCCGAAGCATAAAGATACTGAACTCCAAGCCTGTCGGCTTCCCCTTCAGCACCCCGGCTAAACTTGAAGAACGCGAGTGCCTGCGTCAACCCGGCAGTATTCTGAAGCACCGCCCCCCCAATTCCGCCAGTGAAAATGATCCCTGCAAGCAAACCGTACTGAAGCATCGCTCCCTTGCCCTGGTTCTCCATCGCGTGACGAGCTGCAACGTGGGCAATTTCGTGTGCCATTACACCAGCAAGTTCAGCTTCATTGTCGGCGGCAAGAATCAGGCCTCGGTTCACGTAGAAGAAACCACCCGGCAGAGCGAAAGCGTTTACCTCATCGCTATCGATCACCTTGATCGTGAACGGGATCTTGGCATCAGAATGTAGAACAATATTTTGTCCTACGCGGTTTATATACTCGGTAACGACAGGATCTTCAACGAGCTTCGCCTGCTGTTCAATTTCCATTGAAAGCTGACGACCGATCTGCATCTCCTTTTCCTGAGAACCGCCAAACCAGCCCCAAATTTTGTCACTGCCACTGTTAATGTTTCGCTTGCCGATCTGGGCAGGGTCTTCATTAGTAGATAGAGTTCTAGTCTTAGGGGTGGCTGCGGGCTTCGCCTGCGCTTTCGACCTGGACTTCGACTTGTCTTCCTTTTTAGCCGTCGAGCTAGAGGTCTGAGCCATGCTCGCGATTGGTAAGATGGCGTTCGTGCCGCTCCACATCGCCACTACGACAACCAGAGACATAGTTCGTCTTAGACTTCGGTTAAACATTACAGGCCTCCCGATGTATTTCATTCTCCCAGAGAATATCAAGAAAATTTGAAACTTTCATAGTCGGAAATATGATGCGTTAAATATCTCATTCGTTGCGAGAAGTTCGCAAAAAGGTAATTATTATAATACCCCATATACTTCCCAAAGCCTGGAATCGTAAATTGCTTCTAATAGACGGCGAAACTTGCTAGAATATGTGTCGTCACCTATCGTGATGTCTTACCGTCCCACCTTATTTGTAAAATGATACGCCGAGAAAAAGTCAAGGATATTGTCGAGGTTCGTTCTTTCACCCATCTTTATGATTTTGCTGCCGATCCCGGATTAACCATAGCATCTTACCATTTCACTGATGTGACGTCGGACCTGATGGGGAAATGGATCGACCGGATCGCCGAAGTCAAAAACAAACGAGGTGCTGCCCTGGCATTGGCGGGGCTGCGAGGAGTAGGTAAGAGCCATTTTATTGCTGTTCTTGCGGCTCTAGCCCACCGGATCGAGCTTCGATCGCAGATAAGCGATTCGCACGTAAGGACTCGCCTCGAAAGGCTTTCTAAGAAACCTTTTTCCGTTGCTTTTGTTAGCAGAGGGTCGGAAAGTTCACTTATTTCCGAGCTAAGAACGTCGCTAGCTCACTGCCTCTCAATCGATATAAAGGAATTGAGCAATTCTCTTTTTGATCTTTTGCTTAAAGCCTCTGAAATTTCAAAAGACACCCCCTTGCTAATCTTCGTCGATACTGCATTTGGACGCGAAGCCAGGGTTGACCGTGACGATGGGGCGATCCTAAGCGAGATCGCCGAGGCCGCCATCAATATGGGGATATTTGTCGGCATTGCTCTCGATGATGACATCTCAGGAGCCGATGGAGCTAATTCGTCCTTAACACGGTGGTATAAGATCGATTTTCTGGATCAGGAACACTTATACCGGATCGTGGACCGTTATATTTTCATAAAGAACGACACCAAATTGTCGACGTTGAAGGATATCTATTCCGACTACCGAAAGGCGATGCCCGGGTTTAAGTGGAGTGAGCAGCGATTTACATCCCTTTACCCCTTGCATCCGGCGACTCTTGAGATCTCACCGCTGATCAGATTGTTCATTCAGGATTTTGCACTGCTTGGATTCGCATCAGAAGCGGGTGTGAAAATAATGGGCCGGCCGGCCGACTCGCTTATCGGTCTTGATGAGATGTTTAATGACGTTGAGCCCAGACTTCGCAAGGATCCGCAACTCAAAGGGGCCTTTGAGCATTTCGATGCATTGGAAAGATCTGTAGTCCAGAAGTCTCCGGTTCAGTTTCGACTCCAGGCGAAGCTGATCCTGAAAGGACTGCTTCTCTTGTCTTTAAATGGTCAAGGGGCATCGGCAGCAGACATCGCCGCCTCGATGATGGTTTTCGACGAACAGGATCCGCAGGGCGGGGTATTGAAGGTGGAGGAATTGCTAGAAGATTTTTCTGAACACCTGCCTGATGCCGTGTCGCGGTTTGAAGATCATGGATCAAAGTCCCGTTTTTGCATTGCAATAGGTCTTAACGATGACCTCGATCAGGCGATCTCAGTGATCCGACCCGATGTGAGCAAGGACGACGTTTGGTTAACACTTCTTAATCAGCTCGCTGAACGGTTCCCTGAGATCCCGAACGAAGAATCCAAGTCGGAGTGGTCCTCAACCTGCACGGTCGAATGGCGGGGAGGCATGAGGAGAGGCCAGATCTTATGGAATACCGGGATGGAAATATCGTCGGACGACCCGGGTAAATCATTAGATTGGCAAGTAGTACTCCAGCGGGCTGGCGACGAGCAGGACCCTCAATACGACAGCCTTATTTGGGAAACTCCGCCTCTTACACCAGACGAAACGGAGATCATTGCGAAATATTATATTCTCAAATCGCGTCCTGAGCTTCGCCAGAAGTTCCTAGAAGGGACTTCGACAACGATCCATATTCTTGCAGCCGCAGTTGATAAGATCTGCCAGCGGATATTCGTCGATGATGCCTCAATCTATTCGGATGAAGTCCGAATTCCTTTCGGATGTGATCTACACTCCACTCACAATCTCGCCCAACTCTTTACAGATGTCTTGAGGCCGATATTTGAAAGACGCTATCCCTCTCACCCTTATTTTCTGCAGCCGCTGGGATATAAGGAGGTAGCTCAACTTACAGCAGCCTTTTTTGGCGGAGCGGATGTTTCCAATCCACGCATCCAAAATCTGGCCCAGTTGCTCGCCGAACCGCTCGGACTGACTGAATTTAGCGTTGAGGAATATGTTCCCGCGCACGCGGATGCTCTGGTAAATTTACCTTCAGTCAAAAAGGCCTTTGGAGATTGGTCCGGAGATGAAACTCTATCCTTAGCAAGTTTATCAGCGCGACTTAGTTCCCCGCCCGAAGGGCTTACCCGAGAAGCTCAACAGTTGATACTGGCGGCACTGGTTTCGCAACGCGAAATTGAATTCGTAACAACTACAGGTAACAGGATCAGTCATCGCTCGCTCGATCTTCAGATAATTTGGGATGACGTTGTCGGCGCGTCCAGACCGGCCGAAGAAAAGTATTCCAAAACAAGACTTATTACCTGGATACAGATACTTACGGGAAATTATGATATTAAGTCTCTCAGTAGTGAAGAAGACAAAGCCAGGATCGGGGAATCTCTTCACCAGTGGCTTAGGGAATGGACAGAGGGAAAGATCCTCGAGGATTACGAATCTCTTCCGGATGAGAGCCTGAGCGCAACAAGTTGGAGAAATGCCGCTGCGGTCCGAAAGTCTCTGGGATCCGTCGCGAATGTTATTCGATCTTATACTGACGGATCCGTACCTCTCGAGGAATGCATAGGATCTATTGCGGATCTATTTCTAGATTCGGATTCGGAGTTCGAGCGAATGAAGAATGATCTCGAGGCTCTTCGCGAGTTCACGGAGCAAGCCAACCGGTTTCGTTCGATCCACAAGTATTTGAGCGAAGCCGAAATAAGTGAAAACGAGGAGGTAGAAAACGCAAGGCTTAGACTATTGCCCTTGATCGAAAACTCGATGCTCGAGGTGATGGGTAACGCAGAGGAGTTGACTACTGCATGGACAGACTTCATGATTTTATATAAAGAATACTACCAGCAGATGCATGACGAGCTGTTTGTGTCGACGGACCGACAAAGCGTGTCAAGGGAGCTAAGCGGGTCGGCAGAATGGCAACATTTCGAATTTTATTCACTACTTTCTGTATTCGACAGAAGGATCAAAACCCGGGTCGAATATCTTTTTCACAGATACCGCAGCATTTCATGCCGATCTAAGGCAATTGAATCCCTTGATACCATACCGACCTGCCTTTGCGGTCTACAGGCCCGAGAAATCCGGAATATATTAGCGACCCCCGACGAAATAAGGACCGCGATCGCTTCAGGGGTCGCAGAAGCAACAACGCAAGTGACCGCGACCCCGACCTCCGAAAGAGTGCTCTCAAATGAAGATACCATTTTGCTTTTGTCTGCCTCGCTTGCTGGAACGGAATAGACGATTACATTAACCACTCCAAAATTTCGTTTCGATAATTTGCCACTCATGCCCTATATTCAAGGGTATGATAAGCGTAACTATTCTTGGTCCCGGACGGGTCGGAGGAGCTTTGGCGATATCCCTGCCAAAGGAGAAATACACTATCGAGCAGGTCATTGGGCGTAGGCGGCAGACCATGTCCTCGGAGACTACGAACTCTCAGAAGATCGTCCAATTAGAAGACATCTCCTCGATCCGATCCGATGTAATATTTATAACCACAGATGACGGCAGTATCCGCGACGCTTCCAGAGCCCTCGCTGGTAAACTACGAAAAGATAGCTTCGTTTTCCACACTAGCGGAGCGTTAGGTTCAACAGGAATGGAGGACCTATCGGCGGCCGGATGTCACCTAGGCTCCATTCACCCTCTGGTCTCGATCAGCCGACCTGAATTTGGCCCATCCCGATTTCCAGGCGCTTTTTTCTGTATTGAGGGTGATCCCGCAGCGATCGTGATGGGAACGCGTATAGCGGAGGACCTTGGCGGAAAACCGTTTACCATTCCGACTAGATTCAAAACGCTTTATCACGCCGCTGCCGTGATGGCTTGCGGCCATCTCGTCGCACTATTCGACTCGGCAGTCGAAGTAATGACTAAATGCGGCCTTACGCCGGAGGAATCTAAACAGATCCTCTTGCCTTTGGTGACCAGCACGGTAGCGAATCTGGGCCAGCAGAGCACCTCATCGGCATTGACCGGAACATTCGGACGCGCAGACATTGAAACTTTCACCCGCCATCTTAAATCGCTAAATGAAAATGTTTCTGATGACCTGCTTGAAATTTATCTACTTCTGGGCGAAAGGTCACTTGAACTTGCGAATAAAGAAGGTGTAAATCCAGATCGGATCGACAATCTTCGAGCCAAAATGTCCGTGGCGAAATCTCGACTGAAATGGTAATATCGAGCTAAGTTGAGTAGAAAACTGCCTAAATTTCAATCGGAGAAAAAGATCTTTGAGGAGCACATCAAGGAGGCCGGTTTGAGGCGGACGGGCCAGCGAGATACTATTCTCGAAACTTTTCTTAGCACTGAAGAACATCTTACCAGCGAAGATCTTTATTCGATCGTGAATAAGATCGATCCGGGCATTGGCCTGACCACGGTTTACCGGACGTTGAAATTATTGACAGAAGCTGGCCTCGCCCGAGAAGTGCGCTTCGGCGATAACAGGACATATTACGAACACCACTATAATCACGAGCACCACGATCACATGATCTGTACGGAATGTGGCCGAGTGATCGAGTTCTTTTCTCCGGAGATCGAGGATCTGCAAGATCAAATGGCAAGCAACTTTGGTTTCAGGCCGACACATCACAGCCTGCGTATGTGGGGGGTGTGTTCAAGTTGTCAGCAGCATGCGGTTGGATCGCAGCCGGCACCCTCTGGGGCCCAACCGAAGGTAAGGGTCAAACCTGCGGGGTCTTAGTGAATTATGCATTGCCACGATGGGAACATTTATGCGTTAAACCGCGTAGGCGTGTATACCTTGGGCGGTAATGCTTATAGGGCAAGGAAAAGCATTTTATGAAAAATATCGATACGGAAGATCAAGATCAAATTCAGGAAAAGTTTAAATCTCTCCCGTTGACTGAAAAACTATCAAGCCTTTTTAGGATGGAAATGGTCACTATCAGCGAGGCCGTGAATTACGTGATAAATGACCCGATGAAGGTGGCTGAAGAGCTTGGAAACATGATCACCGATTTCGGCACGAAGGTTGAGAAGGAATTCCGAAGTGCAACCTCCACCGGTTCGAGTGCCCCTCCAAACCCTGCTCCCGGCGCGTCAAATAAGAAACCTCGTGCCAAGGGGCCGAGCGGGCCAACAGCGCCGTCGGCCTAGGCTTTTGCGTATTGGAACAATCTCGTGAATAAAAACGAAATCGTAAAAAGGCCGCCTTCTTCAGTCAAGGAAAAGGGTCAATATGCTGTGGCGTTCAGCCTGATCGGGGTCATGCTATTTGTCGCCGGCTTTCCTGTCTTTTTTTTATTGTTTGTCGGCGTTTTGACCTATTTCGTTTGGAAAATATTTTCATCAGACGCGCGCAGCGATGTTCGACGGATCTTCGAATTTTACCTTTCCGCTAATGAGATCCTTCGGGAGGATTATAGGCGGTGGTATGGGTTTGAAATTCATGAAACCATCGCTCGCGGAGAAAAGATCGTCCGAGCCATTCCGGGTGCCCCGCCTTTGGTTCATTTTGCACTAGGTGCTCTTTATGATCGTTTGGGTGACACTTCAGCTGCAGCTAAGCATCTTTCTTATATTTCAGACGAATCCGGCTCCGAATCAGGCATTGTTTTCCCGTCAAATGAACTGCGGGAGTATGTGCGGATCCTCAGGAAGATAGAAAGATCTCCGGCTGAAGCACCGCAGACATCGGCAGCAGTCCGCTCTCTCGAACGTTTGCGAAAAACCAAAGCCCAGTCTTTGCTGGAGAAGAACCGTTCACTGGCAGCTGACGAGCAAACGGAAGTTGAGCCTCTACATCCTGAGTTGAAATCAGTTGTCGATGGAACCCAGGACGAGAACGTATCTGTTATATATGTTGATGCTGACGATTTCAAAGGTCATCTATCGCCTTCCGATCACGGAAATGGGGGGTCCTCGGCTCCTCCGAATTCCCCTCGTTCCTTATCGAAGCCTCAAAACGCAAAGTCACCTGACCGGAAGACGATTTCTGAAGTGCTGCACGATATCTACGACGAAAATGTACAATAACCCTTATACGAAATCCTTTATTTAAGTCCAAAAAACTTCCTTATCGACGAAAGTACTCCATGTTTGTCCTTTTCAGTTGAACTCATAACTTGGTTGGTTTGCACCTCTAATACTTCTCTTCTTTCATTGACCAATTCGGAGATCGCTTCGACGAGAGCTGGATTGTCCTCAAGGATCGGTTGTAGTGCCTCTTTCTTGATCTGAAGAACTTCAGTTTCTTCGTCAGCGACAACACTTGCCGACCGCGGCTCTCCCGTGAGCAAGCTCATCTCACCAAAAAAATCATTCTCACGAAGTTCATTAATAAGACGGTTCGATGCTCCATCGGGAATCTGCACCCTGACCTTGCCGCGGATAACAACGAACATAGAATTACCGTCGCGGCCCATCCTTACAATTGCCTCACCCGGTGCGTATACCCGTGAAGAAGAAGCATCTGCTAGACGTTCAATTTCCTCTCCCGATAACGGAGCAAAAATCGAAACTTTGTTAAGTCGCTCGACCGCCAGGTTAAGCACTTCGTCGTGTCCGATATCTTCGACTTTCGGCTCGATATGGATGGTTCGAGTGGGATAGGCAAAACCTATTTTTTCTCGCTGGAACACATACCAGATCCGCAGTCGGATCAGAGCGTCCGTATCATTATGCCTGGTGTAATCATCGAGCCAATACTTTACTTCCCAGTCGATCCCGTTATCCCCCAGATTTCTGATCCGGACTACAGGGCGTATTTTTGCCGATACGTTTTCCACCTGTCTGACAGCATCGCGAACCGCTTGAATGGTGCGTGCCGGCGAATCAGAGTATAGAGAATTGAACCATACGGACCTTGCGTTAAGATTATCCTTTGGAGCAACTTCGATCGTTTCTTTCCCCAGGACCGAATTGCTGATCATGAGCAGCCGATTGTTAAAAGTACGGATCTTAACGCCTCGCCATGATACGGCTTCAACAACGCCAACACCCCTGGTGGATATCGTAACTACATCGCCCACCTGAAATGGTTGGTCCGCCTGCATGGCCAAGCCGGCAAAAAGATTCCCAAGTGTGTCCTGCAGTGCAAGACCGACGACGATTCCGATGATCGTAGATCCGGTAAATAGCGCTGTGAGTTGGACAGTTGGGAAGAATGACTGAAAAATAGTAAAGAAAGAAACAATATAAATAATTACCGAAAGGATGGTTTTCACTATCGATGAGATCTCACCGGGTGAGCTATTTCGATATATTGTTCGGGTAATCAATTGTCGAGAGAACCTGACAACACCGACCACTAATGCCATCCAAATGATAATTTCAAGAATCATCAGTGCATAAAACAGGATCTGCATGGCAGTGACGGTTATCTTTTGCGGTACGTCGCCTGTCACGCTCGATACGGCCGCCGACTCAGTATCGATGACCAGCCCATAACCTTCTCTCAAAGACGACCAGATCCACTCTTCCACAGTCGGGAAAAACAGCAAAAGAAGCGCCGCAACCGAAACGAACGCAAGCAAATAGCCAACTGACTTTTGTTGATCAGATCTGGACATAATGACCTAGAACATAACAGCAATCGTTTTTCCAATCAACGCCAAAAGAAGACATGACGAAGCCGCGTATATTTGTCGCAGGTTCATAGTTTTGTTAGAGTTCGAGTATGAAGATCAAAGCCCTAAACCCCTTGATTGCAGCCGCATTCGTCCTTTCCCTGCTCTTAAGCAGTTTACCGTCGACGGTTGCCGCTTATGTTTCCGCACCGGCACCGGTAAGGGGAAAGCATGCGATGGTCGCTTCGCAGCATGAGCTTGCTTCAAAGATCGGCGTTGAGATCTTGAAGAAGGGGGGCAACGCCGTTGATGCTGCGATCGCGGTCGGGATCGCCCTGGCCGTTGTTTATCCTGAAGCCGGTAATATCGGCGGCGGAGGCTTTATGCTGATCCGATCACCGAATGGCGATACGCGTGCGATCGATTATCGTGAAATGGCCCCCAAGGCTGCCCATCGCGATATATTTGTTGACGCCAGCGGCAATTTGATCCGCGGTGAGGGGTCCTCAACGATCGGTTATCGTGCGTCGGGAGTTCCGGGAACCCTGGCTGGATTTGAACTTGCCTTCCAAAAGTACGGGTCAAAGCGTGTGTCCTGGGCTGACCTTATCAGGCCTGCGCGGCTGCTTGCTGACAACGGGTACGTTCTTTCACATCGTCTCGCCGAATTATTTAAGAACTATCGGAGCACACTCTCTCAGTATCCCGAGAGCAATCGGATCTTTCTTAACAACGGCAACTTCTTCGAGGAAGGCGATCTTTTTCGCCAACCGGATCTTGGCCGCACTCTCGCCCGCGTTGAGAAAGAGGGAGCCAGAGATTTCTATTCCGGCGTGACTGCCAAAATGATCGCCGATGACATGAAGGCAAACGGCGGCCTGATCACGTTGGAAGACCTGAAGAATTACCAAGCTAAAGAACGCACACCGATCAGAGGCACCTACCGCGGTTACGAGATCATATCCATGCCACCGCCCAGCTCAGGCGGGATCGTCATGCTCCAGGTCCTTAATATGATCGAAGGTTACGATCAAAAGGCCCTCCCGTTCGGCTCGGCAGCCAAGTACCACATCCTTGCCGAATCGATGCGGCGAGCCTTTGCCGACCGGGCGGAGTATATGGCCGACCCGGATTTCGCAACGGTTCCGGACGCTGCCCTGATCGACAAGAAGTATGCGGATAGCCGGCGAACGTCTATCAGCAACACTAAAGCCTCGGCTAGCAAAGATATCGGCCACGGAGCAGCGAGCGGTTCCGAGCCGATGGATACTACCCACTATACTGTGGTCGACCGGTCCGGGATGGTCGTTTCAAACACCTATACTATCAATGATCTATACGGATCCCGCGTAACAGCTAAGGGAACCGGCGTTCTGCTCAATGACGAGATGGACGATTTTGCAGCCCAACCGGGAAAGGCAAATCTGTTTGGTCTGATCCAGGGCGAGCGAAACGCGGTTCAGCCTGGTAAACGCCCACTTTCCTCGATGACGCCCACCATCGTTCTTCGTAAAGATGGCTCGGTCTGGTTTGCAGTTGGTGCCCGCGGCGGGCCGCGTATCATATCGGCCGTTATGCAGACCGTGATGAATGTTATCGATCACGGAATGGATATCCAGGCGGCCATCGACGCTCCACGGATCCACCACCAATGGTTTCCGGACCAGATAATGTACGAGCCCTTCGGAATGTCCCCGGACACTTTGGCCATCCTGACCGGATACGGTCACAAATTTGTCGATCGGCCCGGAAATATCGCTTCAGCCACCGGTATCATGATCGATGAAAATGGAGTCCGTCTCGGAGCGATCGATTCCCGAAGCGATGGTGTGGCGGTGGGTTACTGATGTTTTTCTTCTTTCTCTAGCAGCTTGGTTGTATTCTCAGTCACGCTTTTCGGCTCGAGCTCGTTTGTATCACGCCACTGGCCGGTTGGCGATAAATACGATGCAGCGTCGTAAGATCGCTGCGGCGGCAGCCCTCTCTGGCTGTCAAACACAGGGTTGAATGACGCCTGATTGGCTGCTGTCAGTCCTGGGGGCTCGTTCGATTCGAACATCAACGCGTAGGCCATCCGCAGCAATCCGCCTACGAAAAGGGCAATAGCCGATATAGCAACTCCAAACGGCTCGACATTAATGGCGATCGTAAAGATCGCAACTATCGGCACTACCAGAAATGTAAGCAAGAATATGAACAATCCCTGCTTGAGCCCTCTCCTTCTCGGCGACGTACCTGTTTCCGAACCCTGAGCTATCTGCGGTATCGAACCGCCGGTCTTGAATAGTTCCGCGGTGCCCGTCAACAAGTAACCGCATCGCGAGCAAAAGCTCGTTTCCATCGAAACTCTTTCCTGTCCGCATGTGGGGCAAAACATTAGGGTTTAGCGCTCGTCCTTTTCGAGCAGTTTCGTAGTACTCTCAGTAACGCTGGCCGGCTCGAGGTCCTTCGTGTCCCGCCAACTCCCTGCCTGGGGAACCCCATACGCAGACGCGGGGACAGACCGCTGCGGGGGTAAGGCAGTATAGTCCGCCTGACCATGAAGGTCTTGCCGAGTCTTGGGAGGCATAAACGACTCAAGGCCGGGGTATACCGGTATGTCCTTTTTGAGAAACATCAGTGAAGAAACCAGCAATATCAAACCACCGAAAATTCCGATGATGGCGGAAACACCGGCGAGTTCTTCGACGTCCATGATCCCCCAGAACGGAGCCATTATGAATAAGAAGAACAGGCACCAGATCAGACTGAAAGCCATTCCGTTTCGCCTGGAGAATAAACTCTTTTTCTTCTTACTAAGTTCAATCAACTGGGGCAGATATCCGCCGTGGGCAAGCACCTCAGCAACCGTGCCGAGCGGCATTCCGCACCGCGAACAATATTTCGTCTCGTGTGATATTTGCTGCTGTCCGCAGCTTGGGCAATGCATCAATTAAGCTCCAGTTGTTCAACCGACCCAATTCCTAACGAATTCTTACACGAAAAAGTTCGCGATGCAATGACATCACAAACGCGGAAGCCTCTCGTCTGAGAGCATTTGGAAAACCGCGAATGCCCTGCCCTGGTAATGTTCGGCCCGGGCAATTGTCTCCAGCAGCACATCTATCAACGGACGGATCTCGCGGGGCGACGGCAGCTCGCACGCGAGATCGGAATCCGACGTAAAAAAATTGAATCCCCTTAGCCTTGTCTCCTCCACCTCATCCAGATAGCGGGCGATATTGTCACGGGTCGACAGCTTCTCGGGGAGCGTCCATTCGAACGGATCATCCCACAGCCTGGTCGTGATCCCGTCAAAGGTTTTCTCGACCATCGCTGCCGATCGAAGGATATACTCTCCGCACGAGAACATCGCCATCGAATTCGGGATCTCGCGGGGCCGGGCAAAGATCGATTCTTCGGGAATTAGATGCAGCAGTTCCCTATTCCGCCGGTCAAGTGCGGCAAATTGGCGGTCCAGCGAGGAGAGTATCGTCTTCATTCAGTATTCAGCGCTTTGGATACCTGCGGTCTTTCTCGTAAATGCCGAGGCCGTAGTTGCGGCCCTTCCAGCTCACGCCGCTTCCGACCCGGCCCTTTACGCCGACTCTTGCTCCTTTCGCCGGCACGCTGCCATCGGTTACGAGCACCCAGATCGTACCGGTCCCGTCATCGATCTGGTACGCACCGCCGCCGATCCCGGTCCCCGGAATTGAGAGGCCATAGCTGTCTTTCACAACGCCCGCCACGACAACGTCTTTGTTCTGATATCTGCCCGGATCTCGCTCGATATCGGCGATGCTCTTCCGGTCAGGACAGCCGGCGGTCAAAAACACTGCAGCGGCAATGATACCAATCAAAAGGGTTTTCGTGATCATCTTCATCTGTGTCTCCTTGAAGCTTAACTACGGGAAGAGTCGGTCATCGATATTGATTCGGTATCGGACCCTAAGTTTGCCATATTTTTCCAATTCTGCGATGCTGAAGGCGATAGGTGCTAAGGCGTAAGGTGTCAGAGATATGTCTGAAAGCCCCGGAGCCAATGTAAACACTTCCTCCTCGTTCATCTCTAGTCTAAAGGATGACGTGTGGCACGGACGTGCCGACAGACATTCATTTGAACGATGGCATTTCGATGCCCTTTCTGACGATGGCCGCGAAGCCCTGGTTATCGCCTTTTACGATAATTACCCGTTCTCTCCAAGATATTTCAACCGTCGAAAGCTGCCTCCCGAAAATGTAAATTCCGGCCAGTTCCCTGCCGTGACCTTTCTTTATGCAGTTGAAGGCCGGCCGGTGATGCAGGCAATAAACGAGTGGTCATTCGACGGTTTTTCGGCACGAATGGACGGTGTATCCTGTTCGATCGGCGATTCGAATTTTAAGGTCGAAAAAGCTGAATACGGCTCCGGTTATTTGGTTCATGTCAATCTCATGACTGCCCGAAGGCGCCGGATAGAGGCCGATCTCGAATGGGTATCTATTGAGTCTGACCTGATGGCCGAAACCTCCGGTACCGAAACCCCGACGATGGTCTGGAACCTGGCCGCTCCTCGATCGGACGTGAGCGGGCGGATCGTGCGTACGGGTGTTAGGGGCAAGACGAAAAAGGTCGTTCATTTTCGCGGAACGGGCTACCACGACCATTTCCGCAGCAGCACCTCGCTACAGGAAGCGATCTCGTCACGCTGCTGGGGCCGCGCACATTTTGCCGATACTACCGTCGTTTTTCAGCATATTTCTTATGAGGGCGGACGGAACGATGCGTCGCGGATCGTACTTGTTCAGGACGGAACTATCATTTCCCGGGATGCAGCCCATACGATGACCGGAACGAGATTCGATGAAAAGGACACTCGCCTGAAATTTATATCTGAAGATGGGTGCACGGTGCGGGCTACAGCTGTTCAGCCGGTCCAGCGCGGATTTTTTGAACAGAGGATACTTTGCAGCGTAACTTTGCAGTTGCCTGACGGCCCAACACGGACGACCGAGGGCATCGTCGAACTTTGCGATCCGAAAGGGATGTACAACCCACTTTACCGGTGGATGTCGGACCTGAGGATCGGTAAGAACGGAGGCTCACCCTATTTCTAATTCCAGCGTCGAAGTCCGCGAATCACGTCGTTTGACATCTTTTCCGCCTGATCTCGCTCAAACCCCAGATCCGAGGTCATAAAATCGATCGAGCTCTGGACCATTTCGTCGACCGTCTGTCCGGGTTTCGTAAAGCCGCCGCCTTGATAGCAGAACCGGCAGTATTCAGCGGCAGGTGAAAGGTCAGCCTCGGTACCCCAATTGCCTGGGTCGTCGCCCAGGGGCATTCCGCAGCTTTGGCATCTGACTTTGTCCATAGCCTAATTGAGTTTAACGGCAGTGCCATAGGCCAACACTTCAGTGCACCCCTGGGAGAATTCGGTGCCCTCATACCGCATACCAATAATAGCATCAGCTCCGACCTCATGAGCGTGCTGGACCATGCGGTTAAACGCCTCCATCCTCGCTGCTTCGCAAACGACGGAAAATTCCTCGATATTGCCGCCGGCGATCGATTTGATCCCGCCGACAATTCCGCGGCCGATGCCTGTGGCCCTCACCACGATCCCGCGGACCACGCCAAGGTATTCCGTGATCTCTTTTCCCTGAATGTCGAATCCGGTGGTAACGATCATAATGATCTAGGTTCCCCTGTATAAAAGGGAGGCGGATGCCGACTCGGTCGACGGAGTGGCTTCTTATTCGCTGCGAACGCCGGCTGAAGCCGGGACTCAAAACAAAAAGATGGTAGCGCCTAGGGGAGTTGAACCCCTCTTTCGAGGTTGAGAACCTCGCGTCCTAACCGATAGACGAAGGCGCCAAAAAGACGAATCGTAAGTATAAAACAACGCTCGCGATCTTCGCAATGCCAGTGGCCCGCACAGGTTTCGAAAAAGCACGGCAAGCGTCAACCTCCGAAAGGGTCGCGGTGAAACCCCCAACGAGATATCAGTGGCTCCTCCCTGCCCCATCGACTGCATGTTTTTGATTGTTTACGATACTTTTGACAAACTCCTTGAATGATCAAGGTTGCGGATCTTTCATATACATATCCGAAATCGAAAACCCCGGTTCTAAAAGGCCTGAACTTTGAGATAGAAAGAGGTGAGATATTCGGATTCCTGGGGCCTTCGGGAGCCGGGAAAAGCACGACTCAAAAAGTTCTCTACAAGATACTTAGGGATTTTTCCGGTGAAGTATCGATAGAGAATAAGCAATTGAAAGAGTGGGGTAGTGAATATTTTGAAAGGATCGGTGTCGGATTCGAACTCCCCAATCATTACCTAAAACTTACCGCGAAAGAAAACCTAAAGTTATTCGCCTCATTTTATCCTTCAGATGGTTTACAGAATCTTGACGAACTTTTTGAGATTTTCGACCTGGCCGCGGATGCCAATAAAAGGGTCGAAGCATTTTCTAAGGGAATGAAAATGCGCCTGAACTTTATCCGAGCGATCATGCATAACCCCGATATTATTTTTCTTGACGAACCCACCGCCGGGCTGGATCCGAGAAATGCTCAGAAAATTAAGCGGCATATCATCAAGTTAAGAGGCGAAGGCAAGACGATCTTTGTTACCACCCACGATATGACCACGGCCGACGAACTCTGTGACCGTGTCTCCTTTATTGCCGATGGCGAGATCCGGCTAACAGAAAAGCCTTCGGTTTTGAAGAACGAACACGGAAAACACACCGTCAGGGTAGATCTGCAAAACGGGCAGACGGCGGAGTTTCCCTTAAAAGACCTCGGAAATAATCCACAATTTTCGGAGTTTATATCGCAGGGCGAGATCTTAAGGATCAACACGCAGGAAGCGACTCTCGAAGAGGTTTTTATTAACGTAACCGGCACGACCCTATCGGAATGACGCAGCTTTTTAAGCAAATAGGTTGGCAGTTTTTGATCTTTCAGAGGAACAATCTCGTGACGATGATCGCAGGGATAACTGCATTTTACATTCTGATAATTTACCTGATCAGAGATTTTGAGAACGTTGATCGATTCATCACCCTTTTGATCTATAACGATCCGGCCATTGTCGGTTTTGTTTTTATCGGGATCTCGATAATGTTGGAAAAAGACCAGCAAGTTCTTCCGGCTTTGTTCGTAACGCCTCTCAATTTGCATCATTATCTGGTGTCTCGGATCATTACGCTCTCCACGATCGGTTATTGCGGCGCCTTGCCGATGGTTTTGATGGCAAAGGGAACCTCGTTCGACTTCATATTATTTTCTGTCGGATCATTCTCAACCTGCCTGCTATTTTGCCTGATGGGCATATTTGTCGTTAGTTACACGACTGAGGTATTGCACTTCCTGCTTCGCTCGATTCCGCTCTTGATCTTTATGAGCCTGCCGCTGCTTAATTACTTCGAACTGACAGATCTGAGTCTTCTAAAACTCTTTCCTGTACAGGGCGGCTTAAATCTGATGGTCAATTCCTATCGTGATCAGCCGAATTTTGGGGAAGTGATATTCGGTATTATTTCGATTGCCATCTGGACGCCGCCGCTTTACTGGGCGGTTTATCGCATTTTTACGAAAAAGATCGTTACTTTCTGAAATTATGGAGAAGCTGATCAAAGTCGCTATCAATGATTTCAGGCTCGTTTTTCGCGACAATTCATTAAAGATATTCATCGCGCTTCCGCTGCTGACTCTTGTAGTAGTCAGATATGCCGTGCCATATATTGCCGGAATTTATGAAGTCGTGCAGGACTACATCGCCGTGATCTTGATGCTGGCGTCAATGCAGGGTTCGACGGCATTCGGCTTTATCTATTCGATGGTCCTGGTTGATGAAAAGGATACCAATGTGGCGAAGGTCTATGGGATATTGCCTATCTCGAAATCCTGGTTCGTCGTGTTTCGCCTAATTCCGCCGTTTGTTCTGGCAGCACTGACAACATTTTTCCTCCTCCTGGTCGAACCGTTCTACGGAATGCCTATAATTCCCATTTTTGTTTATTCGCTGCTCGCGGCGCTTGTCACACCTATAATGATATTGTTTGTCGCGACACTCGCAAGCAATAAAATAGAGGCAATGACCTGGCAAAAGATATTCAATCTGCCGCTTGTCCTGCCGATACTGACATTCTACGTTCCAGCGTTGTTCTCGTTACTTTTGGCACTTTTCCCGACATTCTGGGCATACCGGGGACTCGATTCCTTGATAAACACCGGAAATTTTTGGCTTTATATGATCCTCGGATTCTCTCATAGTATCTTTTTCCTGGTTCTGATGATCAAGAGATTTACCAAAGATCATTTTGTGTAGTGCCCACGGTATTTCCGCTTACAGACAAAAAACGGCGAGAAATGCCTGAGGCTCTACTCCGATGAACGAGAAGCGCCCGCGGGGCAAGCGAACCAGTTTTGGGGATTGACCGCTGATCCGTTGGATATCGCCGGCACCCCCATCGATCTGTCAACGGTAAGCCGACATTCCGCATCTTGACCTAACCCGCAAGTCTTTTTAAACTAGTGGTTTAAATTGTTTACAGAACAGCACCTCTATGACACACGAACTCTTTGGCACACGACAAACTTTTAGGACGGGCGCCGGTACAAATGGCGTCTTTTTTTCGCTTCCGAAACTGGAAGAGGCTGGGCTAGGGCAAGTTTCAAGACTGCCGGTATCTATACGAATAGTTTTGGAATCCGTGCTTCGCAATTTTGACGGCGGGAAGAAGGTGAGTGAGGCGAATATTCGCGCTCTTGCCGGGTGGCAGGCGAAGGACGAGCGGACTGAGGAGATCCCCTTTGTCGTCGCACGAGTCGTGCTGCAGGATTTTACGGGTGTGCCGCTGCTTGTGGACCTGGCGGCGATGCGTTCGGCTGTGAAACGCATGGGCAAAGACCCGGGGGTGATCGAACCCCTGGTTCCGGTCGACCTTGTTATCGACCATTCGGTTCAGGTTGATTTCGCCGGGAGCGAACGGGCGTATCGGCGAAACATGGAGATGGAGTTCAAGCGGAACGACCAGCGATATCGCTTTTTAAAATGGGGCACGCAGGCATTTAACGGCTTCAGTGTGGTTCCGCCGGGAATCGGAATTGTGCATCAGGTCAATCTGGAGTACCTCGCAAAAGGCGTTTTTGAACGTGAGGGCGTCTATTTCCCCGATTCTCTGGTCGGTACCGATTCGCATACGACAATGATCAACGGCGTAGGAGTGGTCGGATGGGGCGTTGGCGGCATCGAGGCCGAGGCCGGAATGCTCGGGCAGCCGGTATATTTTCTCACGCCTGATGTTGTAGGCGTGAACCTCACCGGGCAGCTCCCGAGCGGAGCGACCGCAACCGATCTCGTGCTTCGCATCACGGAAATGCTTCGGAAAACGAATGTCGTGGGAAAATTCGTCGAATTTTACGGACAAGGGGTGGCCGCACTCAACGCAACGGATCGGGCAACAATCGCCAACATGGCCCCCGAATACGGAGCAACAATGGGATTTTTTCCGACGGACGAAAAGACGCTCGATTATTTTGCAAATACCGGCCGCACGGATGAGCATATTCGAACGATTCAGAATTACTACGAGGCACAGGGCATGTTCGGCATCCCGCGAAAAGGCGATGTTGACTATTCGACCACGCTCGAACTTGACCTCGAAACCGTCACGCCGTCGGTGGCCGGGCCAAAGCGTCCACAAGACCGAATAGAACTAACGCATCTGGACGACAGGTTTCTTGAGTTGTTCACGAAACCAGTGAGCGACGGAGGATACGGGAAAACGAATGAGGACCTTGAGAAGCGGTACAGCGTCACGCTCGGAACGAACGGCTCCCTCAAAATAGCGTCTGGCGGGGGCGAGCAAAGCTCCAAATCGCTGCCTGAGTCGATTCACAACTCAGTCACCCCTAGTAATACAAACGCGTTGACCGAGATCGAGATGGCCAATAACCGGCCGACTCCGGACCGTGTCGAGTTTTCAGCTGAAGATCGCCCGACAGTCACCACCAATATCGGCAACGGCGATGTGCTGATCGCCGCTATTACCTCATGTACGAATACGTCGAATCCCGCCGTGATGATCGCCGCCGGCATCGTTGCGAAAAAGGCCTTTGAAAAGGGGTTGACGGTTCCCCCATACGTCAAAACGTCCCTTGCTCCGGGTTCGCGTGTCGTGACCGAATATCTCGAACGGGCCGGGCTGCAAAGATATTTGAATGAGATCGGATTTGACCTCGTCGGATACGGCTGCACGACGTGTATAGGAAATTCGGGCCCGCTCTCACCCGCCATTGAGGAAGAAATTGTCGAGAACGATATAATTGCGGCTTCGGTGCTGTCGGGTAATCGAAATTTTGAGGCCCGCGTCCACCAGAACATCAAGGCCAATTTCCTGATGTCGCCGCCGCTGGTCGTTGCTTTCGCCCTGGCTGGTACGGTGCTGAACGACGTTTCCCTCGTTCCGATTGGGCAGGATCACGATGGCGAGGATGTTTTCCTACGGGACATATGGGCATCGACCGAAGAAGTCGCGGAGCACCTGGCCCTCGCCTACGACCCCGAAATGTATCGCAGGCTCTATTCGCAGTTTGCCGAGCAAAATCCGCTTTGGAACAGCATCGTATCAACTGTCGGACAGATCTATGAATGGGATTCTGAATCCACCTACATCCAGGAGCCTCCATTTTTCGAAGACTTTACTATGGAGACCGGTAACTTCGAAGATGTGGTAGGTGCACGCACGCTGGCGATATTCGGTGATTCGGTAACCACCGATCACATATCACCTGCGGGTGCAATAAAACCAGCTTCGCCAGCCGGTCTTTATCTGCAGGAAAAGGGCGTCGCACCGGAGGATTTTAATTCTTATGGGTCGCGTCGTGGAAATGACAGGGTAATGCTCCGCGGGACATTTGCAAATGTACGCATCAAGAACAAGATGGTCGCCCCGATCGAGGGCGGGTTCACAAAGCATCAGCCTGACGGAGAAGAAATGACGATCTTCGATGCGGCAATGCGGTATAATGAAGAGGGCACTCCGCTGGTCATCTTCGGCGGTGCCGAATACGGCACCGGCAGTTCGCGAGACTGGGCGGCCAAGGGAACCGCCTTAATGGGCGTAAAGGCGGTGATCGTCACGTCGTTCGAACGTATTCACCGATCGAATTTGGTCGGTATGGGTGTATTGCCGCTCCAATTTAAGGAGGGTGAATCTTTTGAAACCTATTCATTAGATGGAACAGAATCTTTCGATATTTTGGGACTCTCTGGTAAGACAATAAGGCCGCGTCAGGAAGTTTCTCTTAGGGTGAATCGCCAAGATGGCGAAACCGTCGAGATCCCGCTTTTATTGAGGATCGATACACCCATCGAGATCGAATACTACAAGAACGGAGGCATCCTGCCTTTTGTCCTGCGCCAGCTGCTTTCCTGAATTTTCTTGTGAAAATCGGGCATTAATGGTAATTTATTCCTGATGCAGTGTCTTTTACTGCATCAATCCTCAGATCGTTATTAAGAAGTATGAAAAAGGTCCTTTCGGCAGCTCTGCTTGTCACTTTTGTTATCTCCTCCTCATCGGCCACATTCGGACAGAAGTCACGAACAAACGAAAAACGGTTTGAGCGGGACAGCGTCGAAAGCCCGCAATTCGGCACGATTTCCGCCATTGGGGATCGACGAGGCGTGCTGGTCAGTTGGGAAATGACCGCGGAGCCTGAGACCGTGGGCTTTTATGTATACCGTGTGGAAAACGGCGTATCATCCCTTGTAAGCGATACCATGACACTGGGTGCGGCCACGCGGGCCGGCGCCGACCCAAACGGGGGCGAACGTTATCAGGTCTACGATCCGCAGGGGAATAAAGGATCGTCCTATTTGATCGAGAGTTATAGCCTTGACGGCCAACGGTCTTACAGCGAGCAGATCGCCACCAGGCTCGTTCGTGATGTCGAAGCATATTCTGGCGTCGATGTCAGCAGTCTGAGGGAAGCAAGTCTTTCCAAAAATTCCGTAATTGAATCGAGCGCTCTTATATTGAACGAGGAGCTTGAGAGTATTGTTTCGACCTCGCAGCTTGCACCCGACCCTGACAATCATAAATGGGTCGTCGCTCAGCCCGGCGCAAGTATCTCTGTCCGTAAAGAGGGTCTGTATCGAGTTCCGAGGGCGATGCTCGAGGCGGCCTTGTTTCCGGTAAATAGCGATCCGGCCAACTGGCGTCTATTTCTCGACGGGGCTGAACACGCAATAACGGTGGGTCCCGGCGCCCAGTATATTGAATTTTTTGGCAAGGGCGTCGATACACCCGAGACCGATTCACGTGTTTATTATCTAATTTCAGACACAACAGCGGGTCGACGGATCCCCAATCGAGTTCTACGGCCGGTCGGCGGCAATGTACTCTCACAAACATTCCCGTCAAAAGTCGTCAAAAAAGAGAGGACTCTTTATTACAATAAGGTTCTGAACGGCGAGCTTGAAAATTACTGGGGCCGGGTGATCTCGACTTCGGCGTCAGCAATTCCGGTCTCTATTCCGGCAGTCGATCCGTCGGCATCGATGGCTACGGTCACGGTCAAACTACAGGGGTTCACCAATGTACCGCATCAGGTTAATGCGTCACTCAACGGCACCCCTCTCGGGATAATGACCGGGACCAGCCTGAACGGTTTTTCATCAACATTTCAGGTCCCTGCCAACCAGCTGCTCGACGGCAATAATACACTTACGCTGAACTCGATAGGGGCAGGCGATTTCAGCCTTTTTGACGGCATAACGGTCGAATACAAGCGTAAATATGCCGCTGACCTCGATAAGTTGGCATTTTCAACTCCTGGTTATCGCAAGGTGGACGTCAAGAATTTTTCGTCCCCGAATGTTAGGGTGTTTGATATTACGTATGACGGTTCGCCACAACAGATAAAAAATGCCGTCCTGGTTCAGGAAGGCAGCACCTTCACGGCAAAGCTTCCTGCGTCGCGTGCCGCCGTCTATTACGCCCTCGAGGATTCGCAGATCTTAACGCCGGCGGAGGTGGTCCGTAACAATCCGTCGACGCTGGCATCGCCGGTCAACGGAGCGAACCTTGTGATCATTTCGCATTCGGCACCGGATTTTATGGCCGCCGCCGAAACGTGGGCTAATTATCGCCGGCTGCAGGGCTTCACAGTCAAGGTTATCGATGTAAGGGACGTTTATGATGAATTCAACTATGGCGTGATCAGTTCCATAGCGATACGAAGTTTTCTTAACCACGCCTACCTTAACTGGCAGACTCCTCCTCAATATGTGCTGCTCCTTGGAGACGGTTCCTACGATGCAAGGAACTATGAAGGGCTTGGATATTGGAATCTGATTCCGTCGCGTATGGTTAGCACGCCTTATGGTAAAACTGCTAGCGACGAAGCCATAGCTGACTTCAATAATGATGGCCTTGCCGAAATGGCGATCGGTCGTATTCCCGCGAGGACCGCGAGCCATATTACGAATGTGCATTCAAAGACAATGACCTTTGAAACGCCTGCGATGCAGTCACTGGACCGCGGCTCTCTATTTGTCTACGACGAACCGAAGGGTTTCAATTTTCAGGCAATGAGTCAAACGATCAGAAATAAGCTGCCGCAATCTATGCCCGCGACCTATGTGGATCGTCTTGCAGCCGGGTCGGCAGCCTCGCTTTTGCAGGAACTAAATGCTGGTAAATACATCGTCAATTATTCCGGCCACGGCGCAACCGGTGTGTGGCATAACGCGGGGTTCTTTGGTCTTACGCAGGCCCAACAGATCGTAAACACGCCGACGATATTTACAATGCTGACGTGCTATAACGGATACTTTGTAAGGCCCGATTTCGATACGTTAAGCGAGAGATTGCTAAATTCCCCTATCGGGGGCTCAGTGATCTCATGGGCATCGACAACCGAGACGACACCTGATGTTCAACTCGTCATGGCCGAACGATTTTATGGCCAGCTTGCTCTTGGAAATCTGAACCGGATCGGCGACCTGGTCCGAGATGCCAAGCAGGTCGTGCCGGCAAGCAGCGATGTCCGTTATTCATGGGCCCTGCTGGGCGATCCGATGCTGAAGGTAAGATAATATTCCGGATCAAATAGAAAAGGGGCGGTCCGGCGAGACCGCCTCTTTTTTGCGCCCTCAAAAATGCTTCTAAAGACGTATCCGCAAAAATAGAACAAGCCGCCTGCTTGAGTAACAGGCGGCTCATTTCGTTTTAGTCACGACCTATCGATTACCTACGGCTGCTGCGCAGGCTGCGTGGTCTGAGTTAAGATACGCCTTTGTCCCGGTACCTGCGGGGTTAGTGCCTGAGGGATCTGGTTGGCCATAATTTCACCCTGGTTCTCGATGATCTGATCGATCAATTCGAACTTTTCCTTGTCGAAGTCCTTTGTCATCAAAACGCCATTCTTATCTATAGTCATCGGATAGACTCCGAAGAACTGGTTTTTGAAGTTCTGAAAGAATGAAACATCCTCGGGCGGCAGAATCTTCAGTCTTTCGGGGTTTGGCTCGGGTATAGTCGCCCCGATCAATTCAAGCTGCTCCTTAGATTTTGCCACGTAATCGCTATTGGGATAATCACTTACGATCTGCTGAAAATAACGAGCGGCCTGGTCGGTTTCTTCCTCGACCAGATAGGTAACCGCCAGCTTATACAGCACTTCATCCATAAAGCTGAAATTCTCGTACTTGTCGATGATCTCCCTGAAACGACTTTGAGACCCTTTCAATCCGCCTTTCTTCTGATCAACGGCAAGGGTGTAATAATAATTCGCGATGAGCAGATTATGCAGACCGAGGTTGTCCTGAACTTGTTTGAGCCTCGCTTCGGCCTCGCCCTTTAAGAAAGTGTCTCCACACTGCTGCAGCAGGGCCTTGAGCCGTGTTTCAGCTCGCTTGGCCCTGGTGGCATCCCGGTCCGGCAAGCCGATCTGACGCATTTCCGATTCTCCGATCTTCAAAATAACGCGGCATGAAAGCGGATGTGTGGGAAAAAACGTAAGCCAATCCTGATATGACGCGATGGCCTGGATTAGTGAACTCGTATTGCCCTCGAGATAAAACGAATCACCTACGGCGAGCTTTGCCATCGGCAGGTACGGCGAATCGGGATAAGTCGTTATGATTGTCTGGAAAAGCAGCCGGCCGACGTCGAAGTTTTTCTTTCTGACCTCACGGGTCGCATAAACAAAAAGCTCACGGTCACGACCCGGCGAAACGGTCCCTAATAGTTCCTCATACTCATCCGGCCCCCCACCCCCGAAGATCCCGAGAAACTTCTTCTTTTTCTTCTGTTCTCTCGGCTGGCCGACGGTGGAGCCCGGATTGGCCCTTGCCGACGCAGTTTCGAGTAGGACGTTATCAACGCGGAGCTGGATCTCGGTTACTGACTGTTCGAGATTATCCAGATCCGCGCGTTCATATTTCTCGGCCCGATCGATCTTTCCGCGAAGGCTGTTTGTCTCAGACTGAATGCGCGATACATCCTTTTCGAGGCCTACGAGACGGCCGAGCGGGGTATCGAGTTTCTTCTCATCGTCTTTCTTCGATTTGTCGCTCTTATTCTCTTCCTTTACGCCTGAGATACTGCTGTTCAGCGAACGGCGCATGCGCTCGAGTTTGTCACGCATGACGTCGAGGCGCTGTACTACCGTGCCGTCCAGCGGCTGCGCCTGGCCCAAAGCGACTGCCGACGCGACGAATACGAATAAAATACTGAGAACAACTGATTTTCTGATATCAAGTGACATACTAAATTTTAGTTTGAGCTTTCGATCTCAGACCCAAACCATTCCTTTTTCAATAAGATTCCTAACAGCGACCCTGGGTTCACCGCCGCCGAAAACAGCCGATCCGGCTACAATGATATTTGCTCCCGCCGCCGTGATCTCGCCGATGTTCGTTTCGTCGATACCGCCATCGATCTCGATCTGGACATCCAGACCCCTCACATCGATCATCTCCCGCAGGCGTCTTAGCTTGTTCAGACTCGCAGGAATAAAACTCTGGCCGCCAAAGCCCGGATTGACCGACATTAGCAAAATAAAATCCGCGAAAGCCAATGCCTCATCAAGCATTCCCAGGGGTGTCGCCGGATTTATTGCTATACCCGCCTTACCGCCGGCTGACCGGATAGATTCAAGCGTCCGGTGCAGATGGGCATCAGCCTCAACATGCACGGAAACCATGTTCGCACCCGCCTCGACGAATGCCGCCGCGTATCGCCCCGGTTCCGTGATCATCAGATGTGTATCAATGATCAGATCTGTGACCTTTCGGATCGACCTCACGACCGGCAGCCCGATCGTGATGTTAGGCACGAAATGGCCGTCCATGACGTCAACATGAAGGACGCGGGCGCCGCCTTCTTCGACGGCTTTGATCTCCTCCGCGAGCCTTGTAAAGTCCGCAGAGAGAATTGACGGTGCAATTTCAGTCATCAGGTCCGCTTTATCAATCTATTTCGTTGCTTGAACAGGGTTTTCCGTTGTACCCGTTATACTATTGCGACGTTCTGGAATTGGGGGTAGCCGCCGGCTTGGCCGGCACGTTTGGTGTCTTTGTGGCCGCCGGCGGGCGGTCCCCAGGTTCCGCGCCCTTCTCAGGGTCCTTCTTGTTCGCAGGCACCGCGGTATTCGACTTAGTAGCTGTATCCGGGGCGTTGACGTTCACATCGCGTGCTGTATCAGCCTTTTTTCGGTTCGTATTCGAACTTGCCTTTGACTTCTTCGGCTTGTCCGAGATCATCTCTTCGATCTTTTCCGCCTCGTCCTCCTCAAGGATCGTAATGCCGGGCTTCTGCTCACTGCCCTCGCCGGGGCCCTGACTCACAACAACGATTATTCTCTGCCCGGTTTTAACGGTTTCCCCTGGCTTGGGAAGCTGCTCGATGATAGTATTCGGGGCCTCGGGGCTAAAGCGGGCTGCTTTCTTGTGGATCTTTAGTCCGAGCGACGCGAGTTCCTTTTCACTACTGGAAAACTCCTTTCCCGTGATCTCTGGAACAAGGATCTCCTCGCCCTTCAACGACATATAGACCACACCGGCCATACCGAAAAGAAATGCGGCAGAGATCAATACCAAGGCTGCCAATTTCCCTATGGCTGAGAATCCGGAATTTAGCATAGATCTTAACTAGAAACAGCGAAAAACAAGTGGTAAGTGTACCATTTTTAGCGCATGACTTATAGGGTTACCGCTATGATCTTCTTCGGAACGCGGCGATAAAGAAGCCATCCATTCCATCCCTGTCGGGCCTTGTCCGGGCGTAGCGATCGGAAACAATAAACCTCGACGAAACTCGAGGGGCGACCGATTCAAAATCCTTCGACCCAGTAAAAAACCGGTTACAAACAGCCTCGTTCTCCTCTGTTTCAAGCGAACAGGTCGAATAAACCAACTGACCGCCTGGCCTTACCATCTCAGATGCCGAAACAAGGATCGAGAGTTGTTTATCGGCTAACCGGGGGAGTTCTTCCGGCTTGAATGAATACCGAATTTCCGGATTATGCCTGATAGTCCCGGTCCCGGAGCACGGAGCATCCACCAATACGCGGTCGAAGAAGCGTTCCGTAAAAGGCAGCTGGTTTTGCGCATCGTACTGGACTATCCCACCCAGTGTAACGCCCTGGCGGAGGCAATTGTCCTTGAGGAGTTCCACCCGGCGTCGCGAAATATCACCAGCAATAACAAGTCCTGACTTTGATGCTCTCTGTGCGATCATACCCGTCTTTCCGCCCGGCGAAGCGCACAGATCAAGCACGCGTTGTCCATCCTCAACATCGATGGAATCCGCAACCATCTGCGAGCCCTCGTCCTGGAAGTAGATCTTGCCGGCCTTCGCGAGTTCGACCAACCGGTGCTGAGGCCCGGCAGCGATGTAACAACCCTGAACGTGTTCGGATGGCCGTGCAAAACCTGTGATCTCACTTTCGAGAAGCGGATCGGCTTCCAAAAGGCGAAACGAGATCGGCGGTGCTGCGTTATTCGCCTTCGCAATGCCATCGGCTGTCCCGGGGCCGAAATCCCGTGCCCACCTTTCCAGCAGCCAGCGAGGGTGAGAAGTTTCTACAGATAGGCGGTCAAGGTCGTCAGTAAACCGGATCTCAATATTCTCTCGCAGCAATCGCCTGAGAACACCGTTTACAAACGGGCGCGCGGACGATTTTTTCGCCCGTTGAACAAGATTGACGCTCTCGTTAACGGCCGAGTGCGGCGGAATGCGGTCAAGAAACTTAAGCTGATAGATCGCCAAACGGAGGGCGACCCGAACTTCTACATCGATCTTACGGTCTTTCGTTAACGATGATATTACCCGGTCGAGGTAGATCTGCTTTCTTAACGACCCGAGTACGAGCTCGTGACATAGGGAGCGGTCCTGGGGGGAGAGAGAGTCTTCGATGGCCGGAAGCAAAACGGAAGAAAATGCTTGTTCCGTTTCGATCCTGAGCAGTACATCGAACGCGGCAACTCTCGCGGGAGAGATCTTCATTCCTGCCCCTTAGCATTCTGCTTTGCGGCCGACCGTCGCTGCGAAAGATCCGGCGTGGCCCCCTTCTGCAGACTGGCATCGACAGTGATCCGCTCATCGAAAACGAAGCATTCCCCCTTCCAAATGGATTCTGAGTGATCCGTCTCCTCGAGATACTTGAGGATCCCGCCTTCGAGTTGAAAGACCTCGGAAAACCCGAGCGATCTCATATACGGGGCAAATTTTTCGCACCTGATGCCGCCGGTGCAAAACATCGCAACGCGTTTGTGCTTCGCAGGATCAAGGTTAGAGGCGACGAACTCGGGCAATTCGCTGAACTTCGAGATATTCGGGTTTACTGCTCCCTCGAAAGTGCCGGTTCTATATTCATAATCGTTCCTGGCGTCGAGGAGAAGCGTCTCAGGATCGGAGATAAGGCGGTTCCAATCGCCGGGCCGAACGTGAGTGTTTGCACCAAGCGAAATATCGACCTGCTTTTTCAAGGTCACGATCTCCGGCTTTATGCGTACATCGGTTTTTCGAAAAGGGGCCTTTTCCGCGTTGGAGGATTTCATAACAAGTCGGGTTTCCAGCAGCGACTCCACGCGTGAGACAAAATCGCCGAGATCGGAGCTGGTCCCGCAGACCATCCCGTTATACCCTTCATGGGCAATGATTATTGTACCGCGGACGCTGAACTGGATCATTGCATCCTTCAAGGCCTGCTTAAGTTCAACCAGCCCTTCGGCCGGCCCGAGGTCCTTGAATTCGTAAAACGAAATTATTTCAACACTTGTTATATCCATCGAAGCTACCGCCCTAATATCTCGCCTATTGTCACCCGGAATCCGTTGAGAAAGTCCGAAATGCTCTGACGATTTTTCCCTTCCGGCTGGACCTCGATCAATTGTAAAACACCTTCACCGCAAGCCACGAGTAAGCCGCTGCTGTCGGCCGCGACGACCTCACCCGGCCGTCCCTTAAATTCGGCCTTCGTGACAGCCTGAGCTTTCCAGATCTTTAGTCTTTTTCCATGGAGATCAGTGAACGAACCAGGAAATGGCTGAAAGCCTCGGATACGATTCGCCAGGCTCTGAGAATTCAAGTACCAATCGATCCGGCCATCCTCTTTTTTCAGGATCGGAGCCAGCGTGGCCCGCGAATGGTCCTGTTTCCGAGGATGTATCGAGGGCAAGTCAGATAGTGTCTCCGATAGAATGTCCGCTCCCAATTCGGCAAGCCTCGACATAAGCTCGACCGCGTCCTCACCTTCCCCGATCGCGATTGGCCATTGAAGAAGAATATCCCCCGTGTCTAATCCTGCGTCCATCTTCATAGTGGTGACGCCTGTTTCCGTTTCGCCTTCCGCAATGGCCCAATTTACCGGGGCCGCTCCCCGATATTTAGGCAACAGGGAAAAATGGACGTTCACCGCTCCTCTGGGAAAAGCCGTTAGAAATCCGTCCGGCAGGATGCGTCCGTACGCAACCACGACCGCTAGGTCGGCATCATGCGATTTAAAAGTGTCGAGAGCTTCCGGGGTTCTGATCTTCGCGGGCTGGAATACGGGAATGTCGCTTTCGATCGCGAATAGCTTGACCGGCGAAAATACGATCTTTTGCCCGCGGCCTGCGGGCCGGTCGGGTTGGGTGTAGGCAGCAACGATCTCGTGACCGTCCCTGACCAATCGATCCAGACAGGGCACAGCCGCCTGCGGCGTTCCCATAAAAACGATCTTCATCTCTCTCCAAATAAAAAATGGCAGAGGCTCCGTCAGCCTCGCCTAAATATTGCTTATCCCGTTTATATTCTAATAGCCGCAGTGATAATTGTAATTATCGTACATAATGTCCCACTCACCTTTCTTTCGAGTATGCACGCGAAAATTCGAACCTTCAAAGTTCTGAATGTAAGTAAAGATCTCGGCGACCCCGTCACCATCGATGTCAAACACGTCGAGCAGCAGTTCGTTAAGTACACCTCTATCCACGTCCGTGATATCACGGCTCATTATCTGATGTTCCTGAATTAGTCCGACATTGCTGAATTCAAGGTTGAAGATGCCCTTTCCGTCCCGCGACACCACTACAAAGAGCAGAGCCCGGCTCTTCGGTGTGTCCGCCACATAATACGTGCCCACGAACTCCGGACGCCCGTCACCGTCGATGTCGACCGCTGTAAGGTTATGATTCTTCAACACTTTCGCGTTGACCGAGAGCACCTTGAATTCTTCCCGGGCAAGTTTTTCGACCTGGATCCGCTCGGCCGTCGTCAGGGCCCGGCGAAAGCTTCTTGTAGCTTCTTTGACGGGCGCATTTGTTGCCAGGGCCATTATCCTGCCTCTAAGTCTTGTCTTTGTCGACTTTACCGTCGCCTCAGCCGTATTCTGGGCGCAGTCCCTCTCATCAGGCAATTTCCTCACGCTGACACTGCCGGCATTCGCTCCGCCGTGGATCAATCGATATTGGGTCTTAGCTTTGTAGTACGTTTGGTTGAACTGTTTGATAAGATCGCCTTCATCGCCCCCACCCACGGTTTTCAGAAGCTTTCCGCCTTCAAGAAAGGCAATAGGCTCGAGCAGGCGGCCATCGTTGAGAACGGCGAAGATTATCGGCTTCGGCTGTTGGGAAAAGTGGGCGCGAGGAGCGGCCGCTAACAGAAAAGCAGCCGCCAAAAACAAAACTAACAACGGTTTTTTCAAAGATTTAGACCTTCTGCGCGATCGTCTTACCCTGCATAAATTGAAGCAAATACTCGCGTCCGCCTGCCTTCGAATCGGTGCCGCTCATATTGAACCCACCGAACGGGTGAACGCCGACAAGGGCGCCGGTGCACTTGCGATTCAGATAAAGATTACCAACGTGAAATTCCCTTTTCGCGCGATCCAGCCTTTCCTGCGAGTTCGAGTACAATGCTCCGGTCAATCCAAACTCGGTCCCATTCGCTATCTCTAGTGCATGGTCGAAATCCCGCGCTTTGATCACAGCCAGGACGGGAGCAAATATTTCCTCCTGCTCGATCGTCGCTCCGGGTTCCACATTATCGATAATCGTAGGTTCGATAAAGTAGCCTATAGAATCATCGCCGCTGCCCCCGGTTACGACAAAGCCGCCTTCGCCAACGCCCTTCTGAATGTATCCGAGTGTGGTGTTGAAAGCCTTTTGATTAATGACAGCTGCGACGTTGGTTTCAACGTCGGTCGGCTGTCCAAGCTTGAGAGTTTTGGTCAAGGCGACAACCTTTTCAAGCAGTTGATCATGCACCTTTTCGTCTACGATCAGCCGCGAACATGCCGAACATTTTTGGCCCTGGAACCCGAATGCAGCCTGAACCACTCCGGTGGCTGCCGCATCGATGTCTGCATCATCGGCAACGATGATCGCGTCTTTGCCACCCATTTCAGCGACGACCCGTTTGATCCAAATCTGCCCGTCCTGTGGTTTAGCTGCAACCTCATTGATGTGAAGCCCGACACCTTTCGAGCCGGTGAACGAAATAAATCTGGTTTTCGGATGCGTGACCATCGCCTCGCCGGTCTTAGCACTTCCGCTAATAAAATTCACGACACCATCCGGAAGGCCCGCTTCCTGGACGATCTCCATGAATTTTGCGGCGATAGTCGGCGAATCCGATGACGGTTTCAGCACCACCGTATTACCCGCTACGACGGCCGCCATCGTCATACCGGCCATGATCGCCAGTGGAAAATTCCAGGGCGGGATGATGGCACCAACGCCGAGCGGGATATATTCGAATTGGTTGTCCTCGCCCGGATAAGGTGTCAGGGGCTGCTCGCTTCCCCACCTGAGCATCTCGCGGCCATAGAATTCACAGAAATCGATCGCCTCGGCGGTGTCGCCATCGGCCTCGGCCCAGGTCTTGGCGACCTCGAAAACCATCCAGGCAGAAAGCTCATGCTTACGCTCCCGCATTATCGCGGCGATCTTGAACAGATATTCTGCCCGCTCAGTTGGCGGAACAAATTTCCACGATTCAAACGCCTCGCCCGCGGCCGCAATTGCCCGGTCCACCAGCGTCGTGTCCGTGTCACCTTCAGAAAACACGCCGACTACCTCTGACGTTTTTGCCGGATTTATGCTCTTGAACTTCGAATCGAGAGCGATATCCTCACCCCCGATCACGATCGGGTATTCCCGCCCGAGTTCTCCACGCACCTTTTCGATCGCCGCCTTCATGGCCTCGGCATTTTCCGGCTTCGAGTAATCTGTGAATGGTTCGTTTCTGAAATCGTCTAAAGTAAGTTTGGTCTGCATACCTAAAAGATTACACCATAATACGCCGCAAATGAATTGTTGCCGCGGCCTGAATTGCCGAAACTGTATCCCGTCGTCAAATACTGACGTTTGGTGACATTTACGCTGAATCCTGCGGACGCATATCCGATGCGGTTGTTGCCCGAAAACCAATCGGCCACGAATGCCACACGCCGGGTTATCGGCTGATTGAGGCCGACGATCGCCCCGGTCTTAGTCCCAAAATCTCGATGGCCCCCGACGATGTGATATGCACCGCCGGTCAGGGTCATTCCGTTTAGTCGGTTTATCGATTTTCCCGATACTCCGTAGACCATAAGGGACGTCTTATCAGTGCTCCCGGCGCGTAAAGGAACAAATGCTACGGCCCCGCCCGATGCTCTGAAACCATGCTTTTCACTGACGTAGAAACTGCGCTTGAGACTGATCTCGGCCTGAGCAGTTGACCTCGTGCCGTCCCATGTCAGATAGAAATTGGTTCCTATCTCTGTCTTGTGGTTTAATCCGTAGGCCAACCGGTAGCCGTACGTTTTATAACCGCCGTCACGATAGGGGGCGGGCTTAGTTATAAAGTCGAATTCGACGTTGGCCGAGCCACGCGGAAGCGTTTCAGCGGTCGGTATGTTAAAGAGCGTGGTCTGGGCTGAAACAACGAGACCGGACGAGCTGAGAACGGCAATGACGAGCAACAAACGAAAAGGTGCACGGGACATAAAAGTTATCTCCTATCTGAAGGCACTCGTTTTCGCGAATTCCCCGCCGGGGCTAACGGACGGCACAAAAGGTTGATGTGTGGGTCATATTAGCTCAGAAATATAAAAAGTCAATGAACATTTTCAGCGGGTTTGCTGGCGGCGAATTTCACGCTCTTCCCATTTGTCGAGGAAGTGTGGATGAACTGCCGGCTCGGAGCTCTGCCATGCAACGATAAAGCGTGGCTCTTGCGAACCGTGTTCAGTTCTCACATAGCTAAGGATCAGCACCCAACCTTCGCAAAGGTACTTGTTGAGTTCGGAGATCGAATCAACTTCAGCCGTAAGTTTTGTATTTTGCAGTTCCTTCAAATCCATTCCACTTCCCTGTTTTCTGTAATGCTCGGATCTTCCTCTTTGCCAGTTCACGCTTTAACACCGACATTCGATCCAAAAAAACGATACCGTCACAATGGTCGGTCTCGTGAAGGATGCATCGGGCGGCAAGGTCCTCGACGTCCAATTCGAATTCGTTGCCGTCCAGGTCCATAGCCCGGGCGATCACCCGCATCTGTCGTTTTACCACCTGAAAAAGGCCCGGGAAGGAAAGGCATCCCTCATCGCCGGTTTGTTCGCCTTCGACATGGATGATCTCAGGATTGATCAGGACGTGCCGCTGCCTTTCGCCTTCATCTTCCGGAACGTCCATTACAAAGAGCCGCTTCGAAATGCCAACCTGCGGGGCCGCCAGCCCGACACCGCCGGCATGTTCCATCGTCTCGAACATGTCGTTTACGACGGAACGCAGATCGCTGTTAAACTCCTCTTCACCCAATGGCTTACCCACAGAGAGCAGCACGGGATCCGGATAATGACGTATCTGAAGCAGGGACATTTAGATATTTTACGATAAATTCACCTAAGCTAAAAGAATCTTTTGACGCGTCATTTCTCTAATTTCTTACTCTCATCCTCGGCCCAGCCGCAAAGGACCTGCCTACCGCTTTCCGATAACTCCGCATCGCGGTGTATCCACAAATAAGAAGGCAGCGGCATCCGGCCTGACTTCACTTCCTCACAGATCTCATCCAGTTTCTTTTTCTTTTTGTCGGTCGAATATGTACTAAAAATGCTGAAGTTAAGATGCTCGCGGCCGTACTGAATATGGTCTTTCAGAAACCAGCCGATCGGCTGAATATTGGCGTACCAGGGATAATCGGTTTTGTGGGAATGACAGTCGTTGCAGGACCTGCTGAGAATCAGCGAGATGTCAGCCGGGACATTCACCGCTGCCTCAAGCGTTTCGGTGTCAACTATGGGCGGACGCGTCTTGTCGATACCGAAAAACTGCAGCACGATTATCATTAGGGCAAAACCCAGAACCGCTGCCTGCAATACTTTCTTGAGCATATACTGAATAAGATGCCACCAGGCCGTCACGGTTGCGTCTGGGGCCGGGCGAAAAGGAATTCTCTACCACGATGGAAAAGCAGGTCGTAATACATCCATAAAGTCTTGCGAACAATCTAAAGAATGACTATTGTTGTTTTATGCTCCGGCCAACCGTCATCGCCATCCCCGTCTTTGCCATCCTGATAGCGGCAGAAGCGTGGTGGGCCTATCGAAAAGGCTCTGCCGAATTCAATGACCGTCGGGACACTTGGACCAATATTTTTCTGGGGTTTATGAGCGTCGCCTTTGGCGCTCTTTTCGGAATATTCACGGCATATATCTACATTGCCGCGTACGAACTGGCACCTTACAAGTTTCCAGCCGAGGCATGGTGGACATGGGCCTTGCTTTTCTTCATAGATGACTTTGCATACTACGTTTTTCATAGGGCGAGCCATGAAATGCGCATCTTCTGGAACTTCCACGTAGTGCATCATTCGAGCGAGCATTACAATCTCAGCGTGGCGGTCCGTCAGAGCTGGTTCGGCGGTGTTCTCCACTGGATATTTTATGCGCCCATCATGCTGCTGGGGTTTGCTCCGTGGATGTTCGCTATCATGCACGGTTTCAACCTTATCTATCAGTTTTGGATCCACACCGGTTTCGTCAGGACGCTGGGCTGGTTAGAATATATCTTCAATACGCCGTCACATCACAGGGTTCATCATGCGGTAAACGAGACCTATCTAGACAAAAATTATGCGGGAGTGCTGATCATCTGGGATAAGATCTTTGGCTCGTTTGTTCAGGAAGCAGAGCAGCCCAGGTACGGGATAACGAAACCGATCCGCAGCTATAATCCGTTGTGGATAAACACGCATGCCTGGTTTGAGATGTTCGCTGAATTGAAGCGCCGAAGGGGGCTGGTACCGAGATTGCGATGTATTTTCGCCGGGCCCGATATGAAAGAACTCAAAACCTCATGAAGGAAATACTATCAGCCGCGGCTGTCCTTTTGTCGCTGTGCACCTTTTCATTCGCACAGACCGTAACCATCACAAGCAATAAAGTCACGTATATCAGGCCTAAGCCCATCGCCGAATTCAAAAAGACATTCACGATCGATTATCCGAAGGTGAAAGCCGCGACGCCCGCACTCGCACGAAGGATCGAGAACGCGATCGACTTTAGTGCCGTGCTCGGCCTCAACCTTAAAGAGGAGCTTAACGATATACAGTGGCTCGAGGAGGCCGATTACGAGGTCGTGTACAACCGTAACGGCATTCTGACGATCGAATTGCGGATGCACGGCACTGGCGCATACCCGTCTGGCACTTCCAAGACTGTGGTCGTGGACACGCGGACTGGCAGGAGAGTTGCCCCGGCGGCCGCTTTTCGAAACCTTCCCGGGCTTGCGGCGCTAGTGAACAGAACATTAAAGAAAGAGGTAGAGAAAGCAATAGTTGAGATCCGCAACGATCCGAACAATGAAGAGCCCGCCACCGAGCAGTTGTTTGCTGACGATCGTTTTACCGTTCAGCACCTCGATGGTTTTTCCGTTGACGAGAAAGGGGTCACATTCACCTATAACTACGGCTTGCCGCACGTTATCAAAGCGCTCGAGCCGGACGGTGTTTTTTCATTCTCCTGGCAGGAGCTAAAGCCGTTTATCCAGCCACGCGGTTTGCTTGCACGCTTTACACGTTAATATACTTAGCTGATATGAGCGAACGAAAGATCCGAGTACTGGTCGCCAAACCCGGCCTCGACGGGCATGACCGGGGAGCCAAGGTGATCGCCCGCGCTCTGAGAGATGCGGGCATGGAGGTCATATATACAGGGCTGCGGCAAACGCCGGAGATGATCGCCACTGCTGCTCTTCAGGAGGATGTCGACGCCGTCGGGATCTCGATACTCAGCGGTGCCCACAACACGCTTTGTCCGAGGATCATTAATCTCCTACGCGAGAACGGAATGGACGACACTCTCGTACTGGTCGGCGGGATCGTTCCCCAGGAAGATATTGCCGTCCTAAAAGCTAATGGAGTTTCAGAAGTGTTTCTCCCCGGCACTTCGACAGAGGATATCGTAACCTTCATCAAAGCGAACGTCCGTACCAACGGTATGTAAGCGTACATACACCATTTCCCTATCGTGATAGGCTTCCGAATAGTAAAGAGGTGTATTATGAAGAAATTTTCCGCATTAATGTTTGTGTTCGGGCTAATGCTATGTGCTGGCTCAGTTACGACTTACTCGCAGAGCGTCAAGGACGTTGCCGAAAAGGTCGTCGATAAAACGAAGGATGTGGCCGAAACGGTCGTCGACAAGTCCACAGATGCCGCTAAGGCAGTGGGCAAGGAAACCAAGAAAGGAGCCAAAAAGGTTGCAGGCAAGACTAAAGACGGTGTCGAAGCAGTTGCCGACGGGTCGGAGGACGTAGGTGACAAGGCTGTAAGCACTACTAAAAAGGTTGCGGGACCTACGCGAAAGGTAGGTACGACCGTTGGCGAAAAGACCTGGGATGGAACTAAGTGGGTTTCGTCAAAAACATGGAAGGGCGGCAAATGGGTCGCTGAAACCTCCGCAGACGGCGTGAGATGGGTCTGGCAGGAAGCGAAAGAGCTGGTAACAGGAACAAAAGAGATCATTCAGTAACGATTTTACAGATTTAGGTCTAGGGCAGTTTACGCGAGGTTCGTGTAAGCTGCCTTTTTCCATTTCCGGGATTGTTACTCTGTGAGAACAATCAAACAGTGGTACGATGGAACCGGTTAGTGATTTACGATGAAGTAAAGGGGATAAATATGAGATCAATTAAAGTTTTTATCATGACGGCCGCGATCGCTTTGCCGATCCTGCTCGGTGGTTCGTCCGCTTCCGTCAATGCACAGGAAACGATGATGAAGCAGGCCGCTAAAAAGGTAGTCAGCGGCACCAAAACAGGTTACCAAAAAGGGAGACGCGTCGGCCACACTATCGGAAATCGCACGTGGACCGGTACAAAATGGGTGGCGAGCAACACGTGGAAAGGCGGCAAGTGGATCTTAGTAAAGACCGCGACCGGAACCAAGTGGGTTTACCGCAAAGGTAAGAGGGCGGTAACAGGAACAAGGAAACGAGTTATGTAATAGGACGCTGCAGCATTCAGAAGTTAGAGCGGTCAGAGCCACCTTTTGTGCTTTGGCCGCTCTTCTTTTATCTTAGTAGCTATATGAAACAAACAGTGAGAGTCGCGGGCGGCCAGGGATTTTGGGGCGACCTTCTTACCGCACCGGTCGATCAGGTCCGCAAAGGCCCGATCGATTATTTAATGCTCGATTATCTCGCCGAGGTCACGATGTCGATCCTCCAAAAGCAGATGAATCGTGACCCGCAGGCCGGTTATGCACGCGATTTCGTGACCCTGATGCGCGAGATCCTGCCCGATTGCGTTGAAAAGGACATCAAGGTGTTGTCCAATGCCGGCGGCGTAAATGTCGCGGGCTGTGCCGAAGCGATACGTGATGCGGCCAATGATCTGGGACTTTCGGGCAAGGTTCGGATCGGCGTTGTAACCGGCGATGATGTACTCGATCGGCTTGATCAATTTATCGCCGATGGCATCGAGATCAAGAGTATGGACACGGGCGAACCGCTCGCGGCAATACGAGACAAGGTTCAGTCGGCAAATGTTTATCTGGGTGCCGCTCCCCTCGTCGAGGCCCTCGAAAAAGGGGCCAACGTGATCGTCGGCGGTCGTCTGACCGATACGGGCCTGACGCTCGCTCCTCTAATGCACGAATTCGGCTGGAGCTTTGACGATTGGGACAAAGTCTCGGCCGGCACGATCGCCGGCCACATCATCGAGTGCGGTGCCCAATCGAGCGGCGGCAATTGCCAGTACGACTGGAAAAACATTCCCGACATGGCAAACGTCGGATTTCCTATTGTCGAGGCCTCGCCGAATGGCGAATTCATTATCACCAAGCACGAGGGCACCGGCGGCCGCGTCAATATCCAGTCCGTCAAAGAGCAGCTACTCTACGAAATGGGCGACCCGCACGATTATATTACACCGGACGTCGTCGCCGATTTCGCCTCAATCCAGCTCGAAGCCGCAGGTGAGAATCGTGTGAAAGTCTTCGGCATCACCGGCCACCCAAAGACCGATTTTTACAAAGTTTCCATCGCCTACACCGGCGGCTGGAAAGCCGTGGGCACCCTGGTCTACTCCTGGCCGGAGGCCTACGAAAAAGCCCAAGTTGCCGACAAGATCCTACGTGAACGCCTCGATCGCCTTGGCCTCAAATTCGACACCATCCTAACTGAATATGTAGGAGTGAATGCCACCCACGGCCACCTGTCAGGCGAGCCCATGAGCGACATTCCAGAGGTACAGTTGCGTATCGGCGTTCGCGGCCAAAACAAGGCCGATGTCGAGAGATTTACGAAAGAGATCGCCCCTTTAATTTTGACCGGCCCACCGTCGGTAACGGGTTTCGCGGGCGGAAGGCCCAAGGTCGAAGAAATAATGGCCTACTTCCCCGCTCTCATTCCCAAGTCTCTTATCGAGACAGAGGTAGAGATCGTCGAAGCCTGATGTATGCTTTACGCATTTGTGTAGATATTCTAGAGCTTAACAATGCCTTTTCGGCCTCTGTATTAGTGCTCCGGTAAGATCTTTTAGCGATCTCCTGATACTTTTTTCCGCTGTCTTCCGCTTTACATGCCGGGGGATTAGAAATGCTGCATCAGCTATACTTTTTGGGTTTGGTCGTGTTTGTGAGTCTTTTGCTTAACGCCTTGCCGTTGAAGGGACAGGGACAGGCCATCGGGCAGGGAGGCTTGTTCGAATCGGCTCTGAATTTAGAGGTTAAAAGGAACGCGGGCGAGGTTTTTAGCGGCCTGCAGCAGGCGGGGCGTGACGAGGCGTTTGCACAGGCACTGATGCGGATAACGGGCGATGCTGGTGATACGTACGATGCTCTCGACGCGCAACACTCCTTTTTTTACGAGGGTTTCCGCGACGCTCTCGGGGATTTGCACGCGGCGACGACCGATAAGGGGATAAAGATCAATCGGGCTGCATACGAAATGCGTAAGAGAGCGGGGCGATCCGGCCCGAAGGCGGCACCGAAACGCGCCGGATCTAAGAGAACCTACGGCAAGAGCGTCAATGAGTTCATATCCCAGATGGCGGGTGGAGACACGCAGATATCCAAGATCGAAACCGAAACCAGCACCGGGGGCTCTGCTGATAACGTAAAGGTCATCGAGTCCCCCGAAGCGACGACTACCAAGACACAGAAAGTCGACACCATCACCAGCTATAACGAAAAGGATATGTCGATGACGACATCGACCAAAGCTGCACAGACTTCGGAGGCCGTCTCAAAAACCGGCAAGGGTAAGGCGACCAAGGTATCGAATATGGAATGGTCCACGACATTTGGCTGGTGCCCCGACGGTGAAGGGCTTGTACGCGGAAAGGCCCGCGCACGAATCTTTAACCAGACAACCATCAACACGGGGAAACAGTTGGCGGCGGGCACGACTGAGTACTTACTTGAGTTCCACATCACAGGCCAGGTCAACGACGACGCCGAGATGCCCGATTTTGATATGGAGGGTGTGGTTTCTGAAAAGATCACCGGCTTTGCGGGACCGAGTCAGTCACGCCCGAAGACCAGGCAGGTAAGCCCTCCGCGGTCTACACACTGACCGCACCGGCAAAGGGCAACGCACAATTCATTGTGAGATCAGTCTCGAAGCGCGGCATTGGTCTTGGCCTGCTTGAGTTCGGCGAGATCAAAAAGGTAAAGACGCCTCCGGTCAAAACGCCTCCCGTCAAGCCGCTTTGTGACGGCGGTTGGACCGGCACCGTTAAGGCCGTCAAGGTCAAACGTAAAGATAAACAATCCGGTCAGGACGGCCGCCTTGTTCGGCAGGTCGAAACTTCAAACGAGACATACGACGCCAAGGTCACCGTACTCGGTACGCGAGATACGACCGGCGGCATTGTCAACAACTTTCACGGCAACGCGGAGGGCAGCTTTATGGCCACCAGGTACTCTGAGTCGAACTACGGTCCCGGAAAGATGTTCTGTAATAAGACAATGATCACGACGCCGGAGACGAAAAAGCTGGAGATCCAGAACAAGGGCGAGGCGAACAAAAAGGTCCTCGTCGCCATAGCCGTAAACGGCAGCCGCGGGTACTTCGGCTTTACCGCACCTGAGATCGCGGCTGAGCGGATCATCACGCGAACGTACGAATCAAGCTGCGAATCATATAACGCGGCCAACAGTTCCACCGAGCGAAGCGACCACTTGATCGACTATGGCGGGCCATTTTTTGAGGTCGAGTTCGAGATCGACCCTTCATCACCGAATGTATTGAAAGGAAGTAAGACTATCCAAAATAGCGACGGCAGCGAAACGATGTTCACATGGGACCTGTCGCGGTGCATGTAATTGCTGCAGAAGTCATTTCTCCAGGAATCTGGCGATGCCCTTTTTGCAGTCATCGGTCATCCGGGCTTTTGCGTTAGTAATGACGCCTCTCTCGATTGCCGTTTCGAATGTTTCGGCGTCGATGTCGTAAAGAAGCTGCTTCGTCATTGCGACAGCTGATCCGCTGACTCTTGTGTAAACGGCAGCATAGGCAACAGCAGCGGCCCCAAAGGCCTCGTCATCAAAAATAACATTGACGAGGCCGATAGCATTTGCCTCCTCCGCTGAGAAGTCGAAACCCTGTGTCAGCAACTCAAAGCTCTTCTTTTCACCGAGATTTCGACGCAATATCGCCGCCACCATCGCAGGTACAAAACCGATCCTTACCTCAGGATAACCAAACCGCGCGGATTCGCTGGCAACGATCAGATCGCAAGCCATTGCCAACCCGCAACCGCCTGCAAGTGCCCGCCCATGCACTGCGGCGATCACGGGAACTCGAACCTTACGAATCAATAAAAACAACTCGGCCAGTGAGCGGGCATCCTCGATATTCTCTTCGTACGAAGCCGTCGCGATCTTCTGCAACGCACTAAGATCGGCCCCCGAACAAAAATCCTTCCCCGCCCCACGGATCACGATCGCACGCAGAGATTCATCGGTATCAGCCTCGTGCAAAGCCCCCTTCAAAGCGGCTATCAGCTCGTCGTTCAAGGCATTGCGCTTTTCAGGACGATTTAGAGTCAGAATGCGAATCGCATCTTTGTTGTCAATAAGCAGGTCAGTCATTTTGCCGGGATGTGGAGAATATCTTATTAATTAGTTTTGCGATCTCGACTCGGTCATTCTCGATAGATCGAAACTCGGCCTCGGCAAGGATCTCAGCGTGAAGCAAAAGATGAAGCCAATATTCGGTCTCCGAGGCCTTTCGTCGAGCCTTACCAAACTCATTCACGAAAACCTCGCGTGATTCGGCTGCAACCGCCTCTTTGACATGCCTGCCTATATGCGTGCCCGCGATCAGCAATTCCTTGCTCAAAACGAACTCGCGTTTTTCATCGACGAGGTACCGATAGAGCCTCGAAATACGAACGGCAAATCGAATGACTTGTCGAGAACCACGTTTTTCTGAGGGTCGGCCATTTATCAGAACCCTAATTATTGATGATCAATTGACGCTTAGCACTATTCCATGTTTATTGACGCATATCCCATTTCCTGAGCATAAATTACTAATTAAGTAATTAATAATTAGTAATTTATACTCAATGGGCGTAGCGCTTATGCTCAAGCCAGCCCAAGATCCTTTGCCTCTGAATCAGGAATATCAATAAACATCCGCAGCAATGCAGTGGAAAATGTTTTTCCCTGAGCATCGGTCATCAGGCTCAGCGTTCCGCCGCCGCCCAGGCTGCCGTGAAGCAGGAAATTAAGTGCGCAAAGATTGGGCAGTTCAAATCGCTCCACTTCGCCTTTTACCATCGGCCCGAAGTGGGATTTGACCCTTTCTTCCGTAACCTCACGAACGATGAGCGGATAGTAGTCATCCTTCAATGCTATCACCCCGACGTTTGCGGTATCGCCTTTGTCGCCCGAGCGGGCGTGAGCTAGTTTTACAAGTTGAATTTTCATAAGTTATTTTGGCGTTCATCGAGATATCTACGTGCCTCAGGACCGATCATCTGCTGGTCTTGATCATTGACCATTTCTTCGATCATTTTCGTCGATTCTGCCGTCTTGACCGTGGCGAGATAATGCAGAACGGTAAGCCGGACGCCGCGATAGCTATCTTTGCGCATTGATATCAAATGCCTTTTCGAATTGGGATGATTACTCTTGGATAATGCGCCAGCGACGGTATGACGGACCTCATCCTTTTCGTCAGAGATGCGACTGACAATGATCTCTAAGGCGCGATCGGATCTAAATTTTGAAAGATTGCGGATCAAACTCGGATTGTTGAGTGCCGCACCTTCAATGTACGGGATGATACGCTCGTCATTTGAAAAGGGGACCAGTTTCGAAGCCGTAATGTCACCTGAAACCAGGGCCGAGCCAATAGAATCAACCACACCTCGCATAGAACGGCGGTCATTTGCGATGACCTTGAGATTCTTCTCGATCTCAACATTCACGCCGTCTCGATCAAGATAAATTTGATTCTTTTCATCGTATTTCCTGACCACCAGGTTCTTTTTCAGGATAATCCGGTAATCTCCGGGCTTGGTCGGTTCACCCCAATGCGGCACATAAAGTCTTATGGGTAATACCGAGCTGACGGCACACTTTCGGTAACTCAATCCCCCTCCGAATGTCATAAGCTGCTTCTTTGGCAACGCAGTGCCATTCGGCCCAATTATCTTTATGTCGTAAGATTCCGGGCGACCGAATTCATTTCGATTATCGCCACCGTCGAGAACCCCGAGTGCATATTTCGATAAGTTCTTTATTTCAAAGTCCATATAGATCGGCTCACCGATCATTATGGTGGTTTTTTGCAGTCGAAGCCGTACCTCGAAGGTGTCTCCTTCGCTGGACGTGAAGACTTGTGCTTCGGCCTCGTACGCCGTTAATAATAGGACGGCAAGTGCTATGAGCCCTTGGAGTCTCGTCATTTACCCACCTCAAATACGAGGAAATAGTCCATCCTATCGGGCTTTACAAAATCGTGTCTTTCCTTTAATTCAAATCCCGCCTGTTTCATTTCCTGTATCACCGTAGCTTCATCCAGGCCGTGATCGGCACCGTCACCGGTCCGGTCGATGATCCCGACCAGACCGTTCTTTTTCAAGGCTGTTCGGACTTTTTTCATAATGGCCACTGGTTCCGCAAATTCGTGATATGTCTTAAGGATCAGCACCGCATCGACTGCTGCTGCAGGTAGGGTGGGATCGTCGGTTTTACCCAGCACTCCCGTTATATTTTTGAATCCCTCATTCAACGCGCGTTGATTTATGTGGTCGATAAACCTCTGGTTAATGTCAACCGCGTAAACCCTTCCACCGGCCCCGACGCGTTTGGCTGCCCTCACCGTGAACCAGCCGGATCCGGCACCGATATCGGCGACTGCTTTCCCTTGAGTTATGTTCAGCACATCCATAACACGTTCGGGCTGGAGGTTTTTATCGCGTTCAGGATCCTCAAAGATGGAAGGGTCGCCGGTGTATGGTTGACTTGTGGCTCGAGTATTCTTGTCAGCCGATACGGGGGTCGGTGTAGCTTCGCCCGCGGCTGCCAGCCCTTCGATCTCAAGAGCTCCGACTGGCGCAAAGAGCGTTGCAATAACGAGAACGAGCCAAAGTTTCAGACTTATCAGAATGACTACAAACCGTTTCATATAGACCTTAATGCCTTTAGATCAAGACTCAGCAATTCATTGTTAAATATATCATCTGTTACCGCGTCCACAAGACCCATCACAAAAGCTCGCCGGGCATTGATCGGCTCGGCGGTAAAAAACATCTCCAGGGTATTGGCCTGCCCTATCAGCCGCGGCAGCCGCTGTGTACCGCCCCAGCCGGTGATTATTCCGAGACCGGCTCCGGGATGGGCAAAGCTTGCGTCGGGCGATGCGATCCGCAGGTCACACGCAAGAGCGAGGTCAAGAGCCCCGCCGTAGCAAAAACCGTTTATCGCGGCGACCGTAGTTTGGTGCAGTCCAGCGATCTTGTTCATCAGCGATTGACCGCGAACGGCGAATGCCGGTGCAGTCTCAGCATCCAGAGCGGCAATTTCGTGAAGATTCGCGCCCGACGCAAAGACATTTTCCGAACCCGTGAACACAACCGTGTTTACGTCCGAAGTCCGTTCAAGGTTATCGATGATTTCATGAAGATGGTCCAGAACCGCGGACGACAGCGGATTTCGCCCTTCGGGGTTGGTGAACCGAACGACTAGAGCGCTCCCGAATTTTATGATCAAGACTTCGATAGACATTTGTTACCGCGAGTCCAATAATAATCGTATGTTCAGGATCGACAAAGCCCATCCATGGCACGGCATCCCGATAGGTGATGGGGTTCCGGACGAGGTCACTGTTTTTATCGAGATCGTCCCGCGCGATACGGTGAAATACGAGGTCGACAAAGAAACCGGTTATCTAAAGATTGACCGGCCGCAACAGTACTCGAATGTCGTGCCTGCAAATTATGGTTTCATTCCCCGGACATACTGCTCAGAAAGAGTGGCAGGGCTCGCGCGTTCAAAAACGGATATTGGCATAACCGGCGGTGACGGTGATCCCCTCGATATTCTTGTGCTGAGCGAGCATCATATTCCGCGCGGCGATATCATTTTGAAGGCAAGGCCGATCGGCGGATTTTGCCTGATCGACGATAGCGAGGCCGATGATAAGATCATCGCCGTCCTCAAAGGCGACAAAGTATTTGAGCAGTATCAGGAGATATCTCAACTCCCCAAGGGCATCCTCGAAAGATTTGAACATTATTTCCTGACGTATAAATCGCTTCCGGACGCCCCGAATATTTGCGAGATCGCCTACTCATACGGACGCGAAGGCTCTTTCGAGGTAATTCGTGCGGCGATCGCAGATTACGAACGACTGACGATCGATAACTAGAAAAACACGGCCCACGTCGCGAAATCTTCGGTGAAATTCTCGAACCGATGAGTTACGCCAGCCTCGACGAAGATAGCGTCGCCCGTTTCGACCGCCGAACGCTCTCCGTCGATAACTATCTCACCGCTGCCGCGCACTATAAAATAGAACTCATCCTCATTGTGAAATGTTTGATGGTCCTTACCTCGCGGAGCAAAAAACACGAGCGTGACATTGCCTCTCTTAAATGGCTCGACATCCCATACTCCGTCCGGCCATTTATCGTCCGCCGCAAGCGGCAGCTTGGCCAATAGATCATCCGCCTTGAATTTCATATGGGAAGTTTAGACCCCAAGCCTGACAGTTTCAAATTCTGCTGATTCGTCTTGACCCGCGCCGCTATGGTGCTTAGGGCCCAGAGGGCTATTAGTCAGTGGTACTTCGCCCAACTAGTTCGCTGATTACGGACGGTCGAAGGTGTCTGAAACTCTTAGTACAGCACCGATGGCAAAAAGGCTCCTCGAGGCTCCTGATAAAGCCCGCGTGACATTAGCGTCATGGGCTGCACGATCTTTAGTCCGTTTGTTAGGCACCAACGCAGAAGTTCACTATTCCGCGTCGGCAACAGCAAGCCCGGGCCGGCGAATTCCTCAGCGGCACCGATCAGGGCCTTGATATCGTTATTCGATTCGCCAACGGTATGACCGAAAAACCCGACCGACGTTGTATACCCGGTAATCCGGCCATCGTGCTCGACGACTTTTGCCATGCCTCGCTGGACGGCATCAGCGACCTCGTTGTGCCGCGTGTGTCCGTGGACCCGAAACGCCAGTTCGTCGGAGCCTTCGATATCTGCTGCGGCCATCTCTCGCACTTTGTAGCCGTCAATCTTGATGCCCAGCGGCGGGCCCTGCATATTTGACAGAGGCTCTACAGTGTCAAAGCCAAGCTTTGTATATAGAGAAAGCGAACGGCCGTGATAAGCGGCCTGGACCAGCCGCACGGAAGGGACGCGGTTCTTGTCGGCCCGTTTTAGGACATCGTTCATCAGGGCCCGGCCGATCGAGGAATTTTGAGCCTTTGGATCGACCGTGATCGGCCCCACTCCCGCCACTGCATCGCTCTCCCACAGAAAGTTGCTTCCGATTATTTTCCCGCCAGACTCGGCGACTACGGAATACGAGTCCGGCCGCGACAGCAGCGTCGATATAAAACCGATGCCGGTCTCGCGATCCGGAAAATCCTCGGGAAAGTTATGCTGGCTCGATATAGCTTTAAAGGCCTCGTAACAGATCGTTCCCAGCGCTTCGGCATCACCGGCCCGCCCTTTTCGTAAAACTGCGACTGCAGATTTTCGTGCTTGTCCTGCATCCATTTTCTTGTACCTCCATAACCTAAGGCGAGATTAGGGATGTACAAGTATCACAGAATCGAAAAACGTCGAAGACACCTACAAGATCAACAAGGCCGCGTTGAAATACAGAAGGATCGTCACAATATCCGCAGCCGCCAGGGTCAGCGGGCCCGATGCGATCTTTGACTCCTCATGAATCGCATGCAGCAGAGTCGGGATGCTCACTCCGATCACGCCGGACGTGATAACCGAGAGATTTATCGTCAATGCTATGACCGTCGCTGTCATCATCTCGCCCCGCCAGGCAAATGCAATGGCGCCGACGATCAATGCGCACGCGAAGCCGATCAACACAGTCGCCGCGATCTCGCGCCTGATCCAGGTAAAATAACCCGCCCATGTCGGCTTGCCCATGTGCAGATTTTGCAAAGCTACGGTCATGGACTGTATGCTGACGCTCTCGCCAAGCGCCAGGACCAGCGTCAAAAAGAACGCCAGGACCAGCGTTTGGGCCAACGTCGTTTCATACATGCCGGTCAGGACCGCGCACGTGATACCGCTCATCATAGTGGCCATCAGCCAAGGAAAGCGGTACCTGAATCGGCCAAAAACTGATTTACCCTTGATCTCCGAGATACCGAAACCGATCATCTGAAAGATATCGTCAAAATGGTGGCGGTGAGCAAAAGTGAGCTCGTCCTCAGTGAAGATCCCGGCGTCGATGACACCGATCATCCGATCTTTGTCATCCAGAACAGGCAAAGCCAGCAGCTTATACTCGACGAACATCTGACAGACCTCGAGCACAGTGGTCCGCTGCGATACTGAAATGAGGTTTTCCTTGATCATGATATCGGCTATACGTACACCGGGCATCGATGTCAACAGTCTGCGTGTGGGCACTATGCCGATCAGCCTTTCATCCTCATCTAATACGTAAAAATAAACGATCCTCTCACCGACCCCCTCGCGGCGAATGATCCTCAGCGCCATCTCAACCGTTAACGTGTCGTTGAGCCGAGCGAAATCGCTCCGCATATATTTGGTCACCTTCTCACCGAGATGCTCGACGTCATTCGGGTTGATCGTGGTGTGGATACTGTATGATTCAAAATCTGACATAAATTTGATCGAATAAAGTAGATATCGAACCTAGCTAGTGTGTTTGCGGATCGGCGTCAGATCCGGTAACGGGGCACGTAAATGTTCCGCAAGGTTTTTCAAAGCAGGCTGATAAGTAAGCCTCCAGATGCTTAGCAATTCCGCCTCGCGATCGCTCGAACTGCCCGCGAGTTCGGTTTCAGAAATTAACTTGGTCGATAGTATGGACTCACCAGGCTCTGTCGGATACTGATCAAGAAAGTCCGTCCCGACAATGCGATCATGAGTCCTGAGACCGAGGTATTCCGACGTTTCAACGCTTGTTCTCCGTGCGGCATTTACGGTATATAGTGCCTGCCGGCTCATCGCTCCGCCGGAACGCACGGCGAGAGCGGCCGTAACATCAAGTATCAACGAAAGAGCGATAAGCCAGGACCGCTGCTCTCCATCTCTTGCTCCGCTATAAATAAAATGAGGATGTGCCTGAAGCAGGATGCGAAGCCGTTGCGCCCAATCTTCCCAGTATTGCAGTACCACTAACGATTGGTTCGGCCCGAATGTATCGCGAAGCTCCTCAGCGAGGGAAAACGGGTCATCGACGTCATCCTCTGCCCGGTCAATCCCGAAAAGGCTCGGGTATAGATGCCTCGACCTTCTCGAAAGGATAACAACGTAGATAGCGAAGACTACGAAAAACAACAGCCCGAGATACAGGTGGATATTGGCTACGAGCAGCACCGATGGATCAGCGATCGCTAGTCCGTCAAGAGCGATCCTAAACGAAACGGCCATACTGAGGCCGAAGGCCGCGAAAAGGTGATCAGAGATCTGCCCGCCGGACGTTTGCCACGCGACCGCAACGTACACGGAGGCAAAACCGACAAGCATACCTGTCTTCCAAACGACGAATTGCAGAACAGGCAAAAGCCAATTAAGATGCGAAAGAATCGACCTCTCCAAACCGACGGCTCTGGCCATGCTCATTAGCGACAGCACGATCCAGTAATTGGCAGATCGGTAGTACAGTGCTCGTGCCCTCTGCCGGGCCGGGCCCGCCAGAGACTGCCGAGCAGTCATGATCACATCCCTTACTACAAGGCTCACCAGGACCCAGCCGATCACTTTGAGCAATAAAGCCGCTGTAAATACTTCTCCCAAATTCACCTCCGCCCCCGGAAGATTCCCCGCCAAAATTGGGCAGGTTATTCCGAAGCTGCGAATGATACGGTCTTACCTGTACGTCCGCTTTTTAGTTGAAAAAAGACAGAAAAATGACTCGGCAACTATTGTTATGCCACAGCCAGGGACAGCGCCGGTGGAGCTCGATCGGAAGGGATGGAGAGAACAGGCTGGGTTCCAAGCGAAATTTGTTTTCGGTGGGTATGGGGTGCCGGATATACGAAATCAATGATCTCGTATCTTCCCGCTGAGACTGCATTGTGAACAGTAGCCTCTTTCTTAACCTTATTATGGAAGCTGCTCTTTAAAAGAAGTGAATTCGAGAGGTTGTGAACTGAAAACGCATATGTCCTTTTTGGCCCGCCATGGAAGTCGGAAGGGGCCCCTTCCCCGGTCCTCTCTGTAACAGGAAACGGGAGCAACTGAATTCCTTCGCCACTTGATAAAAAGCTGCCCGCGAGAACGCTGATCAGCAGAAACCAGCGTGCCATGGACTTTAATTTTTCAGCTCCGATTCGCTTCATCTTAAAGGGTTATCTAATGATAGCAAAATGGGTTACTTATAAGAATAACGTGATCGGAAAAAGATGAGACGGTCAATAGCTCGAGAGGGCATGGATTTCTGCACATCAAGCGTACGGTGATAAACGCCGGAGTGTGCAGGATCAATCGGTATTCATAGTATCTGCGCCCGATCGGGAGCAGCTAGTCCGTAAGCGACGGTAATACGAAGGCCCCGATGTGCGGCGTATTCGTATTCAGGCATGTCTGTAATGCGAGGATCAAAGAATCACGCAGGTCTTCGGGAATAACGATCGCATCGACGAGGCCGCGGGCCGCGGCATGTTTTGCATCGAGTTCGCGGTCATAGGTATCACGGACCTTTTGCATCTCTGCCAGCGTCGCTTCGTCCGGCGACTTCCCTTCTTTTTTCAGTTTCTCGATCTGCGTGCCAAAGATGGCCTGGGCGGCGCTGTCGCCTTCCATGACGCCCATGCGGCCGGTCGGAAGTGAAAAGATGAAGTCTGGATCGAATCCCTGCCCAGCCATCGCGTAGTAACCAGCACCTGACGCGTGGTTGACCGTCAATACTAGCTTCGGAACCTTCGCCGTCGCCATAGCCTCGACAAACCGCGCTCCGGCTCGAATAATGCCGCTATGCTCGGCCTCGGCTCCGATCATGAAGCCCGATACGTCCTGAACAAAAAGCAGCGGCGTATCGTGACGATCGCAGTTCTCGATAAAATACGCGGTTTTCTCCGCCGATTCGGTATAAACGATGCCGCCGAACCGCGGGGGCGAGCCTGGCTTCCCCTTTATCATGCCGCGGGAATTGGCAATGACACCGACGAGAATACCCCCGATCCTGGCCGTGCCGCAGATCATTTCTTTTGCAAAATCGGCCTGAAATTCATCGATCCCGCCTTTATCAAGAAAAGTATCGAGCACAGCGTGCATGTCATAAGGAGCTCGATGGTCGTCGGGAAGAAGATCATAAAGCAGTCTGGCTCCGCCCGTCGAGCCTTTAGACGCCTTCTTCGCCACACTTGTGTCTTCCTGGTTTCCCTCTGCGTTTCTGCGTCTCTGCGGTGAAAGTTCTTCCACCAGCCGCCTGATCTTCTCCAGGCACTCATCTTCATCCTTCGTGCGGTAATGAGCCACACCCGATATCGCGTTGTGTGTCACCGCTCCGCCCAGAGTCTCATTGTCGATCGTCTGGCCGGTCGCTCCTTTGACGAGGTTCGCACCGCCGAGGCCCATAAATGATGTGCCCTCGACCATCAGGATCACATCCGAAAGCGCTGGTAGATAGGCACCGCCCGCAACGCACATCCCCATAACGGCTGAGATCTGCGGCACCTTGAGATAGCGGCGCATTATCGAGTTGTAATAGAAGATTCTGGCGGCACCGTATTGCCCCGGAAAGACGCCGCCCTGATACGGCAAATTAACGCCCGCCGAATCAACCAGGTACACGATCGGCACGCGGTTCCGCATCGCGATCTCCTGCGCACGAAGTATTTTCTTGATCGTCTCGGGGTACCAGGCCCCTGCTTTGATCGTCGCGTCATTCGCCACAACGACACATTCGCGGCCTTGAATCGTCCCAACAACGGTGACAACCGCGGCCGCCGGAGCCTGCCCTCCGTATTCGTCATACGCAACAAGCAGGCCGATCTCCTGACTGAACGTATCGGGATCCAGAAGTTTCTCAATGCGTTCTCTGGCAGTGAGCTTGCCCTGCTTGTGGATCTTATCGATCTTTTCCGGACCACCGCCGAGCTTTAGTTTCGTCTCCAGCCGTAGGTACTCATCCGTAAGTTCGCGGAGCCGCGATTGAGGTTTAGCTAATTTCATCGCTAATTCTTTTCATTGATAATAAACGTCGGCACCATCCCGCCTCCCGACGAGACATTTGCCAGCTCCGTCGACGATAAACGCGTAAACGCCGACCCTACTTTGCCCAAAAATAACAGCGGATCGAGGTCTACGAGCTGCTCTATCATTTCCCAGTTCCCGGCGTCGTCTATCAGCATCGGAAACTTCTCTTTCGCCGTTTTCACGCGTTCCTGAATGAGATAATCGCCGTTGTCGAGGGCCATCGCGATGGCCGCGTCCCATTCCGACTCGCTGGCATTCCAGCCGATATATATGCCGTGGCCGCCGTAATCGTCGTTAGGCTTCAGGACAAGTTTATGTGAATTTGCTCTCGTCCATTCAACGAGTTCTATTGTCTTCCCCTCATGTTCCGTAGATTCGTCGCGAAACGACCGGGTCCAGGGAATATGACTCGTGATCGCCCGAAGCTCCTCTTTGTCGAATAAGTGGGCGTATCGCTCATTGGTCAGCACGGCAAAGATCGCTTTTTTATGCACCAATTTCCCGCGAAAGCTGTTTACCATGCAGATCGCCCCGGCCCTGTACGCATCCACGAGGGCAGGATATTCGTCGATGATCGGCAGATATTCGTTAACGAGCAGACGCTTATAAACGATGTCGATCTCGGTGCCGCTGCACGAGAGGCGCGAGCCGTCGAATTCCAGCTCGTCCGGCGAGCAAATGATCGACGTGTATCCATGCGTTTCGAAATAATCGCGAAACAGCTCAAACTCCTTCTGCGTCGGCAGACCCTTGAGGTCGACGATCGCGATCACCGGATTCGGGCGTGCGAGGCCGCCGCAATACTCGGCATAACATGAAAGAATGACATTGAGCAATTTCGATCGGCCCTCAAATCCCTGGATAGTGTATCGCTCAGTGAATTTCTGCATCACCGGCAGCGTTCGAAAGATCGCCATCGCCGAATCTGCATATGCGATGCCCGCCGGGCTTTCGCCATTCAGTTCGACAAAGCTGTACCCCTCGTCAGTCAAAAACGAATCAAGCCGCGAGGTGGGGGCCACGTGTTCGTAACCGGGGTCGATCTTCACTAACTCGCGTTCGATCTCCGTCACGCCGAGTTCGTCGAGTATGCGGTCGTCCTCGATCGCCGCGTCCTTGACCTTTTGCAGGGCGCCAAAGATGGTCTCGCATATCGGAACGATCCGCGTCCAGTCGTCACACGCGACAAAATGCGGCCGCAGGTAGGGCGTCAGCCGCCTCCCCCCGAATATAAGCTTTGACGATTCGAGTCCCTCGTCGAGCATCTGCCGGGAGATCCTGGCGATCTCAGGATCGGCGAGCAGTTCATTGTAATAGGCGACAGCCTCTTTTAGCATATTGTGCCTATTTGGACATGCTCAGGATCTCTTCGAACTCGTCCTTTGTCAGCGGCATTACGGAAAGCTGCGATTGTCGCACCAGTTTGATCTCGGCGAGGGCGAGATTCTCCTTGATCTGCGCCAGAGTGACTGATTTTTTCAGCGGCTTTGCGGGTTTGAGTTCGACGGCGGTCCATTTTTCGTCGGTCGGATCCGGAAACCCCTCCTTCGAAACCGTCGCGATCCCCACCACCTCTCTTCCCACATTCGAGTGATAAAAAAGCACCTTGTCGCCCTTTTTCATCGCCCGCAGGTTGTTACGCGCCTGAAAGTTCCTTACCCCGGTCCAATCCGTGGCTCCGTCCTTTACAAAATCATCCCAGGAATATGCATCGGGTTCCTGTTTTACCATCCAATAATTCATATTTAGTTAACAGATCCGGCGATATCTCGCCTCGTAAAATGCCAAAATACCGTGGCCGATCAGGCCGATCGCCGCCAGCAGCACAGCGGCCCTGCCATAACCGCTTTGAAGCAAAGTAAGCAGAGCTGAGTCGATGCCGATCGAACCGTCTGGCTCATCGATCGCAGCTCTTACAAAGAATCCCCCCATGATCACCAGCAGCAGTGCCCTGGCCGAAAAGCTAATTATTCCCAGCACGTTAATGAAAAACAAGTGGGCCCCGGTGATCTCCCATTGCCGATAGTTCTCACGAAACTTACCCGATACCCCGCTGTAACATTCGCTTAAGCCGGCGATGATCACGCCTAGCCCGATCAGTGCCACCACCACGAAGCCCAAGGGTATCGCGAGCAGAAGGGCCATGAACGTATCCCCCACATTCTCGTCCGTGATCCGCGAGGCCGATACGATCTCAAAAGCTGATATCGCCAGCCCGATATAAAACAGCCCCAGACCGACCGCTATGCCGCGCCTGACGATCCCCTGCACCCCTCGGCCGACGTCGTCCACATCTGCCAGGCCGCGCAGGATATTCCAAATGCCGTGCCCGATCGCTCCGGCAAAGAACACGATCAGCAGCATCGTCCCGAACGGCCTCTCCGCAACCAGTGCCAACGCTCCCGTCGGGCCCGCTATCTGTCCCCCGTCGATGCCGAAGACCAGCATCAGGGCCAATCCGCCTATTACGAGAAAAAGGAACCCCTTCGTATAAAAGCCCAGACGGGCAAGCGACTGGACCCCGGGCCTCTGAACCGCCTCTTCGGCAGCCTCGACCGTCTTTTCTACGGCATCGCTAACGGCCTGTTTTGTCTCGTCATTCACGTATCAGGTCGCTCGCGATACTATTTCTTCTTAGCGTCAGCTGCCTTCTTATTCAGCCACTTGGCCCAACGCTCAAGGGCCGGGCGGAAAGGTTTGAAAAGCTTAGCCCTAAAGCTGTTAGCATTCTGCTTTTCGCTCCAGGCCCTCAAATTCTTTTCAGCAAACTGACGGATTTGCGGCTCCAGGCCGCCCTTCTTTACCGAATGCCGCAGGGTTAAATAATAATGCTGCCCCACTAGCGAAAAAATAAGTCCGGCGAGATTGCCCTTGAACGAGCTTTTCGCCATGAATTTCTTGATAAAAGTCTCGGTCGGCTGCAGCAGCGCCCCCATTGACATCTCCATCCACGGGGCCTGATTGCCCTGTCGCGGGTGATACAGCCCCGGCAGATCGCCTTTCAGCGGCGTATCGAGATTCTTCAACCGCGGATCGTTAATGTAATCGACCAGCTTGATCTTTTCAACGCCGCGGATCTGTTCGACGGGCAGAAAATCAAGCACCTTGATAATGTTCTCCTCCGTGCCCTTCGGCAGCGGAAACGACGCCTTGTTCTCAATGCGGATCTTCGCGACTTTCGCGGCCTTTTGCCCCGCGGTTTGTATTGCCATAAACAGTTAATTAATCAACTCACTTTCAATATAAAGAGTCTCCGGTGCAATGTCCTGTTCATTAGGCCAATTCACAGTACCATATGCAATCGAAACCTGAGAAAAATACTCGATATCCTTCAACTCCCTGAAAACACCCATTTTCAGATAAGGCTTAACGTCAAACCGGCGCGAGGTACCATCACTGAACTTCAGATCGAGCGTATAGTTATCATTCGCCTATGCCTCGATCACTTTATTCATCTCATTTCAGAAGTGCAATTATGGAAATCGCTTCTCCCGAGGATGCGGCAATGATTGAAAATTTCGCCAGCACCTTGATACCGCAAAAGATAGATATAACAGGCATCGCTCTCGTCTTACCTAGATTGTAATGTCTTGGCAATCAATAGTAAATTCCGCCCTAGTTGTGGCTGAAATGCAACACAACTTCGCAAACAATTCCTCCAAAACCCTGATGAAATCTGGCCGCTGTCTTCGGCACGCGGATTGTAATAGAAATGTCAGATGGAATTCGACGGACGAACCGGCGCGAAAGCAAAGGGCGAAAAATGCACAAGCCCGCACGCAGTAAGGGCGAAACATCCAACGCGGCATAAATGAACCACACGCCCGGATGTTGTACAAACAAGCCCGCGCGTAAGAAAGGGCGAACAAGTCGACTAAGAAGATGAACCAAACGACCCTCTCAAAACCCGTCAGCGTCAGCGGCGTCGGCCTTCACACCGGGGTCGCGGTGAACCTGACCCTAAAGCCCGCTCCCGAGAACACCGGCTACATCTTTGTCCGCACGGACCTCGACAATTTCGAGATCCCCGCATCGGTCGAATACATCTCGCATTGCTCGTACGCCACGACGCTCATGCGCCGTGGTGTCGTGCTCTCGACCTGCGAACACCTGCTCTCGGCCCTCCGCGGCTCGGGCGTGGATAATTGTTTTATCGAGATCGACAATATCGAGATACCGATTCTCGACGGATCGAGCGAGAATTTCATCGAGCTTATCGAAAGCGTCGGCCTGACCGAACAAAATGCCCGGCGGCGGGTTTTCCGCGTGCTCGAGCGTGTGGAATTCACACAGGGCGACCGTCAAATGTCGATCGAACCGTCCTCAGACTTCGAGATCGAATGCCAGATCGACTTTCCCCATCCGTTCATTGGTCGCCAATCATTTAAGTATTTAGAAGATAAGAACGGAACTTCGGCTCTAAGATCTGATCACCCACCACTCAGCACTCACCACTCGCCGTACGGCCGTCAGATCGCATCCGCCCGAACATTCGGCTTCACCCACGAGATCGACATGCTGCGAAAGGCAAACCTCGCACTCGGCGGTTCGCTCGACAACGCCATCGTCCTCACCCCCGACGGCATGCTAAACGAAACCCCGCTCCGTTTCGACGACGAATTCGTCCGCCACAAGATCCTCGACATCATCGGCGACCTCGCCCTCATCGGCATGCCCATCGAAGGCAAGATCACCGCCAAAAAAACCGGCCACAGCGTCCACGCCTCCCTAATGAGCAAACTCCTAAAAGCCGAACACGCCTGGGAGATCGTCGAGAGTCAGTAATTCGCTTGCCTGGATAGGCTATTTAATTTCGCCCTCGAAATGGAGCCGTAAAATTGCCACTGTTTCGCTTAGTCCGTTTTTTTTTCCAGTGTTTTCAACAATTCCTCACGTGTTCGCGCGGGATTTTTAAGGCTCTTTAATTGCCTTTCAAATGCGAGACGGATTTCATCCGCTTTTGTTTCAGAAGCCTCCATCAAGAAATTATCGGGCGAAACGGATTCTATTCCATAAGACGATAAAATCTCGTTTGGAAAATCGTTCAGGTTAAAAGTTAAAATCGCATCCGCACGGCAGCTAATGGCCGCGGCCAGAACGTGGCGGTCGTTCTCATCGGGTAATCGCAGTGTGTTTATGATTTCTGCGTAATCCGAAACCAAACAATCGCGAACGTGCAAATTCATCAGATCTTTCGTTCGTGTCAATTATTCGATCGTTAAATCCGGACGAAGCTTTAAAACGTTGCGGATTCATTCATCATGAATTTCTTCAGTCCACCGGGCTTCGAAAACATCCAGCAACGCCAAATGCATCAGGAAATCACGAAGCGGAGCAGGAAATAGAACGCATGCATCAAGAACGATTCGTCTCGGCTTCATTTCCTAATAGCCTAGATCAAGTTCCTGCGCTTGTTCAGAAAGTTTGCACAAAGTTTTCAGGCGTTTCCGGTCAATTTGTTCCTTGTAGGCGATTACATCCTCAAGCAAAACACGCCGGTGTTTTCCGACTTTATGAAATGGTATCTCGCCGGACTCTAAGAGTTTGACGACAAACGGACGCGAAACGTGTAATATCTCGGCCGCCTGCTGCGTGGTTACATTCACGGTCCGCGGAATGACTGTAACATCTTTGCCCTGGGCCAGATAAGAAAAGGTTTTGGACAGAACCTCGACTACGGAGTCAGGCAAGTGCAGCGTTTCCCTTTCGGACCGAGAGTCATTATCGGGCCCCTCCAAAAAGAACTGTTTTCCGCGGCGAGCGAGCAAAATATCTTCAGCTGTGATTTGCATATCGATCTCCGCTCTTATTTTAGCATAAACGAAATAAACGAATTAATAGGAAACTGACCCCCAATTCAAACTCCTCAATCAAACGCCCCTTCGCTTCGATAACGAATTCGTCCGCCACAAGATCCTCGACATCATCGGCGACCTCGCCCCCATCGGCATGCCCATCGAAGGCAAGATCACCGCCAAAAAAACCGGCCACAGCGTCCACGCCTCTCTAATGAGCAAACTCCTAAAAGCGGAACACGCCTGGGAGATCGTCGAGAGCACCTGAACAGTCGCTTAGAAAGTCCGCCATACGAAGTCCAAGCCTCTGAAGTCCCAGATCGCTGCGGCTAACCTAAAACGGGAAAAGCAAAGGCAGCAGCAAGACACTTATAACGACCACTATCACCGAGATCGGAAGCCCATTGATGATATAGTCGCTGAAGCGGTATCCCCCCGGGCTCATGACAAGAATATTGGCCGGATGGGCGACCGGACTAATGAATGATGCCGCGAGTGCGTATGCGATACCCATCATGAATGGATACGGCGAGACTTCCATTGCTGCGGCTGTATTTATAGCTATCGGCGACATCAGAACCGCAACCACCGCACTCGGCATCGTCTGCGTGATAAGTATCGAAAGCGACATTAATCCCGCCAGAACAGCTATCGGGCCATAGCTTCCGGCCGTGCCGATCACCCCGTCGGCAAGCAGCTTTGCGGCGCCCGTTTCGCCCATCGCGGCACCGAGAGGGAGCATCGCTGCTATAAGGAAGACCGCTTTCCAGTCGATAGCCTGATAGGCCTGGTCCATCGAAAGACATCGCGAAGCCACCATCAACACGCATCCCGTGATCGCTGCGATCGAGATCGGCATTCCCAATAGAATGACCGCTCCGATCACCGCGGCCATGATAAGTGCGGCGACGGGGGCCAGATGCATCTTCGGCTCTTCCTGCATCTCGGCCTGAAGGACTACGAAATCGGGGTCCCGGGCAAGCAGTTCGAAGCGGTCCTTCGGGCCGTAGCACAGCAGTCCGTCGCCAAAGCTAAGTGGGATCTCCGCCAGTTCCGTACGATATGCCCTTTCTCCTCGCCAGATCGCCAAAACCGATACGCCGTATTTATCTCGAAACCTCAGGTCCGCCAGCGTTTTCCCGGCCAGTCCAGTGTAGGGAGAAAGGATCACCTCAACGACTCGAAGCGAACCGACCTCTAATTTGTCACGCTTCACATTGACCTTCCTGACAATCTTAAGCTTGTCCAGCCCCCTGAGCACCTCGATCGTTCGAGGGCGTCCGCCGACGAGCAATAGATCGCCAGGCTCAAGCATGTCGTCGCCCCCCGGCATTTCCCAGCTTTCATCAATGTGTTTTACCGCATAGGCCGCCAGCCCAAACGCCGCTCCGAGCCGGCTTTCCTTCAGTGTCCGGCCGGCAAGGGCCGACCCCTCAGGAATGCTGATGATCAGAAGCAGATCATCCAGATCATATGTTGCGGTCTCCTCTAACGAAACTGCCCGGATCTCGTCGCCGCCATCCGAGACGCCAAACCGCTCCTTTGGGCCATGCACCAGTAGCCGATCACCCGGAAGAATCCGGAGCCCCGGTAGATCAGTACGGCTTATGTCCCGTCCCCGGCGTACGGATAGGACATTCAGGCCGAACTTTTCGCGAAATCCGATCTCCGAGAGCGACTTGTCAGCGAGTTCTGATCCTTCGGCGATCTCCATTTCGCCCAGGCTGACCTCACCAGTGACAAGGGCGGACGCCGTCGGGCGATCTGCCTCGATATCGATCACCGGCCGTTCGGCGATCTCCTGTATCCTGTCGAGCCGGCCCAGGATCAGCAGCCGGTCCCCGCCCTCAATATCCACATCCGGCTCGGCCGCGACTCGTCGGCCCGACTTTCGACGAATGCTCAGGACGTTCAGGCCAAGAGCCTGCCCGATACGGCTCTCGCCAAGACTCTTGCCGATCAGTGGGCTTTCGTCCGGGACCACAAGATACGCAAGACGTTCCTCCAGGCTGTAAAGCTTTCTGACGTCGCGTCCGGTCGAGTTCCCGTTTGCCCCGAGAGCTTCGATAGTGTCGCGCTTTGGCAGAAAACGCCTGCCGATAAACGACATATAGGCAACACTTGCCGCGAGTATCACGAGCCCGCCGATCGTAAAGTCAAACATCTCCAGCGGCCTTAGCCCGGCCTCGCGGAGAGCGTCGCGGACCAGCAAATTGCTCGGCGTTCCGATCAGGAGGATCAGGCCGCCGAGCAGCGACCCGTATGCCATCGGGAGCAGTAGCCGCGAGGCTTGCCGTTTGGATTGCCGTGCGATGTCCATCGTTATCGGCAAAAACATCGCCGCGACCCCGATGTTGTTCATAAAGGACGAGAGAAGCGCGGTCACGGTCATCAGGACGGAGATGAGCTTGCCTTCGCCGCCCTTCGCAAAACGCATCAGCTGGTTGCCCATCATACGGGAGACGCCCGTCCTCGCAAGTCCGGCAGAAAGGATGTACATCGCCCAAACCGTGATAACAGCCGGATTGCTGAAACCCGCGATCGCCTGCTCCGAGGTTACAAGGCCGGTCAGCGCCAGCGCGACAAGGACTCCTAGACCAACGAGATCGATCCTCACGACCTCGGTCATGAAGAGAATTATGGCCGCAGCCAATATCCCAAACACCAGTGCTATCTCAAAATTCATCTTGGTCTTTATCGCCGGGAGATCAGAACCGCACTCGCTGTGAGTGATCGTAATAGGTCACAACCACCGCACCGGAGCTGAAGCGGGGTAAAAATGCCGTAAGATATCTCGTCGGATTAAGATATCGCTTCGGAGGTCAATTCGATTCTAATGCGGGCGGGTCAGTTTCGCAAAGCACACACTTCGTAGAACCGGTTGCGGTTCCTCAGTTTGCCCGATTTAAGTGAGGTGACGAAGCCCAACGGCGTCATTAACATGGGAAAAAACCGCAGCCACACAAGCAAAGGGTGAAAGACAACCTAACTAACAAAGCAGAGGTTTCCGGCACGCGTCCAATAACTCGTTGGGCCATTCGATCAGATGAAAGATGATCTGTATTTTATGGTCGCCTTACGAGTCCCCCATCGCTTTGCTGTATGAATCATAAAAGCTTGACAAGCGCTCTGCTGAAGCCGGGTCGCCACGCGAGAGCAGCGTAATTATCTCGTCTCGCTGCGCAAACAATGGTCTGATATTTTCACGCTGCGCCTGTGTCAAAGCCGAATTTTCCTCCTGCGCCGTTTCCGCCCTAAGACTCGTAAAAAATTCGCTCGCCAATTGACGTGCAGGTTCATATTCACCCCGTCGCGCATCAATAACCGCTGTGGCGAGCACGTTTTGCATTTGAGCTACTTTCAACTGGCGTTGCGTCTCAGCAAGATCATTGGCGCGCCCGCGAGCCGTCAGCCACATCGGAATGAAACCGAGCAAAAATACCACGAGCAATACAA
>JBGTIP010000053.1:0-6241 GCA_041745615.1 Pyrinomonadaceae bacterium | reverse complement strand
TATACCGCTCGATTGAGTTTCCATCTGCTGCCGAATTTCAGCTATCTTCTCTTCCGAAGCGCCTAATTCCTTCAAGCGACTAAAGGCCTCTTCGCGTTGACGGTTACTTTCGGCTTCCTGGTTACGCTGAAATTCTACCCTCTCCTCGTCGGACATAGCTTTGTAAGCTTCAATTAACTTTCTCGCGTCTTCCGAAAGTTCGTTTGGTTTGAGCGGGCGAGGCGGGGGCTTCAACGTAGCTGGAACAAGAAAAACAGTCTTAAGAGTGGGGCATTTTTCAGCCGCATCGAAGCCCACCGGCGTTGACAATGCAGCCTTACCCCTTCGGGTAAAATTGGGGCACGTGAATAAAGCCTTTGCACCAACTGCATTCATTCGGCTAACGATGGCTTCAACGCCATAGCCGCTGAAAACGGGAACGGCGATACCGCCGATCCTGTTGATGGCCAATAATGCAACAACCGTTTCCGGGATCATTGGCATATGTATACCGACCGCATCGCCTTTGCCAAGACCCTTTGTTCGCAGACCTTCAGAGCATTTTGTGACCTCGCTCATAAGTTGAACATAAGAAAGGGTAGCTTCCAATCCATCCTCACCTTCCCAAATCACCGCCGGCTGGTCCTTCATCTCATTCGTCTGCCAGCGGTCGAGGCACATAGTCGTGATGTTAAGACCGGCCGATGAAAACCCAGTCGCTATCGCTCCCGGTTCTGACTCTGCCTCTCTGCGTCTCTGCGGTGAAAACCATTTCGGGAACTCGATACCGTCGGTCGTATCGAGCAGCTTTTCGTATGGCGGGTCGAATTTGACGTCGAGGAATCTCAGGACCTCTTCGGTAAATTTCTCGACGTCGCGGATCGAGAATTCATACAGTTCATCCCACGTCGAAACGCCGATCTGGCGCATGAATTTTGTGAGCTGGGAGCGTTCGATCACATCGGACGTCGGTGTCCAAGCGATGGGCTGATCTTCGAGGAGGTTCGTATCGTGCATCTGGAGGCATTTTACCGCAGAGACGCCAAGACGCAGAGGAGGCTATTAAAAACGGAGAAAAAAATCATTATCGGTCTTTGCGTCTCGGCGTCTCTGCGGTAAAAATAATCGCTATGACGGAACCTCTACAGATAGGATTACCGGGCAATCTGTTTGCCGGAAAGACAGCGATAGTAACGGGTGCTTCTCGGGGCGTGGGGCGGGCGACGGCCTTGAGGCTTGCCGAGGGCGGGGCGAATGTTGTTGTCAATTACCTGAGCAGCCATAAGGAAGCGGACGAAACGGTAGAACAGTGTAAAGCGAAGGGCGTTGAGGCCTTTGCCGTAGCTGCTGATGTTTCGGAATTCGCTGGAGCGCATGAGATCGCGAAACAGACGGTTGAAACGTTCGGGCGTATAGACTACCTCGTCTGCAACGCTGGTATCTGGGATGGGGCGGCGATCGAAGATATGTCGGAAGAGGTCTGGAACAAAGTAATCAATACCAACCTCAAATCAGCTTGGGCGATGACAAAGGCATGCGTTCCGGCGATGAAAAAACAACCGTCAGCTTCGATCGTGCTCGTTTCATCAACCGCCGGGCAACGTGGCGAGGCGAATTATTCCAATTACGCCGCCTCAAAGGGTGGCCAGATATCATTCACAAAGGCGCTGGCATCGGAACTCTGTCCTAAAATACGCGTCAACGCTGTCGCCCCGGGCTGGATCGAGACCGCGATGATACGTCCGGCTTTCGAGGACAAGGAATACGAGCAGAGAGTGATCGACTCGATCCCGTTAAAACGGATAGCAACCACGGACGATATCGCTCTGTCGATCTGTTTTTTACTCTCTGACTGGTCCCGACATATTACCGGCGAGATCCTGAATATCAACGGCGGCGCTGTTTTGTGTGGATAAAGAGATTTGCACGAACGTCATGGTGGTTCTGGGCAGTTTCGTATTGTGCGAATAGAGGGGACCTAGCTCCTATTAGTTCCTTCTGATTCGTGCTATTCGTGTCATTCGTGGCAAAATCCTCTTCTGTGGGCGAAAATCTCAACCCAACCGTAATGAAGTTCGGCGGTACGTCCGTTGGCGATATCGCTGCGTTCCAGCGCGTTATCAACGTCGTCTTATCCCAGATCGAGAAAAATCCTGTCGTCGTCACCTCGGCGATGACCAAGGTCACGGATGCGCTGCTGGCGGCATTCGATATCGCCAAAAAAGGCGACGCCGCAGTCGCATTCAGATCGCTCGATCCGCATTTCGAACGCCATTTCGCCGTCACTGAGAACTTCCTGCCGCCGAGCGGAGGAAATCCCTTTCTTACCGAATACAACTATGCTAAAGAAGAGCTTAGCGACCTTTTGACCCGTGCGCAGCGGCGTTCGCTGCCGCTGCAGATGCTGCGCGATGCGGTGGTATCATATGGCGAACAGCTTTCGTCACGGCTGCTAACCGAGGTGCTGAGGGCGAAGGGCATCAATGCCCGGCACGTCGATGCCCGGCGACTGATCGTGACCGACGATGAATACGGAGCAGCCCAGCCGATTTGGGAAGAGACCGAGAAGCTTGTCCGGATCGAGCTCGAGCCGCTGATCGCGGCCGGCGAGGTTCCGGTCATGGGTGGATTTATCGCTGCGAATCGCGCGGGCGAAACGACGACGCTTGGACGCGGGGGTTCTGATTATTCGGCCGCTCTTGTCGCCGCCACCCTTCAAGCTGCCGAGCTTCAAATATGGACCGATGTTACTGGAGTGATGACATGCGACCCTCGCATCTGTGGCGACGCCCGGACTATTCCGATCCTTTCCTACGAGGAGGCCGCCGAACTCGCGTATTTCGGTGCGAAAGTGCTGCATCCGAAAACGATCAAACCGGCCGTCGACCATTCGATCCCGGTCCGCGTTTGTAATACTTTTGAGCCGGAGGCAACGGGCACTATGGTATTGCCGGATTCGGCCGAGGCCCCCAACAAGATCAAGTCCATCGCCCACAAAAAGAACATCACGATCCTCAGGATAACCTCGGCCCGAATGCTCGGTAGCTACGGCTTTATGAGCGCTCTTTTCCAGGTTTTTGAGCGCTATCGGACAGCTATAGATGTTATTTCTACTTCAGAAGTATCGGTGGCGCTGACGCTCGACAACGCTGCGGAACTAGACAAGATCGTCATCGAGCTAAAAAGGCTGGGTGAGGTCGATGTTGAGGGCGGTTATGCCGTTATCTGTGTCGTGGGCGAAGGGCTGCGTGCCTCGACCGGGCTGGCGTCGAAGATCTTTTCGACGATCGACGATGTCAACATCGCACTTGTTTCTCACGGAGCATCGGCGGTGAATCTCACGTTTGTAGTGAGGGAAACAGATGTCCCGCACGTGATCAAAAAGCTGCACGCGAATTTCTTTTGACGGTTAGACGACGGCAGAGTGGCGGTTCAGATGCTTAAATAAAAACCTTAATATAAACCCCGTAAATAATATCAGTAAACCGGTTACAACTGTAGCAAGTGACAGCGAAACCGCCATGGCAATGCAGAAGATGAGGCCGAGGACCGCGACCCATTTTGGTAGAACTTTTCGGCAGCCGTCATCCGGCGATCGCATCGATGAGCGTGATATCGCGCCGAAGCCCGCCGTTGATCGTTTCAGATGGTTGGTTCTTGCTTGCCATCACTCTCGCGGCCCGAGATCAAGGCGTCGATCGAGATCCGTCCCGCACCCACGATAAACAGAAACAGCGAACCGAACAGCATCGCGAGATCGGTCCGAGATTCGTGTAAGAATCCCCAGATACCGTAATATGAGACCTTTCGAAGTGAAAAGCCCATAAATTCAGTTCCGAGCAGAATGGGGATCTTGGTCGTGAAAAGAGCAGTGAGCATGATAGCGATCAGCGGCAGTACAGCGAGGCGAGTTAGTAGGCCCGCAAGGACCATAATGCCGCAGACGGTCTCGATCCCGCCGATTATCGGTGCCACTGTCTCTGCATTGGAGATCGGGATCGTGGCAAAACGGCCGGCACCCACCTGGTCGGGAAAGATGAATTTTTGGATACCCTCGGACAAAAAGACCGTGCCGACCACGACCCTTATCAGCACGGTCGCCGCAGGTGCCTGTGATATTGTTATCCTTTCAATAAGGCTCATAATTGATGGGTAGAATCTGAGTTTAATGGATATATTCGAACTTACAAAAACGTTGATGAATATCCCGTCTGTTTCGGGAGAGGAAGAGGCGGTCGGGCGTTTTCTGAGAGACTATCTCGTTTCTCTGGGCTGGACCGTCGAGCTTCAGTCGGTAACTGAGAATCAGAACAACGTCATAGCCTATCTGAATAAAACGCCTCGTGTGTGGCTTTCGACCCACATGGACACAGTGCCGCCGTTCATTCCGCCGACCGAGGATGACGAAAAGATCTACGGGCGGGGAGCCTGCGATGCCAAGGGAATTATCGCCGCGCAGATCACTGCCGCCGAGAGGCTGCGGGCCGAGGGGATCCATGATATCGGGCTACTTTATACGGTCGAGGAGGAGCGTTCGTCAACCGGTGCAAAGGCTGCGAACCTTCATCCCTTAGCAGCAAAATGTGAGTACATGATCAACGGCGAGCCGACCGACAATGATCTCGCCATCGGGTCTAAGGGCACTTTTCGATTGAACATAAAGACGACAGGCAAGGCCGCACACTCGGCATATCCCGAAGAGGGCGATTCGGCGATCGAAACGCTCCTGGACATCCTCGACGACATCCGGCAAACGCGATTTCCCAACGACGAGTTTTTTGGCGAGACAACGGTGAATATTGGAATGATCAGCGGGGGCCTGGCGCTGAACGTCATTCCGCCGAGGGCCGAAGCCGGGCTAGCAATTCGCTTGACGACAAAACGTGGGCCGATCGAAGAGGCATTAAAAAACGTCATCCGCGGCCGCGGTGAGGTTGAGGTCCTGTCATGCAGCGAGCCTGTAAAGTTGATAGAGGTCGATGGGTTTAAGCAGAAGGTGGTCCGGTTCACCACCGATATCCCGCATATGCCCAACTGGGGCAAGCCGCTGCTGATCGGACCGGGCTCGATCCTCGTTGCTCACACTAAGGATGAGTTTGTTCTAAAACAGGATCTGGAACGGGCAGTTGACTTGTATGAGGGGCTGATCCGAAGACTTTTAGAGAAACGAGGAGCGTGAACCTTTATTGGCCCACGCCCCATAACCGGTTGATCGGCAATGACGGATTTCATTTCGCGGTTTTCAGAGGTTCAGCACAAACGATATTGGCGTGCCGAGCTAATTGCCGCCAACGGCCGTCTTTCCTCAGCCACACATGTGTATACCGCCGAAGCACAGTTTGACCCGCCATTGGAGCGTTGCCGATCGGCTTGACGGTTTCACGGCCCAAAGTGATCGCCATATCGCCTTGGATTACGATTGCCTCGATCTCACTTTCAAAGGCTGAGTAGCGAATCAACCCCTTGTATCTTTGACATTCAAATGTTGACTGATCAATAAGGGCACTTGTTGATTGGAGGGAAAGGTAAGTCTGAGCCACCCCTAGAGACCGTTTGAGTCCGTTATAGGAGATTAAGACCGCCTTTCCCATGTTTGAGAAGTTCCTCGGAAGCCGAACAGTATCGAGAGACCATTGAGTCCGAATCACAAGGTTGGCTGAGGGAACATTTTTGGACACTGGAGGTAGAGATGTCAAAGACTGTGCTGGGAATAGATGTATCAAAAGCAACATTGGACGTGGTGGTAAAGTGTGGTGATAAAGAGTTGAAACGCAGATTCCGGAATTCGCCGCAAGGATTTAGTGAGTTGCAGGGCTGGTTGATGTCATTGCATGTCGATCATGTGCATAGCTGCCTAGAGGCGACGGGCCGATATGGAGAAGCTGTCGCTGAGTTCCTTCATGAAAAGGGCCATAGGGTGTCGGTTGTGAACCCTTTGAGAATAAAGCGATTTGCCGAGAGTGATCTTAAACGCAACAAAACGGATCAGGTGGACGCTCGGACGATCGCCGATTTCTGCCAGGTCAAAGATCCACGTCCATGGCACCCGATGCCGGTGGAAATAAAGCGCTTGCAGGATCTTACACGTCGGCTGGAATCGCTGGAGCGAATGCTTGGAGCCGAACGCAACCGACTTGAGATGGCTTCGGAAACTGTCCGGCAGAGTCTCGAGAGGACCATATCGGCACTCACCAAAGAGATCGAGGAAGTCAGGCGTATGATCAAACTGCATATTGATGATCATCCGGATCTGAAACAGCAG
>JBGTIP010000052.1:0-51095 GCA_041745615.1 Pyrinomonadaceae bacterium | reverse complement strand
ACGTAACCGCGGCATCTTCGAGGCTGATACCCAGCTCTTTCGCTATCCAATGAACCCTCTGAAAGTCAGCCTCATTTGTGGGAATCTGTGCCATAAATGACACACTAGCCTATTCGTTAGAGAAATGCAACAACTATTTTCGCAGATATAACAAAAAGATTAAAAAGATGTCTTGCGGCGGGGAGCAGACGCATTTCGCCCTTACTGCGTGCGGGCTTTTGGGACTTTGGCAAAAGCGGTTCTTACAAATGGGATTCGGCTAAAGCCGCAAAGGCAGAGTTCGTTTTTCACGTCCTGCGATAACGGCTTTGCCAAGTATCAGAGTTCTTTGCTGTTAAGCAGGATGCACGCGTCGGTGCAGGTTGGCAGTGGGGAGTCTTTGGCTATTATTCGGAAAGTGGTCGTCGGCCCATCATCCGACACTTCGATCGCAAATAATAATCGGCCAGGATCGAAATTCTTATCACGCCGTTTGAAGTGATTTAGCATTCGACGTGCATGTTCCTTTGCAGACCCGACAGATTCGTCAACCTTGATCTTCATGTGAACAATCCCCGAGTAACCTGGATCCTGACTTATATGTATAAGAAAATTGTCCAGGCGGGCCTGCTCCTCCAGCCACGGGATACGTCCGTACTCATCCGCAGGCATGTCGCAAACGAGCCCAGCAGCTACTCCTGCTACCTCTGAGGCATTGGCAGCACATCTCTCAGGAAGGCCTTTGATAGTAACGGTCGCCGTGATATTAGTATTTCCATCTTCACGCGTCGTATGGATCCTTATCGAATCGGTGCCTTGGCCGTCGAATGTACGCTCCCCAGAGACCTTCCATTCATAAGTGATCGAGCGGCTGAACAGACCTGAGATCTGGGCACGGAAAACTATGGTGTCGCCTGAATCAGTTATTCCCTGGGGGCCCGCTACCGAGATTACCGGGCAATTCGGAGCGGTCGTTTGACCTGCAGCCCAGACAACGGACATTAAAATGAAGCAAGCAATTAGAAATGCTGTTCTCATGGCTGACGATTCCAAGAATACAACAGTTTTCGTTCGATCTGAACTGTTTTTTCCGCACTCGTCCAGCGGCTTTGCGGATAGGAGTGTTCCGCGTTCCGGGGGCTCCTATTAGCTGGCTGGAGCTTGTTGAAGGCCCTCATCGACTTTTGTAACAGTTTCATGTTCGAGGACTTCCGACCATTGGCCATTTTTTCGGACGTAGACACCAGTACCCACGCCGTGGAAGGCTGGTCCGCGGCCGAGCGGGTAGACACGCCACTTGAAGTCCACAATCGCTGTTCCCTTCACGACCTCGCGCACCTTTAGATCTTCGATCTCCATGCGCACATTTGGAAACTGTTTGAAGGTGGCCGCGAAACGCTCTCGGACAGCCGGCTTGCCGCGAAGCCAACCCGTCGGTGTGTACATCTCGATGTCCTTGTCGAATTGTTTGGTAAAAAGGTCGAGATCGTGAGCATTAAATGCTTCGATCCCTGACATAAAGAACGTCTCGACGGGGTGTTTTTCCAAGACTTTTAACTGTGCCCCGGCTATAGCCGCGGCCGATACGATCAATAACAGTGAGAGAAAGTATTTCATATATTTAGCAAGGCCTGATGCTTTACGCGCGGCACCATGAAAGGTTCCGTATATTCGACGAAAAGAAAAAATGAAAACGCCAGCACTCGCTGGGGTAACTTGAATGAGCCTGACACTGCCAGGAGGTGCATTTTGGAAGTAGCGCTAGCAGGCTCTCGCGTGTATCTATAGAAAGTTCACAACATCTTAATATCTGGTTAAAGCTGAGTTCACAAGGTACGGTTACGCTGAATCTTGCCGCAAACCAAACATCATGCAAACAGCAGCTGCCCGTCACTTGGTCACGTCGGTACTGGCGTCCGATCTCAGATACGAAGTGTGCATCGCTAACGGCCGCGACGAAGTCGAATCGGCGCTTGCTCTGCGTTTTGACGTATTTTGCAAAGAGCTTGGTGCCGGGTTGGCGTCGAGCCTGGGCCGTCGCGATGATCTCGACGATTACGACCTTTGCTGCCGTCACCTCATTGTGATCGAAAAATCGACGGGGAAGACGGTGGGAACGTATCGTCTGAATTCATTAGAAACGGCCGGAGATCGCCGGGGATTTTATTCTTTCACCGAATTTACGATAGAGGACCTGCCGCCGGACGTCCTGGAAAATGGCATCGAGATCGGCCGCGCGTGTATCGCGGCCCCTCACCGGAACACGAAAGTGCTTTTCCTGTTGTGGAAAGCGCTGATCAACTATCTTCTGATCGCCGAGAAGCGATATTTCTTTGGGTGCTGCTCGATTTTCACTGACGATAATACGATCGGCGAGAGGGCCTTTCGACAATTGGCGGCCGGCGGGCATTTTCACCCGAAATTTCGCGTAGAGCCAAAACGGAACGCTCTTTATTGCGGCGATCCAGAACGTCTCGACAAGGTCGCGGTCCAGATGCCAACGCTCTTTGATATGTACCTTAGGATAGGCGCCAAGGTCTGCGGCCCTCCGACCCGGGACGAGGACTTCGGGACCGTAGATTTTTTCATGCTTATGGACATCCGCGAACTTACCCCTAAGTATCGTCGGATCTTCATTCAAGGGCCTCTGGCGATGGCAGCGTGAACCGGACGCCGATCGCGCCCGGTTCAGCATTTGCGTACCTAGCGTATGCTGCGCAACCTAACCGGCAAGCAGCCGGAGACGGGAACGCTCCTCTAGTGGGTCGATGCCGAGAGATCGTCGGTCTCGCCGCTTGAGCCGAAAACTGCGGATCTCGCTTCGTGAACTACGCCTTTGGCACGGTTGCTCAGATGCGTGGCCTTTGCACTGACGGTGTCCTGCACGTCATTTTTCAAACCGGTCGCTTTATCCCTAATAAACGCGCGGCGCCCGCGTCCCCGCTGCGGATCAAATAAAAACATCATCAGGGCCCCAGCTCCAAGGCCACTGAGAGCTGCCACACCGCTGCGGATGTGCTTTTTCTTTACGTTCTTCTTTAACATCTTGCGCGCCTTCTTGATCACTTTCTGTGTTTTCACTTAATTACCTCCTTTGAATCAATCACCTTTGTAGGATGAGAGTATTAATATAATGTTAAATCTGCATGCCCACCGTATCTCGGAAGACAGAACCCAGACCGGAGTGAAGGAATTTAACATCGCCTTGCAGACAGGTCGGTATCGAAGGCGGGAAGAGCTTCGAGTTCCAGCCTGCTGGTAAGCAGTGTGAGGCGAGCAGCGATATACCGACGGTGATAATTCGCGAGGGCACTGCTGTCACCCATTTCGCCTCGAAACGACGGCAGCGTGATCACTTCGAAATGGGACGGGTTTCCGACAGGTTCGATCACCAGTTCAAAGATCGAGCAAGCGTGCTTACGCGCCGCTAGCCGCGGCACCTTTGCAATCGTCAGGGAAACGAACGGGAAGCCTTCTGTGTGGCTGGCGAAGGAGACCGCCTGTTCAGACGGCCTCATTGGTTGTTAATGGTAATGCTCACTTGCTGACGTGCGGGCTTGTGCAAGGAGACGGGGTTCCATTTACATACTCATGCCCATGTCGAGGCCCAGAATCGCCAATTCCAGACGGTATTTTTATCATTTGTCTAGGATCTTCATTTTGATTCATATAAATTCACGAACCCCCAACGAAGTTAATTTCGGAGAGGTTGTCCACCGGCGTGTGGACTTGCGTAGGATTATCGAACCGGTAGCGCCTATGTGAAATTTGCAAAATAACCGTTTCACCCGCATCGAGATCGCTAAAGCTGTAAAATCCAAGGCGATTTGTCAACGCAACGCGAACAGTTCCGGAAGAATCCACCAAAGTGATCCTCGCATCGGAGATGCCGCGTCCCGATTCCGCCAAAACCCGCCCGGAAATAGTCACGGGTGCCGACGTTGTTAATAATTCGGGCAATGAAGCACCCAATAACCACTGATCGCCGGTATGAAAATTAGGATTAGCCCATGTCGCAGGATCTATGCCATCGCCGCGGAGAAATACCTGGAAAGTAACTGTCGTGACATTGGTTCCTCTTAATCTGACGGTACCGCAAGCAGCGCCATTATTTGCACAGGAGGCAGTCATTCCACTAATATTTCCGTTATTGATCTGCGTCGGTGTTACAGCAAGAGATGTTGTTCCGGTAACTTTTTCAAGAGTAATTCCCGAGGTTATTAAATCAAACTCCGTTGAGAAACCCAGACTACCCTCGCCTCCGCTGGTTCCTCCGAGGGCGACAAGATGTATAAACGGATCGGTAACCGGGGAACTGAAGGTCAATGTCAAATCAGCAAAATACACTCTACTGTCTGTGGTTGGAACACCATTTGCCCCTGCCGGGAGTCCTGCAAAATGCTGAATACTCGAGTACAAATTAAAAGCATAGTTACTAGCTACCACGATGCCTGTACTTGTTCCGTTTTGCCTGTTAGCGAACATAGAATCCGCCGCCGAACCGACTGCCGTCATCGGCGTAAATACGGGTCTCGAAATGGCCAACGCAAAGTCTGAATTATTGGTCGCTCCGAACATAACCACAGCATTATCGGTAGTGGTGTTTAAGCCCACATACTGTTGATTACTAAGAGATGCCGTTACAAAAATGCCTGAAGGAGTGAACATCCCATTATCCATCAGCAATTGAGCGGTCTGGGGATCGGTAGTAGGTCCATTTGCAATAACAGGCATACTCCCGGCAAAAAACTCTGACGCAACTTGAGCAAATGCCGAGCTCGCTAGAAAGAGAGTTAATGTAATTAAAATCAGAAACCGCTTTTTCATTGGTTTTCTCCTATTTAGTTGACCTTTTCTCGAAGTCTGAAGTATAGCATTAAATATGTTCATTTGATTGTTCCTGTAGAGCCGCGGCTAATGTAAGAAATCGCGTCTATAATTTGCTCCGAATTTAACAGCAAAAAGGCCCCGGCGAGTGGCCGGGGCCCTTGTTGTTTATGGCCGTGCTCCCTTGCTGACGTAGGGGCTTGTGCAATGGAGACAGGCGGGCAAGCAGGATGCTTGCTCTCCAGTCTTACATTCCCATGCCCATGCCGCCCATGCCGCCGCCGCCCATTCCGCCCATGCCGGAGTCGCCCTTTTCGTCGGGTGCGTCTGCGATCATGGCTTCGGTCGTCAGCATAAGGCCGGCGATCGAGGCTGCGTTCTGGAGCGCGTAACGGGTGACCTTTGCGGGGTCGATGACACCGGCCGCGACAAGATCCTCGTACTTCTCGGTCGCCGCGTTGAAGCCAAAGCTGTCGTCGCCCTCGCGGACCTTGCCGACAACTACTGCTCCTTCCATACCCGCATTCTGCGCGATCTGGCGAAGCGGCTCTTCGAGAGCACGTTTTACGATCTGGACGCCAATACGTTCGTCGGTGTCGTTCTCATCGCCATGGAAGTTGTCGAGCACGCGGGCTGCACGAACGAGTGCGACGCCGCCGCCGGCTACGATGCCTTCTTCTACGGCTGCACGGGTTGCGTGCATTGAGTCTTCAACGCGGGCCTTCTTTTCCTTCATCTCGGTCTCGGTGGCAGCACCGACCTTGATCACCGCAACACCGCCGACGAGTTTCGCCAGACGCTCCTGCAGTTTTTCACGGTCATAGTCGCTGGTCGTGTCCTCGATCTGGTTGCGGATCGTTTTGATGCGGCCGTCAATTGCCTCACCCGAACCTGCACCCTCGACAACAGTCGTGTTTTCTTTGTCGATCGTGACCTTCTTGGCTTTGCCGAGGTCTTCGAGCGTAATGGTCTCGAGCTTAATGCCGAGATCTTCGCTAATCACCTTGCCGCCTGTGAGGGTTGCGATGTCTTCGAGCATTGCCTTGCGGCGATCGCCGAATCCGGGAGCCTTAACGGCAGCAACATTCAAAGTGCCGCGGAGCTTATTCACAACCAAAGTCGCGAGAGCTTCACCCTCGACATCCTCGGCGATGATGAGCATCGGACGGCCCATTTTGGCAACCTGCTCCAGGATCGGCAGCAGATCACGCATGTTCGAGATCTTCTTTTCGTTGATCAGGATGTAAGGCTCGTCGAGGACGGCTTCCATACGGTCAGGATCGGTAACGAAGTACGGCGAGAGATAGCCGCGGTCAAACTGCATACCCTCGACAACCTCGAGCAGCGTATCCATCGTCTTCGACTCTTCGACCGTGATAACGCCGTCTTTGCCGACCTTGTCCATCGCTTCTGCGATGATGGTGCCGATGGTCTTGTCGCCATTGGCCGAAACCGTTCCGACCTGTGCGATCGCGTCACCCGTGACGGGCTTAGAAAGTTTTTCGATCTCTTTTACAACTTCGGCAACTGCTTTTTCGATGCCGCGTTTGAGGGCCATCGGGTTTGCTCCGGCTGCAACCGTGCGGACGCCTTCCTTGAAAATAGCCTGTGCCAGGACCGTAGCCGTCGTGGTGCCGTCACCGGCAACGTCGCTGGTCTTGCTCGCTACCTCGCGGACCATCTGTGCACCCATATTCTCGAGGCTGTCTTTCAGCTCGATCTCTTTAGCAACCGTCACGCCGTCTTTGGTGATGGTCGGCGAACCAAATTTCTTGTCGATAACGACATTGCGGCCCTTGGGGCCTAACGTAACTTTAACCGCATCCGCCAGCTGGTTTACACCGCGCAGGATAGCGGAACGTGATTCTTCTCCGTGAATAACTTGTTTAGCCATGATTTAATATGTCTCCTTCGTCGAAATGATGGAGTTCAAAGTTCAAGGTTCCAGGTTCCAAGTTGGCTTTCGCCATCGCCTTGGAACTTTGAACTTGGAACTTTGAACTAGACGGCAGCGCCGGCCCTTGAAATGATGCCGAGGATCTCGTCTTCGCGCATGATGATGAATTCGTCACCGTCAAGCTTGATCTCGGAACCGCTGTATTTGCCGAAAAGAACACGATCGCCTGCTTTTACGTCCAAAGCCTGGCGGGTTCCGTCTTCTTTATATTTGCCTGCGCCGGCAGCGATAACTTCGCCTTCCTGCGGTTTTTCCTTTGCCGTGTCGGGTATAAAGAGCCCGCCCGCGGTCTGATTTACGTTGTCTTCGATTCGCTTGATGATCACGCGATCGTGTAAGGGGGTGATATTTGTAGCCATAATAGTCTGCTCCTTTTTCTATATAAGAAAATTAGTTGATAATGACATTCGGAATGACGCGCAAAAAGGTATTTAGCACTCGTCATCCATGAGTGCTAGTATATGCACATCTTCAAGATGTGTCAACTGTTTCGAATGAGTCGTCACAAAACTTGATAACGAGGCACTCAAGTTCGAAAAAATGAATATTTCCGGGATCAATATATACCCGATCAAATCTCTGAAGGGCATCAGCAAGTCAGGGGCTACCGTCGATAAACGCGGGCTGCGTTTTGACCGACGATGGATGCTGACGGATACAGATGGAATGTTCTTTACTCAGCGGGAAGTTCCCAAGATGGCAACTGTTTCGGTCGAAGCTGACTTTAGCGGATTGACGGCTTCGGCGGACGGCTTCCCCAATTTGAGAATTCCGGCCGAGCCTGACCGAGGTGAGCGGCAGTCGGTAACTGTCTGGCAAAGTGCGGTCGACGGCGAGGTTTATATAGGCGAGGTTAGCGAATGGTTCAGTGATGTCCTCGAAAGAAAATGCCAGCTCGTTCGCATGCCTGAATCAAGCAAGCGGCATGTCAACGAGAAATTCGATAGTGGCGAGGATATCGTGAGTTTCGCGGATGGCTATCCGCTGTTGGTCATCGGGGAAGGTTCTCTTGCGGAACTGAACAAGCGGTTATACGACAAATACGGCAGCGAAGAATACGGCGAAAAACTCCCGCTTCCGATGAACCGCTTTCGGCCGAATCTAGTCGTGCAGGGAAGCGAGCCCTTTGAAGAGGACCGCTGGGCCAGGATCAGGGTCGGCGAAGCTCTGTTCCGGGTGACGAAGCCCTGTGCCCGTTGTGTGATGACGACCATCGATCAGGTCCGAGGCGAGTTTGCGGGCAAGGAACCCCTAAAAATGCTGGCGTCGTTCCGGCTGGCAAAGGATGTATTTCCCAATACCTTTGAATCATTGGGCCAAACGGCGAACGCCGTCCTGTTTGGCGAGAACCTCATTCCTGAGAACCCGGGCGCGTCTGTCAAGATCGGTGACCCAGTCGAAGTCCTCGAACTCAGGCGAATCTAAATCTTCAAGATAATTATTAATGTTTTAATTAGTAATTATTAATTGTCGACTACGGTTCGAGCTGGTTTCCGGTCAGGAGTTCGAAGGCTTTTAGGTATCGCTGTGAGGTTGCTTCGGCGATCTCGTCGGGGAGCGGGGGCGCCGGAGGTTTCTTGTCCCAATCAAGCGTTTCCAAATATTCACGTACAAACTGCTTGTCAAAGGAAGGTTGGGCTCGGCCCGGTTCATAGGTCTCGACAGCCCAGAAGCGGGAGGAGTCGGGCGTCAGCACCTCATCGATGAGCAGGATCTGGCCCTCGGCATCGATCCCGAATTCAAATTTAGTATCTGCAATGATTAGGCCGCGTCCGAGTGCATAATTGGCTGCCTCGTTGTAAAGCTTGAGCGAAACCGACCTTAGCAGATCGGCGACCTCGGTTCCGACGATGTTGGCGAAAGTGTCATAGTCAATATTCTCATCGTGTCCGGAAACTGCCTTGGTGGCGGGCGTGAATATCGGGTTCGGCAGACGTTCGCATTGACGCAGCCCGGAAGGGAGTTCGTGGCCGCAGACGGCACCTGTTTCCTGGTAATCTCTCCAACCCGAGCCCTCGAGATATCCGCGAACTATGCATTCAACAGGAAAGACCGCGGTTCGTGCTGCGAGAGTCGCACGTCCTCTTAAATGCGCGATCTCGGGGATTGGGGCCGGCATTAAGCCCGTGTCGATCGTGATCAGGTGATTACCGACGATCTCCGACAGCCGCGAAAACCAAAATGCAGAAAGCCGGGTAAGAACTTCGCCTTTGTGAGAAATAAGGGTCGGCAAAACACAATCGAAGGCCGAAAGGCGGTCGGTAGCGACCAGGAGCAGCCTTTTCTCATCGATCGCGTAAACATCGCGGACCTTGCCTCGATGAATAAGAGACAATCCTGGGATCTCGGTGTGTGAAATTAACGTGGACGTTCCTATCATTTTTCGATTAGATAAAGACAACTGTATTACCTTAAACTGGATTTGGTAAAGCCGATCGCGGTAATTCGCGAAAAGTCTGGAACTCGGAATTTGTTAAAACTATAACAACATGGCATAAAGATAATGACAAAATCGTATTATTTATGCATAATTGATGAGGGCCTTTGGCCATAACACCTCTCAGTCCGGCCTTTTTCCTCTGCTATTCCCCTAAAGCTCAAGCGGAATATAATTAATACATACCATGAGACGCATCTCTCAAAATTTTGGTCCTTTAACAGGATTCTTTGTCTTAATATTCGTTCAAGCCCTTTCGGTCGCGGCTCAAAGCTCCTCGTCAGCCTCCAGAGCCGATCCGGAAGAGGGATACATGATCCCGTTGATTTTATTCGTCATAGCACTCTCGGCGTTTGGGGCCGCTTATTTTTTCTGGAAGAGAAGCAAGCGTACTATTGAAACAACTCAATACAACTACGGAAAGTACGCAAAGAATCACAATAAGAACGAGTCGTTCGATCTTGGCGGTGTCGACGCGGCCAAGGAAATGGAATGGCTTCGCAAGTCCAGAAAGTCGAGCCCTCTGCAAGCGAAAAGTAAATCCAAGACCTCGCTCACGGTGAAGATGCCCGTTGGTTCACCGACGATCAAGGCTCCGCGGCCTGAGCCCGATCTTAGCACCCAGGTCTTTCAAGAGAAGATGCGTAAGATGCAATACGCTCAACTGCCCATCAATTCTTTTACCGAATTAAGGCCGGCCGGCCTATACGAACCGCTTCCGCTCTCAGACGATCCAGCCGTGCTGGATGCCATCGAACAGGTGAACGACGAATACGAGAGCGATGAGGTGATCAGGGATCTTGCATTAAGGATCCTGACCGCTTTCCGGACACGTAATTCGGTGGAAGCTTTAGCGCAGATAGCACTATACGATCTTTCGTCCAGCCTTAGATCCCGTGCGGTTGCTACCTTGACGGATTTCGACCATGAATCGGTTTTCGAGGCGATCCTTTTGGCGTGCGCCGATCCGACTCGCGAGGTGAGAGCGGCTGCAGCAAGAGGACTTTTTAAACTCAACTTTGACCGTGCCAATGCATGGAAACGGATAATGGAGACCAACGACGAGTTCCGCATGAGCCACGCGGCCCGGGCCGCACTTGAATCGGGTATAGTCGTCAAATCCTTTGACCGTCTCGTGCATGAAGACCGCAAAGTCGCTTACGAGGCCTTCTGCCTGGTTTGCATGATGGTCAAGTCCGGCGAGACCGACCCGGTATTTACCGCGATCCGAACGCATAAAGACGAGCGAGTTCGTTATGCGTTGCTCCACGTTCTGAAAGTCATTAAGGACGAAAGGACGCTCGATGAGCTAAACAGGATCAGTTTGGAAACCGATACCCCAACGGATGTTGCAGATCGCATTCGAGCAACTATCGAGAGCTTTGAAATGGTTGCGTCCTGAGCCTGAACGAAAAACGTAAAAAAAATGGCGAATGAAATGCTTTTACAGAAAGGCTCGCCCGCGCCGGACTTCGTCTTGAAGACCGATCGAAATGAGGACTGGCGCCTCTCGGACCAACTGGGAAACGTCACAGTCCTTTTATTTTATCCGCAGAATGAAACTCTCGTCTGTACGCGTCAGCTATGTTCGGTACGCGACAACTGGAACCGGTATCTCGAAACCGCAGCGACGATCGTAGGAATTTCACCGGCCAGCACGAATGAGCACGCAGACTTCGCACAAAGCCGCAGCCTGCCAATTCCATTGCTATCGGACCCGGAGCGCAAAGTTACCCGCATTTTTGGTAAGCATCTGCTGTTCCCGATCAGTTTTACACGGGCAGTCGTAGTGATCGACGCGAAGGGTATAATTCGCAATCGGGATGTGATGCTGCGGGCATTTAGGCCGTCTGATGATCAGCTGATAACAGACATTTACGCCGCACGAGGTGACGCTCTGGTCGAGACCTACGGACACCTGCGGAACAGGATCTCGAATTTAGTGCAAACAAATAGAGACTCAAGGATCCGGTAGCGGAACTCTATCGCCATCGATGTTAAAATAGGTGGGTCTCAGGCGAATGCTGGATGGGTTTGAATATTGCATTTTTTGATTTATGATTAAAGGGTGCAATTTCGTCTCATTTCTGAAAATACGCCTACCGGTGACCAGCCCCAGGCTATTGAACAACTGGTTGAGGGGCTGAACGGCGGCGAGCAGGATCAGGTGCTGCTCGGGATCACGGGCAGCGGCAAGACATTTACAATTGCGAATGTTATTGAGCGGACCCAGCGGCCGACGCTCGTACTAGCTCACAACAAGACGCTTGCGGCACAGCTCTACCAGGAATTCAAGACATTCTTTCCCGAGAACGCCGTCGAGTATTTCGTTTCTTATTACGATTATTACCAGCCGGAGGCCTACGTTCCGGCGGCCGACCTGTACATAGAAAAAGAAGCGACGATCAACGATGAGATCGACCGGCTCAGGCTTTCGGCGACGCGAGCGTTGTTCGAACGCAACGACGTGATCGTCGTAGCGTCGGTTTCGTGCATTTACGGTCTGGGAGATCCGGATGCTTATTTCAACATGCTCGTTTTTATCGAGCCGGGAATGAAGATCAAGCGGGAGGAATTTCTTCAGCGGCTCGTCGAACTGCAATATGAGCGGGTGAACATCGATTTTGACCGCGGTGTTTTTCGTGTGCGGGGCGATGTGGTCGAGCTCTATCCGAGCTATCAGGACCAGGCATACCGAATAGAATTCTGGGGTGATGAGATCGACGCGATCTATACGATAGATCCGCTGCTCGGCGAGGTCATCAAGAAACACGAAACGCGTATACCTATTTACCCCAAAACGCACTATGTGATGTCGAAACCCGTGATCAAACGCGCGGTCCAGACGATCAAGGCCGAGCTTGACCAGCACGAAGAATTTCTCGTAAACGAAGGCAAGATCGTCGAAGCACAGCGGCTGCATCAGCGAACGATGTATGACCTCGAGATGATCAAGGAAATGGGATTCTGCCGCGGTATCGAGAATTATTCACGCCACCTTACCGGCAAGCCGCCCGGGGCACCGCCGCCGACGCTGCTGGATTACTTGCCCAAAGATGCATTAATGGTGATCGACGAGTCGCACCAGACGATCCCGCAACTGGGGGCGATGTTCAAAGGAGACCAAAGCCGAAAAGGAACGCTGGTTGAATACGGGTTTCGCCTGCCGAGTGCAAAAGACAACCGGCCGCTCAACTTTCAGGAATTTGAAGAAAGGACCGGGCAGACGATCTATGTTTCGGCTACTCCCGGCCCATATGAACTCGAAAAAACAGGCGGCGAGATAATCGAACAGATCATCCGCCCGACCGGCCTGCTCGATCCGGTCGTCGAGGTCCGTCCGGTCAAAGGCCAGATCGACGATCTATTGGAAGAATGCCGCAAGCGGGCCGAGCGAAATGAGCGTGTGCTGGTGACAACACTCACTAAGCGTATGTCCGAGAACCTTAGCGAGTATTTCGCCGAGGTCGGGGTCAAGGTCAGCTATCTTCACAGCGATATACACACCCTTGAGAGAATCAAGATCCTCCGGGACCTGCGCCGAGGCGAATACGATGTGCTTGTTGGAATCAATCTCCTGCGGGAAGGCCTCGATCTGCCAGAAGTTTCGCTCGTCGCGATACTTGATGCGGACAAAGAGGGTTTTTTGCGTTCTGAACGTTCCTTGATCCAGACGATGGGCCGTGCGGCACGAAACTCAAGCGGCAAAGCGATACTTTACGCCGACAAGATCACGAAGTCGATGGATTACGCGATCAGCGAAACGACCCGGCGCCGAAAGATCCAGGAAGAATACAATACCGAACACGGAATTACGCCGACAACCATCATCAAATCCATCGACGCTACCCTGGTCACTGCCTACGAGGCAGATTACTTCAAGATCCCGCTCGATCTGGACTCGATCGAGGAATACTCGCCTAAGCAGCTAAAGGAAACAATCCAGCAGCTCGAAGCCGATATGCGTTTTGCCGCAAAGGAGATGAAATTCGAACGCGCCGCCGAGTTGCGTGACAAGCTGAAATATTTGCGGGAAAGAGAGTTGGCTGTGAGATAGAGTTCACTTTTGTGAAGCGGGTTGTGCTGACGAATTCGAGATGTTTGATACGATAGAAACTTCGTATTGGTATGGCGAATCGATTTATCAGGTTTTGGATAGAGCTTCGATCATCGCTTTGGTTTGTTCCGGGTTTAATGATCTCGGCCTCTATCACTTTGGCGCTTGTGTTGGTCGAGGTTGATTCGAGGATCGGCAACGATTGGACCGCGCGTTATCCGCTGCTGTTCGGTGTCGGCGTGGATGGTTCGCGCGGGATGCTGACGGCCATCGCGTCGTCGATGCTAACGGTCGCCGCACTCGTGTTTACGTTGACGCTCAATGCGGTAAATCAGGCTTCCGGGCAGTTCACCCCGCGCATCTTTCGCAATTTTCTTCGCGACCGGGCGAATCAATTCGTTCTCGGATATTTCGTTTCCGCGTTTGCCTACTGCCTGGTGGTACTTCGAACGATCCGCGGTGGTGACGAAGCGAACTTTGTTCCATCGCTGGCGGTCTTAACGGGCCTCCTTCTGTCTCTGGGCGGCACTGTTGTCCTGATCTTCTTTATTCACCACATCGCCGGATCGTTGCAGATCAGCAATATAATCGGAGAGATCGTTGAGGAGACAAAGAAAAGTATTAATCGTCTTTTTCCGGATGAGGTTGGATCTCCCGTTCCAGATGACGACGACGATATTGCTGATATAGCCGATGATGCGGGCCAGGAGGATTGGATCAAGGTTGCGTCCAAAGAATCGGGATACATCCAGCTTGTCGATGTCGACGACCTGGCTGATTTTGCTGCAGAGAATGCCTGCGTCGTTCGGATGGAAGCCGCGGTTGGCGAATTTGTGGGAACAGGGACGCGTCTCGTCTCAGTTTTGCCTTCTGGAAAAAGGTTGGACGACGACAAAATGGAGAAGCTGAACGATCTATTTGTGATCGATCGAGATCGAACGATCGAACAAGATGTAGGCTTTGGCCTCCGCCAGCTCGTCGACATCGCCCTCAAAGCATTGTCGCCGGGCGTGAACGACACGACCACTGCCCTAAATTGCATCGAGAATCTCGGGGAACTGATAGGCAAGCTGGCGTCAAAAGATTTTCCCAAGAAAAAGAGGGTCGCCGACGGCAAGAACGTGATAATCGTAAAGTATCCGTCGTTCGCCGACTTTGTGGGAACGGCGTTTGACCAGATCCGCATCAGCGGAAAAGGGAACACCGCGGTTTTTATGAAGCTCGCTTCTGCAATAGAACTTGCGGCCGGGCGAACTGACTCGCGGTCACGTCTTTCTGCACTCAGAAGCCAATTGATTTTGACCGCCGAATATGCGGAAATGACACTTGCGACCGAGGATGAAAAGAAGCGTGTCAGCGAACGGATTAGACACGTTCGTCTGAAGATGGTTTTTGAATAGAGTGCCCAAAATGGACAAGACAATCGCCGGGACGTAACGTGTCCGAGCATAATGGCCGACATCTTTATCGAAAATTGGTTTGGCGTAGTCAGAGTCGTGATAGTCGGCGTGCTTGCCTATGCAGCGCTGATAATAGTACTGCGGATCTCAGGTAAGCGAACGCTGTCGAAATGGAACGCGTTCGATTTTGTTGTCACTATTGCGTTAGGTTCCACGCTTGCGACGGTCCTTTTATCTAAGGATGTGAAATTGGCTGAGGGGCTCACGGCATTCGCATTGTTGGTGGGGCTTCAATTCCTGATCACATGGGTCGCGGTCAGGTACTCCAAGGCCGACAAGATTTTTAAGTCATCGCCGACGCTTCTTCTCAAACGCGGGGTGTTCATAGACGATAAAATGCGGGCGACGCGGGTTACCGAATCCGAAGTGCTGGCGGCCGTCCGAGCATCGGGCTCCGCCTCTATCGGAGATGTTGAAGCTGTGGTTCTTGAAACCGACGGAAGCTTTAGCGTCGTAAGATCGGAAGACGGCAAGACCCACGATTCTCTCAAAGACGTTGACGGTTATGACGCCGAAAGCCAAACGTAGTATGCAAGTGAAGACCCATCTCGATGAGCTTCAGAATTATCTGATCGACGCCAGCAATATGCGGGGCGGGCATGCTGAGCGTTTGTTTGTGACGGAAACGCCGGAGGACGTTGCCAAGGTGCTGCGTGAGGCGGACGAAGCGGGTATTCCGGTGACGGTCTCAGGTGCGCGGACCGGGACGGTAGGCGGCGCGATCCCTTTCGGCGGTGTCGTGATCTCGATGGAGCGGATGAATCGCATTGTTTCGATCGATAGAGCTTTGATGAAGGCACGAGTCGAGCCCGGGGTGATCCTCGCCGACCTCGCAAAAGCGGTTGAAGCTGAAGGCCTCTTTTATCCGCCGGACCCGACCGAATGGAGCTGCCAGGTGGGCGGAACGATCGCCACGAACGCATCCGGAGCGCGTAGCTTTAAATATGGAGCGACGCGGGACTACGTGGTTGGCCTGAGGGTCGTGCTTGCGGACGGAGATACTCTTGACCTCAAACGCGGCGAGGCAATTTCGGACGAGTATGGGCTTATTTATATCACCACCGAAGGCGGCCGAGCGATCAGCGCCCGGTCGGCCACTTATAGGCGTCCAAACGTCCGAAAGAACGTCTCGGGCTATTTCAACGCGCGGCCGCTTGATGTCATCGATCTGTTCGTGGGCAGCGAGGGGACCCTGGGCGTTATCGTGGAGGCGGAACTGGCATTGCTGCCAAAGCCCGATGGCATTTTCGGCGGCATCGTTTTCTTTTCTAATGAGGCGTATCTTCTTGCCGCTGTGGCTGAGATTCGATCGGTTAGCAAGGGTGACGGAGCAACGCTCGATCCGACGCTGCTTGAATTCTTTGACGAAAGGTCTCTGCGGTTCATTACAGAGAAGTTTCCCGAGACGCCGCGAGAAGCTGTCTGCGCCCTTTATTTCGAACAGGAGACCACTGGCGAAACCGAGGAAAGTGTACTCGAGAATTGTAACGAGATACTGGAGCGTCACGAAGCGAATCTGGATATCTCGTGGTTCACGACAAGCGACGCAGACCGTGAGAGGATGCGTGCATTTCGCCATGCATTGCCTGTTGCTGTTAACGAGCGGATCGTTCGGTACGGCCAACGAAAGGTGGGTACCGATATGTCAGTACCCGACAATCGGTTTCCCGGATTTCTGAGGTTTTACCACGAAATCCTTGACGCTAGCGGGCTGGATTATGTGATCTTTGGGCATATCGGCGACAATCATCTGCACGCTAACATGCTGCCTAAGAATGACGAGGAGGCCGTCAAGGCACGTCATATTTACGGCCGCTGCGTCGCGCAGGCGATAATGCTGGGTGGAACAGTTTCGGCCGAGCATGGTATCGGTAAGTTGAAGCGGAAATATCTATCGGCGATGATGGGAGAACGGTATCTGAATGAGATGGCCGATCTGAAAAGAGCGTTCGATCCGAAGGGGATATTGGGCCGCGGCAATCTTTTTGACGAGAGCTATTTACTTCAATGAGTTACATGGGAGAAAAGAACGGTCCCTACAATGCAGACTTTCAGAAAGGAACGCTGGTAGAAATCGGTAATCGCGAACTCCTCGACGATTTTAAGAGAGAATGGAAATATCATCATCCATTGCAACCTGAACAGCTCACGTTTGCCGGAAAAACTGCCGAAGTTGTTAGCATAGGGTTCTATCACGGAGGAGATGTGTTGTATTGGTTAAGGGATATCCCGGGGGTGTGGCACGAGCAGTGCCTTAAGAAGGGGGATGAAGAATCTAGTTTATGATCAAAGCAATTTTAATGGATTTTAACGGCGTGGTAATTGACGATGAGCCGGTACAAATGAAGGCGTATCAGGAAGTTCTTTCCTCGGAGGGGATCGATCTTAATGAAGAAGACTACTTGGCGTCATTGGGAATGGACGACCGGACATTTGTGGTCGCGGCCTACGAGCGGGCCGGAAAGAAGGTTGACGACGCCAAGATCGATGAAGTGACCAAGGCCAAGCTCGCTATCTGGCGTGACGTCGTTGCGGATGACCTGCCGTTATTTCCGGGCATGGAGGAGTTTATAGCCAAAATGGCCCGCGAATTTACGTTGGGCATCGTGAGTATGTCGGGGCGTAACGAGATCGAGTTTGTCCTTGAGAAGAGCGGTCTTAGGCATCATTTCGCTACGATCGTTAGTGCCGATGATGTATCTAATTGTAAACCGGACCCGGAAGTGTTCCGAACGGGCTTTCGGCTCGTCGATGCGAAGCGCAGCGCAATCGGGCACATGCCGATCACCCATGGGGAGTGCCTTGTGATCGAGGATTCGCCGCCGGGCGTCGAGGGAGCCCGCCGCGCGGACCTTCCTGTCCTCGGAGTAGCCAACACCGTGTCCGAGGGAGAGTTGCGAATGGCCGGGGCACGGGCGGTTGCAACCGATTTGCGGGATTGGATGCCGGAATCGATCCGGCTCGTCTTTAACCACATTTAGTTCAAAATTCTATGGGCGATCTTTTTATTCATCAGGAGCAGGCTGAGACAGACCTGCTCGCAGCCGCAGCTTTTCTTGCCGAACGGATCCGGAGCAGTGACGGACATGCCGAGGCGATGAGTGCTGTCCTGCCGCTCTATCTCGAAAGGGGTGAGGTAGACCTCGCGGCTGAACTGGCCAATGCGGTAAGCGACCCGCATTCCCGGGACAAATTGTTGATCAAGGTCGCCGAGAAATGTGCTCGCGATAACGACGATGAATATGCCATCCAACTAGCGGATGCCATTGAAGATCACGGCCTACGCGCAGAGGCGTTTGAACGAATCGGCCTCGTAAAAGCCGGGCAGGGAAATGCGGCTTCGGCCTTTGAGATTGCCGAGTTGATGAATCATCCCGATTTTGTGTATGCCGCAGTCGCCGTCAATAAAGCTGAGAGTGGTGACACGGCGGGGGCGGATGACGCGCTCGGCCGGATCGAGTTTTCGGCGGCGATGACGTCGGCCCTTCAAAGCATTGCTGATTCACAGATCGAGAAAGGCGAATTGGAAAATTCTGTGCTGACACTTGAACGAGCCTCGGCACCTGCCGAGGAGATCGAACACGACGAAGAGCGGATACGAACATTGTGCGAGATCGGCAATCTTTTTATCGAAGCGAAGCGGAATGATCTGGCAATTGCAATGTTCGAGAAAGCGCGTGAGTTTGCAGAGAGAATCGGCAATGTTCATAAGGACGCTCTGCTAGTCAGGTGCTCTATCGGCTTTCTGCACGCGGGTGACGACGAACTCGCGGACGAAACTCTCGATCTGGTCACAGATAAGACCCAGATGGCGTCTGCCCTGCTGGTCTTTGCTCGTGACGCTTGGAAAAAGGAAGAGAAAGCGGAGGCCGTCGACACTCTTGAAGAAGCCTATGCGATCATAAACTCGCAAAAGGAGTCGGAGACACGCGACAGCCGCTCGCGGAATTCGACACTGGGGGCGATCGCCGCGCAGTTTGCAGATTTCGAAAAAAGTGAGCGAGCTGTCGAGATAGCCCAGGAAAACCCTGATCCAAAGGAGGCGTTATCGGCCATGGCTCAGATCGTGCAGGTTTTGACTCTTCAGAAAAATGACGATCTCGCCCGGGATACGGTCCAACTCATCGACGACGATCCGAGTAAGGTCTCTGCGTTGATCATGATGTCAGACGCGAAGGAGCGTCTCGGGGAAACCGAGGCCGCGCTTTCCTTGCTTGATGAGGCGTCGACGTGGGCGGAAACGATACCACAATTTGTGGCTCGGTCATCTGCGCTTAATGATATTTCCTTGAGATACGGGAAACGGGGTAAGTCTGAACGCGTTCGCGAACTCGGTCTGGCAAATCTCGAAGCCATCATAGCGATCCGCGATGAAAGCAGCCAGGCTGCCGCGTTAGCGAGTCTAAGCCAGGTCTATCAGGAAGCCGGCCTGTCGCCGGAGGATGGTGAAACAGAGCTGATATCGCGGATGTTAATGAAGGCTTGAGCGGGAACAGTTTCGCTCTCGGTTTCGTATATCGAGCGGAGGTTGTTTTTACTGATGGCTGACGATTCCGGATTCGATAAATTTAAGGATGACGTTTATCGCGATGTACGATGGCTGGAGTTTTTCGAAAAGGACTTCGAATTTAAGCGCGGCGGACGGACAGGTGGGGCCGGTTGCGTCGGAGCGGTGATCTCCGGTGTTTTCGGCGGCATCTTTAAGGCCGGCCGCAACCGGATGAAACAGCATCGAAAGGTAGCAGAGCTTAGAAAAACGGCTGCCGAGATCTTGGCAAAGCCTGCAGTGAAAAAAGCCGTTTGCGAGGTGCTCGACGATTCGATCCGGCTTGCGATCGATGTAGCTAACGCGATCACGCCCGTGCTTTATCGAATGAAAGGAAAAACTGCCGATATCCCCAAAGATCCGATGCTGTACGCGATTATTTCAAAGCATATTGCGGACCGCGGCGTTGCTAATTACTGCGGGTGAGTTTCAGGTGATATCATTGGCGATCAAATCGTCAAACTTTTCGCGTCTGCGAATCAATTCCGTCTCTCCGTCACTATTTATCAGAACGACCGCCGGCAAAAATCGGCCGTTGTATTGCGATTCCTGGGAAACTGTGTAGGCCCCCGTATTCAGGAGGGCGAGAACCTCGCCGGGTCGGAGGTTTTCCGGCAGCAGCCGATGATCGGGCAGCCGGCCTTCACCCTCGACATCGAAATACACGTCTCCTCCATCGCAGAGTGGTCCGGCCACCTTGTAGGGGAAATTGTGCTCTTCGTCCGCCCGTTCAGCCGAGATAAGGTGGTAGTACCACTTATAAGTTTCCATGGAAAGGAGATTGTTGAAGCCGGCATCAGTCATAAGCCAGTTGTCAGTGGTCAGCGGTCGGTGGTCGGTCGATTCGGAAACCGGACGCTGTTTGACGTTGCGAATGGATGTCAGGCAAATTCCTGCGTCGGCTATGATCGAGCGTCCGGGTTCAAGGACGAGGGTGATCCCGTCAAAGGTGTTTTCGGCTCCGCAATCTCGCGCAAATCTCTTGGTTTCATCCCACGCATTTCGAACGGCATCGGCGGGTTCGAAATCGGCAGCGAACATTTCGCCCCTTCCTCCCGGAAAGGTCGATGGTGCAGAGTTATTACGCAGGTAGTTAACCGGGAACCCGCCGCCGAGATTGATGTGCTGCAGCCTCGTTCCCACCGCATCGTATATCCGCATCATGCTGTCGGTTAGCATTCGCAGGGCTTCGGCGTAAGCTTCAGGCTCAGGATTTTGCGAGCCTATGTGCAGATGAATGCCGTTCAATTTTACGTGCGGAGAATCTTTGTATTTGGCGAAGGCGTGAAAAGCCTCATCCGGCATCATTCCGAACTTGGAAGTCAGCATTGCGGTCTGCAGGCCGCTGTGAGTGCCGGTCTTGATCTCGGGCACGATCCGAAGGCTCACATTTGCAGGCCGGTCAAGGCGTTTGGCCGTTTCCTCGATCAGCGAGAGTTCGTAGAGTGAATCAACCTGGATGGCAAAGATGTCATTTGAGATCGCGAGTTCCAGTTCCCAGATCTCCTTGCTGTTGCCGTTAAAATTTATCTGTTCGCCGGTGAAGCCGGCCTTCAACGCCTTCCACAACTCTCCGCCGGAATTTACCTCGATATCGCAGTCGGCATCTTTTACGGCCCTAAGAATGCCCATTGTGGACATCGCTTTGGCTGCGTAACAGAGTTTCAAGGGGCAATCGATGACCTCGCCTGCCTTCTTCAACCGATCAATGTTGTGGCGGATACGCGATTCGCTGAAAACAAATAGCGGAGTGCCGTGTTCATGAGCGAGTGTAACGGCATCAATGCCGCCTATGTGAAGCCGGCCGTCGCGATGGGTAAGAAAATCGTTTATCTGCCAATTAGTCGTCATATCTGACTGGAGAGCAAGCATCCTGCTTGCATTGAGCACGAAATGCGAAAGGGTTCTTCATTAGATTGCGATTTGTGCATCACCTAATTAAGGCAGGCAGGGATGCTTACCCTCCAGTCGGTCTCCCCCGTCAATTCCTCAACTGAATTCCAGTGCCGCGGGGATGCAGTCCGGGAAGTGAGATCGGCAGCCGGCCTGTGATGCTCTGGGTGCCGAGCAGCGACCGGGCGGCGGCTCGCTGGAGGCTCGACATATCTCCGTATGCGATCAGGTACGTTCTTAACTCGGGAAACGATGAGAGGATGTACGGATTGCCAAAGCTGACAGCGATCACGCGTTTGTTGGCGGCCAGGGCCTCGCGGAGGATCGCCGCGCCGTTATCCGGGATGCCGACACTGTTTCTGGCACCGGAACGAACCCGGCCATAGAGGCCGACGATCACGACATCTGCCTCGTTCATGGCTTTTCGTGCTGCCTCGACCTGCGCCGGGAGGGTATTTTCCTGCACGTATCCGGGTGTAAAACTTAGCCCGCCTGATCGCAATGAACTGGTAAACGACGCCATCGTGTTCTGGCCGTCGAAGCCGTTGGAGATCCCGATCACTGCTGTTTTAGCCGCTTTGTTGATCGGCAAGGCGTTTTCTTCCAATCGAGCAAGCGTGATGGCCTTTTCTGCGATCTCGTCGGTCAGTTTTACCGATTCGGGACCGCCGACGAGGCGATCGATTTGGTCGAGAGGGGTGATCAGTTTCTTCGAAAGGCCGACCTCGTATTTCCAGGCGAGCTGTCGACGGACAGATTCATCGAGCCGGACCATCGGGATACGGCCGCTGGTGACAGCAGCCTTTAAGCCACGAAGCATCGCGTCAACATCAGACGGTTTTTCGAGAATATCGGTCCCGGCGAGGAACGCCCGAACTCCGGCCTCTTCCTGTGTGTAGTAAAGCGTCAGGCCGCTCATCGACATTGCGTCAGAAACGATCAGGCCCTTAAATCCCATCTCATTCCGCAGCATTTGGGTCTGCACCTTTGCCGAAAGAGTCGCGGGTATCGTCGCTTTTTGCGATACGATCTCGGCACCTGCCTCGGCATCCCCACCGCGGTATTCGGCAAGCGGGTTGGCTTCCTCATCGTCGATCTGCGGGAGGGCAATGTGGGCGATCATTATCGATCCGACTCCTGCATCGATGGCTTTTTTGAACGGAACAAGTTCGAGCGAGGTCAGCCGCTCGCGAGGCAGATCGATGATCGGCAGGCCGCGATGCGAATCGACATTTGTATCGCCGTGGCCGGGGAAATGTTTGGCGGTCGCGATGACTTTTTGGCTCTGAACGCCATCAGCAAAGGCGATCCCAAACCGGGCGACGTCGTTGGGGTCTTCGCCATAACTGCGAACATTTATTACAGGATTGGCGGCGTTGTTATTTACATCGAGTACCGGTGCGTAAATGTGCTGAATGCCGATGGCGCGGGCTTCGCGGCCGGTGATGACGCCCATGCGGCGGGCGAATTCGGGATCGCCGGTTGCCGCGACGGCCATCGCCCACGGGAAGTTAACCGCATCTTCGAACCGCATCCCGATGCCGGTTTCGGCGTCGAGCGACATAAGGAGCGGTATTTTTGCCGCCTCCTGCATACGGTTTGCGATATGCGTGGTCTCGTATATCGGAGCGCCAAAAAAGATAATACCGCCGATCTTGTTGTCGGTGATATGACGACGCAGGTCCTTATAGAAGAAGCTGTCCTGGTTGGCAAAGCGGGCATTGATGCCGACATGGACTAGCTGGCCGACCTTTTCGTCCACGGACATCTTCTTGAGTGTCTTGTCGGCCCAATCCCAGGCTTTCTTTGACGGCTCGAGCCTTTGAGCGGACCGTGGTTGTGCGTCCGCTATGACGGGCAGCGATGCTAACGCTACACTGAATAACAATATGAAACTAAACAACTTCATCATTACTTTTGATTACCAGGGTAGAAACAAACGCCACCAGGACCGTCGTAAGGCTGCCGATCATTGCATACCAGGGCCAGGCTATTACCGGGCCGGGCACGAATTTATTTGATGCCAAAAGTACGTACGTCATCAGCGAAATACTGAAGACCATCCCGATGAGGGCATGGGTCTGGCCGGCACGCTTCAAAAACGCCCCAACAAGGAAAACGCCAAGGATCGGGCCGTTTATCAGCGAAGCCACGGCCAGGGCCATGCTTAGGGCCGAGCTTCCAGCATCCTTGAGAGCAACGGCAATAATTATCTGGATGATACCGACAACCACGGTCAGTATCCCGGCAACACGCATCAGGTGCTTATCCGAAATGTTCTTAGCGAAGGGCTTGTAAATATCGTTTACCGCCGTCGCGGCGATCGAATTGAGTGATGATGACAGGGCCGCAGCAAAAATGGCCGCCACTACCAAACCAGAAAGTCCGGTCGGCATCTTTTGTGTAATGAAATCAGGAAATACGCGGTCGCCGCCGGTAAACGGGAATGAAGGCAGTCCGGCAGCATATCCCTCCATATTGTACGGGGCATAAAATGCAAAAAGCAGCACGCCGATAAACAGGAAGCCGATGAACTGCCCGAGTACCACCGCTCCCGAAGTCATAAGGGCCATGATCGCCGCACTTGGTTTATTCGTGCAGAGATATCGCTGGACCAGGAATTGGTCGGTGCCGTGCGTCGACATTGTCAGGAAGCACCCGCCGAGCACGCCGCCCCAGAATGTGTAGGTCTTGGCGAAATCGAGATTAAAATCGAAGATATTAAATTTGTCGAATTGCCTGCCGATGTCGATCGCCCCGCTCAGGCCTCCGTCGATATTGCTGATCAGAACGGCCGCTGCGGCGATAGCTCCGCCGATGTAAATAACCAACTGAACGACCTCGATCCAGATCACTGCTTCTATGCCGCCATAGAATGTGAAAACGATCATTACAATGCCAAGTATGAGGATCGAGCCTACGATGATCAGGGTCGGGTCTGTATCTGGCTGAAAGGCTGTGTAGACCGCCGCAAGTACGATTGCCGTAAGCAGCAGCCTGATGCCGTCGGCAATGTTTCGCATTATTACGAACAGGCCCGAGGCAAGCATCTTGACCTTACCGCCGAACCGCTCGCCGAGCAGCTGATAGACGGTCTGGAGTTCCCCCTTGAAGTACATCGGGATGAACACCAGCGAGATCACGACCCGCCCGACAAGGTAGCCCAGGACCAACTGCAAAAATTCGAAATTGCCGCCGCGGGCAAAGGCGATCCCGGGCACAGAGATAAATGTGATCGTGCTCGTCTCGGTCGCCACGATCGACATCGATATCGCCCACCAGGGCACATTCCGATCACCGACAAAGTAATCCTCGGTCGTTTCCTGCTTGCCCGCGTACCAGATGCCGAACGCAGTGATACCGATCAGGTAACCGAAAATAATGACGAGGTCGAGAGTCTGCATTTATTGGAGCTGGGAAATTGCCTTTTCAACAACGAAATCTGATTCTGCCAGAGCCTCTTCGGCTTTGTCACGTAGAACGCCGGTTTTCTTCATCACAAGAGCAACACGCAGATCGCCACCGGCGTCTTTCATCAATATTTCAGCCGCGTGTTCGTCGAGGCCCGTTTCGTCCGTCAGTATACGCAGACTCCGCTCACGCAGTTTCTGGTTCGACGGTTTAACATTGGTCATCCGGTTACCTTTCACGTACCCCAGACGGATCATTGTCACAGTCGAGATCATGTTAAGCACCATCTTTTGGGCAGTTCCTGCTTTCATACGGGTCGAGCCTGTGATCGCTTCTGGGCCGACCACGGGAACTATTGCGATTTCCGCCGCCATCGTGATCTCGGAATCGGGTACGCAGGTGATGCAGGCCGTAAAGCAGCCAAGATCGCGGGCGTATTCGAGAGCACCGATCGTGTACGGCGTACGGCCCGAGGCTGCGAGGCCGACTACGGCATCGTTTCCGGTCAGACCTCGATCTTTGAGGTCGGCGGCACCGGCTTCTCGGTTGTCTTCGCTCGATTCTGTGGCCTTGTATAGGGCGTCGTAGCCTCCGGCGATAATGCCCTGCACTAGGTTATACGAAACTCCGAAGGTCGGGGGGATCTCAGACGCATCCAGCACACCGAGCCGGCCGCTTGTCCCGGTGCCGATGTAAAATAATCGCCCACCATTTTCGAGCCGCCCCACGATGATGTCGATCGTCCTCGCGATCTCCGGCAAGACCCGCTCGACGGCATCCGCAACGAGCTTGTCCTCGTCGTTGATCAGCCGAACGGCCTCAAGAAACGGGACACGATCGATCTCGCGCGTGTTCTCGTTATCGCTTTCGGTTATCGGAATCATTTTTACCATAAGCAGGGATTTTGGCAAAATTGTCAAGTTTTGGAACCTTGCTCCAACTACCGACGAGCTAGAAAAGGATCAAAATACTCCATTTTTGTCCCGCGGTGGGACAAAGAAATCACCATAAATGCTTTTTTATATTGCACTTACAAGTTTGTGCCTTGTACCACTCATTTTCCTGGACTGTATTACAGTTTGTGTCGTCCTGAAAAAAGTTGACACTTTCGGGGGCTTATACCTGGGGGAAGTTTCACTTTTGTTTTACTCCCGAAAAAGGTTTACATTCGTCTTTTTTGCCCTCTCTGATACTCCTCACTACCTCTTCTCGATTTCTTGATGTCCTGTATGTCCCATTTAACCTGTAAACCTTTTTTCCGGACAAGACATACAGCTGCGATTTTTTGGCAGCACCGTGCAGAGCCCTGCTTCTGCTCGCAACAGTGTAGCATAGATGCAACACCCGGCCTATTTTTATGCGGGCCACGAGCATTTTCGTTTAAAAGCCGTTTGTGTAGCGCAGCATACGGAGATGTCGATCAGCGGCCGTTAGCCTTAGATACCGGACGACAATTGAATTCCCACAGGGATTTGATCCGAAATTTGATCAAACAGGAGAAGTTATACCTATGAAAAAATACACATTTGGAATATTTGCGGCGGCCTTGATGGTTGCGTTTTTGGCTACAACGGGACTGATGACGAAGGCGGTTGAAGCCGCGATCGCGGCTTGTACAACTGAGGTCATCACTGATGGTGATGTGGTTCGAGCGCCTGAGGGCACGCCGCCTGCTCAGAATTGGATGCTTTATACCCGAAATGCAGGGCAGGGAACTTTCCGTGAGGGCCCGGGAACACCGAGCAAGGGTACGGGGAGCCTTGAGTTCGTAACGCCGACCGCCAACGATAAAGTATGGCTTTTTAATTATGATCATGTTGGCAAGTCGTTAGCCGACGTCAGCAGTATGGGCTATTCGACATATCGTACGGCCGGAAGTGCTCAGCAGGTTGCGTCTATCAATCTGGAGATCGATTTCAATGGTCCAGCCGAAGGCGGATACGCCGTTCTGGTCTTTGAGCCGGTTTACAACACTGCTCAGGGAACGGTGACTGATGGTGTATGGCAGACCTGGGACGCGTATAACGGCGGTAATGCGATCTGGTGGTCATCGAGAGCAATTCCCGGCGTTTGTGCGTTTGACTGCTTTGTCACATGGAACTCGATAGTTGCTGCGAATCCTGATGACGTTGTCGTGGGCGGCTTCGGCGTAAATCAGGGCAGCGGAAATGCTGGCCTCACAAGCGCGGTCGATTATTTGGAAATCGGTTTTGGTTCTGAGTGCTTTACTTATGATTTCGAACTAACCGAGGTCGTCGAGCCGGCGGTGCCGACAACTAAAGAACAGTGTATGAATAACGGCTGGAGAACTTTGGTCGATAGAGACGGCAATTCATTCAGAAATCAGGGACAGTGCGTTGCATTTGTTGCTTCGGGCGGAAAGAGCGGCGGCAAGAAATAGTTATTGCTCCGTTCTTAATTTGGCTGTCTTAAGCGAAAGGAGGGTCTTTAAACTTAAAGCAGTTTAAAGCGTTTAAAGCAGCCAGTTTAAAGCGGTGGTTTAAAGCGAGTGTTTAAAGCTTCCGCTGGCCAGTGCCGGTCCTTTTTAGGGCCGGCATTTCTTTTTTAGACGAATTGTTAGAGTAAGCTTCAGCTGCCAGGAGGGCGGCCGCGTGGGATGGCGGCATCAGCGGCGGGGTGAGGTAGGCTAGCGGAGCAACATCACGGATGACCTCGGTCATGGGACCAGTAAGGAGTGCTCCCGTATCGAATACGCTACCGACACAACCGATAGGAACTTTTCGATCGGTCAAGCCAAGTTTTTTTAGTACAGCAACGGCGGCGATACCCAGTTCACGGCCCGCGTCCCTGATGATCTCGGTGGCAACAGCATCGCCGTCGATGGCCGCTTCGCCTACTAGGCGGGCGAAGCCCGCAATACGGCTATTGTCCATTTTGGGGGCATAAAGTGCGCCGATAAGGTTCTCGGCCGATGACGCACGAAAATATTCGGCGGCACGCTCGCTCAGCCGGGTTTGTTCACCGCGCCCATCCGACGCCTTGGCGATGCGATGAAGTGCCTCACCCGCGATGCCACGGCCGCCGCCCTCGTCACCGGCGACCGGGCCCCAACCACCTGACATAACCCTTTCGCCGGCATCATTGAGGCCCAGACAAACGGAACCCGTACCTGCGATGACAACGATCCCGGCTTTGCCCAGTGTGGTGCCATAGAGTGCAATATCAGCGTCGGTGACAATGAGAACTTTTCGTATACGGTAACGGGAGATAAAACTTTCGCGGACACGCTCGCGCATATCTTCGCGTCTGACACCGGCGAGGCCCAGTGTTGCCGAAACGATATCGCCTCGCGAGATATCCTTCTCATCACAAGCTGCGTCAACGGCCTTAGTTATGTTCCCGACAGCGGTTTCAACGCCGACGCGAAGGGGGTTAGACGGGCCGCCCTCACCCTGAGCAATGACCTTTCGGTCATTGTCCATTATCGCGATATTGGTTTTTGTGCCGCCGCCATCGACGCCGAGAAACAGAACGTAAGAACGTGGATCAGATCTTCGGCTAACGGCAGTATTAGGCATGCTTTTCAACTAACGCGAAAAAAATACAAATCCATTCTTTTCTAAACTTGACATATAATCAAATTTAACGGACTTTATGTATTCAATAAGATAATCTGATTGGTCGCGTCATATGGTGATATGGAAATAAGGCAGCTAAAAGCATTCCTAGCCATCGCGGAAGCTAAGACCTTCACGGCCGGAGCTCGCCGGGTAAACGTGACCCAGGCGGCGATCTCGATGCAGATCCGGCAGCTCGAGGACGAGGTCGGTTTACAGCTTTTCACACGTACGCCGCGTCGGGTCATCCTGACGGAGGCGGGCGAGAGCCTGCTAGACCGTGCGAGAAAGATCCTGCGGGAACATGATTCGGCCCTGGCAGAGATCGCCGAACTGGGCGGGGTAGAACACGGACGGCTGAGGATCGGCTCGGCATCAGCTGAATTTGCGACTTTACAACTGCCGCGGATCCTAAAGAGATTAAAAACCAAGTTTCCGAATGCAGACCTGTCGGTTCGCTCAGGGACGAGCCAGCGGCTGGTTGACCAGATCATGCACGGCGAGATCGACATCGCTTTTGTATCATTGCCGGTCGAAAATTCCAGCATCACGACCGACCGTCTTTTTAGTGATGAGATCGTCGCGATCGCACACCCTTCGCATCCGCGGGCCGGCGAAAAGTTTATAAGTGCCGCATCGCTCGCGGGCGAAAAATTGATCCTCGGCGAACGCGGCGGCAATACGCGGCGGATGATCGACGAATTTTTTAATGCCGCTAACGTCCGGCCGAACGTGATCATGGAACTGTCGCGCCAGGAGGCAGTCAACCGGATGGTCGAGAACAACCTCGGCGTCGGAACCGCCGGGGCTAAGATGATCGCGGGCGAGGTGCGAGAGGGAAGGCTCGTGAAATGGATGATCGAGGGAGCCGAGATTGATTGGGAACTCGGCCTGGCGCGGCTCCGCGGCGGGTATTTCTCGCCTATCGCTAAGGAATTTATCGCTCTCTGCCGGGCGAATTACGTTGAACGTGAGAAGGAACTGAAAGCTCGGAAGTAAATATTCACCGCAGAGGCGCAGAGACGCAGAGATATGAAAATCGGTGTTATTGGAAATTTTGGGCGGACCCAGAAGATGGCTTTTTTGGCATTCTCTCTGCGTCTCAGCGTCTCTGCGGTTATATTTTCCGCAGGCGTATTCTCCCAGGGGCTTCCCGTTGTCGCTCCGCAGTCGGTTGGGATGAGTGCGGAAAAGCTGGCCCAGATCGACGCTCTGGTCAATGCGGATATTGCCGACAAGAAACTACCCGGGGCGGTGGTCATTGTCGGGCGCAAAGGAAAGATCGTTTACCGGAAGGCTTTCGGCAATCGCTCGCTTGTGCCGACGGTCGAGAAGATGACGGTCGATACGATCTTTGACGTAGCTTCTCTTACCAAACCCGTCGCAACCGCGACGTCGATCATGATCCTCGTCGAGCAAGGGAAGCTACGGCTTAATGACACGATCGGGAAGTTCATTCCAGATATCGACGATGCGGATGCAAAACGCGTCACGATCCAGCAGCTTCTTACTCACACCTCGGGCTATCGGCCGGATTTTGATCTCGGTGAGAAATGGACAGGACGCGAGGGAATGCTGGCAGCTTTGAAGAAGGAGAAATTGCGCGCTGCCCCAGGAACGAGGTTTGTATATTCGGATATCGGGTTTATTGTGCTGGGTGAGATTGTGGAGCGGGTAAGCGGTTTTCCCAGGGCTATCGTGACCTCATTGAGTTTTCACGGTTTGTTTGGCATGTCTAGTACAGATTTCAGTACACTTCCCTTTACCAAAGAGGGGGGATTCGACAACTTCTCCAATTTCGCCCCCACTGAAAATATTCGTGGACAAAACAGCTATCTGGGATCGAAATTCGAGGGTGACGAAGAAACAGGGAACGAGATTCTTCGCGGCAGAGTTCACGACCCGACGGCTTTCCGTATGGGCGGCGTAGCTGGCCATGCTGGTATTTTTTCCACCGCCGACGATGTGGCTCGTTACTGCCAGGTATTGCTGAATGGCGGAGTCGCGCCGAATGCTGAGCCGCGTGAAGGGACTCGGAACGGATCAACAAGGCCGCTTAAAGGCGGGACTCAGAACAGAGGTCGAATTTTGTCGGCACTGACTGTCGCGAAGATGACGCAGCCGTATGTCGTGTCGGAGGACGGAGCCACACGTGGGCTGGGATGGGACATGAATACCTCTTTTTCGTCGAACCGCGGCGAGCTGTTTCCGCTGGGGTCGTTTGGGCATACGGGGTTTACGGGTACTTCGATCTGGATCGATCCTACGTCGGAGACATTCGTTGTCTTCATGTCGAACCGTGTGCATCCGGATGGTAAAGGCGATGTGACCCCTTTGCGGGCACGGGTGGCGACGGTGGCCGCTTCCGCGATCGAGGACCTGCCGATCGAAAGGTGGAAGGCGGCCGAGGCGAGGTATAACGCTGCGGTTGCGGCACAGATACCGAAATTTAGAGAGCATGTAGAGGCGGCGAGAAGGGCGACTGGAGGGCAAGCATCCGTGCTTGCCACGGGGCCGAGCGGCGTGACGCCGCTGGCGAGCAGGGATGCTCGCCCTCCAGTCCTAAACGGCATCGACGCACTTGAGAAGAATGGTTTCAAGGAACTTGAAGGCAAGCGGATCGGACTGGTAACAAACCACACCGGCCGAAGTCTGTTGGGGAAGCCGACGATAGATATTTTGCACGAAGCCAAGAATGTCACGCTTGTATCGATCTTTGCTCCTGAGCACGGCATTCGCGGTGAGCTTGATACGGAAAAGGTAGACGACACGAAGGACGAGAAGACGGGGCTTCCGGTTTACTCGCTCTACAAAGACGGAATGCGTCGTCCAAAGCCCGAGCAATTGAAAGATCTCGACGCGATCGTCTATGACATCCAGGACATCGGGGCAAGGTTTTACACCTATACGGCCACTTTGAAGAACGTGATGGAGGAAGCCGCTAAGGCGAAGATCCCCGTTTATGTTCTCGACCGGCCCAATCCCATAAACGGTGTTTCCGTTGAAGGGCCGCTGGCGGATGAGGACAAGCTGGCATTTATAGCCGCCCATACGATCCCCGTCCGTTATGGCCTCACGATCGGCGAGCTTGGCATGATGATGAATACCGAGCGGAAGATCGGGGCTGACCTGCGGGTGATAAAGATGGACGGCTGGTCGCGGGTGATGTGGTTCGACGAGACGGGGCAGACCTGGGTGAACCCAAGCCCGAATATGCGTTCGCTGACGCAGGCAACATTGTACCCTGGGATCGGGCTGCTCGAGACAACGAACCTTAGCGTAGGCCGCGGGACCGATACGCCGTTCGAGGTCGTAGGTGCACCGTGGATCGACGGCAGGAAACTGGCGGCTCATCTCAATTCAAAAAATCTGCCCGGCGTGAGGTTCGTTCCCATACGATTCAAGCCCAACGCATCGGTATTTAAGGACGAGGAATGCAGTGGGGTAAACATCATTATTACCGACCGCAAGGCCCTGAATTCTGTAAGGATGGGCCTCGAATTTGCTGCCGCTCTGCGAAGCTTATATCCGACCGAATGGCAGGTCGATCGATACATGCGGCTGCTGGTAAATCAGGAAATCTTCGACCGCATCAAACGCGGCGATCCGCTCGCAGAGATACAAAGATCGATCGAAGAAAAAAATATTAGTTTTAAGGCTCGTCAGGCACCATATTTGCTTTACAGATGACGAAGTTAGAGTTATAAATATTTCACTTTTAACGTTCTCGTAACAAGGCTTTTAGTATCAAGGGTTTTGCAAAAACCAGGTCCGAAGGTGAGCGTGGAACGATAACGAAAATTTGGATAAAACTCCGAAAACGTAAAGAATTCTTATGGCTGAACGTTATGATTTTAGATCACTAAAGCGAGGACACAACATGATTATCAACTTTCGACGAGGGTGTTTTACGATTTTGCCTCTATTTGCAGTTATCTTCTGTGGAGCCTTGTTCACCGGGGCCCAGACAGTGAGCGGAACCCTTCGAGGAACGATCACCGATTCGAGCGGGGCTGTAATTCCGAACGCCACGGTCACCGTAAGGAGTACAGAAACCGGCCTCGAACGCTCGGTCGTCAGTTCCAACGACGGGCTCTATAATATACCGTTTCTGCCGATAGGGAACTATGTTGTTGAAGCAACACGTACTGACTTTAACAGGGTCATACGACAGAATGTCACGATCAATCTAAACGAAACGGCCGTAGTTAATATACAACTCGCCCCCGGAGTCACTGGGGAGGTCACGGTAACAGACGAATCAGAGGCAATAAACACGACCAGTCAACAGATCACAAGTACCCTCTCTGGTGCCGAGATACTCGAACGGCCCATAGCGAACCAGACCAATTTTCTCACTCTCGCGGAAACCTTTACGGGGTATCAGGAGAACCCGACAGCAGGTCAAAATAATCCCACTTTATCGTCGGGTTCGTCGATAAATTTCAATGGAACCGGTACTCGCGGAGCGACGTTCCAGATCAACGGCGTGAATAACGATGACTCATCAGAAAACCAGAACCGTCAGGGAGCAGCAGTGGCCACCATCAAGGCATTTCAGGTCATCTCGAACAGTTTTACTGCCGAGTTTGGCCGGGGTTACGGTGCTGTCGTTCTGGTGCAGACATTGTCTGGTACTAACAACGTCAAAGGCAGCGCTTACTGGTTTCATAATAACAGCGCGTTGAATGCAAAATCATTTTTCTCACACGGGCCAAAACCCGTGAATCGGAGGAACCAGGTTGGCGGGGTTGTCGGATTTCCTATTTGGAGAAATAAACTTTTCGGGTTCCTTAGTGTGGACCACCTGGAGAACAGCGGCGGTCTGAACTATTCGAGGGACGTGTTTTTGGCCAGTGAGCGTGATCCGGCCAACTGGTTTGCCCAGTCGCCCTCACACGATACCCCCGGTAATAGGGCATTTATCCAGTCGGTGATGGACCGGTACGTCAATGCGGTACCTAACAGTGCTCGCGGCCCGAGAGTATTTGAAGGGCAGATCGGATTCGATTTTCCCGATCGTGATTATTCGGCACGGCTCGATTGGAATGCGTCAAGCAAAGATACGGTGTTTGCCCGTTGGCAATATACAAGACAGCGACGCGTCGCCGACGATCTGATCATTGGTGAGCGGGCCGACCAAAACAATAAGCAGCAAAACTATGGCCTCACCTGGACCCATATTTTCACCCCAAAAGTCGTCGGTGAGTTTCGATATGGTTTAGGACTTCGGACTACGTTGGTCAATATCGCCGCGGGCAACGATACCCCGGTGATTCGGTTTGCCAATCCGACCGTGATCGGCGGCGGTTCGATCATCGGAAATGCCGGTGCCTTTCCGATCCAGCGATACCAGACCGATAACCAGTTTGTCTACAATGTCTCAGCCATGATCGGCGGAAATCATTTCCTTAAAATGGGCATCGACCATCGATCGCAGAAACTTGACGACCTGGCGGATAACTTTTCTCGCGGATTCTATAATTTTGGCACCTCGTGCCGTCTCTCACCGGCTGGGGTTTCACCAATCGTAAGTGCTGTTTACACGACTGGTTTTCAGGCACTCATTAATGGCTGTATCTCGAACTATCAGAGAGGTTATGGTCCATTTTTTCTTGAAAATCGGATTGGCGAAACGAATCTGTACCTTGAAGATAGTTGGAAGGTACGCCCGAACCTCACATTGAACCTCGGCATACGTTATGAATACGTAAAGGCCCCGAGAGAGGCCAGCGATCTGATAAATTACGGATTTGATGATGATAGCAACAATATTCAGCCCCGTGTAGGTTTCGCCTACAGTCCGGATGTCGCCAGCGGCTTTTGGCGCAGATTGTTTGGAAATGTGGGAGAGAGTTCGATCCGAGGCGGATACGGCATTTACCATGGACGGCTGTTCCAATCTGTTTTCTCTCAGTCCGGAGCGACGGTCCGTTTTAACCCGCCGCATGCATTGTTCTCGAGCCAGACCATCCCCGCTCCCGGGGTTTTCGACCCGACGAACCTCCAGGATCCTTCCGATGGATTTACGTTCGTGCCGGGACCACAAGCCACTCGTCACGCCATAGCTATTCCGAATCCGGACCTTGAGATGCCTTACACCCAGCAATGGAACCTGACATTCGAGAGGCAGCTGCCCTGGACATCCGCGATCCGCATTAGTTATACAGGAAATCGGGGCATAGGCTTACTGAAGTTTGGCCTTGGCAACCTGCCGGTTCATGACGCGAACGGCGTGCTTGTAGCCGACCATCCCAACAACCCGGCGAACCTGCGCGGGCAGACTATCCGCCCGGCAGCGGACATATTTTGTGCCGGAACAACTGCAACAAATAGAACAGACCAATGTCCAGTCGTGTCCCCGATAGGTGCGAACGAATATAGTGTACGCGTACCTCGCGTTAATGAGAGGCGACCTGACCCTCGTCACACCACCAATCTGTTGATAAACAACGGAGCTTGGAGCTATTATCACGGGCTTCAGATCGAACTCACCAAGAGGCTGACCCGAAACTTTAATTTTCAGGCGGCGTATACCTGGAGCAAATCGATTGACACTACGTCCGAGGCATCGTTTGTCGGGGCAGGCGACAGTAATATTAATGGTCCTGATGAACGGATTTCAAGGGCTCTATCCCGATTTCACACGCCGCATCGATTTACCTTTTTTGGCACTTACCGGCTACCGTTCTTCAGGAACGACCGGGGTTTCCTGGGCCAGGTTTTAGGCGGTTGGGAGATCTCGTCCGTGGTCAAACTGGCACACGGTACGCCATTCACAGTAACGGGAGCAGCATTCGACCTTAATCTGGACGGTTTTAGCGAAACCCGCCCGGTCCTTCTTAACCCCAACGTGCTGGGAAGGACGATCGACAATCCAGCAACTTCGCAACAGATTCTTGCCGGAGCATTCGGCATTCCAACGTCTGTTGCTGATTTCGAGTGCTGTATCCTAGGCCGGAATACCTTTTTCATTGACGGTTTGAGAAATGTCGATTTCAATTTTACAAAACGATTCTCCATGCCGTGGGAAGGTCACAGTCTGGCATTTAAGCAGACCTATTTAACGCTTTCAACAGCGTTCAATTTGGATTTCCCAACACGACGTACACGGCCAACGTCCTCGCAGACGGAACAACCCGGCCGAGGATAAACCCAGCACTGGGGACACTGACTTCACTTGCCACCTCCTATGCTCCCCGGAACGTTCAATTTTCGCTACGATATACATTCTGAGGACATCGACCTCCACCCCTTGATGCGTCGCTGTTATTACCGGCGGCGCATTTTTAATTTTTGACTGTTTTGAAATAGACTCTGGAAATTCATGAGATATAGATGTCGTATAGTCGGGGAAGATTCAGATTCGGTACTGGTAATCGAAAATGGGACCATCGTCGGAAAGCACCCGGCCGAATCGACTGCTGCACACGAATTCGATCTTTCAGACGTCACCGCCTTTCCCGGATTTATCGACATCCACATACATGGCGCGCAGGGTATCGATGTCAATAGTGCCGACGTAGACGGGTTGGTGAAGATCGCACGGTTTCTGGGGGCGAATGGTGTCACATCGTGGGTGCCGACACTCGTACCGGATATTGACGACAATTATCAGCGAGCGATCGACTCTATAGACGAACTGATGGTTCTCCAGGCTGGGGAGCCGATCGCACAGGCGGTGGGCTTACATTACGAGGGCGTTTTCGCTAATGAGAAGATGTGCGGGGCGCTCAGACCCGAGTTTTTCAAGAAAAGTGAACAGTGGTCGGTGGCCGGGGGTCAGCTGCCAAGACTGAAGAGGGGCGTTCATATGACAACCCTTGCTCCGGAGATCGACGGAGGGATCGATCTGATCGAGGCGATGGTTGCCCAGGCCTGGATCGTATCTATCGGGCACACTAAGGCCGGGCCCGACGTTCTTGACGCGGCTTTGGCGGCGGGTGCTCGTCACATGACGCACTTTTTCAACGCAATGAGCGGACTCCACCATCGAAGTGTTGGGGCCGTGGGTTGGGGCCTTTCGAATAACGATGTCACATTCGACATCATCGCTGATGGTGTACACGTTGATCCGAGGGTTGTCGAGACGGCGTGTCGGGCCAAGGGAATCGGCAAAGTTTCGATAATCAGTGATTCTATTGCTCCCACCGGGCTGGGGGACGGTGTTTTTGAATTATGGGGAGGAAGGATCTCGGTGATCGAGGGTCGCACCCAGAACGAAAAAGGCTCTATCGCCGGCTCCGTGAGTACGATGCTGCAGGGAGCGAATCTATTGGCCGATCTTGGATTCGGTTATCATGAGATCGCGAAGATGACTTCCAGCAATCCGGCCCGGCTGCTGGGACTTGAGGATAGCCGCGGATCGCTCGATGTCGGCAAACGCGCGGACCTGGTTGCTTTGGACGTGGCGGGCAATGTTGTGTTTACTATGATCGGCGGTCAGATCCTGCAAAGTTAGTTAGAGCCCCACGAATCGCGCCAAATACCCTATTCACATTTCTCCGGCCGCCCCTATTCCGCACTAATAAGAAAAGATTTTCCAATGCGATCGCGAATGTATACATATCGTTAGTTTGTGTAAAGAATTGTAAAACCGCCCATTTTGGCATTTTTATAACGTAGAATGCAGGTGGATGGATAAGATTCTGATCATAGATGATGACGAGGAATTATGTGAGCTGGTTTCGGAATACCTGACTGTTGAGGGATTTGAGATCTCGTGCGTGAATGACGGATCTTCGGGGCTGGAGCGGGCCTTGAGCGGCGATTACGATATGGCGATCCTGGATGTAATGCTCCCGAAAATGAATGGCTTTGACGTCCTTCGAAATCTCAGAGAGCAATCCAAATTGCCGGTTATTATGTTGACGGCCCGCGGGGACGACATGGAACGTATTGTCGGGCTCGAGATCGGCGCTGACGATTATCTGCCAAAGCCGTTCAATCCGCGGGAGTTAGCTGCACGGCTGCGAGCGATACTGCGGCGAACAGTTGTATTGTCGGAAGATGACGCTGGAAATGAGGCTATCGAGGTCGACGATGTACGGGTGTCGCCTTCATCAAGAGTCGCGACTCTCGGGGGAACGGAAGTGAACCTGACGTCGGTCGAGTTTGGCCTATTGCTTGAATTGCTTCGCGAGGCAGGAAAGGTCGTAAAGAAAGAGGATCTGAGCGAGAGCGTGCTTGAGAGAAAATTGTCGCCATTTGACCGCAGCCTCGATATGCATATAAGCAATTTGCGAAAGAAACTTGGCGTTCGGGCAGACGGCAGTGAGCGGATCAAGACAATACGGTCAGTTGGATATATATATACCGTGGTATGAAGCTGTTTATCAAGATCTTTCTTTGGTTCCTGGCTGCCATCGCGTTAATGGCGGGCGTGATCATATTTGTTACGCGCACGTTTCAGACACAGCCGATGATCAGCCGCTTCGAACGCTCTACACGAAATCAGCTAACCGTCTATAGCGGCACCGCAACGCAGATAGTAAACGTCGAGGGCGAGGCGGGATTGCGGACATTTCTTCAGCGGCTTAAGGACCTCGAGCCGCCTCGGCCCGTTAGCCTGGTCGCACCTGACGGCTCGGTCTGGTTCGGGACCCCCGTCGAGGGGCCCGGATCGAAAGACTTGATAAACCGAACCCTCACGAGCGGGGGCGTCGAAACGGATTTTTCGGCAGAGGAGCGCTCACTCGGGGCCGCGCCGGTCGATTTTCCCGATGGGCGCCGGTACCTGCTGATATTTCAATGGGAACGACAGCCTCCGCAAGCTCTATTTTGGGGCTCGACGCCGAGCTATGTTCGACTGGCCGGACTCTTGTTAACGGCTGTCCTGCTATGTTATTTGCTGGCGCTGTATCTGACCTCTCCGATCCGCAAACTTCGCGAGGCTACCAATAAGCTTGCCGAGGGCGACCTTTCGACTCGTGTAGCCGGCCGGATAGGGAATCGGCGTGACGAGTTGTCGGATCTCGCACGCGATTTTGACGAGATGGCCGAGCGAATCGAATCGCTGATCACTTCGCAGCAGCGGTTGACTCGCGACATTTCTCACGAGCTTCGATCACCGCTGGCCCGAATGAATGTTGCTTTGGAGATAGCGAAGCAGAAATCCAGCAGCGACAGCGCACCGATCCTCGAACGGATCGAGACTGAATCCAGTCGTTTGAATGACATGATCTCGCGGCTGCTTATGCTCTCGAAACTTGAAAGTGGTGCGGAGGACGTCGAGCGCGTTCGGCTGGACCTTGCCGAACTGGTGCGGGATGTGGCGGCCGATGCTGATTTCGAAGCTCAGGCGAAAGGCAAGTTTGTCGAGGTTTCGACCGCCGACAGATGTCCTGTGATGGGCAGCGAAACGCTGCTTCGCAGTGCGATCGAGAATGTGCTTAGAAACGCGGTCCGCTATACGGCTGACCGGACGGTCGTTGACGTTTCGCTAACGGCTAATAATGGCCACGCGGTGCTAAGCGTATCAGACCATGGCGGCGGGGTGCCGGAAGAGGAGCTTCCGAATCTCTTCAGGCCGTTCTATCGTGTGGGTGAGGCACGTGAACGAAAGACCGGCGGCATTGGACTCGGCCTGGCTATCGCGGAACGAGCGGTTAAGGCACACAAAGGAAGAATAACGGCGAGGAACACAGGTGATGGCCTGGCCGTTGAAATAGTGCTGGATCGGATCGAAAAGTAACCACGGATCAGGGATTCAAACGCTCGCTGCGTGCCCGCGCAAACGAAGAAACACCTGCCAGCACAAAGATAAGGCAGACGATTGCCATCGCGATCTGTGAGATCACGGCCGCAGTCATTGTCAGCGAGCTAAGGCGCATCGCCAATCGTCCGACCACCATAATAAAGCCAAGGAGGGCTACCGCTACGGCCACGTGCATGACGTGTTTTCTCAGATTTTCTTTCGCCGCACCAATGATCCCGCACAAGAGAATTACGAGACCGAAACCTGCCGGGATCAGGGCTGTGTAGCTGCCCGCCCCCTGGCTGCTTCCGTAAAGATATCCGCCCACCCCGATCAGCATCAGGATAGCGCCGCAAAATATAGCAGTTGATGTCATAGCAGTTTTTCCTATTCGTAAGATCTAACTTCGCATGGCGGCGATCATCCCGGCGATAATCTGTTTTAAATGGGTCGTGACCGCCTCGTACCGCGCTTCGTCTGTCATATCACCCGGCTGATGGGCAAGAATGTCCTTTGGATAAAAGGGTTCCCCGATACGGATCCTTACCTTAGCCGCTCGTATTCGCCAGGAGCGCCGGGCCCACACCTTATGAAGGCCATCGAGAGCAACGGGAACGATCGGGAGGTCCAACTCGGTCGCCAGGATCGCCGCCCCCTTCTTAAATCCGTGAAGTTCGCCGTCGAACGCTCGTTCCCCCTCCGGATAGATGTTAAGAACCTTGCCATGCTTTAGGCCGATGGCACCCGCCTTCATCGCACGCATCAGTTCCGTGTCTGGATTTACCGGCACAACGTTCAGCATTCGGGCGATCGCCCGCGTCAATGAATTGCTAAAAAACTCACTTGCCCCAACATGAAAGATGTTGCGGAAAAGAGCGAAGGGGTAAGTCGAGCAAACGACAAACGGGTCGAGAAAACTCTGATGGTTCGGACAGATCAGATACGGCCGTTTGAGCCCGCGAAACTTTTCCGCTCCGTCGACCTCAAGTCTCATGAATACCCGGCAGAAGAGATTAAACCCCTTATAAAAGGTGAATGCGAACGCCGAGAAAACCGGCCGGTCGCGAAGAACCGCCCGAACCTCAGGAAAGACGTCGTCAGCCTCGCGTACTATCTTGCCCCAATTCAGGTCGACAGACACCGCTTTTGCATCTTCGCCGCCGTGCTTATTCACAAGCTCGACCACGTTGGCAACCGTCAGGGCCTGAGAAGCTTCTTCACCCTCGAATTCGGCTCCGAAAGCCTGTTCGAGGGCGGCAAAAGTCTCGGCCCGCGCCAGGCTGTCGAGTCCCAGATCGATCTCGAGATTCATTCGCGGGTGGATCGTTTCGACACCCTGCAGGTTCTGCTTGATCGCCTGGACCACCGAACTTCCGACTCCGGATTCCATCATTGCCCGATCTTCGTCGGTGAGGGTCCAGGCTTTCAATTCCTTGGCGTCTTTTTTTATCTCGCCTGATTCGACTTCCTTTTTTAACTGAAACCGTTTTACCTTGTTCGTGGCGGTTCGCGGCAGAGGTTCGGCACGGATGATGTAATCGCGAACACGCTGATATTCAGGAAGTTCGCGGCCGATATTATCGAGAGCGTGGCGAATCGCCTCCTTTGAATTGGCGATGCCGGCCTGTTTCAGATACGCGAAATCGGGCACTATGACGGCGGCTAGTTTTTCGGAACCTGCCCGTGCATCTCCGCCCTCCTCGATGCCGATGATCGCCATCTCCTCGACGAGCGGGCATTTCAGGTAGTGGACTTCAAGATCCTCGGGATGGACGTTCTTGCCCGATGGGAGAACGATAACGTCCTTGCCTCGGCCGACAATATATAGGAATCCGTCCTTATCGATATGCCCGAGGTCACCTGATCTAAACCATCCATCTTCGGTAAAGGCGTCGGCTGTGGCTGTTGGATTGCGATAGTAGCCGTCGAAGACCATAGTGCCGCGGATAAGGACCTCGCCCACCCCGTCCTTATCCGGATCGAGGATCTTTATCTCTGCTCCCTTCATCGGCTTACCGACTGAGCCCACCCGGTTGTCATCCTCGGGAGTCGCAGTCGCTGCACCGCTCGTTTCCGTCAAGCCGTATCCCTGGATGATCGTGAAACCGAGCCTGTGAAAATCGTCGGCCACGGATTCGTCGAACCGTGAACCGGCCGAGATCGCTATCCTGAGATTGCCGCCGAAGGATTCATGGACCTGGCCGAAAAGTTTCGAGCCGAGATTTACGTTAAAAGTGTTTCTCAGCATGCCGTTCGTTGCCAGCATTGCCCGGAAGAGCAGCTGAACCGGCTTCGGCTTGGCCGCTACTGCGTCGAATATCTTCTTGTGGAATATGTACCAGAGCCTGGGCACCGTGGTGAGGATCGTCGGCTTGAAGATCTTCATCGATTCGCTCAACTCAGCGGGGGTCAGTTCTTTCAGATAGCCGACCTGCGGACCGAATGTCGTGGCGACCCAAAGATTCACGATCTGCAAGTATGCGTGAAAAAGCGGAAGCAGGCTGAGGATACGTTCCTTGTCGGAAAGCTTGAGAATGTCGTTTACGCCTGAAAGCTCACCGACTATATTGCCGTGGGTCAGCGGAACCCCCTTCGGGGTGCCGGTCGTCCCGCTCGTGTATATAAGTAAAGCGGTATCCTCACCGGCGGCTTTCGGGATCTCTTTCGCAAAGCTTTCCGGAAAATCGGTCGACGACCAATCCTTGAAATCCTGAAAGCCGTTGGCTGACTTTTCGAGATTCCAGACGACCGCAGGGATATGCCGGCCCAGCTTTTCCTCGATCTGACCGAAACGTTCAGTTTGATCCGGCGAAAGAAATGCGATCTTTGACTCGGAATTCTCGATGAAATTCGTGATCGTTTCGATCTCGCCGTGCGGGTCGAGCGGAACACAAACAGCGCCGTGATAAAGCGTGCCCAGATACGCGATCGCCCATGAGGGGTGATTCTCGCCGATCAAAGCGACGCGGTCGCCAAACTCTACCTTCTCCTGTCCGAGCCGATATGCCACTGCCCTGATCTGTCTGAGCATCTCGGCAAAGGTATAGACCTCGTCATCGCTGCCGACGATCCGCATCGCGACTTTGTCAGGCCTTGAATCAAACGATTCGATCAGCAATTGGCAGAATGATCTCGACATATTAGACTGGCGTATAGATTAGTCTGCAACCAGCCCCAATGCAAGGTCTTAGGCATTCGCGCCCAACTATGGCTACGGTATCAGAGGCTGAATTTCCACGACGTTCCGATTACGTTTAGATCGCCCGGACGAGAAAATCCGTCATTCTGACGCAGATAGTAAATATCGAAAGAGAAGTGATCGTTGACGGCTTTCTTGATACCGACGCTAAAGCGGTTTCGTGAAAAGCGGCCGGTGGTCGAAACATAGAACGGTTCCTCGGTCACAAAGACTTTCGTATTTGAAAGAAACCTTTCGGGGAGGGATTTCTCGATCGTGATCGACGGCCGGTACCGCCAGCTGTTGCCCGACCCACGGACTCGATATTCGTACTGGCTGCGGTGGGACAGACCGAAACGCTTGAAGGGGAATTTGTAGACCCCGTTCAGGTGGTATCGATGTTCCGTCCGGAACTCGCCGCCGGTATTTCGAGATTCAATGTAGTTATAGCCGGCGGCGGTTGAAAAGGACTTGTGAAGCTTGAGGCCGATCCCGGCACCCACACGGCCTTCGTTAAAGCGCGTCAGATTCTCACCAAAACGATAGGTGGTCGTAAGAGACAGGTCCACTTTTTCATGCACCGGGATTGTTAGCTGGATATCATTCCATGACTGTACGTCTTCATGATCTGTTTGCGCAGAATTTGCGGTCGACAATACAGTTAGGAATAAAGCAGCGACGAGAAATCTGTAGATAGAGCTCATTCGAGAGAAGGTCCAATGAGCTAAGTTTAGATAATTCGAGAAGGCTAAATCAAATCAGTTTGTAACAAAGCCGTAACTTAATTGTAACAACAAATCTCAGGATCTTCGGGGAACTCGCACACGCAGGGCGTTAGGTATGACTTCGTAAACAGCAGGAAGTTTGCCTGGCAATTCACCGTCAGTTTCGAGCATTATGCTTCTGAATTGGTCGGCCGATGAGATCTCGATCTTCTTTGCCGATTTCGCTTTGACCTCGGCGAGGCTGTAGTGTGTACCACGGTAGATCGAGTAAGCATTAAGAAGGATCCTGGCCGTGCCGATATCTCCTATATTTACCACATCGAGCAGGCCGTCGTTCAATTTGGCGTCGGGTGCGATCATCATGCCACCGCCGAAAAACCGAGCATTTGCGACGCAGAAGGCGATCGTCTGAAGCGTATGTTCGTCCCCGCCATCGAATCGGACACGGACAAGGAATGGATCGAGGTCAACAACTTCCTGCAATGCAGAAACCGCAAAATTGGCACGGCCGCGGAATGATTCGACGGGCAGCCAGTCAAAGGCTTTCGCCGATTTCACTCGTTTTATCACATCCGCCGCCAACCCAACCGATGAAACATTGAGAAAGTATCGCGATACCGTCTTGCCGTGATGATCGGCAAAGGTGACCTTGCCCACATCAATTGTTCTTGTTTTACCGGTGCGGAGACAAGCGGCAGCTTCGCGAGTCGAACGCGGGATACCGATCGTCCTTCGAAAATCCCCGCCGGTTCCCGAAGGCAGGACCCCGAGTTCAACGTCGACGCCTGAGTTCAATATCCCGTTAGCGACCTCGTTGATCGTCCCGTCGCCGCCGCAGGCGATAATGAAGGAGCGTCCGCCTTTAGCTGCTCGCTCTGCAAGTTCGATCGCGTGTCCCGCAGCCCTCGTAAACGCGACACTGAAAGGCCCAAAATGGGCCCGAAGCTCACTGGCGGTCATCGACCAATTTTCCCGCGTCGCACCTGATGCGGAACGCGGATTGACGATCACGAGGGGCAGCGTGGTGTCAACGTTATTCTCTTGTCCGGTTCGTCTTGCCAAAATGTTCTTTCAGTTGTGTATCGTTTTCCAGCGGGTTAGTCAAAGAGCTGCTCGATGTTGATCGTTTTTTTGAGCCACCTTTAGACACTGTTCCCATGACGAGTTGGAATGAAAAAGGCCGCCTAAGTTAGCAGCCTTTGTTTTTATTGATTCGATCGTCATCTAGCCCGCCGGATGAACGTGTGCGTGTCCACGTCTAACGGTCCGCCCGCTTATCGGTTGGGAAAAGTCGACTGTGCTGGCCAAGTTCGAAAACGAAATGCCAGCGGAATGATCAAGAAAGATGTTCACGGGGTTTCGATAGTTCTTAGGCTGAAGGGCTATCTCTATCGAACCCTTGGCCATAAACTCTTCGATATCAGCTATGGTTCGAGGGATATCTTTGCTCATCCATTCGACGCCTGTCGCCGTTACCAGCATGTCATCCTCGATCCGAACTCCGATATTCTTATATTTTTCGAATGCCGGCCTGACTTTTTCGATGAACGCACGGTTCTTAGGAATATTCGATAAGTTTTCCAGGGCGTCCTCACGGATGTAGATGCCCGGTTCGTTGGTGAAAACCATGCCGGGCTGGAACGGTGCCCCATTGCGGCCTACATCGTGGACATTCATTCCCAGCCAATGGCCGAGGCCGTGCATATACCAGATACGGGTCTGGCTCGGTTCTGTTATCAGGCCGAGTTTCAGAAGGCCATTGCTGATCACCTCGTTAGCGACGGCTGATATCTGCTGAAAGGTAGCTCCGGGTTTCGTTGCTTTGGCAGCGGCTTCCTGGGCATCGAAAACTATCTGGTAGATCTCTGCTTGTTCCTTTGTGAACTTGCCATTCACCGGGAAAGTTCGAGTAATGTCCGCTGTATAATGATCGTACTCGGCACCGACATCCATAAGTAGAAGGTCGCCCTTTTTGACCTGCCCCTGAGATTCCACGTAATGAAGCGTTGTAGCATTGGGGCCGCATCCGACGATCGATGGATACCCCCAATAGTCGGCGTTTCGGCGTCGAAATGTGTATTCGACCTCTGCCTGCACCTCGTACTCCATCGTTGCTTTTCCGACCGTTGCCATTGCCCGCATATGTGCCTCGGTGGAGATATCGATCGCGTGCTGAAGTATCTTGAGCTCATAGGGAGATTTGATCTGGCGAAGATCAGCAAAGATCGGCTGGGCATTCTCGATCGATGCTCCTGCGAGACTCTTTCCGAATTCATTTTCGACGCGAAACTCGCGATGGCCGTTACTGTCGCCATCGCTCATCGGCAGCAATAGATAGATCTTTGCTGCCGATGCGGCACCTATAGCCGTCTCACTTTCCTTTGGCGAGAATGCTTTTTTCTCTTTAACCGCCTGAAGGAATGTTCCTAATTCGGATGCGTCAACGATATTCTTCAGCCCTGATAGCCTCACGGCGTCTTCGCGCGAATACATTTTACCGTCCCAGGTTTCGCGAAGCGGTACACGACGCGGAAGAAACAAAGTCTCCGTGATCTTTGTACCGTCTTTTGTGATTACCAGAGTTGCGCCGACCTGTTTAAGAGCCGTGAGGTAATACAGGTTATTCTCTTGCCTGTAGACATAGTTGACGCTTCTCGAATAAAGCTTCGGCTCGGCGCTGAAGAGTATAAGCATGCTCTTGTCAGCCATTTTTGCGGCTACCGCTGACCGCCGTTTAGCGAGTTCTTGCTGGCGCTCGGCGTCGGTGAATTTAGGTGCCGGGGGCGTAATACGAATCGATGTCGGGCCAGCCGCCGCGACTGGCACGGTCCCGGCTATCAAAGCGGCTGTAAATATAAGTGCTAACAAGTTTTTCATTTATTTACCTCAAACGTAATGTCCTGTGTGGCTATGTTGCCAAAATAGTCGGCTGCGTAAACGCGTAATGTATAGATGCCGTTTTCAAGCAATGCGGTGTCGATCGATCCGTCGGACGCCTTTTCGCCGTCAACCGTGTTTGTGACGATATACCTAAAGGTCGTCACTCCAGTCGCCCCGGATCGGCTGCCGGCAGCATAAACCCACGGAACGAACTCAGAGGGCGGCAGCCGGTCGAATGAGATAGTCCATGTTGGCTGTTCGGCAGGCTGTGATCCGAGCTTGTATAACTGGTGGCCCAACCTGTAAACACCTAACCGCCTGCGTTCGGGGTTGCCATCAACTTGATCATAGGCTTCAACGATAACACGTATCTTTTCTGTAAGTTTAATACGAGAATTTGGGCCGCCGGTTTCGATTTCTAAGCCATTTTCGCCTAGAACACTGACTTTTTGTATGATCGGCGGCGTGGTATCCGTAAGGCCCGGCCATACAAGGGCGTCCAGAGCATTCATCTCAAAACCGCTTCGTCCGGCGACAAGATGGACGTGATTCATCGCGTTCAAGGTGCCGATCGGCTCGCCGGCCGCGAACTTTGCTCCCCGCGGAATCCGAATGTTCGTCAATTTCCCCGAGGTATCCCTTTCGAATAAGAACCTGGCATCGTCGTAAGGCCTTGACGCGTGATCGCGTCCGAGCCGAATGTGAACATATCCTAGAGAAGGCATTCTAAGCAGTTCTCGCAACGTGCCGAAATTTTCAGCGGCCTGGGGCCTCAGGACTGATTCATCTCTTATGAATCTGGCGGTTTCGCCGTATGCTCCTGCGATATCTAATCCGTTGTGAAACCATGCCTGATCGCTTTCGTCGCTGATCTCGCCGCGTATCTCGCCGAGGGTCCCGGCTATGTCGCGAAGGGCTTCCGGCGGGTCGTACGGCCATCTCGGGGGAGCAGCCGTGCGAAACTCCGCGGGGTTGCCACGAATTTTTGCTAATTGTTCAGTATTTATTCGTTTTTTTGAAGTCTCGGAAGTGATCTCGCGCACCAAACCATTCTCACTGTCCGCAACAATCAAAGTGCCATCCGTGGCAATCGCAAGGCCGGAAGGCCGGTTGAAGCGTGAAAGGTGGAGGGGGCCGTCCGATATCCCACGGCGTTGGGAGGACAACGTGCGAACTACAGGAAATGGAGCAAGTTCAATGGACCTCACAGAATTTCCGTCAGAAAAATAGATCGTGTCTGATTCGTCGACTGCGATGGAAGACGGTTGGTAAATCCCGGCATTAGACAACAGACCATCCGATAAATTTCCGGCACCGGTTCCAGTTAGCGTCCAAACGAGTCCGTCCGGCTCCACGACTCGGATTCGACCGTTGCCCGCATCGGCAACCAGCAGTTTGTCTCGCCACAACGCAATTCCGGTTGGAGTGTCGAACTTAGCATTTTTGGTTATGCCGTCGGCAAATCCGCGTTCGCTACCGGCAATGGTGGAAACTATGCCGTTTTCTATCACACGAATTCGGTCATTATAGGTGTCGGTGACGTAAATGCGACCAGTTCCTGATATCGCGACGCCTATTGGGCCCCTAAAGGTGGCTACACTAGCATCGCCATCATCTTCCCCCGGCTTTCCTTCGAGCCCTGCGATTATCGAAACTTCTCCGGAATCATTTATCGAACGGATCGTGTGCGAACCGGTATCGGCTGCCACCAGATCGCCATCATCATTGAATGCGATGGCTGAAGGAGTGTTTAGGCCGGATGCAAAGATCGTCGGGCCTGAAGCATCGATACGCCAGATGCGGTCCAGTTCCCCGTCCGAAACGTATGTCGTGCCGCCCCGCAGAGCCACGCCAAAAGGCTCGCCAAATTCCCCGTTCATACCGGCCAGGGTCGTAACGTGAACAGGTCGGGCCCCCTTTCCGTTGCTCTGCCATAGGAAGCAGGAAGACACAAAAGAAACGAGTATAACGATAGCCGCTGTGGCTGCGAATATCGGGACTTTTTTGGTTGAGCGGCTTCTGATGCGGCGGAGGGTCATGCGTGGTACGATAGGCCTATTCATTTACTATATCGGCGAGTGAACCATTTCGAAAATCAGGAGGGCAAAATTATCTTTTCACTACAAGACCTGCTCGGACAGGAAAAAGGATCGCAGGCGGTCGAGGAAATAAGCCAGAATGTCGGAGCTGACTATTCAGCAGTGAATATGGCAATTCAAGCGGCTTTGCCGATGCTGATCAACGGGTTGGCAAGTAATGCGGCCACGCCCCAGGGTGCAGAGAGCCTTAACAACGCCCTTGAGACGGACCACCATGAAAGTGTTTTGGATAACCTCGGCGGACTCGCCGGCATGATCTTTGGCGGTGGTCAACAGACGACTCCACCTCGCCAGGCGAATGCGGGCGGTATACTGGGGCATATACTCGGAGGCAGCCAGGGCCAGGTCGCACAGCAGGTCAGCGAAAAGTCTGGTTTGGACATCGGCAAGGTCGCACAGATCCTGATGTTCCTGGCGCCTATAGTAATGGGTTATCTGGGCCGGCAAAAACAGGAACAGAACGTCGGGCCCGAGGGTCTTGGCGGGTTACTTGGCGGCCTTCTAGGGGGCGTTCAATCCCATGCTCAACCTTCAGAAGGTAGTTCGATGCTCGATCTGGCCACGAGCATGCTCGATCGCGATCGTGACGGCAGCTCGCTGGACGATATCGCGTCGATGGCCTACAAATATATGACACAGAAATAAAAAAAGGCGGGCATCGGCCCGCCTTGAGTGAGTGTTCATGGATATTCCGCTTGTAACTTAGCGGGATCACAATAAAGCACACGCTTTGAAATTAAAATAGTTCCAAAAATTAGGATTTTTGCTGCTATTTATTTCTAGGACAAAAGTCACGTTTTTCGGTTATCCCAGAAATCGGGACTACGAGGCCTGGTGGGATGCTTTTCGGCGTAGTCGAGCTGTCGTGCACGAGCCCTGAGTTCGGCCTCTTTTTGCAGACGCCTTGCTTCGCCGGTAAGCGGCGGAGTTCCGCGCTCTCCCCAATAATAGCGGTAGGCAAAAATGCCGAGGGCCAGACTACCGATCAGAGTCAGGAGGCCTACGATCACTATGATTTCAATGATGCCATTCATCATTTAAAGAATAGACAAACATTTGTTTCGATAAAAGTCTCTATTTTAGAATTCAATTGTTTTCTGGAGTACCATCACATTTAATTTTCGACGTTAGGATCATGAGTAGGAGATATAAATAACTATGAATAATTTACTAAGAGGGGGCCTGGCAGGGGCCGCGGCGTGGAAGTTCGGTGGAGGGTTAATTTCGACGATCCTGATCTTTTTGCTGGTGTTTTTCCTGCTTGGGTATTGTTAAGGCAGCGGCAACTACTTTTCAGGCGGATCCCTCGATCCGCTTTTTCATTTGTACTCCTTCCTGACTGTTGACGATATAGGTTAAATATCTGTAGACTTAGTGATTCGGATGTGGTGAGTTATTGCGACTTGCGGCCACGGTAAATAAACGCTAAATAGCAGAGAGTTCAAAAAAAGTTCTAACCGAAACTCTGTGCTTTTAGTACAGGGTTTTTTTGATCTATGGCTAAATTCCTTGACCTTTTGAACGAAAAGATCATCGTCTTCGACGGTGCAATGGGGACGTTTTTGCAGTCGCTCGAGCTGTCGATCGACGATTGGGGCGGGCCGAATTTTGAGAACTGCTCGGAGAACCTGCTTTACACGCGGCCCGACGCGATCGAGACGGTGCACAAGAATTTTCTCGATATCGGCTGTGATGTGATCGAAACGAACAGCTTTGGCGGCAGCGAGGTCGTGCTGACAGAGTTTGGCATTGCGGACAAGACCTATGATGTAAATAAGCGGGCGGCGGAGCTTGCCAAGCGGATCGCGAGTGATTATTCGACGCCCGAATGGCCGAGGTTTGTTGCGGGTTCGATCGGGCCGGGCACGAAGCTTCCGACGCTTGGGCATATTACTTATCCGGCATTAAAAGACGCCTATCGAGAGCAGGTTCGAGGGCTGATCGACGGCGGCAGTGATGTGCTGATCGTCGAGACCTGCCAGGACCTGTTGCAGACGAAGGCAGCGCTGGCAGCGATATTTGAGCATTTTGAAAAGCATAAGATCAAGCTGCCGGTGATCGCACAGGTAACGATCGAGATATTCGGCACGATGCTCAATGGTACGGAGATCGGGGCGGCATTGACCGCTCTTGAGCCATTCCCGATCGACGTTATCGGAATGAACTGCGGCACGGGGCCGAAGCACATGACGGACAGCTTTCGCTATCTGTGCGAAAACTACCCTCTGCCAGTTTCGGTACTGCCGAACGCCGGTTTGCCCGAGGTCAAGGACGGCAAGCAGCATTATGATGAAACACCGGAGAGCTTTGCAGCGCAGGTCGAGCATTTTGCAAAGGATTTTGGGGCAAATATCGTCGGAGGATGCTGCGGTACAACGCCCGAACATCTGAAGAAATTGATCGAAAAGGTCGGAGCCATATCACCGAAACAGCGAAACGCGAAGCTCGTGCCTTCGGCATCGTCGATCTATTTCCAGCAGCCGTATACGCAGGACGCTTCGTTTTTGATCGTCGGGGAGCGAGTGAACGCCTCGGGATCTAGAAAAATGCGGGACCTGCTGGATGCCGAGGATTGGGACGGACTCGTCTCGCTCGCCAAATCGCAGGAACGCGAGGGTGCACACATTCTGGACATCAACGTCGATTTCGTCGGACGAGACGGCGTGGCCGATATGCACGAGCTGGCTTCGCGACTAGCGACGGCGGTGAAAATCCCGCTGATGTTCGACTCGACTGAGTGGGAAAAGATGGAGGCGGGCCTGGAGCACGCCGGCGGGAAATCGCTGCTGAATTCGACCAATTACGAGGATGGCGAAGAGCGTTTCCTAAAGGTTTTAGACCTTGCGAAACGTTTCGGAGCAGGTGTTGTCATCGGCCTGATCGATGAGGAGGGAATGGCGCGGACGCGGGAGGACAAGGTCAGGATCGCCCGCCGTGCATACGCACAGGTTATTGAGAACGACATTCCCGGGCACGATATTTTCTTTGACCCCCTCGCACTGCCGATCTCGACAGGGATCGAAGAGGACCGCAAGAATGCTGTCGAAACGATCGAAGCGATCAAGCAGATCCACGAGGAATTGCCAGAGGCGAATATCATTTTGGGCGTTTCGAACATTTCGTTCGGATTAAATCCCGCTGCACGAGTGGTTCTGAATTCTGTCTTTCTACACGAATGTGTCGAGGCCGGGATGAATTCGGCGATCGTTAACGCATCGAAGATATTGCCGCTGATGCGGTTCTCTGAGCTTGAGATCGACACGGCCCGCGATCTGATATATGACCGGCGAAAGTTTGAAGGCGATATTTGCACGTATGATCCGCTTGGAGATTTTTCGAATATGTTCCAGGGCAAATCGGCACAGTCGATCA
>JBGTIP010000051.1:0-21748 GCA_041745615.1 Pyrinomonadaceae bacterium | reverse complement strand
AGATGGCGAAGTTGTCCTCGGCGAATCGTCGAATCTCGTGCTTCAGGAAGGAGTGATTGAGATATGTAAAGAAGCTGTCGCTCCTGTGGTCAGCACACCGCCTATAACCCTGCATGGGACTTCGGAAGCAGGGGAGGCAGGACTGGCCATGGTTCAGGGTCCTTCCGGTCTTGAAAATCGAATATTCCAGTTCAGATTGAACGGGCAGATCTATCAGGTGCCGGTAGGGGGATGCTCGGGGCCCATCACTGTGCCCGCGGGCCCGACTTTGATCGAGGAACTGATAGACGGGACATTCACGAACCAGGCAGGTACATGGAACAACCGTTTCCGCCTTGTCCGTGTTGAAAGGTCCGGACCGAGCACGCTCGGAGCGATCAACCTTCCACTTCGGACGGCCGTCGTCAATGTAGTACAAGGCACGATCTCCAGCCAGACCGTCGTCACATTCTTCAACCAATTCGCGATCCCGGCGGTTATCGAGATCTGCAAATATCCGGCGGCTCCAACCGCCATTGATGGCGTGTCTGTCAATGATACCGACGTAACGGGATTCTTCGATTTCACAGTCGATGCATTGCCGAACCAGATCTTTCCAGTCCCGGTAGGCCAGTGTTCAGGTGCAATACAGGTGCAGCCTGTAGCCAATCCCGGTGCTTTCCCCCAGGAATCACTGATCAGGGTCACGGAAATTGCTGAAAATGGATATACGCTCGATTCGGCGTCCACATTTCCGGCAAATCGATTCGGCGGCCTGACTCTTAATGCTGCGATCAGAAACACGATCGCCTGCTCGACGATCGGCGAAGGGCTAGTACCTCCTGCTTGCGTCGATAACACCAATTCCGGTGGGGGCTATGTTACTGGTACTGTGGTCGAAGGCGGTACCGAAAACCAGACAACCTTCAACTTCTTCAACCGTACCAATCCGGGCGTCCTCAAGGTCTGCAAGATCGCAGGGCCAGGAATTCCGATTGGAACCCGTTTTGACTTTGAGATCCGCGGCCGTGCTCCGAGCAATCCGTTTCCAGGCCCAATTATGCCGGGAATTGATATTACAAGAATTGTACGAGTTATGGCCGGTCCAGCCACTCAAGGCGGATACTGTACCTTCGTTCGTGAGACGAATAACGATTTGACGCGCTTTATCGTTGGATCGAATGTCCTAGTAACAGAATTGCTTCCCGCAGTCGATCCGATCCCGGGTGTCGGCCCCGGTGAGGTCCGTGTTTCACGAATTCGCCTCAACCAGGCGTTGACCGGTTTCCCGGCAGCTCCAGTTACGGTGCAGGGCATCACCGTCACTCCTAACCCGAATTTGCTGACCCGTCAGGCAGTCTACAGGCAGCGAAGAGGAACGTCGGAGATCGAGTATACAAATTTCGTTTTCCAGCCAACCACGCTCAAGATCTGTAAGATAGCGGGTCCCGGAATTTCCGTCGGAGCATCGTTTACGTTCCAGATCGCTATTCAGAACACTGGCGGATTCCCGTTCGGCAATCAGACTAATCAGCCGATCACAGTACCAAATCTAACTGTTTTGGCCGGGCCAGCGTCATCGGGCGGCTTCTGTGCGTTCGCTCAGGGTCCGTTCACTCCAACGAATACTACGCCTCCCGTCGGTACATTCCCTGTGGGAGCGACGGTCACGGTCACTGAGTCACCGGCCCCCGGGACCGGGCTCGTATCGGTCACCTCGCCGACGGGTACTCCTGTCGTCGACCTGCTGAATCGCACGGCGAATCTCACCCTCGGCTTCCCGGGAGGCTTTAATGAGCTTGTTTTCACGAATAACGTGGGCGGCGGGCTCGAGAGTGATGTCGCTAACCGATTTACCGGTGATGGAGTGGTCTTGTCCAACGATGTTGTGCTGATGAGGCAATTTGCGGTAGGTCTGCTTACGCCGAACCCCGCCTTTAATGAGTTTCAGCGTGCGGATGCTGCGCCGAGAGCTACGCTTGGCGATGGCATGATCACATCCGGCGACGTGATCCAGGCCCGTCGATATGCAGTATCACTCGATCCGCCGACACCAGCGGGCGGGCCGATCGGGCCTATTGCTCCGGTGATGGAATCACCGCTGGCGGCGGCTGGCAGTGCCGACGGTCGCGTTGTTAGTGCATTTACCGCCTATGGTTGTGCCGGATTCCAGACGACAGTAGAGATCATGCTCGAGTCCGAAGGCAATGAAGCTGCTGCGGGTCTTACAGTGAAGTTCGATCCCGCGATCCTCTCGGATCCTCAAATCTTGCTTGGTGAGGATACGGCCGCGGGCGGATTTGTTCTGACGACAAATCCGACTAATGTCGCCAACGGCGAGATCGGTATACTGATCGACGCTCCGGACGCCTTTCCGGCGGCGCCCTCGAAACGGCACCTGGTCAACATCCGTTTTCAGGTAGTTCCTGGTGCACCAACGGGGCTGACCGAGATAGGATTTGGCGGAAAGACCACATTGCTTTCCACGGCAGACGCCCTCGGCAATCTACTCGAAACGTCCTACCAGCCTGGAAACATTTCTATAGGCGGCCAGGCCTGTACGACATCGAGCGGAGTTACACTAAGCGGGCGGGTACTGTCGCCGGAGGGAACCGGGCTTCGAAATGCTACCGTTGTCCTTACCGACACGAGCGGAAAATCTCGAACCGTGACGAGCAACTCACTGGGATATTACCAGATCAACGACGTTCGGACGGGTCAGACCTACGTTATCGGGGTATCGAACAAGCGTTTCCGATTCGATTCCAGAGTCATTCAGGTCACCGATGCCATTTCCAATATCGACCTTGTGGGGATCGAGTAGACCGTACAGCAGTCGAATTTAACAGAATAAGGCGGCTTTCGAGTCGCCTTATTCGTTTGGAAATCGGGCATAAACGTGAGTTCAAGAAAAATGGAGCCTTACTTTCCGCTGACCGGATGGTCAGAACGGCAAAAACGGCCTCACCATCGACCTGAGCCAAAAAAATCTTCGATTAAGTTAGAAAAATGCCTTAAAAAAGGTGTATGCTTTTAGGTTAGACATTTTGGGCGACGGTATCTCGTTTTCGACTGTCGGTCCCGGTCAGATCCGGCAGCAGACCACTCCGTTCAACACTATTTCTAAAAGATATTATCTGGGATAAAGTTATCAAATAATGGCATTTAAGTCTTTATTCAGTCTATTTTCGAGCGATCTTGCGATCGATCTCGGAACAGCAAACACACTCGTTTATGCCAAAGGGCGCGGCATAGTCGTTTCTGAACCGTCCATTGTGGCCATTAATAAGGTCACGAATCAGGTAGAGGCAGTCGGCCGCGATGCTAAAGAGATGCTCGGGCGCACCCCGGGGAACATCGTCGCGATTCGTCCGATGAAGGATGGCGTGATCGCCAATTTCGAAGTGACGGAAAAAATGCTTCAGCATTTTATCCGCAAGGCACATAATGGCAAATCCTGGGTCCGTCCCCGCGTCGTTATCGGCATTCCGTCCGAGATCACACAGGTTGAACGGCGTGCGGTCGAGGATTCCGCTTACAGAGCCAAGGCCTCTGAAGTCTACCTTGTTGAGGAAGCAATGGCAGCTGCGATCGGAGCCGGACTGCCCATAACCGAGCCCCACGGCAACATGGTTGTGGATATCGGCGGCGGGACCACGGATATTGCCGTTATCTCGCTTTCGGGTATTGTCTACTCGCGTGCGGTGCGGGTCGCCGGTAACGAGATGGACGAGGCCATCACTCAGTACATCAAACGGAAATATAATTTGCTCATTGGCGAGCGTACCTCAGAAGCGATCAAGATCGCCCTTGGGAGTGCGTTTCCTCTCGAAGAGCCCCTCTCAATGGACGTTCGCGGCCGTAACCTGATCGAGGGCATCCCTAAGACGATCACGATGACGGATGAAGAGATCCGCGAGGCCCTGTCAGATTCGGTTGCTACGATAATCAACGCAGTTCGCGTCGCGCTCGAACGCACTCCACCGGAACTCTCGGCCGATATCGTCGAGCGAGGCATCGTGCTTACCGGTGGCGGAGCACTACTTAAAAACCTTGATAAACGGCTTATGATCGAGACCGGGCTGCCCGTCGTCATTGCCGATGATCCCCTTTCGTCAGTAGTTCTCGGTACCGGTAAAATGCTCTCGGATTTCGAACTTCTCAAACGGGTAAAATGGGACAATTCGTTGATGACAGGGAATTAGTCGAGAGTCGGAGTCAAGAGTCTTGAGTCCCCGATAATTCTGACCCCCGACGATCGACTCAAGACTCAAAACTCAAAACTCAAGACTCTAGAGATGGCTGAGCGTAGTCAAAAAGAAGTGTGGCGAATGACCCCTTGGCTGGTGATCGCCCTTTTGCTCGTAAATTTTGTGCTCATGGCATTCGATGCCCGTGAGATCAGTTCCGGCCAGCGGGTGATCCGTGCATGGACCCAAACAGCAGCCGACTTTGTGCAGTCCCCGGTTACAACGGTTACCACATCAATTTCGAATTATTTCGTCTCGATCTCCAGCCTGCGGTCGGCACAGGACGAGAACAGCAAGTTAAAGCAAAAGGTGCAGGAGCAGGAGCTGCAGCTCCAGCAGCAGAAGGTACTTGAGGCCGAAAATGCAAGACTTCTCGCACTTCTCGATCTTAGGGAGAGGAGCCAGCCAAAGGTTCTCCCCGCACGGATCATCGGTCGTGACCCATCGGTTTGGTTCGACTCATCGATCGTAAATCGCGGCAGTCTTGACGGGGTAACGCTTAATATGCCGGTCATTACCGATGGCGGTGTGGTGGGCCGCGTGTCGGCGGTCAGCCCGCTTACCTCGCAGGTGGATCTTCTGACCCGAAAAGGCTCAGGGATCGGAGCGGTTGTCGGGCAGATCGGCGAGACCGGTGCTCTGGGTGTGGTGGTAGGGACGAGCGATAGCGAACTTATCGAGATGAAGTACGTCTCCGGTAATATTGATGTTCAGATCGGGCAGGAGATCTTCACGACCGGACAGGACGACATTTATCCGCCGGGCCTCAAAGTTGGTGATATCGTAAATGTAATTAGCGGGTCTGCAACGACACCTCATAAGATACTGGTGCGACCGGCCGCCCGGCTCCATGCAATGCAGGAAGTCGGGATCTTGCTCTATTCGCCGCCAGATCGACTGGAATACGAGCGAAAGCTGCCAAATGCGGTTCAGCCAAAATGATTTGACGATCGGATCCGTGCGCGGGTCGGTTCGCGGAACACGAGTTTATTTGAGAGGGTTCGCCTTTACTTAACTATGGATGGCGTTAGGCTTACAGTTGCATTGATCGTTGCGGTCGTCCTGCAATGGACCTTGCGCAACGTCTTTGAGCCATTTGCCTATATTGATTTTCCCTTGATCATTGTCGTTTTCGCGGCGCTCCAGCGAAATTCGATCCGGGCCATTTTTTTCGGCACTCTTTCCGGGATAGCGGTCGACGCATTGAGCGGGGGACTGCTGGGAGCAAATGGCTTCTCGAAAACCCTTATAGCATATATGGTTTCCGAGATGACGAGGCGTGTCTACCTGGACAACCTTCTGCTTCGCATCCCCGTCATAGCAGGCGCGTGCCTGATAGATGATCTTGTATATTACGGACTGCATTGGCTGCTCGGACAACCGCCTGTTGGCGATGCCCTTGTTACAGTGGCCTACTCGTTGATCGGAACGACTATAGTCGGTACGCTGGTTTACTTGATACTCCAGAATCTATCAGGGCAAAAACCCAAGCGGCGGCGGGAAATGTTTCCCTCGAGGAGACAGACCAGACGGAGAAATCCTATCAGACTAAATAAGTAATACTGCTCAAGTAAACTTTAACTGAGTTATGAAGATCGGCGATCATGTTCAAAATCTGGGAATACGCGTAGGGACGATCCAGGTGATCGCTTTTGTGCTGCTGGCTCTGCTGGGAGTTCGTCTTTATTTCCTCCAGATCGTCAAAGGTGAGTATTATAGCGAGCGGGCAGAGAACCAGAGGGTCAGGTTTATTCCGATCCCGGCCCCGCGTGGGGCGATATTCGACCGCAACGGGAAGCTTCTGGTGGATTCTCGGCCGACCTACAATGTCGTTTTATCTAACGAGCCGTTGAAAACCATCAACGTTAACGACCGAGTCGATGACTATTCCAAGGGGCTGAACCTCGATCGCCAGTTTGTGATCGAGCGCTTGAACCTGATCAAAAAGCAGAATGAGTTCGAAGCGATGGTCCTAAAGGAAAGTGTCGATATGAAAGACATTGCCTGGGTCGAATCGCACTCGCTGGAATTTCCCGAGCTTCGTGTCGAGCTCCAGCCGCAGCGTTTCTATCCGTTGGGTACGACCCTCGCACACGTCCTTGGCTATGTCGGCGAGGTCAGCCCTAAGCAGCTTGAAGATCCGGAATATATTGAAAAGGGCTTTCGTCCGGGTGACATTATAGGAAAGGGCGGGCTCGAGCAGTCCTACGATGAACATCTTCGCGGGAGGCCAGGTTACCGAAAAGTCATTGTGGATAGCCGCGGCCGCGTGCAGGCGGAGATAGAGCGGATCGAGCCGCAGTCCGGGCAGGACCTGGTCTCGACGATCGATCTCGATCTTCAGTTAGCGGCGGAATCGCAGCTAGCGAATTCCGCGTCAAAACGCGGGACGATCATTGCATTAGACCCTCGCAATGGCGAACTGCTGGCAATGGCGTCGGCCCCGTCTTTCGACCCGAACATTTTCATTCAGGGACGCAAAACAAGAGAAGGGCGTGCCCAGATCGCCGCATATTGGCAGGATGAGGAGAGGCCCCTGTTCAATCGTGCCATCCAGGGCCGTTATCCCCCGGGATCGACGTGGAAAATACCGATGTCCGTCGGCGGTTTTCAAAGTAAAGTGATCACTGTTGCCGATTCCGATTTTGCTTGCGGCGGAGGTATCCAGGTCGGTAGTAAATTTACAAAGTGTATGGGCAGCCACGGGAGCCCCTCGCTCGTGCCCGCGATCTCGAGGTCTTGCAACGGATACTACTATCGCATGGGCCTCAAAATGACCATCGAGGAGATGATCAAGATGATCGAGGTCTTCGAATATGACAGGACGACCGGCATCGACATTCCTAACGAAAAAGTCGGACAGACCCCAAAGAGTTGGAAGCCCTTAGTCGAAAAGCGGGAAGGGAAGTGGTCTGATATACGCACCGTTTACGCCTCGATCGGTCAGGACACAGTGGTCGTAACCCCGATCTCGCTGCTGCGTACCGTAGCTGCTGTCGGGATGTTCGGTAGAATGTATACTCCACATTTTTTGAAGGAATTCCGACCTATAAGCGCGATCGGACAGTTCGACGAGCGTCCTGGGTTCGGGTTCGATCGTCCCGAGCCTAAAGTTATTGATATGAGCCCGGAACAGCAAAAGATGATAGTTGAAGGTATGTGGTCGGCAGTCGTCGGCGGCACCGGCCGTGTTGTAAATATTCCCGGCTTCGACGTTGCCGCAAAGACCGGGACCGCCCAGGCGTCCGATAGTGCCTCGGGAAAGAAGGACCACGCCTGGATCGTCACTTTTGCACCGGCATACAATCCGGAGATCGCGGTCATAGGTTTGATCGAGAATGTCGGTTTTGGCGGAACGCATGCGGGGCCCGCTGTTAAGGGAGTCTACGAGGCGTATCTTGCGAAGAGCAATCCGGCCTTAGCGAAAACCGAATGACCGGCATGAATTTTCAATAGTTATGGTTGCGATACTCGAAAAACGAGATCTGAGGGATTTTGACTGGCTTACGACCGGTCTGGTTCTGGCGATCGCTTCGTTTGGCGTATGGCAGATCTACAACGCCCTCCCCGGGGAAGGATATTGGTCGAAGCAGATCATCGGTATCGGTATCGCGATGGTCGCATTCCTTGTTGTCGCATTCAGTGATTACCGACGCATCATCGACGCGGCTCCGTTTTTTTACGGGATCGCTCTGGTTTTGCTTTTGCTGGTACTGACGCCTTTAGGCGTCGAGGTTAACGGTCAACAGGCATGGCTCAGGCTTCCCGTGATCGGGCAGTTTCAACCATCGGAGTTCGCCAAGGTGCCCACCGTGCTGATGCTTGCAAAGTACTTCGGTGCACGCGAAGCAAGAAATCTGAGGCTCAAAGAAACGCTGATCGGTGGGGCCATCCTTGCCGGTCCGGTCGGACTGATCATGCTCGAACCTGATGCCGGGCAGGCGCTGACGTATTTTCCGCTGCTGGCGGCCGTCCTGTTTCTTTCCGCAGTCAGGATCAGATACGTTATCATAACGCTTGTTGCAGCTGCTGTTCTCATACCGGCCGCTTACACCGTCGGCGTTCAAACGGGGTCAATCAAACGTTATCAGCAGGAAAGGATAAATGCGATACTGGACCCGGAAAGCGTCGACCCGCGCGGATTCGGTTATCACACGATCCAGTCAATGATCACGGTCGGAAAGGGAGGTCTTTCCGGCAATCAGGGTGATACAGACACATCACAAAGCGTTCTAAAGTTTCTGCCCGCTCCTCAGACGGATTTTATTTTTGCGGTAACTGCTGAAAATACAGGGTTTATTGGGTGCGTCTCGCTCTTGCTTGCATACGCACTGTTGTTGTCCCGAATGATCGCCGGCGCGCGCGAGGCTTCCGACCGGCCCGGTATGCTTGTTATAATGGCTATCGTATGCGGGTTAGCGTTTCAAATATTTATGAATATCGGTATGGCTCTCGGGATATTGCCGGTGATCGGTGTCCCTCTTCCGCTGATGAGTGCGGGATTGTCAGCGATACTGTCTACGTTTGTTGCGATAGGATTCGTAGTAAGTGTTAAGTTGCGACGGTTCGTCAACTAGGAGGTTATAGGTGGCGTTTGATTTTAAGAAATTTAAGGTAGCAGAAACCCTCCCGAACGGGTCGGGAAGCGGCTGGTTGTCCGGTCTGACATTTTTGTTCGTTGCACTGGTTTTGGCCCTTTCTGCGGGTGCCCTGACGGGCGTGCTGGCCTCGTATTATCTCAATAACTCGCGCTACTCGATCGAAGTGTCTGCCCTGGCAACCTATCGGCCGCCGCAGGTCACAACTATTTATGCCGATGATGGCGAGACCATCCTGGCAGAATTTGCCATCGAAAAGCGCATTCCTATAAAGGTTCAGGACGTTCCGGACAAGGTCGTGGATGCACTGTTGGCGATCGAGGATTACAGATATCGCGACCATATTGGCATCGACCCCTATCGCATCGTAGGCGTCGTTTTTAAGAATTTCACGACCGGCCGTCTCGAAGGTGCCTCAACGATCACCCAGCAATTGGCAAAGAACCTCTTTCTCTATAAGGACCAGACTTATGCCCGCAAAGTAAACGAATGGGCAGTCGCGCTCCAGATCGAGCGGCTGTATACGAAGGACCAGATCCTTGAGATGTATATGAACTATGTCTTTCTCGGGGCCGGTGCATACGGTTTTGAAGCCGGGTCGCGAACGTATTTTGGTAAATCGGTCAAGGACCTGTCGTTAGAAGAGGCGGCCCTTCTATCCGCTATTCCGAAATCGCCTGAATACTCGCCTACCCGGAACCTGGAAAAAGCCAGGACCCGACGGGACATTGTCCTGGACCAAATGGCGAAATATTACCCCGAGAAATACTCACAATCCGAGATAGACGCCGCTAAGGCCAGGCCCATCAAACTGGCCGACACAGCCTTTTACCAGTCTCAGCCGAAATCTACTGCATGGGACTATCCGGTCGAAGAGATAAGGAGGTATCTAGAAGATAAATATACCACCCGGGTAGCCCAGGGCGGCCTCAAGGTTTACTCGACGATCAATGTCGAAGCGCAGCGGATCGCAACTAAAACGATCCGTGAACGCCTCCGTTCCTTTGACCGTAATCGGAGATGGCGTTCGGATTATCGAAATCTGCTGCTGGATGACAACGACCAGCCGATAACCGACCAAAAGGAGATCAACCGCACGCTTGAGTCATTTAAGCACCCCGATTGGTACGGTGACGATTATAAGGAAGGCGAATATATAAAGGGCTTGGTAATGAGGGTCAATCCGACGGCAGACGAAGTCGGCGTGCGGTTCGGAAAATACAAAGCGGTTGTTCGCGCCAGTGACATGGGCAGGAGCCGCAAGCGTCCCAAGGACGAGCTGAAACCGGGCTTCCTGGCGGAATTCCTGATCAAAGAGGTCGACAAGGAAAATCAGGTTCTGCAGGTCGAGCTTGAACAGGTCCCCGAGATTCAGGCGGCTCTGACCTGCGTTAATGTAAAAAACGGCGAGATCGTGGCAATGGTCGGAGGCTACGATTTTCATACGAACAAATTCAACAATGCCACGCAGGGATTACGGCAGACGGGCTCGGCCTATAAGCCCTTCATCTATACGGCAGCCGTTGAAGAAGGGATGACCCCCGATATGGTGGTAAGCGGAGCTCCGATCAAACGCGGCGGATGGTCGCCAAAAAACTATGACGGAAGCCATAGCCACGCCAACGTTCCGATGAAGATCGCTTTGGCTAAATCGTACAATCTGGCGGCGGTGCATTTGCTTGACCAGGTCGGCATACAATCCGGAGCACAGATGGTCAGGCGTTTTGGCATCTCAAATCCGATGGCCCCCAGCCTGCCCTCGGCGCTCGGCGCAAGCGAAGCCTCGCTGCTGGAAATGACGGCTGCCTATGCCGCTTTCCCCAACAAGGGAATCCGCATGGCCCCGCACCTTATCCGAAAGGTCTATAACCGCGACGGAAGCCTGCTTGAGGAGTTTGAGGGCACCAGCTCAAAGGTCACCAACGAATATGTCGCACTGACAATGGTCCAGATGCTTCGTGGTGTGACCGCGGGCGGCGGAACGGCACCGGGAGCAAACGCGGCCGGCCATCCGCTTGCCGGAAAAACCGGCACCGTTAATTCTCATACCGATGTTTGGTTCGTCGGCTTTACCCCGTCTTACGCAACCGGGGTTTGGATGGGCAATCCGCTGCGAAAGGAATCTCTCGGTTCGGGAATGACAGGCGGCGGCGGAGCTCTGCCCTACTTTAATTCCTTTATGAGCCAATTTTTAAAGGACAAGCCGAAAGATACGTTCCCGTCGCCGCCTCCGATGCCGGCAGAGATTAAGCGGGAAAGCGAACTTAGGAAACGCGAGGAGCTCGAGAAACTTCAGGAGGCTGATAGCAACGCCCGCAGGACGGGAATAGCCTTTACGCCGGCAACGGAGATCGATCCGAACGCACCCGTTTCGGGCGGTGATTCGACCGATACCGTAAAACCCGATACGACCCTCAAGCCAGCTGACACTACGACCGAACGGCCGCCGGTGCAGAAAGTGCCGCCCCCGCCCCCGGCCGCCAAACCGCAGCCACAACAGGAAAAGCCTGATGGGCCAACGCGCAAAGGGAAGAAGGGTGATGGATAAGGTCTGACGCTGTGATAGAGGGGAGGGGATGGTACGATGCTATCCCCGTCTTTCTTATCTAGTAAACTCACCCAAATAATAAGGCAGCATTTTCCGCCACCAGACCCAGTCGTGATTGACGTCGTGGCCCCAAATGTCCAGGCGGTGGGGGATGCCCTTGCTGTGAAGTAGGCCCGAGAACTCCCGGCTGCGGTCCGGGGCCTCAAACGAACCTTGCCCCGTGACGACCACTATCGAATCGGCCTTTTGCAGCCGCGGAAGGTGAAAATCATCGTTGAGGTTCCTGAGGTACATCATCGGGTTGTTGAAATAAACGTTGTCGTCGAAGTAGCTCTCGAGATAATTGTAGATATCGTAGCTGCCGCTCATCGCGATCGTGCCGCGAAATTGGTCTGAATGCTTGAAGTACGTGTTGGCAGCCAGAAAAGCGCCCAGGCTGGCCCCGGTCGTCAGCGGCCTCGCATCGTCCCCGCATTCGTTGCGGATCAGCGGCAGTACCTCATCGAGGATGTATTTGTCGTACCGCTCGAGCATCTCGACTTTCCAGCCCGGGTGCGATTCTTTATTGAGAAGGCTGTAACGGTTGACCGAATTGATCGAATAGGCGCGGATCAGCCCCGCCTCGATATAATCCTTGATCGCATCAACGAGGTAGAACCGCTCGTATTCGAGATAATCCGCCGCCGCCGTCGGGAACATCAGCAGCGGGTACCCCGCGTGCCCATAAGCCACAAGCGGCATTTCCATTCCAAGATTGTGGCTGAACCACGAAGTTGTATCACGTCGCATATTAAAAGGAACTCCAGAGAAATGTGAATAATCGAGGTTAAGAGAATTACGGCCAGACGGCAAGCATACAAGGCAGTTTCATCTCCGGAATAACTCGAAACTGATAATTCGAAACTGATAATTATCAGCTCTCAGTTATCATTTATCAGTTATTCCGGATACGTCGAGCTCAATTCGACGATGTGAGCTTAAGCCCTGCGATCCCCGCAATTATCAGAACGATGCACAGCATCCGAAAAATATCCCGCGGCTCGTCAAACAATACCATTCCCAGCATCGCTGCGCCGACCGTTCCGATACCTGTCCACACTGCATAGGCCGTGCCGATCGGCAGGGAGCGAACCGCGAGCGAAAGAAAGTAGAAGCTCACGATCATTAACGCCGCGGTGATAATACTCGGCCATAGCCGCGTCCAGCCCTCGGTATACTTCAGCCCGATCGCCCACGCTACCTCAAAGACACCCGCGATGGAGAGATAGATCCAGTTCATTCGTTTTTAATCTCGATCGTTTACTTAACCACCGTTATCTCGCGCGTAGTTGAGTTGTATCCGCCGTTATCGATCAGGTTGCCCTCCTTGTCTATCAGCTCGAGCTTGACCGAATGTTTGCCCGCCGTCCAGCCGGTCAGCCAGAAGGGCATCCATTTGTCGAGATAGCCGGGGTCGCCGCCGTCGACGGTGTACCGGATGCGATATTCGCCGCCGTCACCGATCAATTTTGCATTGGCCAGCCAGAAATCGATCATGATCGCATCGGCGTCGGCACCTTTGTATTCGCCCTTGGGACGGCTGTAGGTCAACAGAGGTCGCGTGGGGTCCACTTTTCCGGCCGTACTTGCCGGCATCGCTTTTCCTTCGGGCGTGGAGGCGGTATTCGCATTCGAGGCCGCGTTTGCCATCGTGTTCCCGGTGCCGGACGTGGTCGGTTTCGTTGTATCGGCCCCACCGTTCTTGACAGTGAAAGTGACCATGCGAAACGCGCCTTCGTTCTTATAGCTCTCATGCCACGGCCGCGAAGGGAAAACCCTCAGCGTATGCTCGCCATCCGACACGTTTCGCAGCTCAAATTCCTGATCCAGATTGTAATAGGCCTCGTACGGCTGATTGTCGAGAATTACATGGATGTGGTTACCCATCTTGGTTGCGTGGTCCATTCCCGGCATGTACCCCTTAAGGTCGCCCGACACCGAGAGCCTGACCTTGACGGTCGAGCTGGCGATGGTAGCACCAGCCTTTGGCTCCAGGGCCTGCAGGGTTGGCTGAGCCTCGTCCTGCTGGCCCCTGGCGGCCATCTGTTCTTTTATACTCGCCGGACGGTCGGTAACAGTCAGGTTTTGCACCGCCGGTGTCGGCGAACCGGTCGTGTTGGTGTTGCTCACATTCGTCTGATTAACGCCCGGCTCCTGGCCGCAGCCCGCTAGAAGTGTGGCCAATGCTAAAAACGGTATTGATCTTAAAATTCTCATTTTCATTCCCCCTCTTTAATAATGATTACTGCTTCCGAAAAATGCGATTACGCGAAATAAAGAACGCCGGATGCGATATTTTCTCTACTAAACTGCATTAACTTCCACGGCCGGAAGTCGCACGCTCCCCGGCGCCGCAGTCTGATACGCAAACACCTCACGAAAGTTTGCTTCCAGTCTGTCCTCAACCGCCGGCATATCCACCTCGCGGCCGAGCAGTCGATCCATCGAAGTCACCGGTTCGCCTTCGCAGGCGATGATCCAGTTGTAATAGCTGAGATCGGTATTCACATTGAGTGCAAAGCCATGCGTGGTCACCCAACGCTTGATATGAATGCCAATGGCCGCGACCTTGCCCTCAACGGTGTGAACCCCGGTCAGCCCCTCGATCCTGAATGCACTTATATCAAAATCCGCCATCGTTCGGATCAGCACTTCCTCGAGATCGCGCACGTATTTATGGACGTCTTCGCGGTCGGGCGAGAGGCTGATGATCGGATAACCTACTATCTGTCCCAGCCCGTGATAAGTCACCCGCCCGCCGCGATTTATCTCAAAAACCTCGACGCCCAGTTTTCGCAGGAGATCGGCGGTAGCCAGCACGCCGTCGGTTTTAGCACGACGTCCGACCGTGAAGGTATGAGGGTGCTCGAGCAGCAGCAGATAGTCGCGTCCGCGGTCCGCGATAACGCTTGACTCAAGTTCCTTCTGCAGGTCGAGCGCAATTGAGTAGCCAACGCGTCCGAGCCTGCGAACTTCTAAACCTTTTTGGGTCATTATGACTATGTTAAGATTTTCGAGGCAGTTTGAACAGGAAGAAAGGTTATGAAAAAAGTCAGTATCGTGTTTGCCGCCGGCCTTTTGTTGGTCCTCCTCGCCGGTTCTGGCTATGCTCAACGCAAAACAGCCAGAAAACCCGCGCCCAAGAAACCCGCGCCGGCAGCTAAGATCATTCCGCCGCTCGATGTTCGGGCAGCCCGCGAAAAGGTGGAGATCCAGGCCGATAACCTGGACCGGTTTGTCGATGTCCTGGGCCCGATAGCGCAGGGGATTGAAGATGTTGAAGCATCTGCAAAAACCAAACCGCTTCCGCCGAAGACCGCCGAGAGGAACCGGGCAAATAAACAAAAGGTGATCGAGGCGATACGAAATTTGCGTGCCGGACTTTTGGTGCTCGAGACCGAATTTCGCACTAAACCGGTTCTTCAGAAATATCTGCCCACCATTAACGGCATCACCGACCTTAGCGCCGAGTCAGAAGACTCAGCGATCGCCGGCAGATTCGTCGCCTCTAAAGATCCCTTGCGCGATATAGCCAAAAAACTCGCCGACACTCTCGCGGTATTGCCGAGATAGTTGACAGCTCATTCCCGCTATTTGCGTCGGGCGATCTTCAAGAGTTCGCCCTTCGACTCGTCAGTGACGACATAGAGAGCCCCGTCCGGCCCCTGTCTCACATCACGGATCCGTTTATCCCTGTCCCTCAGGAGATGTTCTTCGCCGGTCACCCTGTTATCTGTCATAACGAGCCTCACAAGCCGCTTTGACGCCAACCCGCCTATAAAGATGCTGCCCTTCCATTCCGGGAATACATCGCCGGTGTAATATTCCATCCCCGACGGCGCGATGACCGGGTCCCAGTAATAAACGGGCTGTTCCAGGCCTTCTCGAGCCGTAATGTTGCCCGGAATAGCTTCACCAGAATATTCCTCGCCGTAGCTGATGATCGGCCACCCGTAATTCTTGCCCTTTTCTATCAGGTTTAGTTCGTCGCCGCCTCTTGGTCCGTGCTCCACTGTCCAAAGCCTGCCTTTGTCATCAAATGTGGCCGATTGAATATTGCGATGGCCAATGGACCAGATGTCGCCGAGTGAGCCCTCCTGCCCCGCAAACGGATTGTCGGTCGGGATGGTGCCGTCGGGATTGATGCGGACGACCTTGCCGATGTGGCTGGTGGTATTTTGGGCCTGTGGACGCATCGTAGCCTTGTCGAATCGGTCGCCGAGCGTGACGTAAAGTTTCTGATCCGGTCCGAACGCGAGCCGCGATCCGAAATGCAGCCCATTATTGTGAGTAGGCATCGCTCGAAAAATTACTCGCACATTGTCTAGCCGCTTTCCGTCGGTGCTTAAGGTCCCGGTCGCCACACTAGTACCGCTTCCGCCTTCCCGCTGTTCAGAAAAGCTCCAGTAAATGGTCCTGTCTTTTGCGAAACCAGGGCTCAAAGCCACATCGAGCAGTCCGCCCTGTCCTCTCGCCGTTATCGGCGGTAATCCGCCTTGAGAGCTGTCCGCCGAAACTCCGCCCTGCCCGACCGGCAGCAGCCCGGCGATCGGTTCGCTCACCTGGCCTTTCGCATCCACGATCCGCATCCGCCCTGCCTTCTCTGTGATCAAAAAGGTGCCGTCGGGCAATGGTTCTACTGCCCACGGACGCTCCAGACCGCTCGCCACAACCGTTACATCGATCGCAAAGTCCGATTTAACGGCGCAAGCGCGAGTCTGCCCCGCCAACGCGGGTTTCTGTTCAGGTGCGTTCGCGGTCCCCATATCGATCGGCGAACATGCAGCATTACTCTGAGCCGGACCCGGCGTTGGGCTCTGCGTCGGACCCGGATTCGGACTCTGCGCACAGGCCACGCTGCCAATTGCCGTCGTTAAAATAGCAACAAAACTAAGCTGTATCTTATTCATCATCCCTCCGATGTTCTCGTCTTTATCGCGAGTGAAGCGATCTCGCCCCTGATCATTTCCTCGATCTTCTACGGGCCACTCATCCCGGAACCGATTTCTCCTCCACTCGCATGTCTACGGTTTGGACGGCACTCAGGGCAATTAATACTGCCTGCAAAAGTTGTCCTGGCGTGGAAAGCTGTCAGCCATTCGATGCAATAGGTGGAAGTGATTGCAGGCGTTAAGCGAACGCGTCCAATTCGAGATGCCGGGAAACTAAGGTTTAGGGATTCCCAAGTCTTTGCAGATCTTGAGGATCAGATTGTTGCTGATCTCAGAGTGCCGAGGAACGGCAGAACGCCGGTTATGCGATGGATTATGCCACCACGAGTGGCTACCGCCTTCGCGAAGCAATTCGCAACCGTGCTTGTGCAAATGGCGGATCAGGTCGCGCCGCTTCATGCGGCGATCGTTGCCTCTTCAAAGCTTGTACCGGCCATCCGCCGGGCGTCCTCACGATTAAATTCCAACGCCTCACCTAAGGTAATGCGAAGGCTTTCAAGCAGTTTTTCGCGTGAAACTTCCTGGCAATTGACCCCGGGAACTTCCTCGATCCAACCGATCCACCAGCCGTTATCCTGTTTCACTACCGCCGTATATTGGTTAGCCATATCTCAATAATACGTCAACCGGTTCAATTCGGTCTATATTCAGACAGAACGATACCCCTGTCTCGCGGGTCGCATGCGGGCGGGGGTCCCCACAATCACGCCATCGCCGCTAGCGACCATTATCATCAGAGCGATTGACACTATGGACCTTCGACGATAACAAGCCTGTCCATGACCTTCGAGCTGCTAAAGCCGAGGTGTTTTTCGATAAACGAGATCGTGCTTTGGCGATAAAAAAAGATGTGCGTCGGGTCCTCTTTATAGCTCCACGTTTCAAAATCTTCATTGTCGCCTAACAGAAGAGTCATCCCGACTATCTTACCGCCAGGCAGCAACATCTGCTGTAATTTCCCGAATTCGCGTGCCGGGTGCTTGAAATGCTCAAAAACTTCGCAGCACACAATATAATCGTATCGTTTCGTGAAAACGCTCTTGTCGTTATTAAATATCGGATCGTACAGATCTACGGCATAGCCCTCTTTACCCAGCAGGTGGCTGATCACGGGGCCCGTCCCGCATCCGTAATCCAGGCCTTTTGCGGTACTGTGAAACGAAGAAAGGACAAAGTCGAATATCGGCTGAACAAAGTTCTGGTATCCGGCGTCTTCGACATCGTTATTGTGGGTTTCGTATCTACTCCGTTCGTCGGCTGCACTCAGATGGTCTTCGGGCGAAAGGAAAACGGCTCCGCAGCGTTTACACTCAAAATACTCGCCGAAGCGGCCTGTGAAATACGGCAGCGCCCTGGATTTACACAATCGGCAATTCATACGCTCCCGATTCTCGCCTCCCTGGGCTTATCAGCCCTCCATCCCGTATCGGGCACGATCCCCAAATTCAGCCCGGGGTTCTTTTCGTCAGTGTGTTCCAGCTGCCAGTTACTGCGAAATAGTATGACCGGCCGCTCTGCGCGGTCTCTAAACACCCCGCTTTCACTCATGAGCCCCGCCTTCTGCACCGCGTCCCAACCTCCATTCGCCCACCGGGCGGCCACGTATGGCAGAGGTTCCAGGATTGTCTCCACCCCATACTCCGTTTTCAACCTGTACTGTGCGACCTCGAATTGCAGAGTGCCGACCGCTGCCAGCACCGGCTCTTGCGAGGCTCCGCCGTGTGGGGGATTCAGGATCTGAACTGCTTTCTCCTCCTCCAACTGGTCCATCCCCTTCTGAAATTTCTTCGCCATCGAAGGATTTGCGTTTCGCAGCCTTGCAAATAGCTCGGGCGCAAACGTCGCCATCGGTTCGTATTCGACCCGCGGGCCCGTAAATAGGGTGTCGCCTATAGTAAAGGCACCCGGATTGTTCAACCCGATCACGTCTCCTGCGAAGCCTTCCTCGATAGATTCGCGGTCCTGCGCAAAAAGTTTCTGCGGCCGTGTCAGCCGGATCTTTTTGCCGGTCCTCGCATTTGTGACCGTCATGTCCTTTTCAAATTGCCCTGAGCATACACGAACGAATGCGAGGCAATCCCGATGGCGCGGGTCCATATTTGCCTGCAGCTTAAAAACGAAACCTGTGAATTCAGGATGGTCCGCTGCGATCAATCCTACATCACTCTCGTGTGGGCCCGGGGCAGCGGATAGATCGAGAAACGCTTCAAGAAACGGCTCGACACCGAAATTGGTCATGGCGCTGGCAAAGAACACAGGTGTCTTCTCGCCGGCCAGGATCAGATCCCGATCGAGGCTCGACCCCGCGTGGCTGAGTATTTCGACATCCTCAAGAAGCTTTCCCAACGCGGTTGAGCCGATAGCCGCCTCAACACCTGGATCCTTCATCGGAAAAACGGATTCCTTCGCCTGCCGCTGTCCTCTCGGATTTCGTTCGTAAAGATGAACTTCATCGGTCAGCCGGTTGTATATCCCCTTGAATGTCGTCCCGTCGCCGATAGGCCAATTGACCGCGAAGACCTTTAACCCGAGTTCGCGTTCGATCTCGTCGAGAAGTTCCAGCGGGTCGCGGGCGGGCCGGTCCATTTTGTTGATAAACGTGAAAATGGGAACGCGCCGCATCCTGCAAACCTCAAACAGCTTGCGGGTCTGTGTTTCCAGCCCTTTCGCGGCGTCAACGAGCATGACCGCGTTGTCGGCAGCCGTCAGCGTCCGATACGTATCTTCGCTGAAATCATGGTGGCCCGGGGTGTCCAGCAGGTTGAGGCGAAAGCCCTCGTAATCGAATTGAAGCACGGTCGAGGTTATCGAGATCCCCCGCTGCTGCTCGAGCGCCATCCAGTCGGACGTCGCCGCACGTTCAGCCCGGCGGTGTTTCACGGCCCCCGCCTTCTGAATAGCACCTCCATAGAGAAGCAGCTTCTCTGTCAGCGTGGTCTTACCCGCGTCGGGGTGAGAGATGATGGCAAACGTCCGTCGCCTTTCGATCTCTTTTTGTAGTTCTTCGGAAGATTTTTCCATTCCATTACTTCGCTGTGGCGGCCGATAGACCGCCATATTGAGAGAGCAGCGCTACTCTAAGGCGAAGTGAGATTCTACCGAGATTTTCTCTTAGAGTAAACGGGTCTATAGGATTGTTGATCGGATGCTGTCGGCGTCTCCTATCACAGCGCCTTTATTCACAGCATCGCCCCGCGCACATTTTGAGCCGTATAGATCGAATTCTGTGAGACTGCGTTCGTGTAAGGATTCGGGAACTCGACTCTGTGGGCCTCGGCGCGTCCAAAAACCAGCCGCAGCCTCTCTGTAAATTCGTCAGCGGGCGGATCATTAGACCACATGGCGAAGGTGCCGTTTTCTTTGATCCTATCTCTCAGCGCTATCAGGCCATCAACGCTGTAAAGGGCGATATTCCCTTCGTCAAGGCTGTGTTCCGGCGAATGATCAATATCCAACAGAACTGCGTCAAAGGTCCTTTCCGGTTGTTCCGCGTCAAAACCCGTTTTTGCCAAAGCAAAAAAATCTCCTTGTCGAAGCTCGCATCTCGGGTCATTAGACAATTCTTCTCCCAACGGGACAAGGCCGTCGCGATGCCAGCCGATCACTTCCTCGAAAAGCTCGATGACCAGCAGCCGCGAGACCCGCTCATCCTGCAGGGCGGCAGTTGCCGTATACCCCAGCCCGAGGCCGCCGACCACTACCTCTGCCCCCGGCTCAACCCCAGCGAGACCGAGCGTCGCCAGCTGCTCCTCGCCCTCGGTAAAAAGGCTCGACATAAGGAATTCGTCGCCAAGCTTTACCTCATAGATAACCCGATTCTGAAGCAACGGCTCCTCGCGTTTTCGCAGGATCAGCTCACCCAAAGGCGAATTGTGATATGCCAGTTCCTCGACCATCATAGATGACCCCAAAATTTCCTAATTTCCTTTCGGTGATCCGGTGACTTCACGCGTGCCTAGTAAGATCAATCAAGAATCTGCGAATGAACCGAGTAGTATTTTGTCTAGCATACTAATTCCGGTCTTCCGTCCAGTTTGAAAGGCTGAAGAGTGACCTTTGAATACGGTCGCTAGAATGCATGTTATCAAAAACAACATTTTTATATATCAGTTAGATGATTCTTTATAACCCCGTAGGAAATACTAAAGACTAGAATTAAACTGAATATTATGTAAACCTCCCCGTTTTAGCGCCAGTTTAAACTGGAGTTTCCGGGTTAAGTTTTTGAGAGAATTGTCCGCATGACTCGCTCGGAGGCATGCCTCCGAGCGAGTCATGCGGACGGCGGCGATTATAGAATTCCAGCCACTCGTTTGTCAGTTCTCTCACCTGGTCCAGAGTTTCAAAAATATACATATCGAGAACGGCTTCCCGATAGGTTCTGTTAAATCGTTCGATGTAGCCGTTCTGCATTGGACGGCCGGGCCGTATGAATTCAAGCTCGACCCCGTTGCGTTCGGCCCAGTCAGCGATAGCTATCGATGTGAATTCCGGCCCGTTGTCGCTCCTCAAACGAAGCGGATACCCTCTCAACTCGGCGATCCGGTCAAGGACCCTAATGACTCGCTGCGAACCGAGATTCAAGTCAACTTCGATGGCGAGCACCTCGCGTCTGCGATCGTCGATCACGTTGAAGGTCCGAAATCTTCGCCCGTCCGACAGTGCATCCGACATAAAATCCACCGACCAGCAGCCGTTCGCATGTTCGGGGACCATGAGCGGCTGCGGGTTCCTTGCAGGAAGCCTCCGCTTGTGCTTTCGCCGCTTGTTAAGCTTCATCCCACAGTAAATACGGTGCACACGCTTATGGTTCCATCTGTGCCCATCGAGTTTCAGCAAACGAAAGAACTTCCCGAATCCCAGCTCGGGGTGATCCCTCGCCAAATCGCTCAATGCGTCCACTATCGGCTGGTCGCAACTCGCCAGCGGCCTGTACCTGTACACCGTCCGCGATAGATCCACCGCTTCGCACGCCCAGCGTTCGCTCATCTCGTGCTCGCTTTTCAAACAACCAACCGCCTCTCTCTTTTCAGCCGTCACCAGCCTTTTTTTTCGATCAGATCCTTGAGCGCCTGATTCTGCAGCGAGACATCCGCGTACATCCGCTTTAGCTTCGCGTTCTCTTCCTCAAGCTCACGCAGCCGCTTGATCTCGGCCGACGTCATCCCCCCGTACTTCGCCTTCCAGTTGAAATACGTCGATTCCGAGATCGAATTCTCCCGGCACACCTCTCCAACCTTCCGCCCGTTCTCCACCTCTTTCAATATCTTTAACACCTGCGTCTCGCTAAACTTCGATCGCTTCATTTCCGGCCTCCTTATCGGTCATTCTATCAGCCGGAAACTCTATTTATCAGTGGTACTATTTTAGGGGATGCTTACA
>JBGTIP010000050.1:0-36449 GCA_041745615.1 Pyrinomonadaceae bacterium | reverse complement strand
CGGCGTCCCGCTTCCAGGTGCCGATGCCGCTACAGTCGCCGTAAATGTCACGCTTTCGCCAAAAACGCTCGGATTGTTTGAAGAACCTACAGCCGTAGTTGTATCCGCCTTATTGACCTGATGTGCGATGGTGTCGGAGCTTGCAAGGAACGGCAGGTTCTCGTCGAACTCAGCCATTATCGTGTGTGCCCCTACCGAGAGGGTCGAGATCACGCACTGTGCCTGGTTAGATACGAGGGCCACGTCCTGGCAGCCTGCGATCGTGCTAACCCCATCGAAGAAGTCCACATTCCCAGTCACAACCGTCGCACTCGCCGGATCGGTCTCCACTGTAGCCGTAAACGTCACCGTCTCCCCAAACACCGACGGACTTCCGCTCGATGTAAGCGTCGTTGTGGTCGGGATCGTGTTCAGCTCGTACGCACCGATGTCTGTACCGTCCGCCGCATGGTTTGCTGGCCCAAGGATATCGAACGTCCTCGCGAACCCTGTCCCTCGCTGGTCGAATTGCAATGCCAATGGATTGATCCCCTGGTCTACCGCCGGGCTTGTCGGCAGCAGAGCATGCGTCTCCGTCGGACCGCCGTTGTTTGCCAATGCTCCGAGCAACGGGTTTAGCACCGCCGCTCCGGTTCCAACCTGATCCTCATTCACCGCATTCGTAAAGCCCGTCGCAGTACCAACATTACCGATCAGATTGTAGCCCTGAGACGTGAATGCGCCGCCCACATCGGGAGTCGTTGCATTATTCTGGTTCGCGGCTATGATCGAGCTGCGGACAGTTACCGTTCCTCCTGACCGCAGAACTCCGCCCGCACTGTCTGCACCACCAGCCGAATTATCGGTGATCGTCGAATTTGTTATTGTCAACACGCCCCCAACTTGGAGAATGCCACCGCCGTTGGTGCCGATCCCATTTGGTTTGGAGTTGCCGCTAATCGTCGAGTTTGTGATGTTAACGGTTCCAACTGAATCAATACCGCCGGCACTTCCAGACGCTCCGCTCGCGAGATTTCCGTTGATCGTGCTATTCACGACGTTCAGAGTCGTACGGGCCGATCCGGCATCCCAATAGGCTCCGCCATTTTGAGTGGCGGTGTTGAAACTGAGCGTGCTGTTCGTTAGTGTGACTATTCCCGAGTCGTTGACGATCGCACCGCCAACGAATGCGACATTGCTTGTGATCACGGAGGAGGTAATATCAAGGTCTGCTCCCGAGTTGTGGATAGCTCCGCCGCGGCCCGAAAGGATCGCCCCAACGCCGTTGCCGCCGCTCAGGGTCAGTCCAATGATCTCGACATCGATCATTCCGCCAGTGTAGAAGATGCGGCTCGCGGTCACTGCCGGCAGGCCGCCGCTCACCGTGAGTAAATTCGCACCCGGCCCCTGAATCGTGAGGTTCTTATTGATGGGGATCTCGCCCGTTGAGAGTGGGATCGGGCTGACGACCGTATTCATGTCGAACGTGATCGTCGATCCGGGACATGCCGTCGCGACCGCGTACCTCAAGCTGTCGACTCCGCTGTCGGAGCTGTTGAGCACTATGGGATCAACATTGCAGGTGATCTCGAGGTTGTAGGTCACGCTAGTTCCCTGGCAGCCATTCTCATCCGTGACCGTCACGGTGATCGGGAACATGCCCGATTGTGCCGGTGTCCCGCTTAGGACGCCTGCCGTTGATAGCGTGATGCCATTCGGAAGTGTGCCCGAGGCGAGCGTATATGTCAGCGTGCCGAAGCCGCCGGTCTGCGTGAAGGTCTCGCTGAACGGGGTGCCAAGCAGGCCCGTGTCGTTCACCGGGTTGTTGACAGTGATCGCCTGGCAGTCCCTCGGGGTCGTATCCGTCGAGGTGTTGTTCGCCGGTGTCGGGTCCGCTCCGTTCGCTCCGTCATCGGCTATCGTTGCCGTATTCGAGATCTCCGTCACGCCCAGCAGGCCAGTGGTCGGAAGCGTTACTGCGAATGTAACGCTGCCGTTGCCTCCCGCATTCAGAGCACCGACATTGAAAGTACAGATGCTTCCCGCGCTGCCGTCGGGTACACATACCCAGCCGCCCGTGCTCCCGCCGGCGTTGAATGTCGTGTTCGAGGGCACCGTTTCCGTTATCACGACACCTGTTGCTCCCTGGTTGCCGGCGTTGCTGTAGTTCAGCGTGTATGTAACTGTTCCGCCGGGTACAACACTCGCACCGCCGTCCGACTTGGATATCGTAAGGTCCGGTGCGGCATCCACCGGCGTCGTGTCAGACGCGATATTGTTCGCCGGTGTCGCGTCAGCACCGTTCGTGCCGTCGTCAGCTACCGAAGCAGTATTGCTGATCTGGTTGACTCCAGCCGCAACTGGATTGATCACGGTCACAGCGAAGGTCGCCGAACCGCTTCCGCCGCCTCCGGCCACGGCTCCGACCGCAAGCGTACATGAGCTGCCCGCATTGTTATCCGGAGCGCAACCCCATCCGGCCGTGCTGGGACCGGCATTAAAAGTCGTATTCAGCGGTACCGTTTCCGTCAAGACGACTCCGGTAGCTCCCTGGTTCCCGTTGTTCGCGTATGTCAGCGTATAGGCCACCGTCCCGCCCGGTGCAACCGACACTCCGCCGTCGGATTTCGTCAGGCTAAGGTCCGGCTGTGCCGTGATCGGCGTCGTGTCCGTTGAGGTGTTGTCCGCAGTGTCGAGTTCCGTGGTGCCGTCGGATATCGAGGCCGTGTTGCTCGTCTGTGTCACGCCCGCCGGGACGGGGTTGATGACAGTCACGACAAATGTCGCGCTGGCCCCGGCATTCGTGCCAAGGTTTCCGACATTCAATGTGCAGTTCGTGCCAGCAGCCGAACCATCGGCACACGACCATCCGGGCGTGCTTCCCAATGAAGTAAACGTCGTATTCGCCGGGACCGTTTCCGAGATCACAACTCCCGTTGCAGGCTCGCCGTGGTTTGCATAGTTGAGCGTGTAAGTGATCGTTCCGCCCGGCACCGCCGTCACACCACCGTCAGTCTTGACTATATTAAGGTCCGAAGGCTTGCATTTGCCGCCGGCGTCCGCATTCACGATTGCCTGGATCTCAGCAAGCGATAGAACCTTGTCGAATACCTCGACCTCATCGATCAGGCCGTTAAATGAGTGCTGAGCCCCGCGGCTCCCAATGTAGAGAGGACCCGAAGATGCCGCGCGCCCAACAAACGGATGAGTCGCAATTAACGTCCCATCGACATAGACGCGGATATTCGCCCCGTCATAGGTCTGAGCATAGTGAAACCATGTATTGATCGCCGGAACCGAACCATTCGGCGTATTGAAAAACAGGTTGCCGTCATACGTTACAAAGAACGAGTCCTGCGTCGGGCCCGGCGTGCCCGTATCATGGATAAATACACCGAACGAGTCCTGCGAGCTTGGCGTACCATCCTTCATCTTGACGATGAGACCCTCCCATTCTGATACGTTGAGCTTGCCCTCGCGATAGATCCAAGCGTCGAACGAGAATGCCGAGCCATTAGTATCCATCCCCGTCGTATCGACCCGCTCGATCCATTGAGTCGTGCCGTTCAAGTCAAACGCCTGTCCGACCTTGCCCACTCCATACGTCGCTCCGCCCTCCAGCGTCCCGTCATTCCCGCCCGCAATATCCCTCGCATTTCCGTCACCCGTCCACCACGCAACCATTCCGGTTGGCGGCGGGGCACAAATGATCGAAGTAGTCGTCGTCATTGCGGTGTTAGCACCAGGGCCTGGATCGGTCGCGTCGCTTGAAATAGTGGCAGTGTTCGTGATAGTGCCGCCAAACCCTGCATTAACCTTTACCACCAGGGTTAAGGAAACCGGCCCCCCAACCACGAAGGACGCATTGGTGAAGGTCACAGGTCCCGTATTGCCCGTTCCCGGGTGAACGATACTCCACCCGCCCGGCCCGCTTGCCGAAACAAAGGTCGTGTTCGCAGGCGTAGAGTCGGAGACTAGGGTATTGAGCGCGGCGTTCGGGCCGGCATTAGAGACATTGATCGTATATGTAATATCGTTGCCCGCAAGAACCGGATCGGGCGAGTCGGTCTTGGTGATCGACAGATCGGCGCTGGCAGTAACGACCTGCGGATTGCCGGTGAGCGCCCCGCTGCTCGCGGCGAAACCACCGCCACCGGCCCCTACTGCGGCTCCTGCATACTGAGCCGTAATAGTGTGTGGGCCAACGGTCAATGAAGATGTTGAAACAGTTGCTTGTCCCGAACCGTTTAGAGCAACCGGTCCTCCTATGGGCGTTGCTCCATCAAAGAACTGTACATTTCCGGTCGGAGTTCCGCCTGTTGAACTCACAGTGGCCGTGAAAGTAACGAGTTGTCCGAGATTCGAAGGATTGAGAGACGAGGTGACGCTCGTCGTAGTGCCCAAGGGAACGACCGTGAAGTCCACGCACCAGCTCGTTAGCGTACTCGTGCCGCCGCCGATGCCGTCGTCCACCGAATACAAAGCCCAATTGCCGTTTGGTCCGGTATTTGCGTACACCGACGCAAAGGTCGCCACACCCGCCGGAGCAGGACGGACGAAGGAAGCGGGAGCAGGCGCTGGGTACGGATCAGTTTCTCCGGCCGCGTTAAAATCCGTCGGGCGATATGTACCGCCTGAAAGCGCAGATCCGATCGGAAATTGACTTGCCGCAGCGTCATCGACAATTAAATCGATAGCGTTCACCGCGTTTACCGCATCGCCCGTGTCAGACATAAATTGAAACGCCTGACCACCGGGGCCTACAAGCAGAAAGTCCAGGTTAGAAGGGCGCGCCGCGGTCAAACTGTTTAACCGGACCCGTACATTTGAAACTGTGCCCAATAACCCTGTAACGCTGATATTGGATGGATAAACGGAACCCGGTCCCGGATCTGCAATGGTAAATCCACCGTTATTGCAAAACAATGCACCGGTGACGACAGTCGGACTGTTGATCACCTGTGTGAGCGATCCGCTACTGATGCCGAAGCCGGTTGCACCGTTGTAACTGGCAACGATATTTCGCGTGCCTTCCGCTAGTGCATTAGTGGCGCAGACTGCCTGCCCGGCACCATTCAATGCTACATTAGTGCATCCCGCGATCGCAACGCTGTTCTGGGTAAATGAAACGGTGCCTAGAGTGACCGGGTTTCCGCCAGAGGTCGTTGTCGACGTAAAGGTAACATTCTGTCCCGTTTGAGACGGGTTCAGGCTGGAAGCGATCGTTGTCGTCGTCCCGGCATCGGCTGCAGCCGTCGTGATATCAATCGACCAGCCGCCCGAGATCGAGGAAGGCCCGCCCCCGAGAGCATCGTCAACCACATACAGACTCCACGTTCCGTTCGGGTTTAACCCATTGAAAGCTGAAGCTAGTGTCGCCGCTCCGGCTGGGGCCGGATGATTGTAGGCAACCTGCGGAGCATCCAGAGGAAACGTGTCGACTTCTACGCCGAACTGAACGTTTGTAGGCCGATATGTGCCGGAAACTATTGGCGTGTCCGGAGGACAACCACCTCCTGTAAGGTCGGGAACCAGCGTGCCAGCCGAATCGTCAATGGTCAAGTTCAAGTTGCTGGTCAAGCAGAGGGTACCGCCCACATCTGATATCAGCGTCAGTGTCTGTCCTCCCGGTGAGACGAGGAGAAAATCGAGATCGCGTGGACGCGGTGTCGTGATGCCCGTGATAGTAACGTTGACATCGGAGATCGTGCCCGAAAGTCCGGAAACCTCAATCACGGAAGGATAAAGGCTGGAGACTCCCGGAGGAGAAGCGTTCAAGCGGTCGGCGATCGTCATCGCGGTCGTGTTGGAAAATACAACCATCGGACTGGCAACATTTCGAGGTGCGGGATGGATGGAAAACATGTCGAGCGTCGGCCCGTAATATGTCCTGAAATCAACAGCCAGCGAGCTTGCCGGTAGTTGAAAAAGAATAACTATCAAGAGGAAGGCCGCCACGGCTGCAAACTGAAACGGCGAAAGAAAGCTCTTTTTCATGACACTCCTATAGGTCCAACAGGCGTCGCTGTCGTGTGATTTCGATAAACAGTTCGCGGGAATCCCGCAGTTTGTGCTCTAACTAGTTCCTTGGCGGGAAAATTCCCTGAAGCGCGATGATGTAATTGATGCAGGTATAGGGCTGCATGTTTGGGTGCGGCTGACTGCCGCCGGCGTTACCTATCGCTGCAGGGTTTAGCTGAGCATTGGGCACAGCGTTTGTGTAAATTCCGCCCTCCGACAAAACATTCCCATTCGGGAGCGTGTCGGCAGCCGCACCGGAATTAGCATTCATCGAATGATTATGGGCTGGGATCTGATTTAACGTTAGTGTGACATTCTCAACTCCGCCTTGTTGCCCAAGACTATAAGGACTAAGCCCCGGGCCTTGTCCCGGATGTATCGGTACCCTTCCCCGCAGGTCTGGTAAAGCAAAAGTTGTCTGTCCGTCCCCGCCATAGGTTGTGCCCACTAGCGAAAACAACGCGGTGTTTTGTGCTATCGACAAAAGTTGTCCGCTGCAAAATGCCCAACCCCTAGGCGCGAAGTTGCCGCCGAACATAATAATCTCCGCAATAAACGGTGTTATAGCCATATTCTCTCTCCTCTATTCGGTTATTCTGTTAATGATCGCTTCGTATTTTCTTCGCCGGTTCGTTGAATGCTGGACGGTGACCAACAGCCTGAATTCGCCGAGGGCAAAATGCCTAACATCGTACGTACCCTGTTCCAACGGACATCTCGCCGAGCTGGAAAACATCACTGAGAAACATTCGCCCCGGCTGTGCGGATGTCTTGCGGTCCGAAGGTCGTCCACGCCATCGAGTCGAAACGCGTACCCGGCCCCCGCCTCGTCATAGAATGAAAAGTTCGTCTTAACATATGGAAGGAATGATCTCCATCCTAAGTTGGCTAATGTGTCAGCCGCGCCTCCCGTAGCAGCAACACCTTGAGCGAACGAGAATTTGTCGGCTACCAGGATCGCGCCGATCACTGCGGGTGCACTTGCGAGAAAACTGCGTCGAGTTACTTTCATATTGATAGCCCCTATTATTCTATTCCGTAACTTTTAAGTTGTTGAAAACAGATTCGTACACAAAATGATCCTCTTTTTGCCCAACAGGCACTAGAAAAAGCGATAGTTTGCCGAGTGCCGAATGCTCAAAGTCATACATCCCCTGAACCGGCGGCACGTCGAGCGGCGTACGGAACAACAGCGAAAAGGATTCCTGAAATTTGTTCGAAATGCCCGGATGAAGCTTGAAAAAGTGAAACTTAACCTCGCGGTCATCAGCCAACCGGGCGACGAAATCAGAGTTAACCACCGCGGAAAACTCTTCCTTCGAAGGCAACTCTAACGATGGGAATTCTACAGATCCTTCGCTCGTTTCCATCATATACGCTTATCTTACGCGTATCTTCAACAACCTGATCGCGTATCTTCGACAATGCAACAAAGAACGGAAAGCTACCTTGATGGGAAATAGCAACAAGAGGATAGCACACATTTTCGATTGCGAATAGCAGATCCGATGATTTTGTTTCGATTCGACGATGAATTACTATTGCCACGTGCCCAACGGAAACATCCAAGACTTTCGCTCATTCGCCATATCGGACGTCGATCTGCGTTCGATCTTGTGGACAATAACTGATCGGGGCGTTTTCGTGGAAACTGCAATCGAAAAAGCAAGATCCCGAGGAATAGAGATCTCATCGAGAGAGATCGAAGACTTGATGCGGGAGGGCAAAAAGCAGTGGCTGGAACGCTGGATCTGATCTCGTCTGGAAATGATCTTGCCGGCTGGATTCCTATTGGGGTCCGCTGGAATTTCACGGAGCCCCTGATCGACTGGTGTTACGCCGGCGAAGAGCGTTTCACAGAACCGTTTTTTGATAATTCAATAGAAAGGCTGCTGGCCCGGCCATACAATCTCGCGTTTCGGCGATTAACCCGAATTGACGCTCTACGTCAATGCGCTGAGGCGAATCCTTCGGCGCGTGTCGCAGGCATCATATTTCATATGTCGCGATGCGGGTCTACATTTGCCAGCCGGGCACTCGCGGTTTCCGAGAAAAATGTGGTTCTTTCAGAAGCTTCCCCGCTCGACTGGATGATCCGGGCCAGTGTTCGGCGCCCGGAAATTACCAGGTCGGAACAGGTCGATTGGGTTCGCTGGATGGTCATGGCCCTCGGCCAAAAACGCTGGGACCTGGCGGAAAACCTGTTTATTAAACTGGACGCATGGCACACTCTATATTTTGACATCATCAGAGAAGCATTTCCGGACGTGCCGTGGCTGTTTCTATTTCGAGATCCGGTTGAGGTCCTAGTCTCCATCGACCGACAGGCGGGAAGTGCTATGATCCCGGGATCTCTAGAACATATTACGGGAAATCTGACGCTAGGCCGGATGTTAGCATGTGAGCAGGGCGAATATCCGTCCCTGGTCTTGCGCGAGATATGTCTGGGAGCCATTAAGAATAGCGACGACGCACACGGGCTTTTTGTCGATTACGCGCGAATGCCCGAGTTTGTTTGGAATGAGATGCAGACCCATTTCGGGTTGTCACCTGGTGACGCCGATACCGCACGAATGAAAGCGGCGAGCAGATTCAATGCAAAATCACCGGCCGTCGAATTCTCCGGCGATAAGGTTGAGAAGCAGGCCGAGGCGAGTCCCAAGATCCGGGAATTTGCGAAAAGGCACCTGTCGGACATTTACCTTAAGATGAAAGAGATCTCTTCAAGTCAGTTTTTGCGATTCAATGAGCCTGGTTAGCTTCAAATTTCCATTTGGGTTCGACGCGAATCGGTTGAGTTCCGATGCGGCTAGTTTTGAATCCTCGGATTGGTCGCCGCACTTCAATATTCACAATTACCACGGAGACTGGAGCGTCATTCCCTTGCGGGCAGTAGCAGGATCTAATACTCCGATCTTTCCAGATCCGAACGATGAAATGGGATATGTCGAGACGGCTTTTATGGCGAGGTGCACTTTCGTTCCTGAGATTCTGGAATCCTTCAAATGCGAGCTGCAGACAGTGAGGTTTTTGAAACTTGGCCCGGGTTCGGAGATTCGTCGGCATCGTGATTACGAACTCGGACCGGAAGATGGATTTATCCGCGTTCATATTCCCGCGATGACCAATGACAAAGTGACTTTTACGCTCGACGATCGGCCACTTTTCCTGGCGGCCGGCGAAGTCTGGTTTCTAAACGTAAATAAATATCACAGCGTCAAGAACGAAGGAACGACAGAACGAGTTCATCTTGTCATAGATTGTGTGATGAACGACTGGCTGAATTCTTATCTCGCCGCGTGATCCAGCATCCTTGTAAAGCACGAGAAACAGCACTATTCGCAGATCAAACCCGATTCAGCGAGACGGTCCAGGATACTGCGGGCATTTTCCTCGGCGGACGCCACGGGCGAATCGATGACGATCTCGGCGCTTTCTGGGCGTTCGTAAGGGTCGTCGATGCCCGTAAACCCTTTAATTTCGCCACGGCGAGCCTTTTCGTACATTCCCTTGCTGTCACGCTGTTCGCAGACGGCGAGCGGGGTATCGACAAAGACCTCGAAGAACTTGCCGGCCTCGAACATATTACGAACCGAATTTCGAGCAGCTCTGTAGGGACTTACAGCCGCACAGATCGCAACACCGCCGTGTCGCACGATCTCAGACGCGACAAAACCTATTCGCAAAATGTTCGTATCGCGACTCTCTTTGTCAAAACCGAGGCCCTTTGAAAGATGCGTGCGGACAACATCGCCGTCAAGCAGGGTGACGCGGCGTCCTCGTTCCATCAGCAGCACCGTGAGTATCTCGGCGATCGTTGATTTGCCGGCACCGCTAAGGCCGGTGAACCAAAGGCAAACTCCCTGCTCGATTTTAGGCGGATACGTCTTATTGAGTATCTCCGCTACCTCCGGGCGTGCAAACCACGAAGGCAGCATTATTCCGCGGCCAAGATACTCGTCCCGGGCACGCGTTCCAGAAAGCGAAACCGCCATCTCGAATCTCTTGCCCTCGGCAGCCTCGACATAGCTATCGCTATCGGGCAGATAAAGAAACTCGTCAAAGCTTACAGGCTTTACACCTAGCTCAGCAGAGAATTCGTCGGCGAGCTTACATGCGGCGGCGGGTTCATAAAATGGATTTCCGTCCGAATCGTTTCCGGGGCTCGCGTGGTCGCGGCCGATCACGAAATGATCGACTCCGTAATTGCGACGGATCAGCATATGCCAAAGCGCCTCTCGCGGGCCCGCCATTCTCATCGCGAGCGGAATGAGCGCAAGAACGGTGTCGGCTTCGTCGAAGTAGTTGTCGACAAGCGACTTATAGGTTCGGACTCGGGTCATATAATCGACATCACCAGGTTTGGTCATGCCGATGACCGGATGGATCAGAAGCTTGCCTTTGGTCCTGGCCATTGCCTGCTTAGCCATTTCCTCGTGGGCACGATGCATGGGGTTTCGCGTGTGAAACGCAACAACGGACCCGCCGCCTGGGAGATCCAACCGGGCTCGCACTTCGGCCGGCGTCAGACGAAGATCCGCAAAATCGTAATGACGGGGTAGCTCAAGCACTCTCAACCGTCCGGATATGTTTCGCGATCCCCAATTTTGCGACTCGGCTACCAACGGATGCCGCAAATCAAGTGTGCCAAGCACCTTTTCACAGTATCTGGTTGAATTCCACTCGTAGACCTCCTCGACGGTCATTACGGCGAGGATCAGATTCTTTGTATCTCTGAGCGCTATATCCTGGCCTATCTCGAGGGTTTGCCCGACGTTAACTCCGAGGGTGACGGGTATCGGAAAGATATGTCCCGAAGCGAGTTTCATTGATTCGAGGCACGCTTCGAGATCGTCCGCTCCCATAAACCGGTCCAGCGGCGAGAAAGCCCCGACGGCGAGAAGTTCGAGGTCGCACGTCGCTCGTTCGGTGAGTTGGACCGACGGCAGCGTGTTCGCGTATTGCCGAAGACCGGCACGCTCGGTATCAGGCACCAACAGGTCGATCAATTGCCCGCCGTATGGCGTAGCGAGGCCGTCAGTCGCCTCCGTTTTGCGTTCTTCGATATTCATTTGGCCGAAAGACTGCAGATCAATATTTCTTTGTCTTAACAATTTCAACACGTTGAGCAGCCGAAGCAAATGACTACAAATGGAATTCTCCTATCCTTACCGCCCTCCCCGGTCTCCGATGACAACTATCCCCAGTACGCCAAATGGGACAAATGGGACAAATGCGACATTTGGTATTCCCGCTGGCACCGAAATGCGCTAGCCTTCTGCGGTGCGGGGTCTTTGAGCTTTGATCTCTTAGACCTTGGATCTTTGATAAATAAGGGTTGATCGTGGTTCGTGGATGGTGGATCGTTGTTCAGTCTTCACTCGTCACTCGTCACACTGTCTCCTGTCTCCCGTCTCCTGTCTCCTGTCTCCTGAGAAGATCGGACACTGTAGGACAGTCCTTAACCTCCCTGAATGCAACGGTTTAGGTGCCGTTTCAGGTGTCCCGCCGTGGGACAAAATGTCGAATATTGATCGGAGATCGGAATCCTCAATGGCTGGATGAAACGCGTTACGCACTTTTTGAAAAATGGGATGAATGGGGGTTAACGTTGCATCTACAGGCACTTACGCGTCCCATTTTTCATCCCACGTGGGATGAAACACGTTACGCACTTTTCGAAAAATGGGATGAACGGGGTTAATTGTTGTATCTACAGCCGCTTACGCGTCCCATTTCCCATCCCACGTGGGACAATTCGGTGGACAAGACAGTGGGCGGTGGACAGTGTTTCGCGATACATAAATCGACATCGAATCGGCAAAACGTTAGAATGACTGTTTTGTTTTTGTACGGGAATTTATCAAGGTAATGAACGAAACTTCTATCACTCCTGAGATCGTCGAACAGCATAATCTTTCGCCGGACGAATACGAAAAGATAAAGTCGATAATGGGCCGCGAGCCGAATCTGACCGAGCTCGGCGTCTTTAGCGTAATGTGGTCGGAACACTGTTCTTATAAGTCATCCCGCGTTCACCTGAAGCGGCTGCCCACAACGGGCGAACGCGTTATCGTGCCTCCAGGGGAAAATGCCGGTGTGGTGGACATAGGCGATGACTGGTGCGTGGCATTTAAGGTCGAATCGCATAATCATCCCAGCTTTATCGAGCCTTTTCAGGGCGCCGCGACCGGCGTCGGCGGCATTCTACGCGATGTATTCACGATGGGTGCCCGGCCGATAGCCGCTATGAACAGCCTGCGTTTCGGCCCTCTCAGTGACAACAAACACGGCAACCGCAATCGCTCGATCCTTAAGGGGTGCGTCGAAGGCATCGGGCATTACGGCAATTGTTTTGGAGTGCCAACGGTCGGCGGCGAGGTGGTTTTTGATGAGTCCTATAGCCTTAACCCGCTCGTCAACGCATTCGCTCTGGGCATCGTTAAGAAAGACCAGATCTTTTTCGGAAAGGCATCCGGGATAGGTAATCCGGTTATGTATGCCGGTGCCAAGACCGGCCGCGATGGTATCCACGGAGCGACGATGGCATCGGCCGAATTCGACGAGGAAGCTCTCGAAAAGCGCCCGACGGTCCAGGTTGGCGATCCTTTCCTCGAAAAGCTGCTGCTCGAGGCCTGTCTCGAGGCGATGCGTTCCGGAGCTATTGAGGGCATCCAGGACATGGGTGCCGCGGGCCTAACGTCGTCTTCGGTCGAAATGGCGGCTCGTGCCGGAACCGGACTCGAGATCGACCTTACACTCGTGCCTCAGCGGGAAACGGGGATGACTGCTTATGAGATGCTGCTTTCTGAGTCGCAGGAACGGATGCTGATAGTCGCCCGAAGCGGCCGCGAAAAAGAAGTGGTCGAGATCTTTAACAAATGGGATCTCGATGCCGTCGTGATCGGCCAGGTCGTCGAGGGCGACCGGCTAAAGATCATGCACAACGGCGTACTCGAAGCGGACCTTCCGGTAAAGGCCTTGACTGACGAGGCTCCGAAATACCAGCGGCCGATGGCAGAGCCTGGTTCAAAGTTCAATGTTCCAAGTTCCAAGTTCAACTTTGAATCTGGGACTTTAAACCTTGAACAAGGTCTAAAAGCCCTGCTCGCTTCCCCCAATATCTGCTCGAAACATTGGGTTTACGAGCAGTACGACACAATGGTGCGAACGAACACGGTAGTTCTTCCGGGGGCAGATGCAGCGGTCATACGAGTTAAAGAAACCCGCCGTGCGATCGCAATGTGCCTTGACGGTAACGGAAAGTTCACGGCGATCGATCCGAGAAACGGGGCGAAAATGGCGGTCGCAGAGGCTGCTCGAAATGTTGTCTGCGTCGGAGCCAAACCGATAGCGGTGACCAACTGCCTCAATTTCGCGTCGCCCGAACGTCCTGAAGTGATGTGGGCCTTTTCTGAGGTGGTCGATGGTATTACCGAGGCGTGTTTGGCATTTGATACACCCGTAGTTTCGGGCAACGTTTCGTTTTACAACGAAACCGACGGCCGCGGCATACTTCCGACCCCGGTAATCGGCATGGTCGGCATCATAGACGACACGCGAAAAATAATCTCCAGAGGCTTCAAAAAGGAAGGTGACGTTATCGCCATGCTGGGAGTAACACTCGATGACCTTGCCGCCAGTGAATACGCCCAATCCGTACTGGGGCGTTCCACTGATGATTTGATCGCGGCGGGCGAGGTTCCCCGCGTCGATCTTGGCCGCGAACTTCAGGTCCAGCAGGCCCTGTTGAAGATGGCCGATGAGATGCTGCTTAATTCGGCCCACGATTGTTCTGATGGTGGAATTTCGGTGGCCCTTTCGGAATGCTGCTTTTCGACGATCGAACGTGACGCGATGGGTGCCGAGATTGATCTGCCGTCGAACGGGCTCTCGCCGGAGGCCGTCCTGTTCGCGGAATCGCCATCGAGGATCGTCATTAGCTTTTCGCCCGAGAATCTCGAACGCGTCCGCGAGATCGCGGGCACAGTTCCCTTGTCGATGATCGGCACTGTGCGAGATGATATTCTCGACATTTCGATCGACGGCAAAATGGCCTTTTCCTCTACCGTTGTCGACCTGGAATCTGTCTGGGAATCGGCATTGGAAAAGAAGCTGACCTAAAGAGCCCGGTCGTATCCGGATAGACTATCTTGCCGCGGGTGCTAGTTTCGCCAAGTTGAGAATGGAATCAGGGCCGGGACCGCTTTCGTCCATTCGCGGAACCTCTCACCGAACGCTTTTTCGAGCAGCCGCTCTTCCAGGCGCATCCTTATCTTGGTGCCTGCCAGGAAGATGACGATCCCTACTCCGAGGGCCAGCCGATGACTGATCACGATTCCGGTAGCGATCAACATCCCGAGCATGGCCGTATAGATCGGATGGCGGACCGTGCCGTAGATGCCCGTAGTGATAAGCTTGTGGTCCTCGAGCACTCGGGCCTGCAGGCTCCATTGCTTGCCCAGCTCGCGGATCGCCGACCACGCCATCCAGGCCGAAAAGGCTGCGAGAGCAATGGCCATAAGCTGCAGCATTATATTGACGACGTATTGCCCTTCGATCACCGGCGAGAAGAGGGGCGAACGCCAGCCGGCCCATGAAAGCGGAAAGCTGATCAATTGAAGCACAAGGCCGAGCCACGACAACGGCTCGCGCGAGCGCGTATCAGTTGTCGAACCGCTTCGGCGGTAGATCAATGCGGAGCCAAACACTGCCCAGCAGGCCCCGATAGCCAGAAGCGAAAGGATGTTTATGTAATATGAGGTCTGTTCCACTGCTTATGATCCGGGTCCCAACATCTAGAATATAATTCATGGCCGCCGGTATCTACCTTCACATACCCTTTTGCAAGTCACGTTGCTCATACTGTGATTTTGCGACTGATATTTACCGCAGCTCCGATGCCGTGGACCGGTACGTGATGGCGATCTGCCGGGAGGTCGAGGCATTCGAGTCGCCTGTCGGATCTTGGCCGATCGAGGCAGACACGGTATATTTTGGGGGCGGCACACCATCGCTTCTTACTCCTGAGCAAGTGGATACGATACTGACTCGTGTACGCAATAGGATCACCGTGATGCCTGACGCCGAGATAACCATGGAGATGAACCCGGCGACTGTTACGCCGGAAAAGCTCGCAGCGTTTCAGGATATGGGTATCAACCGAGCGAGCTTTGGCGTTCAGACCTTCAACGACCGCGACCTGAAGCTGCTCGCACGCGGACACGATGCCAATGATGCGAGGCAAACCTACGAGATGCTTCGCGGGGCGGATTTCGACAATATCAGCTTTGACCTGATAGCCGGTTTGCCGGGGCAAACTCTAGATGATTGGTCGCGAAACCTGAATGAAGCCATCGCAATGGCACCGGAACATCTTTCGCTATATTTGCTGGAGATACATGAATCCACCCCACTCGCCGAGCAGCTTAGATCAGGCCGCCGAAAGTCTATCGACGACGAACTTTCCGCCGAGATGTACGAGATGATGATCGACCGGCTCGGCGATGCAGGTTATGAGCAATACGAAATATCGAACTTTGCCAAACCGGGTTTCGAATCGCGTCACAACACAAAATACTGGCGGCTTGATCCTGTCTTCGGCTTTGGAGTTTCGGCCCACTCGTTGGAAGGCATCGAGCGATACGCAAACGAACGCGACACGGCTAAATACGTCGAACTGATAGAGGCCAGCGGCTCTGCAGAGGACTTTCGCGAAACTATAGACCACGCTTCCGAGACCGCATTCCTTGGGCTTCGCCTCAATGAGGGCATTGGCCTCGCTGACTATGAAGCTCGATATGGCGTAGACTTAGCTGAAAAGATCGCTGGGTTAGACGATAGGGACCTGATCGAGATCATCGGCGGCAGGCTAAGACTTACGCGTAAAGGAATGTTATTTTCGAACGAAGTTTTTGCGGCTTTTATATGAGAACGATTACATTGATCCTGCTGATGTGCGGCGCCATTGCGGCCCAACCGCTGCCAAAGGTCGAACGCGAGTTTCGCGCCGCATGGGTGGCGACGGTCGACAACATTGATTTTCCAACGAAAAAGGGCCTTAGTACCGATGAACAGAAACGCGAGCTTTTGCAGATCGTTGAGCTATCGGACCGCCTTCATCTGAACGCCCTGATATTCCAGGTTCGTCCGATGACGGACGCCCTCTATCGATCCGGAATAGAGCCATGGTCGGAATTTCTGACCGGCGAAATGGGTCGGCCGCAGGATTTTGATCCTCTCGAGTTTCTTATCGCCGAGGCACACAAAAGCGGCATTCTCGTACACGCATGGTTCAATCCATATCGAGCCTATCATCCCGCAGCGAAGACGATGTCTGCGGGACATGTTTCAAAAACGAAGCCCGAGATCGTGCGGCAATACGGCAGGTACATGTGGCTGGATCCGACCGATAAAGCGGGGCAAGGGCATTCGCTCAATGTCATCAAGGACGTGGTTCGTCGGTATGACATCGACGGTGTGCATTTCGACGATTATTTCTACCCTTACATCGAAAAAGACTCGGCGGGCAATGATATCTCATTTCCGGACGATAAGAACTGGCAAGCTTACCAGGACAATGGCGGCAAGCTAAACCGCTCTGACTGGCGGCGGATGCATGTGAACCGCTTTATCGAAGCGGTCGGACGCGAGGCCAAACGCATCAAGCCCCAGATCATGTACGGCATCTCGCCTTTCGGCATCTGGCAGCCGATGCCGGAACTTGGGATCGAGGGGTTCAATTCCTACGAGGGACTCTACGCCGATTCGCGCAAATGGCTGCAGGACGGCACTGTCGATTATTTCGTACCCCAGCTTTACTGGGAAACCGCGCGCCGAGCACAGAGCTTTCCCATCCTGCTGGAATGGTGGAAGGCGCAAAACGTAAAGAAGCGCCACCTTTGGCCCGGCCTCGCGACGTACAGGATTGGGCGTAACGCCGATTGGACCTCGGGAGAATTGCTGAACCAGATCGCCCATACCCGCAAAACAGACGAAACCCGCGGGGCGGTCCATTTCAGTTTCAAGTGGCTGCAAAACGATCTCGGAGGGGTTCAAAAGGCGTTGATCGACGGGCCGTACAATAGAGATGCTTTGATCCCGGTTTCACCGTGGATCACGGCGACGAGACTTCAGGCTCCGCGAGTAACTATCGAGCGGACCCGGGATCTCGTACGAGTGAGCTGGGAAGAGCAAGGACGAATAAAAGCATTCCGGTTTGTAGTTTATGCCAGGGATAAGGATGGATGGAGCTATTCCATACTTCCCGCCAGCGAGCGGTCGATCTCACTATCGGCCAATCGCGAGATCGATAAGGTCATTGTGAAAAGCGTCGACAGGCTCGGGAACGAAAGTCGATAATTCTCGGCGGGTGCTCTAGTTAGAAAGTTCGAAGTTAATAGTCGGCAATCGCTTATTCATCCAACTTAATGATCCGTCCCTCAACCTTAGGGCTTATCGTGGCATTCGGCGAATCCTTGATCGCTTTTTCGAACACGTCCGAATCCTTTGGCGCCTTGTCGGCGGGCAGGAGGATTTTCGCCTCCTTGAACATCGTGTACCCGTCGCCGCCGCGCGTCACGAGGAAGTCCGACGTGGCGAGGGTGTAGGTCTTCGATTCGTCGACCGGCTTTCCGCCAACCGTGATGTCGGAGACTCGCTGACCCGGAAGTCTGCGGGTATCGAATTTGAAGCTCATTCCCGAGATTTGCGGGAAGCGGCCTGGTTCGTTGTCCTCGGCACTTCGGGCGACGCTGTGTTCGAGAATGTCGCCGAGGAGTTTACCGCTAACCTCAACCTTCACGATGGGGTTGTTGAAGGGCAACATCGAGATAACGTCGCGCATTGAAAGCGGGCCGGGATAGTATTTCACGTCGGCGCGTATCGAGCCGCCGTTGACGAAACCAATATCAGCGTCGGCAGCCTTTCGGTAGGCATCGGCGATAAAGTTCCCTATATTCGTTTCCTTCGTCCGGACCGAGTGCGAAAAGGCGTCGAGCTCTACGGCCGTGGCGCCCACTTTCACCGAAAGCTTATCGAGAAGGTCCTTGTATTTTGCAAAAACGGGGGCGAATTCGGGTGCGTCGGGAATCGCGTCCGTGACCGGAATTATCTGCCAGTCCATGCTTTCAAGCTTACCGGTCTTTTTGTCGATGAATAGGTCAAATTTCCCGACCTCGCGTGCGTCGGCCCACATCTTGAAGATCGGCGTTCCGTTGGCGGAAGACTGGAGCAGCGTGTGCTCGTGCCCGCCGAGGATAAGGTCGAAATCCGCACAGCCCGCCAGTTTCTTGTCCTGGTGCATGAAAAGGTGTGTGACGCCGATGATGACGTTCGCTCCAGCCTCCCGCATTTTCGGGACGAGGTCGCGGGCGGTCGAGCAGAAATCGACAACATTGAGATGGGCCTCTATCGAAGAAGTATCCTTTGTTTCGGGAAGCAGCAGGCCGATGAGGCCGATCTTCACGCCGCCGATCGAGCGGATCACGAACGGCGGCGTATCCGCAAAAAGCTTTCCGGTTTTCGTATCGATCACGTTCGCATTCAGCCATGTGAATTTCGATTCCTTTATCCGTTCGAGGAGATCCGATGTTTTCAGATCGAATTCATGATTGCCGAGAGCCGAATAATGCAGCCCGAGCGTGTTCCATGCGTCGATCATCTGAGCGCCCTTATAGGTGCGTGTCTCCACCGAGGGTGAAAGCGTGTCGCCGCCGAGTGTCATGATCGTGTTCGGGTTTTCCTTCAAGGCCTCTTTTCTTATCGTCATCACGCGGGCGAGTCCGCCGCGTTTACCGCCATCGGCCGGCGTGAACTGATAGGTATCGTTCAGATGCAGGATGGTAACGCGCACCGTATCCTCGCCCTGAGCACTGACCCCGACCGACAGAAGGAAAATAAATGCGAGTTTTACAAAAAGATGGCTAGACAGTTTCATTTGAAATATCCTCGATCGTCAGATGCGTTCGAGCCTCCCACAGTTCGGGGAAAAATTTCTTGGTCAACGTGGTCATCAAGTACCCTACGCCCTCAGAACCGCCTGTTCCGCGTTTCATCCCCAGCATTCTCTCAACCATCAGGATATGGTTATATCGCCAGGAAATTATTAGCTCATCGTGCTCTATGAGCAGGTCCTGCATATTGTAAAGTTCTGCATATTTTTCAGGATGTGTGAGGACCTCGACCGTAGCTGCTACCCTTTCCTCATGGGAATCTACAGACATATCTCTGCGCCGCATCAGATCCCAAAACGCATCTGCCAGCGAGGGTTCGCTAAACCGTTTTGTGAGCCGGGCATGAGCATAGTCGTCATTCTTGAAAGATGAAAGTATCTTTTCGTCCTTTAATCCCGACGTAAATTCCAGTTCGCGAAACTGCATCGACTGGAACCCGCTTGCCGGGTTGAGCTTATCTCTAAACTCCAGAAATCCGATCGGCGCCATCGATTCGAGCACGTGTATCTGTGTGACCAGGATCTTTTCGATCGAAACTACAACACGCAGGCTGTGATTTGCTCTAAACAGACGACCTTCATCGAGCCATTTGACGGTGGCATCGAGCTCGTGCAGGATCTGTTTGAACCACAATTCGTGAGTTTGGTGGATGATTATAAACAGCTGTTCATCGTGACTCGTGGGTTCCGACAATGTCTGCTGCAGCCTAAGAAGGTCCCTAACCTTTAAATATTCATTGTAAGAAAGCAGGGAATTTTTACCGTATTCCTGGGCCATAATAAATACAATTTTCTAGCCTTAGATGGCTTTATCTTCAGATATTGCAATTTTTATGTCAATTTAGGCCCTCAATTCGGAAAAACACAAATAAACCTCTTGACAGATGTTTAAGATTTCGTTAAATTTCGTTTCGTCTATCAACACAACTTATTAAATATTCCCGGGGATCTTGCAGTTTAAGATTTATGATTCTTTGGTAAATTTGCGTGCGAAATAGATCCAGCTGCACCGTAGGCCGTCCCGTCGGGTCGATTTGTGGTGCGGTTTTTAGTTCCGGTTCCAGATCGGGATCAGGACATCCTGAGTTAGGCAGTTTTAGGAGGAATTACAGCAGATGATGAAGACTATCGGCAAAGTCAAATGGTTTAACAATGCGAAGGGCTATGGATTTATTGAACAGCCCGGGGAACAGGATATTTTCGTGCATTACAGCGCGATAACCGGTGACGGATACAAGACCTTGATCCAGGGTCAGGAGGTTGAGTTTGAGGTTACTGATGGCCCCAAGGGACCGCAAGCCGAAAATGTAATGAAAGTTGCCTGATAGGGGTTAATACATTTCACCTTCAGTAAAGCGAACTTTTTGGAGTTCGCTTTTCTATTAGATGTCCTGACCTTTCGCCTTTAAGGTCCGGCGCCACAGCTCTCGATAAGATGTGAACCTTGAAACGAGGGCATTAAAATAATAACGCTGAGCAAATGAGAGATTGCGATTGTCAGCGATTCGCTTTAAGACAGACTCGAGCCTTGCACGAGCCTCAAGCGGAGCTCTCTTAGACGCACCGTTGAAGAATATATCGAAGTCGATCTTTAGCTTACGAATATCATCCTCTAAGCGGCCGAGTTGCTTATCAATCTGACTGGCCTCATCCTTTTTGGACTGAACGCCTCGGTAAAGTTTGTTCCCTATTGCTGCCATAATAAATTTCCTTTTGTCTTAGTGCAGAAAGCACTAGTTTAAGCATAACGATAAGCGCTTTTAGATTCCAGACTTATTTTCATATCGGTTAAAATAGATCCTGCTTATGCCAAAACCGTCGACTTCGAATTCCGTTCTGCGAAATATTCCATCCGTCGACGAATTGCTGCGATCGAAGACCGCCCGTCGGATAGTGGGCGAAGCAGGCGCCACCCATGCTGCAGAACTTGCCAGGCGGGCGCTGGATGCGGTAAGGCGAGATGTGTCTGAGAGCAGGGATATCGGCTCATCAAGACAAGGCCTTTTAGAGAAAGCTGCTGAACGAATGGCTGAGGCCTGGCAACTTGACCGAGATACAAGGCTGCAGGGGGTCATTAATTGCACTGGCGTCGTGATACACACCAATCTTGGCCGTGCTCCGCTATCTCACGAAGCACAGCTGGCCATAAGAGAGGTTTCCGGATACTGCACGTTGGAATACGATCTTCGAACTGGCCGACGAGGTAAACGGGCCCCATCGATCGAAGATCTTATAACCGAACTCACCGGCGCCGAGGCCGCCATTGTTGTAAATAACTGCGCAGCAGCGGCGTTTTTTGTTCTGACTGTCTTTGCCGCAGGCGGTGAAGTCGCCGTATCGCGTGGAGAACTTGTTGAGATCGGCGGCGATTTTCGGGTGCCGGATATTTTGGCTGAGTCAGGAGCTATCTTGCGTGAAGTCGGAACGACCAATCGCACTAAACTGGACGATTATGCAGAAGCCTTGAATGACGAGGTTCGTGTTATCCTTCGCGTTCACCCTTCGAATTACAGGATCATCGGCTTTACCGCATCACCATCTTTGGCTGAACTGGCGGAACTTGCTCATAAGAACGGAATCTTGCTTTATGAGGATATCGGTTCCGGCGCACTCATCGATCTTAGCGGTTACGGCGTTGTGGGTGAACCGGTTGTGTCCGACTCGATCGCGGCAGGTGCTGACCTTGTCACCTTTAGCGGCGATAAACTTCTCGGCGGCCCTCAGGCCGGAATAATCGCAGGGCGACGGGAACTGATCGATCGCCTACGGCGGCATCCACTTTATCGAGCCTTACGTGTCGACAAGTTAATCTTGTCAGCACTCGAGGCGACCCTTTCGGCCTATAGGATCGGCGTGGAGAGGACGATCCCGGTAATCGGCATGCTGGCTTTAAGGAAGGAGGATATCCACGAACGGGCAGCCAATCTACTTTCGCAAATCACTCAGGGCGAAACGGGCACCCTTGAGATCGAGATCGTAAGCGGCAGTTCTGCTGTTGGCGGGGGTGCTGCTCCTTCCGTGGATCTGGACACCTATTTGCTTGCCCTGAGCCATCCGACGCTCTCGGCCGAAGGCGTTGAGCGTGCTCTGCGAAGTTCCACCCCACCCGTTATCTCCAGAATAGAAAACGAAAGAGTCTTGCTCGATCTGCGAACGGTCGCTCCAGCCGAAGAGCCGGTTCTTATCGAGGCCCTCCGATCCATCACTTAGCCCTCTCGGCGGGCAAATTCTTCCATGAAATTCACGAGCGCTTTAACCCCTTCGACAGGAAATGCATTATAGATCGACGCCCGTATGCCGCCGACCGAGCGATGTCCTTTCAGTCCGTCGAGGCCTAAACTGGCTGCCTCTGACAAGAATCGGGTTTCCAGATCTGGGGTTGGAAGTCGAAAGGTGACGTTCATTCGCGATCTTGCCTCTATATCAGCATGGCCTTGATAGAATCCTTCGCTTCGATCAATGGCAGTATAGAGATACATTGCCTTTTCATCATTTCTCCTTGCAATAGTTTCCAAACCGCCTTGCTTTAACAGCCAGCTGCAGACCAGGCTGATCAAATAGATCCCCCAGGTATTAGGTGTATTTGGCATCGAATCTTGCTCGGCGAATATCCTGTAATTCAGCATAGTATGCTGGTCATTCGGCACTTTTCCGATCAATTCATCACTGATGATCACTACGGTAACGCCGCTTGGGCCGATATTTTTCTGTGCCCCCGCATAAATGAGCGCATATTTACTGATATCAATAGGTTTGGAAAGTATATTGGACGATGCATCGCAAACTACCGGGATGCCGGCCCCATCGAGGTCGTAGGGAAACTCGACACCCTCGATCGTCTCGTTCGAAGTGTAGTGAATGTATTGTGCTTGCGGAGTGAAATTCAACTCCGATCTATCCGGTACCGATTTAAACCCGGTTGACTCCGAGGAGTGTATGACCACGGCCTGGCCGCATTTCTGTGCTTCTGTAAACGCTTTCTTGCCCCATGCGCCGGTAATTATGTAATCGGCAGTTTGGTCCTCCCGCAAGAAGTTCATCGGCACCATCGAAAATTGCAGCGAAGCTCCGCCCTGGAGGAACAATATCCTGTAATTCTCCGGTACGGATAACAGGCTGCGCATTCCACTCTCCGCTCGATCGACCACATCGCGAAAAATGTCCGAACGGTGGCTCATTTCCATCACGCTCATGCCCGTACCGCGGAATGAAAGCAATTCGTTTTGAGCTTCCTGGAGAACCGAGAGTGGCAGCATCGCGGGGCCCGCGCTGAAATTGTATATCCTATCTGTCATTTGGCTCGAAATCGTTACGATAACACAGCCTAAACCATTCTTGATCTCCATTTGGCGTCTGTTGATCGATCTTTTCGATTTTTAATAAAATTGGATTAGAATAGATTTGAAAGCATCAAACTATCGGCAAGAAGGCCGCATCTTAATTGCGCTTGAACACGTTGTCTCTTGTTAATATCGGAGGATCGAATATGTCTCGAATTTTATTAAAGTCTGTTATTTTTAGCCTTGTTTTGGTTTTCGCGGGTCTGGGAACCACTTACGCACAGATCGCCGCCGTAAGCGGAAAAGTCGAGCTCTTAAAAGCCGACGGCACACGTGAGCCCGCTGCGGGAGTGCTCGTCGAACCATTTCGAGTGGACATCAAAGCAAGCGCCCCGTCGGCAACAACCAATAGCAAGGGTGAATTCACTTTTGCCGGTTTGCAGCTCGGTCCGACATACATCTTTGGGATCAGCGGACCTGGGATACAACCGACCTACTTGCCTAATGTTAAAGCAGGACAGGAACGGTTGCTTATCACGGTTCAGCCGGGTGACGGCACGCGTTTGACCGAGGAGGAGGTGCGTCAGGCTTCGACTATCGGGACGATGAGCGATGCCGATAAGGCAAAGATGAGCGCCGAGCAGAAAAAGGCTCAGGCAGAATACGAAGCGAAGCTCGCGGAGGTCAAGTCAAAGAACGAAAGGGCCGAAAAGGTTAATCAGGTTGTAGGCCGCGCGCTCAAGGAAGGAAACGACGCTTATAATACTAAGAATTATGATCTCGCTATCGCTAAATATAATGAAGGTATAGAGGTCGACCCTGAATACGTGGGCAGCGCCCCGGTTTTCTACAACAACCGTGGAGCGGCCCTTATGGCACGTGCAGTGGGAAATTACAATACAGCTATCAAGGCCACCGACCCGACGCAAAAGATGGAAGGTCTGGGCAATACAAGAAAGGACTTCGCAGATGCTGCCGCAGGATATCTCAAGTCATGGACTGTGCTGAAGAACGCCCCCAGTTCGGATGTCATGGACAAAACCATCTATGAATCAACCAAAGCCGGGTCACTCAAAGGTGCGAGAGACATCTTTAGGCTGGCGGTCCGGACTGAGCAGGTCGATCCGGAAATGATCGAGGCAGCGAAAGTGCTGTTGCCTGAGTATCTGGCGATGGAGCAGGATGCCGCCGCCAAAGCTGAGGCAAGACTTATCTTTGCCGATCTTTATCGAGTCGCCGGTGACTCGGAAAATGCCATAGACGCGTACAAAAAGATCCTCGAAACCAATCCTACTGACCCGGACGCAATGGCCGGTGCAGGTCTTAGCCTGGTCAACTTAGGCTATATGAATGACGACAAAGCGAAACTGCAGGAAGGTGCCAACCTGCTTCAGCAATTTGCGAGCAGCGCGCCTGATTCGCACAAATACAAGGCCGATGCTCTCGCTCTCATAGACAGCTTGAAGAAAGAACAGAATGTAACTCCGCAGAAGGTTACTCCCGCACGAAGACGAAACTAATAAGCTTCAGCAAGGAAGTTTATCAAGGCCGGGCCGGATCGCTAGATTGGTCCGGCCTTTTCTTTTCGGAAAGGATGATGAGGGTTTCGAAACTTTCTCGCCGTTAAATCCCTCTCAATAGTTTTCTTGTCACAAATCGCCGCCTTTCGGTGTTTCTCCAATGTTACTACGAATTATTCAACAAATTGCCAAAAAGCTGGAGGTTACTTATGCAAAAGAGTTTAGCGGAACTGCCGAAGTTCCTATTTAGTGTCGCTTTTATAATTTTCATTTTCGGGTCTTACGTCATTGTTGCCCAAACGCCTATCACCGGGGAGTGGAAAGCGAATACCCGTTCGGATAAAAAGGACGGCGACCGGCACGACAGCGTCGCCAGGTTCGACGGTAAGATCCATATTTCCTTCGAACGCAGCCGCGGCGACAGAAACAAGTCGCAGCATGGGTCCAGCTTTGACTACGCGGACCTTCAGGGGCTGACCGCCGATCAAACGCAGAATGGGCCGGTTAGATTTCGGCTCGTTCGCGAGGCTGGGACGGTTGACGCCGAGGGCACGTTTGTAAACGGCAAAGGTTCAGGAACATTTACCTTTTCACCCGATGCGGGATACCTGAGTGCAATGAGCGCTCGTGGTTTCGACTTTGCGAGATCAAGCTCGAAACGCCCCGAAGCCGCTGAGGAACGCCAGTTCTCCGCCGCTTTGGTAAATGTCACAACGGCTTTGGCGGACGATCTTAGATCTGTAGATATGGGCCCGCTCGACGTTGACGACCTCTTTAAGGCTGCGATATTCAAGGTCGATTCCAAGTTTATGGCCGAAATGAAGGCCAGCGGTTTTCCCGGCCTTCAAATGGAAGACCTGGTAAAGGCACGCATTTTCAAGATCGATGCCGACTACGTTCGCCAGGTTCATCAAATGGGATTCTCGGACAATGGTTTTGAAGGGCTGGTTAAATTTCGGATCTTCAAAGTGACCCCAGAGTTTCTGAACGAGCTGCGAGCCCAGGGGTTTGATAATTTGTCCGCGGAAGAGATCGTCAAATTCCGGATCTTCAACATTGATCCCGATTTCATACGCAAGGCAAAAACAGAAGACCCCAATGTCACGGTCGAGCAAATGGTCCAAATGAAGATCGGTGTTCGGAGGATGAAGAACACTTATTAGGTTCCCTCCTAAGTCCCCCAACCCAAAGAGGCTGTCCCAGGGGCGGCCTCTTTCCATTGTCGGAGATGGGTTCCGGCCTGAGAAGGCGAGAAAGAATAATTATTGTTGACCGCGAGCTTGTCTCAGCTTTTCAAAAGCCCCGGTCTCTACCGTTCTCGGTACTGACCTCGTTGCCCCGCATTTTCGCATTTAAGAGTTAGCCAAGAATTACACGAATGGCACGAATAAAGAGAAGAGTATTGATTCGTACTCCCTGCCGGGGACCTTGTCTCAACTCGGCGCTGTCGGATCTAAGAGGTTTAGCCACGAATTACGCGAATGGCACTAATGAAGAGAAGAAAACTTGATTAGTGTTATTCGTGTCATTCGTGGCAAACGACCGTTGGCGAGCTTGTCTCAACTTTGAGGTTTTCGGATTTAAGAGGTTTAGCCACGAATTACACGAATGGGACAAATTGAAAGAGGAAGAAACAATTCGTGCATTCGTGCAAACGACAGTTGGCGAGCTTGTCTCAACTTTGAGCTTTTCGGATTTAAGAGGTTTTAGCCACGAATTACACGAATGGAACTATGAAGAGAGGGAAAATTGATTCGTGTTATTAGGGTCATTCGGGGCAAAACCTATTCGTGAGCCTTGTCTCAACTCGGGGTTTCCTGTTTTGAGAGGGTAGCCACAAATTACACGAATGGCACTAATGAAGAGAAGAAGAATGATTCGTGTTATTAGTGTCATTCGTGGCCAAAACTCTTCCCGAGAGTCTGTCTCAACTTTGGTTTCGGCTAAGTTTTCAAAGATCCAGTCTATTAATGCTAATGGAGATTTGCGTGCTGCGGGTGGGTTCGGGGGCAGCTTCCGATTTGCGCTGGTGGGGAACCTCGGGCCAGAGGGATCGGTAGCGAAAAAGTGAAACGCGTCCAGGCTTCGGAGGCTGGGCTTGGGCCGGGGACCAGCGCGGATCTTGATCTTGCAGCGATCGTCTCAGGTCCCCTCGCCCTCTGCAGATGACTGGGGTGCAGATCCAGCGTGTGTATCCTGAGCCGTTCGGTCAGGTCGTAGAGATGCTCTGGTGTGTCATTGACCGGGCCGGTCATCCATTCGGGAAGATCGTCTGCATCCCCAGTAAGCCGCATGGTGCCGCGGCGGCCAAAACGGTCCTCATCGAGCACGTTCAAAACGTGTTCGATAAATCCGAGGCTTTCATCGCGAGCGAACGGGCGGAGCTTGATGTTGAGCGATTCGCAATTGCAGACACATTGTATGTTCTCATTCCTCATACATCCCAAGATACGCACGTCGTTTCAAAAATGAAATACCAAATGTCGCATTTGTCCGATTTGTCCTATTTGGCACAAATGTCTCATTTGTCTCATTTGTCCCAAAATGTGAATTATCGGACGCAGAGATTGACGGGGCCGTTAGTTTGCGAACCGTGACAACCACGTTCGCATGCCGCCGGAACAAATCGTCCGTCGGCCTAACAAAAGTATGCGGGTCTCCTTCTGGAAAATCTGTGAATATTATTCGACCGTCAACTGGTCGTACGCAAACTGCACATTGTCAGGCAGCAGCCGCGAGTCGCGTTCGTGGAGGATATCGTGATTGAGGTGCGTGAGATATGCCCGTTTCGGTTTTAGGTCCTCAATGACCGCCAGGGCCTCGGACAGCGAAAGATGTGTAGTGTGAGGTTTGATCCTGACGCAATCGAGTACCAGTACATCCAGATCGCGCAGACGGTCCATAGATTCTGCCGGGATGACCTTCAGATCGGTCGCGTAGGCAAAATCGTTAAAACGATATGCGATGACAGGGAGTTTGCCGTGGATCATCTCGACAGGGGTTATCTCTAATCCGGGGCCGATACAGAAAGGGGCGTTTGGTTCGACGGTGTGTGGGATCAGCTGCGGGAGCCCGCCGCCGATGTGCGTCGGTTTAAAGATGTATTGGAAAATTCGCCGCAGGTCAGTCCACGCAATGTCATTGGCATATACGCCCATTGCCCCATAACGAAAATTCAGCGGCCGGATATCGTCAAGGCCGAACACATGATCAACGTGGCAATGCGTGATAAGCACTGCGTCAAGATGGCGTATGTTCGCCCTAAGCGCCTGCTGGCGAAAGTCGATCGAGGTGTCGACCAGAATTCGCGTGTTCTCGTGTTCGATGAGGATCGAAACCCGCAGGCGTTTGTCCCTCGGGTCATCGGACCGACAGGTCTCACAGTCACAGGCGATCGACGGGACGCCTGTCGAAGTTCCGGTGCCTAAGAACGTGAGTTTCATTACGATAATTTAACCACAGAGAACACGGGGAGCACAGAGGATGACGAGAGACCAGATAACAATACCTCTGTTCTCTTGTAGTCTCTGCGGTGAAATTACTTCTTTCCGAGTATATCGGCTCCGGAAAATTTTTGCGCGGCCTGCGCTTTTAGCTTTTCTTCGGTGGCTTTTACGAGCTGGACGTACTGCATTCGGAGATCGCCGAGGAGGCTTTCCAGAAGGCGGTTCTCTTGTGGATGCAGGTTCCCCTTGGTTTTGTCCCTTACCATCGCCAGAACGTCGAGCCAGTATTTACCCGTTTCAAGGTCGAGCGCCCGCTGTCCGGTGGCCGGATGCGGAATGGCCCCGAGGGCGGCGGCTGCGTTCGTCGCGAGTGTGGAGAGAAAATTTACAAAGCTCGCAGGGTCGTTGGCCCCGGGAATTTTTGATTCATCGATGTCATCAATATCGTCCACTTCGGCGGAGGCGGCAGATGATTCAGACGCTTCTTCGTTTCCGGACTGTTTTGAGCCAGCGGCTGCTGGGGCCGCCTCTTCGGGCGCCGCGGCTGGCTTGGCAGGTTCGAGCACCACACCTTCCCTCAGCGAGCCGTCCGGGTTGAATTTCCGCTTGTCCTCGAACTTAAATGTTACTTCTTCCTCAATATCGTCGTTACCGATCATATGTTTCAAATCCTGTTTCGATAGTAGCATTTTGGCAAAAAAGAATTCAAAATCTTAAAAGTCCAGGAAGTCCAGGAAGTCCAGGAAGTCTAGGAAGTCCAGGAAGTCTGGGAAGTGCAGAACCTTCCCGACTTACCGACCTGAAGTTTATGTCCAAAGCTTTTGATGACCTCGTTGCTGTAATGGCCCGTCTCCGCGCTCCCGGCGGGTGTCCGTGGGACCGCGAACAGACCTACGCTTCGCTGTCGCAATATCTGCTCGAAGAGGCTTATGAGACCTTTGACGCGATCCAGGAGGCGAACGCGACCGGCGATACCGCGAATCTTCGCGAGGAGCTGGGCGATCTCCTGCTGCAGGTCGTTTTTCACGCGACGATCGGGGCCGAGCGAGGCGACTTTACGATCGACGAGGTGGCTGACGGCGTGACCAGAAAACTCGTGCTTCGACATCCCCATGTCTTTGGCGATGCCAATCTCGAACGGGCCCAGGATGTGCTGGATAACTGGGACCAGCTGAAGGCAGACGAGCGAAAAGCATCGGGAAAGGTAGTAAAGGAAACCGGATCGATCCTCGACGAAGTGCCTGTCCACTTTCCTGCGCTGCTCGAAGGCCTGAAACTCACCAAGAAAGCCGCGAAGGTCGGGTTTGACTGGGAAAATGCTGGTCAGATCTTCGCAAAACTGGACGAAGAGGTCGCCGAACTCAAAGAAGCGATCGAAAGCGGCGATGCGAAGAACGCCGGCGAGGAGATCGGCGATCTGCTCTTTGTGGTGACTAACCTCGCCCGCCATCTCGATGTCGAACCTGAAACCGCACTCAAGATCACCAACAGAAAATTCCGACGTCGATTCCGATTTATAGAGGACAATGTCAAAGCTGACGGTGAGGATCTCGGCGCCGCAGGACTCGAGAAAATGGATAAGCTATGGAACGAGGCAAAGTCAGCCGCCGCAACTGAATGAGAGTCGCTCCGTCGGCAGAGTCCCATCCACCAGATTATTTCCCCGCTAAGTAATTCCGCATACCAACATTTTCTGATCGCTGCGATAGGCTGTGAGTCTAGGCGATAGGCGCATGTTATGGGACCCACCACGGACCCACAGGCGATCGGGCCAAAAATTTAATTCGAATAATGTCAAAGTGTCGGTCCCAAAGGGTCGGCGATAAGGAGAAGAGTTATGCCAAACCAAAGAAACGAAACAGAAACGAAGCAAACGGGAAGCCGAGGAACGCGATCGAGAGGTGAAAACGGTGAGGACAAAGACCAGCAATCGACCTTACTAGGCCAGGCCAAAAACGCCGCAGGCGATGTATATGACACCGTTACGGATAAAGCCGCTTCTAAGATCGAAGACCAAAAAGCGGGGCTGACCGGCCAACTGACCGGTGTCGCCGATACCGTCAGGCGGGTCAGCGGAACTCTGCATGACACCGAAGCGGAAAATCCCGTATCCGAATACGCAGCGAAGTATACCGATACGGCGGCGCGTAAGATCGAGTCAGTGGCCCAATATTTTGATGGTGCCGATCTGAAGGATATAGCTCGCGACCTCGAATCTTATGCACGTCGGAACCCGGCCGTTTTCCTGGGCAGCGCTTTTGCCATCGGTATAATGGCTGCACGGTTTCTAAAGAGTACGCCGCCGGCGAACGTTACCGCTACGGCGGCCGCAGGATCGATAGGCAGCCAGCCGGCCGTAGGAGACAGTAGTCCGCGGATCCAGGCCGCCGGTTCGTCCCGTGGAATCTAAGATACGCTCACACATTAGGAGGTATTCATGGCACAACAACAAATGGTAAAGGATGAAAGGAGCATCGGAGATCTATTTACGGAATTGGCGACCGAAACGGGTACGCTGGTCCGGCAGGAGATGGCTCTCGCCCAGACGGAACTCACGCAGAAGGCCACCAAGGCCGGTAAAAACATAGGTTATCTTGCAGTAGGCGGAGCGGTTGCGTTCACTGCGGTTCTATCGTTAACTGCCGCCGTGATACTTCTGCTTTCGCTATGGATACCGGCATGGCTCTCCGCTCTGCTGGTCGGGCTCGTTATCGGCGGAGCGGCCTATTTTATCGTAACGTCGGCACTAGCAGAACTTCGCGAGACCGATCCTGTACCAAGAGAAACGATCGAAAATATCAAGGAGGACGCGAAATGGCTGAAGAACGAAGTGACCTAACAGGTTCGGACCTATCAAGAGTGAGAGATGAGGAAATAGGGGAGGTGCCGGCAGGGGACATTGATATGGAAGCAGCAGGCAGCGACGCCGACGACGAAACGGAAAAGATAAAATCCCAGATCGAAGAAACGCGTGCCGAAATGGGCGAGACAATAGATGCGATACAGGAGCGGCTAAGCTTCTCGAATATATCGGGACAGGTTTCGGATCACGTAAATCACGCCGTCGAAACAGCGAAAGGCGCTGTTTACGACGCTACTATTGGAAAGGCGGTAAATATTATGAAAAATATCGGAAATGAAATATCTGCAACTTCAGTCGGGCAGACCGTAAAGCGAAACCCGCTGCCGTTCATTTTGCTCGGCGCGGGTGCGGGTCTGCTCGCTTACCAGGCTTACAGCGGGAAACAGAACGGGCGTTTGCGCAGCCGGTCCCTGACAGGCCGCGCAGAGCGACAATTGAGCGATGGTGTCGATCGATCGGCGTCAGCAATCGATGGGGCGGTCGACAACGTCAGCGGAAAACTCGGCGAAGTAAAGAATACAGTGACGTCTGCGGCGGGGACGGCCTATAACAAGGTCGCGAGTGCGGTCGACCAAACGTACCATAAGGCGGAGGAGCTCGGAAGCACGGCTCGGGAGCAGTACGATCATTATCTCGAAGAGAACCCCCTGGCTGTCGGGGCAGTCGCTCTCGCACTGGGAGCGGCAGTCGGGCTAGCGATACCGGCCACACGCTACGAAGGAAAGCTGATGGGCCAGGCACGTCAAGACCTGTTGAATAAAGCTCAGGACACGGCCAGCAGCCTGCTGCACGAAACGAAGCAGTCGGTCGGCGAAGCCAGCAAATCATTTGCCGACAAGGCTTCCGGGACGACGGCTCACTGACCTTACTAAGTTCGAGGCCCCGGCTGGATACGGGGCCTCATTCCGCAAACATGTCGGCGAGACACTTCAGTATTTGAGGTTGTTCCGCAGCGTCGATCTTACCCACCTTTTTGACCAGCCGATCTTTGTCTACCGTACGGATCTGATCAAGCACCACCGAACGCTCGTTGTTTAGAAAATTGACGGAGATGCGTGTGGGATAGTCGTGCGTATCGGCCGACGAGAGCGGTGCAATTATTACGCTCTGAATGTGCCGGTTCATCTCGTCCGGTGAGATGATGACGCAGGGGCGTGTGTTTTTGGCATCATCAGTAGGCTCAGGATCCAGATTGACCAGATAAACGTCAAACCGCTCTACCATTGCCACTCCTTTCTCTCGAAGCTGGTCGGCGTTTCGTCGATCGCTCCTTCGTCGTCTTCGTTTTCGGACATCTGACGAAAAGCGTCATCCCAACCGGCACGGGGCTTTTCGGCGTTTCGGATCAGGATGCCGTCAGGGTGCAGCTCAAGTTCTACGACCCCCTTGATGCCGCTGTCCTCCAGGAGCATCTTGGGGATCCTGATGCCCTGCGAGTTACCTATCTGGATGATTTGGCTTTTCATAATTACATCGTAATTACGATATCGTAATCGGTCAAACTATCCTTGTTAATCCGCCCATATAAGGATGCAGGGCCTCAGGAATATCGATAGAACCGTCCTCCTGCTGATAATTCTCCAGGATCGCGATCCATGTTCGTCCAACCGCGAGGCCGCTGCCGTTGAGGGTATGAACGAATTCCGGCTTCGCTCCGCCTGCACGCTTAAATCGCGTATTCATCCGCCGGGCCTGAAAGTCGCCGCAGTTAGAACAGCTCGAGATCTCACGATACGTTTGCTGACTAGGGATCCATACCTCGATATCGTATGTCTTTTGTGCGCCAAAACCCATGTCTCCCGTAGACAAGATGACCGTCCGGTAGGGCAGGCCGAGTGTCTGGAGTATCTTTTCCGCATCGGCGGTCAGCTTTTCGTGCTCCTCGGCGGACCTTTCAGGCAGGCACATTTTTATGAGCTCAACCTTCTCAAACTGATGCTGCCTGATCAGTCCCCGCGTATCGCGGCCGTAACTGCCCGCTTCGCTGCGGAAGCATGGCGTATAGGCCGTAAAGTTCTTCGGCAGATCGGCAGCGTCGAGTATCTCATCCGCATAATAATTGGTTACCGGGACCTCGGCCGTCGGGATGAGGGCAAACTGGCGATCATCCTTGATATGAAAAAGGTCGCCTTCGAACTTTGGCAATTGATTTGTGCCGAAAAGAGCAGTCCGATTGACCAGGAACGGCGGCAGAGTCTCGGTATAACCGTGCTGGGTCGTATGTACTTCCAGCATTAGGTTCACAAGTGCCCGTTCAAGTCGAGCACCGGCCCCATTCAAAATGGCAAAGCGTGAGCCGGCGATCTTGGTTGCACGCTCCAGATCGAGGATCTTGAGTGACTCGCCAAGGTCCACGTGGTCCTTTGGCTCGAAATCGAATTCCCGCGGGGTCCCCCACCGGCGGACCTCGACATTTGCGGCTTCATCAGGCCCGACGGGCACGTCCGCGGACGGAATGTTAGGCAAGTTGATAAGTATCTCGCGTATCGCCGCGTCGGCTTCGTCGCGAGCCGCTTCGAGGGACGCCTGTTGTTCCTTAAGACCTGAGACCTCGGCCTTTTTCGCCTCGGCTTCGTCCCGCTTGCCTGACTGCATCAGAATTCCGATCTCTTTACTCGATGCGTTGCGGAGTTGATTTATATGATCAGCCTCGCCGATAACGCGGCGACGCTGGGTGTCGAACTCGGCAAACTTATCCAAGATCTCCGGGGGGAAGTAACGGGCTTTTAACGCCTCGCGAACCGCCTCCAAATTATCTCTAACAAAATTAAGATCCAGCATTATAATTTATCTCTGTCCGTTCAAAGCCCGTGTGATTACATCGTATTCACAGCCAAACGAACAACCGTCGAACAATTACGCTATATGTCGCCAAGAATACCAATCCGCACTTCGGTATCCCGTAAGCTCTTCCAGGTAAAGTTTGGCAATAAGGGACATTTCCAATAAAATCTAATTTCACCCTTCGAACTAATCGAATTTAGCAAAGTTAGTATGACAAATAAAATTCGCAAGGCCATATTCCCTGCCGCCGGGCTGGGGACAAGGTTTCTTCCGGCTACTAAAGCCTCGCCAAAGGAAATGCTGCCGCTGGTCGATAAGCCATTGATCCAATATGTGGTCGAGGAAGCGGTGGCAAGCGGCGTCGAATCGGTTCTGATCGTGACGGGCCGGGATAAATCGGCGATCGAAAATCATTTTGATATCGCTTTCGAACTGGAGTATCTGCTCAGAGAACGCGGCAAGCAAGAGACCTTCGAGGAAATTCGGGCGATATCTGAAATGGCCAGGATCAGCTATACCCGGCAGAAAGAGGCCCTTGGACTCGGCCACGCAATATATCAGGGCAAGGATTTTGCGGGTAATGACCCGGTGGCTGCCTTGCTGGCCGACGACATCGTCATCAGCGACAAGCCCGCGCTTCAGCAGATGGTCGAGGTCTTCGAAAAGTATGACGCGCCCGTCATCGCCACGATGCAGGTAGAGGGCGAGGCGATCTCTCGCTTTGGCGTTATCGACGCAGAAGAGGTCGAACCGAACGTCTACCGCGTCCTCGACATGGTCGAAAAACCCCCTTTCGCCGACGCCCCGTCGGACCTCGCGATCATCGGACGATATATATTTACACCGGACATCTTTGATGCTATCGAGAGAACCGAGCCCGGGGCGGGCGGCGAGATCCAGATCACCGATGCCATGCGACTTCTTCTGAAAGAAACGCCGCTTTATGCCCTAAAGCTGGACGGCCGGCGTCACGATGCAGGCGATAAGCTCGGGTTCCTGATCGCGACTGTCGAACTTGCCCTTATGCGGCCGGACCTTGCGGACGATCTTCGGGCATATCTGAGGTCACTCGATCTGGGCGGCTAGGCCGAGGCGGGCCCAAATGTTCAAGCCACGGGACTGCACATTTTATTGGACCGCAGGCACCCTTGCCTGCCACCGACAGCAGCTTCTCCACTCTGCACTCTGCACTCTGCACTCCGCACTCTCCACTCTCCACTCTCCACTCACGTCACCCCCTGTTTTTGTACCACCTCGGGACACGGAAATCGCCGTAACTCTAAATCCGTCTTAAGTTTACAGGAATGAGCCGTGTACCAGTCTTTTTTCTATTTCTGTAATACATCGTCATACAGATGTAAATCACGAGAATCCGGGAACGTAAACGAAACTCGTTTTCATTGTCAAAGATCCAGTATCTCCGTGGGGATAATATCGTTCGTCGGCGACATGGGAAGACCAAATGGCACAAATGTCGCGTTTGGCACATTTGGCACACTCCGAACCCCGAACTGGACACTCCATCCCCTCCATCCCAGGTGGGACGGAAAATGGGACGCGTAACCGGCTGTAAATACAACAATTAAGCCCGTTCATCCCATTTTTCGAAAAGTGCGTAACGTGTTTCATCCCACCGTGGGACGGCAAATGGGACGCATAACGGCTTGTAGATACAACACTTAACCCCGTTCATCCCATTTTTGAAAAAGTGCGTAACGTGTTTCGTGAGTCGTGAATCGAACGATCTCCATCCACGAACAACGAACAACGATCAACCATCAATTATCAAAGATCTTCCGGAAACAATCCGAAGCGTTGCAAGGATAGCACGGACTTGCCTGGATGGTCAATACTTTTGGGCGGTATATTCGCCAAAATATCGTTCAGATCGCGCGTTTCCCGGTCATTTCGGCCCGGGCTATGCCCTTTCGCACTACGGTCGGGCTGTGCCCGACCGGTAAGCAGCTTTTAGATTTCCAAGGAGGCTGTGCCTCCGTTACACGCATGGGTGAGGCACAGCCTCATTGATTATTAGGGAGCGATGACGGTCGGGCGCAGCCCGACCGCAGTGCATGGCGGCACAGCCGCGAAGAAGCCCGACCGCAGTGCATGGCGGCACAGCCGCGAAGAAGCCCGACCGCAGTGCGGGGCGGCACAGCCGCGAGGAAGCCAAACCCGACCCAATGCACATGTTGGTAGCGCCCATTTCGGCTGGGGCTGTGCCCTTTTCCACTCCGGTCGGGCACAGCCCGACCGCAGTGCATGGCGGCACAGCCGCGAGGAGCCGACTGCGGTGCGTGGTGTCACAGCCGCGAAGAAGCTAAACCTGACCGACTGCATGTTGGCAGCTCTCATGTCGGGCCGGGGCTATGCCCCTTTTGCACTGCGGTCGGGCTGTGCCCGACCGTAAGTAGCCTCTAGATTTTCAAGGAGGCTGTGCCTCCGTTATACGCATGAGTGAGGTGTAAGCATCCCCTAAAATAGTACCACTGATAAATAGAGTTTCCGGCTGATAGAATGACCGATAAGGAGGCCGGAAATGAAGCGATCGAAGTTTAGCGAGACGCAGGTGTTAAAGATATTGAAAGAGGTGGAGAACGGGCG
>JBGTIP010000049.1:0-52877 GCA_041745615.1 Pyrinomonadaceae bacterium | reverse complement strand
GATTCATAATTGGCTGGGGCGGGAGGATTCGAACCTACGAATGCCGGATCCAAAGACCGGTGCCTTACCACTTGGCTACGCCCCAATGCGAAAAATGTCATCGACTCGGAAACAACCTGGCACCTTAGAGGTGCAGCAATTCGCGATACTTAGCCCGCGAAACGGTTGATACAGCAAACTTTCGCCAGGTCGATTCAATATCGAGGGCTTTTTCAGCAGTTTGCCGTGTCTCTGTTTTGTCAAATATTGCGAAGACCGAAGCCCCGCTGCCGCTCATCGCGGCGTTTACCGCACCGAGTTCGAGTAACCTTTCCTTTACTCGTTTTACCTCGGGGTACGAGCTAAATACACTCGCTTCAAAATCATTTGTCAGTGTCGATTGGCCTGGATCAAGGATTTCCGCCTCTGAACGACAAACTCGAAGAATATGATTTGAGGCAGTATTTGTCAAGTCACCGGCACCAATAGCGGCGAATGCCTCGCTCGTCGGAATCGATACCATAGGCGTTACGATAATTATGTCATCGGCGACAATATCTTGCCCCGGTTCGATCACCTCTCCACGGCCCGTGCCGAGAGCAGTGCCGCCGTACAGGAAAAACGGCACGTCCGAACCGAGATCTGCGGCGATCTCCTGCAGATCGACGTCGGTGACAGGTAATTGCCATAGTCGCGATAGCCCGATCAGGGAAACCGCCGCGTTCGACGAGCCGCCTCCCAGCCCGCCCGGCGACGGAATGCGTTTCGCCAGATCTATCGCGGCTCCCTTCTTTACGCCGTAAACCGTTTGCAGCCGCTTTGCCGCCCTCGTGATCAGGTTGCCCTCGCCCGTCAGGACCGAAGCATCGTCACAGGTCAAGCTCAAGACGTCGGACTCAGCAAACGTTATCGAGTCACCGAGCGAGATCGTCTGAAACAGCGTGCACAATTCATGAAACCCATCATCTCGCTTTCCCAATATGCGTAGCGTCCAATTGATCTTGGCGAATGAGGGCAGTGTAAATGGCGATGACACCGCTTTAGAATAATGAAAGACGCGGATAGCGGCAACACGTTCATTCTGTGCGCGTTTATCTCGGCCGGAACTATATGCGTACTTCATTGTGTAATAATTGTGAATGCCCCGTTTAGTAATCTATTTATCGGAGAACTCAGTTTGAAGAGGGTCGTTAGGTCCGCACTTTTAATTCCAATATTTGTTTACCTGGGGCTCTTTATGCTCGCATGGCTTATTCCTGAAAAATTGATCTTCCAGCCGCCGGCACCCTCGTACAAGGACGACGCCTCCATATTAAAGCTCCGCACGTCAGACGGCGAAACGATCGCCGCCCGCTTTTACGAAAATGATCCCGCAGCGCACACGATCCTCTTTAGCCACGGGAATGCCGAGGATATTGGCCATCTGGACCCGTTCGTAAGGCAAATTCGCGACCAGGGATTTGCCGTTTTAACCTTTGACTATCGGGGATATGGATTGAGCGAGGGCTCGCCTTCAGAAGCAAAGTCATATAAGGACATCGAAGCCGCCTACGATCATCTCGTAAACGATCGAAAGGTCCCTGCAGAACAGATCATTCTTCACGGCCGCTCCCTCGGCGGTGCTGTGGCAGCAGACCTCGCGGCCCGCAAGCCGGTCGGCGGGCTGATCCTCGAAAGCACATTCACATCGGCCGCGCGGGTTTTGACCGGCTTTAAAATATTCCCTTTCGATAGATTTAACACCATTAGCAAGATCCCGGCCGTCACATGCCCGGTATTGATTATTCACGGCAAACTGGACGCCACGATATCCTTTCATCACGGCGAAAAGCTTTTTGCCGCCGCGAATGGCCCAAAATATTCACTGTGGATCGACGACGCGGCTCACAACGACCTATTCAATATCGCTCGCAAAACCTATCTTGCCGCGATCACTGATTTTTCAAAAACTCTCCGTTAAATAAAGAAGCGGACCTTCACACGTTCTGTGAAGATCCGCTAAAGACTGGTTTTTTTCGTCTATTTTCGGAGGAAGACCTGGGTAAAGTAATACGAACCGTCGTCGGCAACCGCGACACCAACGGCAGATTCCATCCATTCGCTGTTAAGAAGGTTGTGCCGGTGTGTTTGCGAGTTAAGCCAATTGTCTACGGCCTTTTCGACGGGGTCCTTGTAGCCGCGGTTATAGGCAATATTCTCGCCGATCGCACGCCATCGGCCGATCCGCATTTCATCGGCACGGCCGCTGACGAGTTTATTGTCGAGACCTCGATGGCCGAAGAATTTGAATTCAGCCATATTTTGCGAATGGTTTCGGGCCAAAGCTGCGACCTGCTCGCTCCAAACCAGCGGCTGCATACCGTTTTCTTCGCGTTTCTGGTTTAGCCTTTCGAAAGCGGCCCGCTCCAGCTCAACGGTGTTGACAACAACTGACGAGCCACCTGCTGCTTCTCGATACTCATTACCAAGATGCGGCCGGTCGAAGTCGCTAATGTAGTAGCCCGTGGCAACCTTTGCGGTTGCACTGACTGTTATGCTTTGTGCGCTGGAGAAAGTGGCTAGTGCCGCGACAAAGGCAAGGGAAAGGACAATTTTCTTTAGCATTAATACCTCACTTCGGCAGCCGGACGATCTCTGCGGCAGAGATTCCTGGCTTTGCGCCTGCCCTTTTCAGGACAGTTGCCTTTTCGGATAAGGTTCGAGCAATGGGATTCGCTCGTTGTCGGGCCGCTCAGATACACGGCCTGCTCCATATTTTAGAAAGAAAGAATCGAGCTGCGATTCCCGAAATGCAAACAATAAATTTTAGCCAATACTCGGGAGAGGTTAAACGACATCATACACAGACAGTGTCAATCATATGCTGCCCGCACTTTAAGCCAGGATACACGTATCGATCGGCTACATTCGCAGCTGCACAGAAAAAGACGTGGTGTTACAATCCACGTCTTTCTTTACCTACGAAAAAATCTGAGGTCAGTTCCTGGCCGTCTGGCGCGATTCAGGCAGCATCGTTGCCTGGGATGCCAGGGGCATCCATTTACCGTCGCGTTTAATAAAGGTGTCCATGAACCTGACTTTCATATCAAAAGGCTTCCCGTCAGCATCGGTGCCCACGCCGTGGCCGATGCCCGTCACGATAGCCGTGTTACCGTTGATCTTGATGTCCATTTCCATGACTTTGGCAGAATCGAACTTCATCTTGCTCGTCTTTACGTCCTGAACTACGCCGGCCTTATCGATGAGTTCGCCAGTCATAAAGTTAGCCGCTGTATAATCCGGAGCCAAATTATTCTCATACCAGGCGGCATTGCGGTTTTTCATCGCATCGATCCAGTCCAACTGCAGATAGCCCAGTTCCATGTTGTCGTCAAGCCCGTGTCCGGCGTTTGATACTACCTGCCATTTGCCGTTTCTCTTTTCAAGCACATGAACGCTGCGGGAATAGATCGTTTCGGGGCTGCCCCCCGCGGCCGCTGGTGCCACGATCTTGTTACGGTGGGTTATCGTCGCCGAATTGGGCGTACACGTGATCATATAATGATCGAAGGTCACCTTGGCGGCTTTGGCAGGATTCGCCCTGTCCCATTCAGCCTGTTTGATCGCGGCATCGATGGCATTCGCCTTTGTTTCGGTTCCCATAACATTTCGATAGTCATCGGAATAAATCCCGTTGAGGGCCGCCCTATCCGCGTTCTGCGTGGCGTTTCCCCAATCTCTGTCAAACTTTTCGAGTGCTGCCTTGTCCGCTTCGCTGCATTCAGCCGACGCTGATACAACAGCGAATGCCAGGACCAGAAATAATGTAAAAATGTTTCTCATGCGTGTCCTCCATATGGTCTGTAGAGGCTGCGAACACACCTGAGCTAGATCAAGTCCGGCGCGGCATGTCCGAAGCCGCAATCCGAGGGAGCGATTGGTTTGGTTATGCCTCCATTTTATATTTTCCGCGCCCCGGATTGTCAAGGTCTTTTGTTCGACCAGAGCACTGCCTGCGTTTGAAAATTCCCGATTTTCGCCAAAAAGACCTTGTGCCCGTTACGGCACTTTCCGTCTCACATGGTGTTTCATCGCAGGCGTATTTGTTATCGTCGGAGTGGGAGAGAATTTGGAAGTTGTAAAGATTATGACGACGAACGAAGAGTATATCGACCCGGTTTGCAAAATGAAGGTGGCTCCCGAATCAGCGGCCGCGAGGATCGTGCGGGGCGGCGTCACTTATTACTTTTGCTCGAGTAGATGTACTAAAAACTTTGGATCGGAGACGGCCGCGACGCCCAGCCTGGTGCAGTTGGGACGTCGGCCTGCAAACATTGACGCAATGCCGACCGAGTCGGACGGCACCCACGTCGATCCGGTCTGTAAAATGCTTGTCAACCCTGAAACGGCCGCGGCAGAGTATGAACACGAGAAAACGAAATACTACTTCTGCGCCACACGATGCCGCGATCGCTTCGCGGAAGATCCGGAATCTTTCCTAATACCGGGAGCCGTCGCGACCTCCGATATTGACAGCAACGATTTCTTGGCAGCGATCGACCCAGTCTGCGGCATGACCGTTGATCCCAAAAACGCGGCAGGCAGCCATCAATATAAAAGTGAGACATACCATTTTTGCTCGGCCGGATGTGAGACGAAGTTCAAGGCCGATCCTGAAAAGTATCTAAACCCTAATGAAGACGAGCATCAGCCGCTCGACGTCGAATATACCTGCCCGATGCACCCTGAGATCGTCCAGATCGGCCCCGGCAGCTGCCCGATCTGCGGGATGGCGCTCGAGCCAAAGGAGATCACGCTTGAGGACCGGCCCGATCCCGAGTACGTCGATATGAAGCGGCGGTTTTGGATATCTGCGGTGCTGACATTTCCGGTGTTCGTGCTCGCGATGTCGGAAATGTTCGTTTCATTTGATTCGCTCTTCCCCACATGGCCGCATGGAAGAGCTGCGACACTGTCTCTGTGGATCCAGTTCGTGCTTGCGACGCCGGTCGTTTTGTGGGGCGGCTGGCCGTTTTTCGTGCTGGCTGTTGCTTCCGTCAGGAACATGAGCCCGAACATGTTCACGCTGATCGCGATCGGCACCGGGGCGGCATATCTTCTGAGCATCGCGGCGATGCTCGTGCCCGAAATGTTCCCCGTCGCTATGCGCGACGCACATAGCGGGATAGTGCCGGGCTATTTCGAGGCCGCGGCAGTTATAACGACACTCGTATTGTTGGGACAGGTCCTCGAACTCCGAGCCAGGTCACAGACCTCGTCGGCGATTAAGGAATTGCTTCGGCTTGCACCTGAGACAGCAACCGTTCTAAGCGATGACGGAACGGAAGAGGTCGTCGACCTGAGACACGTCACGGCCGGGCAGACTCTCCGCGTCAAGGCAAATGAAAAGGTGCCGACCGACGGCGAGATAATCGAGGGTGAGACGTCCATCGACGAATCGATGGTCACCGGCGAATCAATGCCGGTTGAGAAAGGCCGGTCGGCGAAAGTTATAGGTGGGACGATCAACGGCAATCGCTCTTTCTTAATGCGTGCCGAAAAGGTCGGCAGCGACACGCTGCTCGCACAGATCGTCCGCATGGTCGGCGAAGCCCAGCGCAGCCGTGCCCCTATCCAGCGCTTGGCCGACGTCGTCTCAGCCTATTTCGTTCCGGCTGTGATCGTTGTCGCTGTAATTGCTTTCGGCGTCTGGCTCGTGCTCGGCAGCCTTGCCTATGCGATCGTCGCGGCCGTCTCAGTTCTCATCATCGCCTGCCCGTGCGCCCTCGGCCTCGCGACACCCATGTCCATCATGGTCGGCACCGGCCACGGGGCAAAGAATGGAGTCCTGATAAAAAAGGCCGAGGCACTTGAGACACTCGAAAAGATCGACGCCATCGTCGTCGACAAAACAGGCACCCTAACCGAGGGCAAACCGCGTGTTCAAAGCATCCTCGCCGCGGTTCTGTCCCCAGCGGGGACAAATACAATAGCCCAGGGTAAGGCCGAAGGCCGCCACCCTGGGTCAGACACGCATACAGATCCGCTCCCTGAAGGGGAGCAAGATGATGATAACCGTGTCCTCCTCCTAGCCGCGTCCCTCGAACGCCTCAGCGAGCACCCGCTTGCCTCCGCGATCGTCGAGGAATCTGCATCTCGTGGCCTCATCCTCAAAGAAGTCCAGAATTTCGAATCAACGACCGCAGTGGGCGTCTCAGGCGAGGTCGACGGCTACAAGGTCAGGGTCGGAAGCCCAAAGGTATTAAACGGCAGCAAAAACGAACCCCTTACAACCCGGGCAAACGAACTGAGACGCCTCGGCCAGACCGTGATTTTCATAACTATCGACGGTGAGCCGGCCGGTATCATCGGCGTCGCCGACGCCATTAAACCTTCCGCCAAAGCAGCGATCGACGAGCTTCACCGCCAGGGCATCGAGATCATAATGATGACCGGTGATAATGAGACAACCGCCACGGCCGTAGCCGAACAGCTCGGCATCGATCAAGTGCTTGCCGAGGTCCTGCCCGAGGCCAAAGCCGCAAAGGTGAGACAGCTTCAAGATCAGGGAAAACGAGTCGCGATGGCGGGTGACGGCGTAAACGACGCCCCGGCTCTGGCTCAGGCGGATGTCGGGATCGCCTTCGCCAGCGGCACCGACGTAGCTATCGAATCCGCCGACATCACACTGCTGCGGCCGGACCTCAACGGCATCCTGAAAGCCCACAATCTGAGCCGCTCAACGATGAAGAACATCCGTCAAAATCTCTTCTTCGCGTTTGTTTACAACATGGTTGGCGTCCCGATCGCCGCGGGCGTGCTGTTCCCGGTGCTCGGTATCCTGCTGTCACCAATGCTCGCCAGCGCCGCCATGACCTTCAGCTCGGTATCGGTCATCGTAAACGCCCTACGGCTGCGAAACGTGAAACTTTAAGAGCCGGTATACTATTTACCACAGATAAACACAGATGGACACAGATACTAGCTGCGATCGGCATCCGTGTTTATCTGTGTACATCAGTGGTCAACTTTTCTCCCTTCGTCGCACACTCTGCGTTAGAATAGGATCATGGCCAAAATAGCATTAGCAATTCACGGCGGAGCCGGAACGATCCTGAGGTCGCAAATGACCCCCGCTCTCGAAGTAGAATATCGCGGCGGACTTGAGACAGCCCTTACCCTCGGCTGGGCGGTCCTGGAACAGGGCGGCAGGTCGCTCGATGCAGTTGAGACGGCTGTTCGCTCGCTCGAGGATTTCCCTCTTTTCAATGCCGGACGCGGTGCGGTCTTTACGCACGAAGGCGAGGTCGAGCTTGATGCGGCGATCATGGACGGCAGCACTCTACGCGCCGGCGGCGTGACATTCGTAAAGAACATTCGTAATCCCATAAGCCTCGCACGCCTGGTCATGGAACGTACTCAACATGCACTTCTCGCCGGCGAAGGTGCAAATCAATTCGCCGAACAAATGGGTGTCGAAACGGCTTCGGACGAATACTTTTTTACCGAGCATCGCTGGCTGCAGTTTCAGGAGGCCCTGGCAGCCGGAAGGATCCAGCTGGACCACACTGAACCTGCTATTCCGGATAGCTCTGGAATTTGGAATTTGAAATCCAAACCGATAGGGACCGTCGGAGCAGTTGCCTGCGATGCCAGTGGCGACCTGGCTGCCGCCACATCGACCGGCGGAATGACCAATAAGAAGTTTGGACGTGTCGGCGACAGCGCGATCATCGGGGCCGGAACATACGCAAACGATATCTGTGCGGTTTCCTGTACCGGACACGGCGAGTTTTTCATGCTCGGGGTGACGGCTTATGATGTGGCTGCCCGTATGAAGTACGCAGATCAGGAACTCGTCGAAGCTGCCAAAGCTTCGATCGACTATCTTACGTCGATCGCGGGCGAGGGCGGATTGATCGCTGTCGATGCAAACGGCAATGTGTCCTTGCCTATGAATTCCGAGGGAATGTACCGCGGATGGATGACGGAGGGTGGAAAGATGACAGTCGAGATCTACGGCGACTGATCCATTGTACGTTCTACCAGGACGTTCATAAACCTCCCGGCGCTCTCAATTACCGCTCCTCCCATCGGGTCGGCGCCGAGCATCTCGAACGGCCCTTCTCCAAAATACAGACCGTCCGCGGCCAGAAAGCTCATCCGGGCATTACCGGTCACCGGCGGCGGCAGCCGATCGCCAGCCCATGGGCCGATGTTCTGAACGACGCTACGGGCTGCCACAAACAGTTCATCCGCCAATTTTTTCGATTCGGGTGTCACCGTTTCCCATATCACGAGTTTGCCGGAGTAATTGATATATCGGGCGGTGCCGTCTTCGTATACGGCCAGCGTATCAAGGCCCTCGGGCATCGTTACCTCGACGATCACTCCGTAGAGATGTTGGCTAAGGATAGCAGCACCTCGTTCTCTCAGAACGTTCCATGCGAGCACCTTTGCACGCGATTCAGCCGAGGGGTCAGCGATCAGGACCTTTAGCTCTTCATCGGACGATTCGGGGCCGATCACGTCCATCGGCCCGAAAAGCTCGATATCGTCACAGAACAGGAGGTTATAGATATGGTTTAAATGTTCCTCGCAATAAGGCTTCATCAGCTCGGCTGTTCCTCGGCTTCCTTTTTGGCGATCATCATATCCCGGTATTCCTGAACATAGCTGATGTCATCGGGAACTCGGTCGGCAAGGGTGACAACCAGTTCTCCTTTTCGTCCATTTTTTATCGCGTGATGTATAGCGTCACGGCCATCAGGGATCAGCCGGACCTGCGGAGTGTTTTCGCTCTGGGCGATCCCCTCCTGCAGCAATGTATGAAGTTCTTCGGGCGTACGCCCGCGAAGATAATTCCCTGTGCGAATAACGATGCGGTCAAATGTATCCCCGGCGATCTTTCCGAATTCGCGAATGTCATCGTCACGCCGGTCGCCGGTCCCGTTAAGCACAACGGTCCGATATTTATTCGGCAGCTTGTTGATGAAATTCTGCAGTCCGCGAAATCCGGCGGGGTTGTGTGCGTAATCCATGAGCACAGTAACATCGCCGATCTCGACAAAATTGAGCCGTCCGGGGGTCTGGGCTGTGCCCGCGTTGAACGTGGTCAGGCCCGTTCGCAGGTCTTCAAGCGAAACGCCATGAATAAAACACGAAAGCGTCGCCGCCAGAACGTTCTGGATCATAAATTCGGCACGTCCGCCATAAGTAAGGGGAATATTCAGGACCTTCTCGATACGGACCTTCCATTTACCTTTGAGGATCGTCACGTAGCCGTTTTCGTAAACGCACGAGATCCGGCCGCGTCGGGCCTGGCGGTCAATGTTTTTGTTGTTTTCGTCCATCGAGAACAACACCACGTGGCCTTCGGTCAGGTCCTTCATCTTAAAGACCAGATCGTCCTCGGCGTTAAGTACGGCATAACCCTTTTTCGATACAGCCCGCGGGATCACCGATTTGACGCGGGCCAGGTCCTCAAGCGTGTTGACATCTTTAAGCCCCAGATGGTCCGCCGCCACATTCAAAACTACACCGATATCGCAATGATCAAATCCGAGCCCCGATCGGATAATACCGCCGCGAGCAGTTTCGAGCACCGCGACCTCGACGGTGGGATCCTTGAGCACGAGCTGTGCCGACACCGGCCCGGTATTATCGCCCTGGACGATCTGCTGGTTGCCGATATAGGTGCCGTCTGTAGTGGTAAATCCGACTGTTTTCCCGCTGTTTTTCAGAATATGAGCTATCAGACGCGTGGTCGTGGTCTTTCCGTTAGTACCGGTTATGGCAATAATCGGAATGCGGTATGGCGTACCGGCCGGATAGAGCATGTCGATAACATGCTCAGCGACATTCCGTCCGATCCCTTCGCTGGGAGAAAGATGCATACGGAACCCCGGGGCGGCGTTGACCTCGATGATGCCCCCGCCGTTCTCGCTCAGGGGCTCGCTGACATTTGGTGCGATCACATCCACGCCGGCCACATCCAGGCCGATAATGCGGGCAATACGCTCGAACAAAAAGACATTCTCCGGATGCACCTCGTCCGTGCAGTCGATCGCGGTTCCCCCGGTCGAGATATTCGCCGTGGTCTTCAGATGCAGGATCTCTCCCTTTGGCAGGACAGACTCGAGGTCATAGCCTTGTTTACGGATGCAGCGAAGCGTTTGCCCGTCGACGTCGATCTCGGTGAGGACATTTTCGTGACCGTACCCTCGCCGCGGATCGGCGTTAGTTTCATCGATAAGCTCCTGGATCGATCTTTTGCCGTCGCCGACAACGTGAGCCGGGATACGTTTGGCGACTGCGATGAGGTGATTATTGACCACCAGGGCCCGATAATCATCGCCGATGAGCTGCTTTTCAACGATGATCTGACGGGAATATTCCTTCGCTTTTTCAAAAGCGGTCGCAGCATCCTCGCTGGTCATGATCCCTACCGTGGCCCCCTTTCCGTGGTTGCCGTCGAGCGGCTTGATCACAACGGGAAATCCGACCTTTTCGACTGCTCCCTCGAGTTCCTCAAGATCGCGGATCTTGTAGCCCGCCGGAACCGGCACCCCCATCTCGCCAAGGAGATTCTTGGTCGCATGCTTATTCGCGGCTATATCGACGGCGATCATGTTCGTATTCGCCGTTGTGGTCGCCTGGATGCGTTTTTGATACACACCGTAGCCAAGCTGGACGAGCGATTGGTCATTCAGACGAATGTAAGGAATATCGCGGCTCTCGGCTTCCTCAACCAGCGACCCTGTGGAAGGGCCGAAACGGACCTTTTCACGGATCTCCCGCATTTCCTGTATCTCATTGGCGATCTCGGCCTTGATCTCGTCGAGGCCGCGGCCCTCCGCAATGTCGAGAAACAGCCGAACTGCAGCCCGCCCGGCGTACCGGCCTACCTCTTCTTCGAAATAGCTGTAGACAACGTTGTAGATGCCTTTCTCGCTGGTTTCCCGGGTACGGCCATACCCGGTATCCATGCCTGCCAGGGTCTGCAGCTCCAAGGCAAAATGCTCGATAGCATGCCCGGCCCAGGTGCCCTCCTCTACCCGCCGGATGAATCCGCCTTCTTCCTGGTAACTGCAGCCATGCGAGGCCAGTGTCGGCAAGACCTCATTCATCCGGCCGAGGAACCCCTCGATCTTATCCGTCGGGCGCTGCTCGTAATCGCCGATATCGAGCCGCATGATGATCAGCTTTTTCCAGTAACCGCTCCAGTAATTGGGGCCACGAAGGGTTCGTATTTCAAGAATTTCCATAGAGTTTCACCGCCGAGACGCAAAGACGCTGAGATGCTAAAAATTATTGACTATTCGTTTAAGACCATCCCGCAGCCGGGGTACGTGAAAATTCATCAGCAATCCTACACTTTTTTCGTACAACCTAAGATATGAAAGTAACTGAGCTTCGTGAACCGGAAGAATTCTCTCTACCGCCTTGATCTCCAGGATAATTAAGTTCACCACCACAACATCCATTTTGTATCCGCAATCAAGATTTACTTGCTTGTAGAAAACAGGAAGAGGCACCTGACGCTGGAATTTGATTCCATTTTGAGCCAATTCGTAACAAAGACATTCTTCGTATGCCGATTCTAATAATCCTGGACCTATCGACTGATGTACTTCTATGGCACCGCCTATGATTCGTTCCGTCAAACCATTGACTCGCTGACGCACCGATTCATCGTGCATATCATTAGCCATCTCCTTTCTCTCAGCGTCTTAGCGTCTCCGCGGTGAAAAAACCGTCAGCCAAGATCGGGAAGAAGAAACTCCATCGGCGGCTGCAGGGGATGGCGTTCGCGATAGTCATAAACCAGGCCGTCACGTAACACATGAAGCTGCAGTCCGCAAACGCTAAAGGCTTCATGATCAGGAACTTCGGCGATCTCATTAAAGGTGATCTGTGAACCGTCTACGATCGTTGTCGACCCTTGACCGAATACTTCGAGTATTCCATTACCATCCAAAATTATGGCAGTATTCTCATCGATCCCAATTCCCAGATTGTATGGATTATACGAAACCGCGGTGATCAGACGGCTGATACGGCCGCGCTCGGTAAAGTGCTGGTCAATGATGATGTTTTTAAGAAAGCCAAGCCCCGGGCTTAGGCTCACACTGTTCCGGTGCGGATGCGATGTGGATTCGCCGCGAACGATCATTGAGGTGCTCATCCCGGCCGCCCCGGCGCTGGTACCCGCCAGGACTATGTTCGTTTCACGCACCAATTTTCGGAGCAGGTCGGCAAATTTCGTACCGCCCAGCAGTGATACGAGGCGCATCTGGTCGCCCCCGGTCATAAAAACACCTGTTACGCCATCAAGGAGGGCTTCATGATCGGCCTGGACGACATCCTGCCGCGACGTCGCCCGCAGCACACGCGGATTGGCGATACCCAGATTGCGAAAAGCCTGAGTATAGACATCTGCGGCAAATTCCGGAAAATCCGAAGCGACGGGCACAATAAGCACCTCGGCGTCCTCGTCCCCGGCAAGATGGAGAAACTTCTTGAGGATCCGCCTTTCGTTATACTTGTCTTCCGCGCCGCCGATCACGAGCAGATGTCCGCCAATGATCTCCCTGTCGTGAGATTCTTTCATTTTTGTTCTTTCATCGAGGGTTATCTAAGCGGACTCCTCCGCTGCAATCGTCTTACCGGCATGTATTTCCTGCAGGCTTCGAACATTCACGTGTTTTTCTGCCATTTTCGATCCGATCGCTTCGATCAGAGCTTCGGCACCTGTAATTGTTGTAACGCAGGGCACATTGAATTGAAGGGCCGCCTTTCTGATCGCCTTTTCGTCATAGAACGAGGTTTTACCCAGGGGGGTATTGATGATCATTGCGATCTCGCCCTGCATTATCAAGTCGGCGATGTTCGGCCGGCCTTCATTCACCTTGAACACGGTTTCGCAGTCCATCCCGACCTCGCGGAGCCGGTTTGCGGTCCCGTGGGTTGCAACGAGTTCAAAACCAAGCTTGACCAGCCGGCGGGCGAGCAGCACGGCCTGCCCTTTACCGGTATTGTTTACAGAAATGAACGCCCGACCCTTCAACGGCAGGCTCAACCCGGCACCTTCCATCGCTTTGCCATACGCCTCGCCAAACGTGGCCCCGACCCCCATCACTTCGCCCGTCGAGTGCATCTCGGGGCCGAGTATCGGATCGACGCCGGCAAACTTCTTAAACGGAAAAACGGGCGATTTAACAAAGATTCTTGGAACCGGAAGAACGTGTGGCAAATTAAAATCCGCCAGGGTCCGTTCGCCCGCCATCACAAGCGATGCGATCTTCGCGATAGGAACTCCGGTTGCTTTAGCCACGAATGGCACGGTGCGCGAGGCCCGCGGATTTACTTCGAGAACGTATACCCGGTCATCCTGTATCGCAAACTGGATATTCATCAGCCCGCTGACCGAAAGGGCCTTTGCCAAAAGCCGTGTGTAATGCTCGATCGTTTCCAGATGCTCGGCGGCGATCTTCTGTGCCGGCAGCACGCTCGACGAATCGCCCGAGTGTATTCCGGCTTCTTCGATATGCTCCTGTATGCCTGCGATAACTACCGCGGTTTCATCGGCGAGAGCATCGACATCAAGCTCGGAGGCCCTTTCGAGAAATTTGTCGATCAGGATCGGTTTTTCGGGCGAAGCGTCCACGGCCGAACGCATGTATTCATCAAGTGTCTGGTCATCGTATACTATCGCCATCGCCCGCCCCCCAAGTACAAAGCTTGGCCGGACCACGATCGGATAACCTATTTTATTTGCAACATCTTTGGCTTCTTCAGCTGAAGTGACAGTTGAGTTTTCCGGACACGGTATTTTCAGCTCAGCGAGCAATGCCCCGAACCGCTTGCGGTCCTCGGCAAGATCTATCGAATCGGGTGAAGTACCAATGATAGGAACGCCTGCCCTATGAAGCTTGTCAGCGAGATTGAGCGGAGTCTGGCCGCCGAATTGAACGATCACCCCATCGGGCCTTTCGACCTCGACGATGTTCATCACATCTTCGAAAGTGAGCGGTTCGAAATAAAGCCGGTCGGACGTGTCATAGTCGGTCGAAACCGTTTCAGGATTGCAATTGACCATGATGGTTTCGAAACCGGCATCGCTGAGAGCGAACGACGCATGACAGCAGCAATAGTCGAATTCGATCCCCTGTCCGATCCGGTTCGGCCCGGAACCGAGGATCATGATCTTCTTTCGACTTCCAGGGTCGGCTTCGCATTCTTCTTCGTAGGTCGAATAAAGATACGGAGTGAAAGACTCGAATTCTGCGCCACAGGTGTCGACACGCTTATAAACCGGACTGATACCGAGACTCTTTCGATGTTCGCGAACCTTGCTTTCGTCCGATCCCGTAAGGTATTGCAGCCGCCTATCGGACAACCCGAATTCTTTGGCCTTTCGCAGGGTGTCGACCGGTATTTCAAGGAGTGGCTGCGAATCGATCTCGGCCTGCAGTTCCATAACCTGGGCGAGCTGGTCAAGGAACCATGGATCTATGCCCGACAACCGATGGATCTCCGCGATCGAGTAATCGCTTTGAAGGGCATAGGTTATATATGAGAATCGTTGAGAATTAGGACGAGCCAATTTTCGCTGCAATTCCGAATCAGGTATATCGTGCAGACGCAATGGCTTAACAGCCTCAAGTGAACGTAACCCCTTAAACAGCGATTCCTTAAAGGTCCGGCCGATCGCCATCACTTCCCCGACCGATTTCATCTGGGTTCCCAGAACGTCCTCGGAGCCCGGAAACTTTTCGAAAGCCCACTTGGGGATCTTCGTGACCACGTAATCGATTGTCGGTTCAAAGGAAGCAGGGGTCTTTTTGGTTATGTCATTCGGTATCTCATCGAGCGTATACCCTACGGCGAGCTTGGCGGCGATCTTCGCTATGGGAAAACCTGTGGCCTTCGAGGCCAACGCACTGGAACGCGAAACGCGGGGGTTCATCTCGATGATCCGCACATCCCCGTTCTCGGGGTTTATCGCGAACTGGATGTTCGACCCCCCCGTTTCAACGCCTACCTTGCGAATACAGGCTTTGGACATATCCCTTAGGTTCTGGTATTCGCGGTCCGTCAGGGTCTGAGCAGGGGCGACCGTAATCGAATCACCCGTGTGAACCCCCATCGGGTCAAAGTTTTCGATCGAGCATATGATCACCACGTTATCGTTAAGATCCCGCATGACCTCGAGCTCGTATTCCTTCCAGCCAAGGATCGATTCCTCGATCAGGACCTGTGAAACTGGCGAGGCGGCAAGCCCGTTTTCAGCGATCTCTTCGAACTCATCGGGATTGAATGCGGTTCCGCCGCCTGTTCCGCCAAGCGTATACGACGGCCGGACGATCGCGGGATATCCGATCTCCGCAACGATTCTCTCAGCTTCTTCCCAGTTATGAGCGAAACCACCCCTCGGACTCTGAATACCGATCTCGTCCATCGCTGCTTTGAAAAGCTCGCGGTCTTCTCCGACTCGTATGGCGTCGATGTTTGCTCCGATGAGCTGTACACCGTATTTGTCGAGGATCCCCTTCTCATGGAGTTCGACAGAAAGATTAAGGCCAGTTTGCCCGCCGACTGTCGGAAGCAGCGCGTCAGGGCGTTCTTTTTCGATGATCGCGGTTACGGATTCGAGAGTAAGCGGCTCGACATAAGTCCGGTCGGCGATCTCGGGATCGGTCATGATCGTGGCCGGATTCGAATTAACGAGAACCACGGCGTAGCCCTCTTGTTTCAAAGCGCGGCACGCCTGAGTTCCGGAATAATCAAATTCGCAGGCCTGGCCGATAACGATCGGCCCTGAGCCGATGATCAGGATCTTATGAATGTCTTCGCGTCTGGGCATGTGTTCAAACGACTGATTATACAGAAAAAGTGCGGTCGATATAACCGCACTTCCCTGAATCTAAGTTAAGGCCTCGTTAGAGCGGGAATCGCGGAATTCTGGGCACTCTCGGCACCTTGGTTTCGATCTTCCTTTGCACGGCATCAACAGCCGCCTTACCCGAAAAAATATTGTCCAGTTGGGCAGCCATTTGTGGATCTATTTTCTTGAGGCGATCGTTGATTTTCTTGGCCTCTTTCTTGTTCCCGCTGGCGTGATAGGCTTCGCCAAGATTAAAGAGCCCGATCACGTTTTTGCCATCTATATCAACAACCCTCTTAAATGTCGATACCGCATTCACCAGGTCGTTTAAGCCTCGGTACCCGATGCCAAGCTGATTTGCGGCGATCGCCCAGTCCCGCCGTAAACTTAGGGCGATCTGCAGAACATTTACAGCCAGCTGGAACTCTCCGAGTTTGTTGTGCGTCGAACCAAGGTTCACGTAAGCGGCATCCAGCTTAGGATCTTGTTGAACGGCGGTTTCCAGCGAGACCTTGGCTTTGCTGAAATCCTCCTTTGCCTCTTCCTCATTCTTGGCCTCCGTTTTGGCCGTTCCGGAATTATAGTAGGCCCACCCGACATTCGAGTTCTCTATCGCGGCTGGGTTGATCTCGCGTGCAGTTTCCAGCCGGGCTATCGAGGCTTCCCATTCCTTCACTTTTCCGAGACAGTACCCCCATTCACTATAAAGCTCAGCTGTCTTGATCCCTTGCGACGCGATCTCATACTGAGCAACGGCGTCGGCATACCTTTCCATTTGACGATAGGTGCTGGCTAGGTTTGCATGGGCCTGATAATTTTTCGGTCCGACTTCGACAGCTGATTCGTACGCGATGGCTGCATTATTGTAATCGCCGTTGTTGTAATAGGCCGCCCCCATATCGAATAGGGCTGGCGTAAATTTCGGGTCGATCTCGAGCGAGGTCTTGTAAGCAGTAACCGACTCGGCTGGTCGGCCAAGACGGTCCAGGGCCTGACCTTTGTGATAATAGGCCGGGGCAAGTCGATTCTCGAGCTGCAAGGCCCGGTCAAATGCGGCAAGCGCCTCGTTGTTTTGGTTCTGCGATAGGAACAGAATCCCCCTAAGGACCCGCGATTCGGCGTTTTCTATACCGGCTGTTTCGGATCTTGCGAGATAAGACTCGGCCTTGGCGATCTCTCCTTTTTCGTAATAGACCATCGCGAGCGGTGCATACAATGTGGAGTATTCGGGATTCATGGAGATGGCTTTTTCGTAATTTGCCAGGGCCTTATCGTTCTCTCCCTTTGCGTCATATATCGCTCCGAGCTTTGCATATGCAACGTCATTCCTGGGGTCATGCTTGATCGCCTCATCAAAGAACCTGATAGCCGCATCATTGTTGCCGGCAGCCGCGTCTATCCCTTTCCCGGTTAGAGCGTTGCTAAGCCCCTCGGAAGCGCGGGTATTTCGTGGATTTTGAACCAGAGCGTCACGGTAATTTGTGATCGCGAGGTCGGTTTGGCCGCTATCGAGAAATCCCTCGGCCTTCACGGTAAGCGTGTTGGAAAGAGCAAGGCGCCTATTGGCAGCCGTACTCGCAGCCCGGTTGCGGGCGGCGATCGCAGATGCCTTTCGCTTTTCTGCTCGGTCCGAGATCTGGGCATTGGTCCGCAAAAGACCTCCTCCTGCAGTTCCACGAACAGTTACCTGCCCGCCCGCCATTTTTGATTGCGGCCGCTTACGAGATTCGCGAAAAACGAAAACACTTGACCCGCCGGCTAGATTCTCTGTGGCTACAAGATCCTGAGCACGGATCGAGCGCGGGTATGGGATCGTGGAAAGTACCAGAATTGCGGAAAGAAAAAACTGCGAACGACCCTTGAAAGATGGCATATTTTCACCTCTTCAAAACAATCGACATTATACCTCATGCCGACCGGACTAAGGCTAGTTTTTATATCTCGAATCCAACGAACACGGGTTCAGGAAGCAGGGCGATGCCGAACTTTACCGATACACTTTCCTGGATCGCTTCTTTCAACGCAATAACGTCCGATGCAGTAGCACTGCCCAGGTTAACAAGGGCAAGCGTGTGATTTGTCGACAGGCCCACTCTTCCCATCTTGAAGCCTTTGCCGAAACCGGAATTTTCAATAAGCCACGCAGCCGGGATCTTTACTCTTTCATTAAAGGGGAAGAAAGGCATAGGGCCGAATCGTTCGTCAAGAACTTCAAAATCTGCTGGTTCCAAAACCGGGTTTTTGAAGAAAGACCCCGCGCTTCTGGAATTTGGGTCTGTAGGATCGATGACCATTGATTTTGATCGTCGTATCTGTAGAACGGCATCACGGACTTCTTTCAAGTTAAAGGTTCGGCCTGCAAAATGCTCCATCAGATCTCTGTAAACGACCTTTGGCGGCCCTCCGTACACCAACTCATAAGTCACGCTAAGTACGATATATCGATCTCGCATGACGCTGTTGAAGATGCTGGACCTGTATGAAAACCCGCATTCTGAGTTAGAAAGACCAACTAACGCCCCCGTCGAGCGGTCAAGGCAGCTTACGTTAACGATCGTTTCCGAAACTTCCTGGCCATAGGCTCCTACATTTTGGATCGGCGTGCCGCCGATAAGCCCGGGTATCCCGCTTAGGCATTCCAGCCCTGCAAGACTCCTGGAAACGCACTCGGCCACAATGTCATCCCATTGTAGGCCGGCTCCAGCAGTTATCTGTACGCGCCCGTCCGGGCCTTCCTCAAATTCCAATCCCCCGATTCCGACCTGCAGCACGAGGGCGTCTATCCCCTCATCGGAAATCAGCAGATTGCTTCCGCCGCCCATTACAAAAACGTCGATCCCCCTGGACGCTGCAAACTCAAGTCCAGACCTGACATTCTCTATCGATTCCGCATTCAGAAAAAAACGTGCGGGGCCGCCGATGCCAAGAGTGGTCATAGGAGCGAGGGGCACGTTTTCGAGAACTTTGTTCACAGATTAAAGCAAAAGGATCCACCTAAATTAATAAGTGGATCCTCAAAAAAAGCAAGGTGAATGACCTTATAACCGTGCGATCTTGGCCTTCGCATCAAGCCGGGCGGCCGCATTTGCATCTAGAGATTTCAAGCGGTCAACGACCTTTTTCAATTCTTTGCCGTTTTTTCTGGCAATAAGGGCTTCGCCTAAGCCGGTGAGGGCCGCAACGTAGTTAGGTTCCAGATCGACTGCTTCACGAAATGCCTTTTCCGAATTGGCAAAATCGTTATTTTTAAAGTACGCAACACCTAGCTGGTATCTCAGGAAATTTTCTTTCGGCCGTTTGTCTATCAGCTTCTTAAGAGCGCTGATCGCTCCGGCCTGATCTCCCATATCGATCAATACAGCGGCGAGGTTTTGCAATGCGTACTCGGCTATCTCGGGCTTACCGGACATACCTTTTTCCAGGGCTGCCTTGGCCAGAATGAGATTCGGCATTGCTGCCGCCATATTCCTCATCTCGGCAAGTGGATGAGCTACACGAAAATACGCCCATCCCAAATTTACCTGATCGATTGGATCATTAGTGATGTCGACCGCGGTCTGAAGAGCTTTTATTGCGGACGTCCACCGGCAGGGAACGTTGCGCGGTGTATCGATATCGCACTGCTGGCCAATCGAGAGTCCTATTTTACTATTAAAATCAGCTAGCCTGGTTTTGCTGTGTTTTGGGTCCTGCGTCATGAAGAAAATAGCAAGGTTATACGTTCCGGCCGCGTCATTGTATGAGCCCGCTTCGCGTTGTGCATCGGCTAGGGCCGCCAGGATCTCCCAATTATTCCCCTTGAGCTTATTCGCTGTTTTGTAAGCGTCAACTGCCTCCGGATACCGCTTTAATTCATAGAGGGTATCACCAAGACTGACCCAAGCCTCGAGATACGAAGGTTTTAAATCGACAGCTTTTTGATAGTCGGGAAGCGCGTCACTATAACGCTTGTCTTTGAAGAGTAACTCGCCATTGTTATAGAACGCTTCTGCATAGTTCGGATCCAGTTTCTTGGCTTTTTCAAATGCCGTTAAGGCTTCGGTGTTTCGGTTCTGTGCGACCCTCACCAAACCAATGAAAAACTGAAGTTCGGCAGAACTCTCCGACAGTGCAAGAGCTTTGCTCAAAAGCCCATCAGCTTTTGCTATCTCACCCGATTGATAATAGAGAATACCGAGAGGAACGTATATCTCGGTCAGTTTCTGATCACTGGCCAGCGATTTCTCGAAGGCAGCCACCGCCTCAGCGGTTTGGTTCAGTTCGGAGTACACCTCGCCCAGGCCAAAGTTGGCCGCTGCATTCAAGGCGTCGTATTTGATGGCTTCGAGAAAGACTGCCTTGGCCAGTTCCGGCTTATCAGCCACGAGCAGAGAATTCCCCTTCATCGCCAAAGCTTCGCTTAACCCTTGGTTAGCCTCCTTGTTTGTCAATACCAAGCTCAATGCATCCCTGAAAAATTGCTCAGCTTCCGCAAACTGGCCTTGACCGAGAAAATACTCGCCCACACCGGCAAATAAACGAGCCCCCTGCTCGGCTGGCAGGGTTCTGATATTTGACGGGAGTTTCTTCGGATCAAGGACTTGGGCCTTTGTGCGGCGTGTGTCCGTTTTTGCCAACGTATCGTACTGCCGCTTTATTCGCTTTGAGCTCTCAAGCCGCTGGGCCTTGGAACGCGTCGGCCGTTGTGCGGCAACAGTCTGTTTAGCGGCTCTCGCCGTATTGCGAAACACGAAAACGCTAGACCCTCCTGTGAGGCTGCTGACCGTTACCAGATCCTGAGCATGTGTCAGTATTGGTGTGATCAAAAGCCCCGCAACCAGAACGGTCGAGACGGCAAAACGCAAGCTGGATTCGATTCTTAACATGAACTCTTCCTCTTAGACGATGACTAAACTGTGGGATTATATTATAAACTACCGATACGATGCGCTGAACAACGAATTTCGTTTCCCTCATTCTTGCCCTTTTAACCTCTGTAATATAAATTTAGGATTACCAAAAAATGAGAGTGCCGTGTAGAAGTCTAAGGTTCAAAGTTGAGTTCCATATCAGCTTAACTTGGACTCGGAACTTGCAACGCTGAACTTCAGCATAAGGAGAGCTTGCCGAAAATGAGATCATTCACAACGGAGAATATAAGAAATCTGGCTGTAATTGGGCACGGCGACGCGGGTAAAACCCAGCTCGTCAGTTCCTTACTCTACGTCGCCGGAACACAACCACGCTGGGGAAAGGTCGATGAAGGAACGACCGTCACAGATTTCGAAGAGGACTCTATCGAAAGAAAAGTATCCCTCAATAACAACTTTGCCCACCTCGAGTACAAAGACACCAAGATAAATTTCATCGACACGCCCGGTTACGCCGCCTTTGTAGCGCACGCCCGGCCGGCGCTTCGGGTCGCTGATTGCGCTCTCGTCGTGGTGGACGCCGTCCACGGTATCGAGGTCCAGACAGAAAAAACCTGGCATTACGCTAACGAGTTTATGCTGCCTCGCTTCATGGTCGTCAACAAGATGGACAAGGAGCACGCGGATTTCGGCCACGCCCTCGAAACCGCTACATCCAGCTTTGCACGTTCAATAGTTCCATTTACGCTGCCTATCGGCGCGGAAAAGGACTTTAGAGGTATCGTCGATGTTGTTCATCAAAAAGCCTATGAGTTTGATGACGCCGGCAAGGCCAAAGAGATCCCGTTGCCGGAGTCAGGTCGTGATGTTTTCGAAAGAACGCGTGAGCGGCTGATCGAGATCGTTGCCGAGTCAGACGATGCTCTGATGGAAAAATATTTTGAAAACGGCACTCTCGATGAAGAAGATATCTACCCTAATCTCGCAAAGGCCATCGCGAGCAGCAAGCTCTGTCCGGTATATGCCGTTTCGTCGATGAATTTGGTCGGTCTATCGATACTCCTTGATCACCTCGTCGAATTTGCTCCCAACCCGGCAACGCATGAGTCGGAGTATGGTTTCGGCGATAACGATATGGAAGGCGACCGGATCTCGCGAAAATACTCCAACGACGAACCGTTCTCTGCTTATGTTTTTCGCACTATCGCTGATCCGTTTGCGGGCCGAATTAACGTGATGAAAGTAGTGAGCGGAAAGGTAGCGTCAGATGCCACTATTTTCAATTCCACCCGCGACTCGGCCGAACGCCTCGGCGCCCTGCATGTGATATCCGGCAAATCGCTGGACAAGGTGAATGAGGCTGCGACCGGTGACATCATCGCCGTTGTTAAACTTAAGGATACCCAGACTGGTGATACGCTCTGCGATAAACTTAAACCGATCGTTTTTCCGAAAGTCGAGTATCCTGAAGCCGCTATTTCATTTGCAATAGAGCCCAAATCCCGGGCCGATGAAGATAAGATCTCAGTTGCTCTTCACAAGATATTAGAAGAAGACCCGAGTCTCCATTTCGATCGTGATCCGCAAACAAAGGAATTTATTCTTTCCGGGTCAGGCCAGCTTCATATTGAAACGGTCGTAAAGAAATTGGCCGATCGTTACCATGTCGAAGTCACTCTCCACCCGCCAAAGGTTCCTTACAAGGAGACCATCACCCAGCAGGTCGAGGTCCAGGGCCGGCATAAGAAACAATCTGGCGGACGCGGCCAGTTCGGAGATTGTAAGGTCGTATTTGAGCCTTTGGATCGAGGTTCGGGATTCGAGTGGGTAGATAAGATCTTCGGTGGCGCAGTTCCTCAAAATTTTCGGCCAGCGATCGAGAAGGGTATCATCGAGGCCGCCGCGAACGGGGCCGTCGCCGGATATCCTCTGGTCGACTTCAAGGTGACTCTTATTGACGGCAGCTACCACACGGTCGATTCGGACGAGCATTCATTCAGGGCCGCGGGGCGAAAGGCCTTCCGGGCCGCTATGGACAAAGCACGGCCTACGCTTCTGGAGCCGATCATGGACGTGGAAGTATTCACCCCGCAAGAAGTTTCCGGCGACATCATGGGCGACCTCAACAGCCGCAGAGGCCGCGTGTCCGGTATGGAAATGCGCGGGAAGCAGCAGGTGATCAAAGCCAAAGTACCGCTCTCCGAAATGCTCGATTATCAATCGAAGCTCAATTCAGTCACCCAGGCCCGCGGTTCATATCACATGCAGTTTTCTCATTACGACCCTCTTCCGGGCAATCTTTCCCAAAAGGTTATCGACGAAGCTGTCGCCGCCGGACGCGTCAGGCCACATGATGATGATGAGTAGATGATCAAAAAAGATGAAAATGAAAATGGCCGTCATTAAAGGATGGCCATTTTCATTTCACGTAAATAGTCCGTCGCCCTCCCCGCACTTCGTAAGCGAGCTGACCACTCAACCGCGCGGGGGCAAAAGCAACTTTGGTCTGTTGTGGAGCGTCTTATTCGATTCAAGCTAAATAGAATTAACTATGCGTCCGTGGCATAATCAGGACAAATTTCTAACTACTTTTTGAATATTCAAGGAAGGAACACATTATGACCTCGTTTAAACGTAGATTTTCTATTTCCATCGCGCTGGTTTCCCTTGTCGCATCGACCGCTGTGATCTCGTCCGCGCAACTTAAGCTGCCGAGGCCGAGTCCTAAAGCGAGCGTTACACAAACGATCGGCGTTACAGATGTAACCATCACTTACCACCGGCCTGGTGTAAAGGGCCGAAAGATCTGGGGTGATGCCCCGGCGAGTGCCCCACAGGGTGAGGCAACTCTGGATGACGGGCGAAACCGTCCGACGGACATGCCGATCGTGCCTTACGGGCGCCTTTGGCGTACCGGCGCTAATGACGCGACCCAATTCGTGGTAACTGACGATGTACTTATCAACGGCCAGCCGCTGCCAGCGGGAGAATACAGCCTGCACACCATTCCCGGTAAAAACGAATGGACTGTGGTTTTTAACGGTACTGCCAATCAATGGGGGAGTTTCAACTACGACCCGACGAAAGACCTGCTTAGGGTGAAGTCCAAACCTTCACCCCTGTCAGATAATCAGGAGTGGATGTCGTTTGCCATTGAACCGGCTTCCGATAATTCAGCTGTCGTAAATCTGCGATGGGAAAAGGTCCAGGTACCCTTCACGGTCGAAGTAAAAGACGTAGTCGCCACAACACTGGCAAGGGCTCGCGAGGCCGTAGCCGCCGCGAAGTCCGACGACTGGGGCATCCCTTTTAATGCAGCTAATTACGCAAATTCGAATAAGTCCGCTGACGATGCGGCCAAATGGTACGCTCAGTCGTTGAGAGCGGCTGAAGAGCAGTTAAAAGCAAAAGAAACGTTTCAGGGGCTGCAGCGAAAATCCAGCAGCCTTCTGGCTTTGGGCCGACGGGATGAGGCTATTGCAACAGCCGAAAGAGCCGTTGTTGTTGGCAAGGCTGAAAAGGCCAATACGGCCGCCCTTGAAAAGCGCATTGCGGAACTGAAAGCCGCTAATCCCTAAAGGGATCGTCTAAGTTTGAGAGAGCTGCGGGTCAATTGGCCCGCAGCTTTTTTTATTTCTTGTGACACATCGTGCATTGCATCTCAGTTGGAGCCTTCGATGCCGGAAACGCTTTCTTGACCTCGGTATGGCAGCCAATGCATGAACGATGGTATGCCTGTTGGTTGTTCAATGAGATCAACGCCGGACTGGATTCGTGTTTGATATTGGGAATCGCATCGAGCAGCTTCGGTTTGCTGCCTGCGGGTGAATGACATTCTTTGCACGACACGACGCCGGCACTTTTTGCGTCTTTTGTAAAAAGCTCCGCGGTCAGGGTCGTCGTCCGCCCTATCGGCCATGACGTCTTCAATGGCGGATGCTTAGCTAATTCGCTTTCCGGCTGAGCGACGTGGTGACAGGATATGCAGGCGATCGGTGACATTTTGTCGATGTTATAGGTGCCGCCGTTGTGCTTCTCATGAGTGAAGGTAATTTTTCCGAGTTTCGAATCCTGCCCCAGGATAATAACTGCGGGTATTATGGAGCTATCGTCTTGCTGGGCTCTTGCAGTCTGGTTTTCCGTTACCAGGAAAACAAATCCCCTAAACAGAAACACGCTGACAAAAGCCAATAGGTAGGTCTTTCGCACAGTTCTTCCTCCTCTTAGATAAAGATTGGAAAGATCCTCCGCTGCGGATCCTGGGAGACGAGCTTAGTATACACCTTTATTCCAGCCCAGCTTTATCGGCGTAAAATCGCGACTCGCTATTCGGGTGACGGCATCTTGGCCCAGCGGTCCCAAACCGCCTTGGCCATCCTTGCGATCACGGCCTCGCGGGTCGCTTCGTTAGCGGTCGAGTCGGAAACAAAAACGGCGATGGCGATGTGTCTGCCATCTGGCAATTCGATTATTCCAATGTCGTTGGTCGCGGGCGTAATGCCATTCTGGGTTCCGGATGTGCCGGTCTTATTGGCGACCAGCGTTCCTTTTGGAAGTTGGCCCTGAATCCGGCGAACCCCGGTCTTTGACTCTGTCATGAACTGGACCAGTAGTGGCCAAACCGGATCCTCGGCGTCCACCGCATCGGCCGCCTCGACAGACACTTTCAGCCATCTTAACAACTCCACTGCGGCGGCCGGGGTGGCGTAGTTTCGATACTGGATATTCCATTCACGGCCTATCTCCTTCGTCGGATCGACGACCTTTATCTCAAAGATCCCTATTCTCGTTAGAAATGCCTGAGTGTTCCCCTCTTCTCCAAGCACCCTCATCAAGACATCGGAAGCGGTTCCATCGCTCTCGACCATAGACAGCCGGACCAACTCGCGGATCGTGTATTCCCCGCCGTCCGGGTTTGCGTCTCGAAGCGGGCTTCGCATACCCTTCCGGACCATATCATCCTTCGTGACGCCGACCTTTTCGTCGAGGCCGCGTCGCCCCCGCCGCACTTCCTCCAATACCGCCATCGCGATCGGCAGCTTATAGACGCTTTGCATCGGAAACCGCTCGTCGGCATTCAGCTGTGCCGCATCGCCGGTCTCAAGGACAACGGCCGCAATACCCACCTCTCCTTTCGCATCTATCGCGATAGCAGCGAGATCCTGTTCGAGTTCCGGATCGCGTTGCAGGAGCAGGGGAGGGGCAGGGGTCGCCTGTGCTGGAGGCGGCGGCGTAGGATACTCCATTGGAATATCCAGGCCGGTTGAACAAGCCGCTGAAACAATGAAGACGAATATCAATGAGGTGAAAAGTCTCATTAAATAATTTTACGGATTGGTGTCCAGCAAGGTTCCCTCGATCCCGCATGGGATCGAATATACGCTATCGCCGGTCGCCACGATCATTTCGCCCTTCCGCGTGAAACAGAGCCCCACGATACTATTGCCCGCGACAAAATGTTCTACCGACTGGTCATCCGCAGCTATTTTAACGATGCCATGACGGCCCTGATAACATGCCGCTACATAAAGATTTGACGCCTTGTCGAACGCCAATCCCTGCGGTCTGCCGAACCCCCCTGTGTAGACCTCATCGAAACCTTCTTTGTCGATAACATGCACCGCGTCATTGCTGGATAGGCCGGGAGCCGTCATAAAAAGCCTGTCGTCTGGACCAAAAGCGAGGTGGTAAGCGGCGACTGACGCATCCATCACAGTAAATGTTTCCACCTCAGCAAAATCGCGAATCCGAAAAACAGTTCCCGAGCGGTCCCCCACGTACATAGATCCCGCCGCATCAAACGCGATCCCTGTGGCAATACCAAGATTTGTCGCGTAAATCGTGGCCGTGCCGTCACGGCCAACGGAATAGACCTCGCCTTGAGCTCGATTAGTGACGTACATCTGTCCATCCCGGCCGAAAGCTATGCCGGTCGGATTTAGAACCGCCTCCGGCATTTCATCGACATAACCGTCACTATCGAGACGAAACAGTGTTGCCGGAAGGTGCTGGCCGCGAGCTCCCGAACGGGTCAGGATTATCGCGTCATCCGATGGATCGATAGCCGGATTGGCGACGATGTGCATGTCGCCGGCAAGTTTTTTCCCGACAATTATTTTATGGGTTTCACTTGCTTCGCCGTTGCTAACGAGTTGGATCGAGGTATTCGACCCGGCGATATCGTCGGGAACTATGGCAAGGATACGGGTGGATGAGGCCGCGACGATCCGGCACTGCATGCCCTCGATGTAACAACCATCGAGCGATGCGGATCTCATATGGAAACCGCTGCAGGTCACAATGATCTCTCCCCCCGGAATCGCGTAAGGGGGCTCAACAGCGGTCACTTTTAAGCGGTTACTCATTGATCATTCGATTCTACGACTCTTGTCGAGGCGGTGTCGAATCATACAGCGTGACGGAGAAAAGCGATTGTTCGGTGCAGGATGATCACGTCCTGGTCATAAGGCACCGATTTGCGGGCGAGCCAACAGGCTATCAGGCGGGTCTCACTTACTTCAGCCTATCGATCTTAAGTGCTGAATAAAGCCCGTCCATTCCAAAAAATCGTTGACCTTGGCTGTTGATACACGTTAAACTTAAGCTGTAAGTACGGCCTCACTAACTGCGCGATCTTGCGTTTTCCTTCGCGGCCGAATCCGGCATTAAACAATATGGCGACCCGAATTGACGATCTTCTGAGAATGGCGATGAGTTTCGGCGCGTCCGATCTCCATCTGCGCGCCGGTTCCTTTCCGGTAGTTCGGGTAACAGGCGAGTTGAAACCGCTTTCCGGCGTCACACGCATGACGCAGGACGAAACGCTTGAAATGGCGTTTTCGATGATGTCGAACCGGCAAAAGCAGCACTTTAAGGAAGCTTATGAGGTCGACATCGGGTACGGCGTGGCGGGCCTCGGCAGGTTCCGCGTAAATATATTTCAACAGCGAAACTCGATCGGCATCGTAGCACGTGTAATCTCAGATACGGTCAAGACGTTTACAGAGCTGGGGCTGCCGCCCATACTCACGAATATCGCCGAACAGAACCGCGGGCTGATCCTGGTCACAGGAACGACCGGTTCCGGCAAATCCACAACGCTTTCAGCGATTGTAGATCACATCAACCAAACCCGAAATTGTCACATCGTTACGATCGAAGACCCGATCGAATTCCTTCATAAAGATAAAAAGTCCTTTGTTACCCAACGCGAGGTCGATGTCGATACTAGAAATTTCGCCGAGGCACTTCGCGGATCGCTCCGCCAAGACCCCGATGTGATCCTGGTCGGCGAAATGCGCGACCTCGAGACTATAGAGACCGCACTCGTGGCGGCCGAGACCGGGCATTTGGTGCTTTCCACGCTGCACACGCTCGACGCGCCGGAAACATTGACTCGCATTATATCGGCCTTTCCGCCGTATCAGCAGAAAGCGATCCGTCTGCAGCTTGCGGGCCTCTTAAAGGCCGTGGTGTCGCAAAGGCTGATGAAATCAGCTCAGGGAAACAGCCGTATCCCCGCGGTGGAAGTATTGATCTCAACTCCACTTATTCGTGATTACATTCTTCACGAAGAAAAAACTCCAAGCATCCGCGATGCGATCGCTGCTGGAACTTCGCAATACGGAATGCAAACGTTCGACCAATCGCTTTTCTATCTTTATCAATCAGGGCTCATCAAGCTCGACGAAGCCCTGCGTGGATCGACAAATCCGGACGAATTCCGCTTGCGTCTGGCCGGAATTCAGAACACTACCACGTCATCCCGCGAGGAGATGGAAAAGTCGAGTGGTGTCGGCACGGTAACAGATTACATAACGCGCGGTTAGAAGCGATCTTTGCAGATGCGGCGATCGGATCGGATTCGGTGCAGCCTCGGCTGGACGACTTAGCTCCGCCGCATTTATCGCTACGGCGTTTCTGTTCGACCCAAAATCGTTCAAATGTTTATATTTCAACGATTTTCACTGCCGAATCCTTGACAGAAATCGGGCTGGACGTGTAGATTTTACTATTACCACTTCGATCGATTGGTAGAAAAACCCTGGCCAATACCTGCCGGGCGTTGCATCTGCTGTTTATAGATCGCAGCATGCAATGTTGGCCTTTGGCTTTTTGCCGATGGTCTCGAAGGGTAAGTCCAGGAGAAATAGTAATTAAAGAAGGAAGTTGAACAGGCGTAAATGACAAATCAGGTAAACCAGGACGCTGAAGAATCGGCAACGATCGAGAAAACAGCGAGTGAACCCCAAGAACAATTGACCGCATCGGCCCCGGCCGCTCCTCCAGACACCGCACCCAGCACAGAAAGCGTCGAGGCCCCGACATCTGCCCCAGCGGCAGATGATCAAGCGTCGGCAGATAAGGCCACTGAAACAACGGGTCCCGAGAATACGGCGGCAACAGCCGAGGAGACGCCGAAGACGCAGGAAACTGCCCCCCAGGAAACCGCTCAGCCGGCACCTGATCAGCAAGCGGCCGATCACGCGACCGAAGCGGCCAGTTCTGAAAACACAGGGGCCGGTGCGCAGGGATCCCCGGCTGCACCACCATCTTCACAGGCACAGGAAACAACTCAGCCGGAACCGCAAACGGCTTCGCAAGCCAATCCGGCACAGGCGACGCCGCCCCAGTCGGCACCACGTCGCGTCGTTCTTGCACCGAAAGCCGCTCCCGCGCAAGCCCCCGCTCCCGCTCCCGTTGAAGATGCTCAGGCTTCTGGTGAGATCGACTTCGGAGCAATTTTGGAACAGTTTGAGCAGGAGCAGACGGTATTTCATTCGGGCGAACTGGTTACCGGCACGGTCGTTGGTATCACTGACCGGGGAGTCCTTATTGATTTTGGCTATAAGTCTGAAGGGTTCGTGCCGCCTGAGGAATTCACAGGGCCCGATGGCCAGATAACTGCCACGGTAGGCGAAACCGTTGAAGTTGTTATACGAAGCATTCACTCTGGCGAAGGTGCTCCTCAGCTATCACGTCTGGACGCGCTCGGCCGCAAGGTATGGGACGAGATCGAATCGGCGTTTCAGTCTGAAACACCTGTCGTAGGTCGCGTGGTCGACAAGACGAAAGGCGGACTAAGGGTCGACCTGAACGGGATCGAAGCATTTCTGCCCGGCTCGCAGATCGATTCGCGCCCCATCCGTGGACTGGATACCTATATCGGCCAGGATATTGAGGCTAAGATCATCAAATTCAGCCGCCGAAGAAACAATATCGTGCTTTCTCGAAAGGTGATCACCGATGAGGTTGTAAACGAACAGAAGGCCGAAACATTGGCAAATATCGACGTCGGACACGTCGTAGACGGTGTGATCAAGAATCTTACCGAATACGGAGCGTTTGTTGACATCGGCGGTATCGATGGCCTGCTGCATGTTACCGATATGTCATGGGGCCGCATTCACCACCCGGGCGACCAGTTCAGTGTCGGCGACCATATACAGGTCAAGGTCCTGAAGCTCGACCGCGAAAAGGAGAAGGTCTCACTGGGCTACAAGCAGCTTTTGCCCGACCCATGGTCGACGGTTGTAGAGGTCTATCCAGTAAATACCCAATTGAAAGGCACTGTGTCGTCAGTTACCGAATATGGTGTTTTCGTGGAACTGGAAGCAGGCGTTGAGGGCCTCGTACATGTATCCGAAATCTCGTGGTCACGGCGTTCACAGAGCCCTAAACGGCTATTTCACAAGGGCCAGGAAGTCGACGTTCAGGTGTTGGGAGTGGATACGGTCGAGAAACGCATCAGCCTCGGCATGAAGCAGTTTCAGGACAATCCCTGGGATTTTGTCGATATCAAATATCCGGTCGGAGCAAAAGTGCAGGGACGGGTACGTAACCTGACCGATTTCGGAGCTTTTGTCGAACTCGAAGAGGGCATCGACGGCCTTGTGCATGTCTCTGATATTTCCTGGGCGAAAAAGATCAAGCATCCCAAAGATGTTCTGAAAAAGGACCAGGAGGTCGAGGCGATCGTTACAAGCATCGACAAACGCGGCCAGCGGCTGTCGCTTTCCATGAAGGACCTTACGCCTAGCGCATGGGAGGGCTTTGTTGCCACCCATCGACCCGGCGACGTCGTGAAGGGCAAAGTTTCGCGATTCACAAACTTCGGTGTTTTTGTCGAGCTTGGCGAGGGCCTGGAAGGGCTTTGTCACATTTCGGAATTGTCTGACGAACGTATCGAGAAGGCCGAATCCGTCGCGGAACTCGGCCAGGAAATGGACTTTAAGATCCTTAGAATTGAACCCGTCGAGCAAAAGATCGGACTTTCTCACCGGGCTGTCGGCAAGGCAGATGAGCCTGTGGCCGACACCAAGATGTATTCAACGGAAGCTAAAGGCGGCATGGCCTCGCTTGGCGAACTCGCTAAGCTGAGATTCGGTGATACGGGCGAGGAAACGGACCCAACTCAGGACGCTGAAGAAAAGAAGAAGGAAAAAAAGGCCGCCAAGCAGGCACGAACCGAGGAATTTGCCGCCAGGGAGGCTGAGGCGGCAGCAGAGCCCGCAGCCGCTGAAGAATCTGTCGACGAGCCGTCCGCTCCTAGTGAAGCTCCATCAGAAACCGAACCTGCTGCGGAAGTCGCTGCTGAAGATCAAGCGTCTGCCGAGGAGTCACTCAGCACTGGAGATGTTGAAGCAAAAGACGTTGACACTGCCGAACCGGAAGCCGCCGTCGCGGATGCTGAGCCGGCCGCGGAAAAGACTGACGAGCCCGAAGTTCCCGAGGCTGAAGCTCCGTCAGAAGAAACGCCGGTCGCTTCAGACGAGATTCCTTCCGAAGACTCGGCTATCGAAAAAGCCGAGACCGCTGCCCCTGTTGCGGAGCCGTCTTCTGACGAGACTTCGGACTCGGAAGAAGGTCAAGTCGATGCCGTGACCGCCGAACCCGAGGCCGAGGCTCCAGCTCAAGCGGAAGAGTCTGACGCCGACGCTCCGGCTGAAGAGATCGCCGCTGACGAACCCGTTTCGGAAGCTACCGAGACCGCTGACGCTGAGGCTCCGGCCGACGGTGCGGCATCGGAAAGCCCGGAAGAGGAAAATACGGAGAATAAGCCTGCTTAACCCCCGCTCATTGAAGTGGGCAAGGATGAAAGCAAGGAAAAGATAGAGAGAAAAATGACAAAAGCTGATTTAGTCGAAAGGGTCGCTCAGGAAGCGGACATGACCAAAAAAGACGCCGAACAGTTGGTGGAGATCATTTTTGAAAGCATTACCGGCACACTGAATAAAGGCGAAAAGATCGAATTACGAGGCTTCGGCAGTTTCAGGGTCCGACAGCGAAATTCGAGAAAGGGCCGGAATCCAAAGACCGGGGAATCGGTCGATATTCCGGCGAAGCGTGTAGCTTATTTCAAACCCGGAAAGGAACTGAAAGAGCTGATCAACAAACCAACTTAAGAGGATCGGTCATGGATGTACTGTGGAGTCCGTGGCGGTACGATTATATAAAAGGCGCACGCCCTAAAGACGATTTCGGCTGCGTCTTTTGCAATTTGGGCAAAGATCCGGCCAAGGATGAAGAGCAATACATTCTAAAGCGGGCAGAGTTTAATTATGTGGTCCTAAATATCTTTCCCTATGCCGCCGGACATATTCTGATAGTCCCTTACGAACACATCGCCTTTCTCGATCAAGCCGACGACGCCACTACCGCCGAGATGATAAAGCTGACCGCGGCCGCGCAAGCTGCTCTGGCTGCCGTTTATTCCCCTGAGGGATTCAATATCGGTATGAACCTCGGCAGATCAGCCGGGGCTGGCATTGCCCATCATCTGCATATGCACATCCTTCCCCGCTGGGCGGGCGATGTCAATTTCATGACCGCGATCGGCGAAACGAGGAACATCCCTGAAACACTCAGAGATTCTTACGAAAAGCTTTTGGGCAAGATCTGACCCGAATTGATCTAATTACCGCCGCTGCTTTTTGCATCTACCCGATGCGGTTCGATTGTTCGGTCTATAGCCTCATCTTCAACCTCACCGCCTTTGCTGATCGGTATTTCCGAAGGGTCACCATATTTAGCACCGGTAATCGGTTCGTCGGCCAGGTCCGCGAATTTAAACTGCCCGCTCGATGGAGGAACATAGCCGGGATAATCCACCCTTGAGTGATATATGGCCACTAACGATTTGATCATCGATTCGCGAATGTGCGTCAATTCACGCAGCGTAAGGTCACACTCATCCAATTGATCGTCGCTGAGGATCGCGTCTATGATCTTGGTTACGATAAAACGGATATTCTCCGGCGTTGGTTCGCTAAGTGACCGGGCGGCGGCTTCACAGCTGTCCGCGATCATCATTATCGCCGCTTCCTTGAACTGCGGCTTGGGACCCGGATAGCGAAAATCGTTTTCCGAGATCTCGCCTTCGTCACGGGCTTCTGCCTGGGCCTTCTTAAAAAAATAGTGAAGCGTTCGCGTACCGTGATGCTGGGGAATGAAATCGATTATCCGCTGCGGCAATCCCATCTCTCGGGCAAGCTTCGTTCCGTAAGTTACGTGGCTGATAATTATCTTTGCACTCTGTGTCGGCTTTAGGCGGTCGTGCGGATTCTTCTTCATCTGATTTTCGACAAAGTGGTCCGGGGCCGCAGTCTTGCCGATGTCATGATAAAGTGCTCCGATCCTGGCGAGCAAGCCGTTCCCGCCGACCGCACGGCAGGCTTCTTCGGCTAGCTGTCCTACCGCATGCGAATGCTGGTTCGTTCCGGGGGCCCTCAATGCGAGCTGCCCCAAAACAGGCAGGTCGGCATTTGAAAGCTCGAGGAGTTTCACGTCGGTCAAAATACCAAATAAGGTCTCGCACAATGGCAGCAGCACTGCGGTCAACGCCGCGGTCATGATCCCCCCGGCAAGCCCGCAGGCAAACGCGAGCAGCACCGTGTTGAGGACGATGGGCTGCTGGCTAAACGCGATCAGCGCAAGCGAAAGCGCCGCACCCGCAACGCCGACCAGACCGCCCGCAATGGTCACCGTCTGTCGGCTTCGATATCGACCGATCCCATAGACCGCCGCAGCGGAAACCAGCGCCGAAAATATAGCAAATTCCAACCCTCGCGGGGCTGCAAATCCCGCCAGGAAGGACGAAAAAACTCCGGCGAACAGCGCCGTCGGACGGTCCGCTAACAGCGTCATCAGCAGGCTGGCCGTCGCGAACGGCACGGCAAATGACCAGATCATCGGATCATTTAACGGAGCCTTTACATTCTGAAGAGCAGTAAACTCGGCCAGCCGGAAAAATATCATCGTGATACCCGTCTGGATCACGACCACAAAACCGAGCAGAACGAAGGTCTTTCGCGGCGACAGCGCAAGCCGGGGCAACACACCGCGGTTCTGAATAAACTGCCATGCCAGCAAATAAAGTGCTGCAACCAGAAGGAGGATCCCGATAAAGCGGTTGATCTGTCTGGTCGAGGTTCCGTAGCTGTTAAGCGCCGCGATCCTTGCGAGAACCGACGGTGTGACAATATCACCCTCATTCACGATCCTCTGACCGCGTTTCAATGAGATCGTAACCGGTTCGATGTTCTCCGCCGCACCCTGGCGCGCGCTTTCTGTAACCACGCTGTCATAGGTCACGCTTGGTTCTACAAGAATTTCGGTCGCGGTAAAAAACGCATCGGATTCGGCGGCAGAGAGGCTGTTGATCGACTGCAGCCTTTCCTTTAGCGTTGAACGAGCCAGGGATAGCGGCGTCCAGTTGCTTTCGGGCATCGAGACCGTGGTTCGAATATTCGGCCGGGATCGATCGAACACAAGAACATCATTTTGAAGATACTGCTTCTCCGCATCGTCATAGATGAACCCCTGCGACGCCTCGCGAAGAGCGCTTTGCACAGCCTCCAGTTCGTTTCGACTGAAGTTTCTTGATGCGAGGATCGTCCCCACCTCTGCACCGCCGGCGCCCGTCCAATGGGTCTCCGCTATTGCATCGACATTCGCAGGTTTCGAATTTGCCTCATCATCACCTGAATGTCTCTGTAGCTTTTCCCAGGAAGCGAGAAATCGTTGAATAGACTGCTCCGGTTTATTCGACTCGAACCGGAAGATCGGCGGGACGGCGTTTTTCGCCTCCTCCCGTCGCCGCTCAGTCTCCTCTTCATCAGCAAATACAATATCGGCAGGTGAAATTATGCTTTCCCTGGCGATGTCCCCTTCGCGGTAGGCCTGCCCTCCCGAAGTTCGCCAAAAAGGATTATGGATCAGGATCGCTGTCAGCAGGCAAAACACGGCAAATCCAAACCAGAGCTGCTGCTTCTCCGAAAAGCGCCCGACAAAGCCCGATATGATCGATAGGCCTTTGTCACGGCTGCGGGAAGCCGGAGTTTTCATGTCTTGGATTCTTTTGCTCATCTTTTACTGAAAACAAGAATGGTGAACATTCTACGACGATTGCGATCCATGCGCCATATGAACCTCGGCCGGTATATATATAAGATCTCCCACAGCTGCCACCATAGGCCGTAACGTCTCCCGGTTTACCGCGGAAACCGCGACCAACGGAGCTTCTGTGTCGATAGCAACCTGCCGCTTGAGTCCCGCGAGCGTTTCATCGTCAACGAGATCCGATTTATTCAACACGATCAGTTGAGGGATCTCGCTGAATCCCAATTCATGGATTATCTTGGATACCGAGTTTATCTGCTGCAGCACCCTGGGATTGGACCCGTCCGCTACATGTATAAGCAGGTCGCTATCTGAGATCTCCTCGAGCGTCGCCCGAAACGCCGAGACCAGGGCCTCAGGAAGGTCGCGTATGAAACCGACCGTGTCATTAATGATCACTTCCTGATCGTACGGAAGCCGCAGCCGTCTCGACGTGGGGTCAAGTGTAGCAAACATTTTCCTCTCCGCGTATACATCGCTTTGCGTAAGGGCGTTAAGAAGAGTCGATTTGCCGGCGTTCGTATACCCAACGAGTGAAATTATCGGAAGGTGCTTTTGCAAACGTATCTTTCGCCTTTCCTGCCGCTGGCGTCCGAGACTGTCAACCTGTTTTTCCAGTTGAGCAATACGATCGCGAACCCGTCGACGATCGGTCTCAAGCTTCGTTTCACCTGGGCCGCGGCCGCCGATCCCGCCCGCGAGCCGCGAAAATGCCGAATTTTGGCCTATTACCAGGCGCGGCAATAGGTACTTCAATTGCGCCAGCTCCACCTGCAGTTTGCCTTCCCTGCTCTGGGCGCGTTGGGCAAATATATCGAGGATAAGCTGAGGGCGGTCGATCACCTTGAGTTCCGTAGCCTCGCTTAGCGACCTCACTTGTGCCGCCGACAGTTCGGCATCAAAAACGAGAATATCGGCACCGAGGCGCATCGACCTGATCAGCAGCTCGTCAAGCTTGCCCTTCCCTAAAAGCGTTTTCGGATCGATCCTTGGGCGTCGTTGGATGACCGTGTCAAGGACGACAACGTCCGCCGACATTGCCAGCTCCTTCAACTCGGCAAGGGACTCTTCCGAATCCTCCGAGTCTGCTGTCGTTACACTGACCAGTATGGCCCGCTCACGACCGGTAGGCCTGTTTCTCGCCGTCAGGCGAATTCGGGCCATTTCGTCTTCGAGTGAGTCGATTAGTGACGTAAAATCGGTGTCCAACTGCGACGGGATGCGGGGCTCGAGGTAACCATACGGAAGCGACTGGGCCTCGGCCTCGAAGCTTTCTGCGGCTGTCGGCAGCAAGTGTGCGGAATGAACGAGGCCCGGCAGCCCGCTCGGTTTCTCCACCTGAATTATCGACATCAGATCGAGGCGCAGCAGCGCAAGGTCGGTAAGATCGTCCTGGGTAAGTTTCTCGCCTTGAAGATGGGTATGCACGCACCTCAGCCCGCGAAAGCGGTCCTCCGATACACGAGAACGGCCAAAATCCGGCAGCTCTATCTGTTTGGCCGTCCCGACCATAACATGCTCTACCTGTCCCTTTCGATTAATAAGCACACCGATCTGCCTGCCGGTCTCGAGAGAGATCTCGGACATCTGTCGAGCGAGTTCCGGCGAAACGATCACGTCCGCCGCAACACGTCGAGAGCCAAGCTTCTCGATACGCTTGATCTGATTGTGCTTTAACCCCTTAACAAATCCGCTTACGGTGCTTATAAAATCGACCTCCGGCTTGCCTTTATTATAGCAAAATCGGACTTGGCATCTTCCATCATTTGGGTGCTCGAACGTCGTCGTATTACAATCTGCTGGAGATGCACGCTCAAACCCAGCGTCAGCGTGAGGTCCTCGACTTCATTACTCGCTATATTGACTCGCATGGCTATCGACCGTCATACCAGGTTATCGCGAGGCAAACCGGTGTCCGTTCGCGAGCTGGCATCGCCCGCATAATAAGTGTTCTCGAAAGCCAGGGTTTATTGACGCGGAGGCGTGAGAACGGCCATTTCTATATCGATCTGGGACGTCCGGGAGGGGAATCGGCGGGCAGCTCCGTGATCGAGTGGCTCGAGGTTCCGGAGCATGGAACGAACCCGGAACCGTGGCAGATGGAACCGATCACCGTGCCGAATTTTATGCTCGGCGTACAAAACCCGGAACGTGTGAGGGCATACCGCGTAACCGATGACGGGCTGATCGGGGAAAATATCTGCAATGGCGATATCGGTCTCGTCGAACTTCGCCAATTTCCCCGTGACGGCGAACGAGTGGTCGCCGTTCTCGAGGAAAAGTCCTCTGTCCTTAGGCGTTATTACCGCATGGGATCGGAGATCGAGCTGCGTGCGGTGAATTCGCATCCCGAAACTGAAGTGATCCGCATGATCGCGGATCGCGTCGACATTAAAGGTGTGTTTCGGGCCCTGCTGCGGGCCGAGCTGTAGCTACTTTCTGTCCATCAACTCTGAGTACTGTCCCGATTCGACCCATTCCAGGACCTCCGCAACTCTCCAAATAGGGAATGGATGCGACAGGCCTGCATTCATCGCATCGGCCCAGAATTTGTCCAGCCGATTCTCATCGTAATTCTTCTTGAATTCCCTGCCCTGCTCCAAAAACATCTCATAGTCGATCTTGGAGGCGAAGGTTCCCCCTGCAAGCTTCATCATCGTTCGGCCGATCACATGCGGGTCCTGGGTGACCAGCAACGCCGCCCGGTCGCAGGAAAGCTCGGCACGACGCGCCCAGGCAAGAAGTGCACTTGAGATACCCATCGAAACGATCAGCTTCAATATCTCCGAACCGGGAACGAGCCGCGCGACCGAAACATTTGCGAGGAGTTCCATCAGCCTTGCCGCCGTCAGATAAAGCACGTGTTCTGCGTGGATATGCCCTACCTCGTGCGCGATCACGGCGAGCGTTTCCTCATCGTTCAGCCGCTCGATCAGCGCCGAGTGAAGCACGATTATCGGCTTTTCGACGCCGCCGGTAAAGGCGTTTACGAGCGGATTCTGCTGAAGGAACAGGTCCGGTTTTTCAACGCCGAGTGTGTCGCATGCGATCTCGAGCTTTGCGTAAATATCCGGACACTGCTTCGGTGTCACTTTCACGGCACTTGCCATGAACGAGACCCGTATGGCGGATTCACCGGTCCACGCGAGCAGCTTCTTAAGCGCCGAATCGACACCGGGTATCGATTTCAACGCGGCCAGGGCCCGTGCATCGGCTGGATGGATATACTCGTCCTTGCCAAGGCTTGGAAATTTTTTATGAGGCTCGTTAGACAGCGGCAGCTTACACCGTCCGCAATTGGCGGCATTATTATTGTAGTCGGGCTTAACTGCGTTTTTCTGCCCGCAGTAGCGACAGCGGACCGAAGTGCTCGGCGTGATCGCGGACGAAGGTTCATCTGAATCTGGTTTCTTTCGTGCCATATGTTGAGTCTATTTTAATACTGCCTAATTTCCAACAGAGTAACAGGATATCGAACGAATTCGAGTCAGGAAAGGTTCGGCTAACCCTTTTGCGTTTTAAGTTTGCTTAGCCTCACGACTGTTTCTACATGATGCGTCTGCGGAAAGAGGTCGAGTGCAGTGATCGTATCTATCTCGTATCCGTGGTCGATCAACGTTCGAAGGTCGCGGGCGAGGATGGACGGCTCGCACGAGACGTACGAAATGTGCGCCGGGGCGATCGACGCGATCGCTGCGATCACACCGCGTTCGGTGCCGCTTCGCGGAGGATCGATCAGAACGAAGTCTGCCTTTACCGCATTTTCTGACAGAAATCGCCCGACCCCTGACCGCAGGATCCTCACATTGCTCAGGCCCGTATTCTTCAGGTTCCTTTTGGCAAACTCAGCCGATCTGGGGTCACCCTCGACGGCGACTACACTGGCGAACTTGGGGGCCAGCGGAAGTGTGAATAAACCGACCCCGGCGTAAAGATCGAGGGCCGTTTCGCCTATCGCACCGCCGGTTGCGCATTCGATAAGACTGGGAATGAGCGACTGATTCGCCTGGAAGAAGGCTTCAGCCGAGAAGCCATAGACCTCACCCGCCGCCGAATGCGTGATCTCCGCCGCGGGCTCGACGCCGACCGACGAACGGATCGACACGCTTCCGTCATCGCCGCAGGCCGCGAGGACCTCGCTGTCGTTCGGAAAGTTTGCCCAGTCCATCGTCGTGCGGATATTACGCAGAGTGTGCTCGAGCGGCGGAGCGAGGACGGGGCAGCCTTCGACGTCGATCACCTCGTGCGAGGTGCGGCGAAAGTATCCGAATTTCCGGCCGGAGCTGTCCAATTGCCACCGTACACGGCTGCGATAGTCGTACTCACGCGGGCTGGGAATGATTTCGATCTCAGCTTCCAGCTCGATCTTCCCGATCCGCTGCAGGCAGTCGTGTATGATATCCAGCTTCGCCCGCAGCTGGGCTTCATAGCTCAATTGCTGAAAGTCACAGCCTCCGCACGCACCGAAGTAAACACACGGCGGTTTGACCCGATCGGGCCCCGGCGTATTCACTTCGATGATCTCAGCGAAAGCCGTCCGTTTCTTCAACTCGGTGATTCGCACCCGCACGTCATCGCCGGGGGCAGAAAGGGGCACGAACACCGTCAGCTTCTCGGCAAAAGCAAGCCCAAAGCCGCGCGGCACTATCTTCTCGATTTTGACCTCGAGTATGTCACCAACTGTATATTTATTGCTCAAACTTTGCTTTCAACCCCTTTTCACTTTTGACAAGAATGGACTTACCATTGTAAACGCAGAAGTTTCCCAACACTAATCGAGCTAAAACAGGAAAACGATCGATAAACGGTCAAAGGTAATAAAGCCCCAACCTAGGAACGCCGGCCTCTTCTCGCAGCCGCTTGAGCAGCATTAGGTCGAACGTGTTCTTGTAGCTTTCGGCGTCCATCTCCGACCTATAGGCCCGAAGCTGTCCGTTGACGTCCTTTTCCAGGATCTTCAGATGGGCACGGTTCCAGTTTGCGATCATTCCGCGGTCGAGCATCTTCTCGATATCACCCAGCGTTCCGTCGACGGTTTCAAGGTCGTCAGTAAGTACCTCGCTCAGTTCGCGAAGCCGGACAACTGCACGTTCGATATCTTCCGCCAGGCTCTCAACCTCGATGGCCTCGAGTTTCGTGATCGCACTCTCGATATGCTCCTTTATGGTCGACGCCGAAAATTGCGGGTCTGCTTCTTCGTCATCCTGGGCCGACTTGCCGGCATGGGCCGCCACCCATTCGGTATATTGCGCCTCGATCTCTTCCCTGCAATAAAGCAGACTTTTTATCGACCGCGTACCCACCGGCTGCTGGTCAAAAACGTCAAAAACCGACTCGATCGACCTGATCACGATATGCAGCGGTATCCCTCGGTCCTGCCACGCCTCGATCACCGCCCAATCCAGCGGGCTCAGAAAAAGGTTCTTCCCCCGCCGCCGGACAAACGTTTCCTCGATCTCTGTAAAATAATTGTAGTAATTCAATTGAGGACTTCCCGAGAAGATTAAGTATCTAATATCGGCGGTCGATATGAAAAGCCGGACCGGCAAAGAGTATTTTCAACACACATAAACCCAGGTATTATATGAGTATGAAGTTTCTTTGGATCCTAATGGCCCTCGTGGGCATCTGGTTTCTCGCGAGCGCGGCCACATTCGAAGGCCTGCTGCCGAGCGGTCACGGGACAGGGCGCACCTCCGAGGTCATATTAGGAATTATTCTTTTGGCTTACGGCGGCTTTCGTTTGTGGCGCTCGCGTTCGTGACGATTCCGGTGCCGATCTTACGCAAGGCCCTGAGCATCTTCCAACATCGCAGTAACGCCGAGGGCTCCGGCAGGCAATTCGAACATACCTTCGACAGAACGGTTGCGTCCGTCCTTTTTCGCCCGGAAGAGTGCATCGTCACCGCGTTTTATCCATTCATCGATGGTTTCGCCATGCAGGAGCTCGCTGATACCTATACTGACAGTTATGGAATGATCCTTTATAAAATCTGATTCCGACACGCATATTCGAAGGTCCTCGGCCAAACGGACCGCGCCCTCTCCATCGGTATCCGGCAAAAACAAAACAAATTCCTCGCCGCCCATCCTGAACAGCTTGTCCAATCGCCTCGCGCGATTGCTTATCAGCAAAACCAGCTCCTTTAGAACGCGGTCCCCGACGGCATGGCCAAAATTGTCGTTTACAGTTTTAAATTTATCGATATCGAGAATAAGAAGCGACGCTGGCGTACTCGTGCGTCGTTTGCGTTCGATCGCTTCATCGAGTATCGGGTCGATCTGCCGCCGGTTCAGTGCGCCGGTCAGCGGGTCGATGTTCGACTGTGTCACAAGCTTCGCCTGCAGTTCGGCGACAATTCCAAGGAAGCTATTGATCAGCAGAGTGGTAACAAGCAATCCCGTTACCGCTCTGGCCGCGATCTGGATATCGAGGACATAGAAAGATATGGCCCCGATATAGGCAATATAAACTCCCGTATAGCTCCTTGCCGGCCGACGTGTGGCGAGGAAGTTTATCATCAGGATCGCCGGAAATGCCCAGAAAACCCCGTAGATCCCCCGCTGCAGCAGCGATAGGCCCGTGACGGCCATGAGGGCCGTCATAAATACCGCCATCGAAAGCTGCGGGGCCCTCGTGTTCAGCGACATGTACCGGATCAATACGAATACTCCTGCCGTTGCCAAGACCGCTATCGACAGCAGCGGAAACCCGTTGGACATGATGAAGATCGATCCCGGCAGAAAAAAGGCCAGGAACACGATGCTGAAAAGGGTCCAGATCCGTTCCCTGTATGAAGATAACGCGTCAGGCACCTGTTGACCGAGATTATGGCCGATATCAATCTTTGGCATGTCAGTGGGGGTAGCTAATGGGAAGCAGCCGAGGGCAGGGAAAGCCGAACCTTGGGCGGAGAATCGACAAATACACAGGGCCGGGGTTTAGGTCAAGTGAATGGTCGCCCAAAGTAGTATAACAAATTTAAACGATCTGAACCGTTTATAATTTGGCCCGCCTCATCGTATCGGGGGCTGTTCGAAGTACGTCACTTGTTGCCCGATACCTGTCACCTTCGCGAACCGACAAAATGGCATCCGATATCAATCGGCCGTGCCGCCTTCCAGATCGCTGATCAAGGCCCGCATTTCGGCGATCTCTCGACGCTGAGCTTCGATGATCTCGTCCGCCAATTGCCGGACACGAGGATCCGAGATATTGGCCCGTTCGCTGGTAAGTATCGCTATCGAATGGTGCGGTATCATCGCCCTCATATAGGACACGTCCTCAACCGTCGTCTGGCTGCGGACGAGCCACAGGGAAACCGCGAATACGATCACACTCGCGGCGATGATCGCTATATTCGCGATTTTGTTCTTGTACATATTCAGCATAAACACCAGCATGATCACTGCCATGGTCGCACCCATCACAAGAGCCATGTAAGTCCGCGTTTCGCTGTAAAATACGTGCTCCGATGCGTAAGTGTTCAGATACATCAGCCCAAACATCGCCAGGGTAGAAGTCGCGATCATCGCTCCAAATTTTAGATAGGGATTCATATTTACCTCCTCTCGTAACAAACAGCATTAGCGCTGCATAACTGCTGTTTGGATGAAGTTGATAAATAATCTTAACTTGTGAAAACGGATCGTTCAGTTCTTCGGGGAACATAACACCGCTCTCGTCTGGATAGGACGGGCCGCCCATAGCCACGGAGGTAAATACGACGGATGGGCTGAGTCTATTCCTTGAAAATCACGGTGATCATCTTATGCGGCTTTACGAAATCTGGACCGGAAATAAGAAAAGGGAGACACCTGCCATGTCTCCCCAAACTATTTGTGACCTCGAAAGGTCTTCCCCCTTGTTCACCGAATAACTCCCCCATCTTCATCGCTCCATCACTAGCGAATCGATTGTTATTCGATGGTTTGATTATGCAGCCCCCCGCGTCATCAAAATATCGGGAAAAACCGGAATCTTTTTAGGAATTTTCGAGGGTAACCTAGGGATTTTCCCTAATACGATCCCCTCCTTACGCCCAATATCACAGATCCGGCTCCGCCGGAGACGCCCGCGATCTCTGTGTTAATATCTGTAAACACAGAGAACACAGAGGTTACGCCGGGATCGCAGAGAAGGCTTTTCGGCCGAGAGTTAGAGTACCTCGTACTGCTTTCGACTTTTTAGACGTTTTCTGGATGCCGCGTTCGGCGGACGGGATGGTTCTCTCGCCCATCCCGGGACGAGTTGATTCATCGCCAAAATAATCTGCTTTATTCGAAGTTTTTTCTGACGCCTGCAAGGTTCCCAAAAATCAGCGTTCTACCAGTGTGAGTTCGCAGCAGGAGGGATTTTTACAATGATCAGGCTTATAGCATTTACCACCGCATTTTTCCTTGGGGTGTTGATCACCTTCGCAGCCGAAGCCCCGTTCCAGCCTGCCCACGACTGCTGCCGCGCAGCCGCTATTGAGAAGCCCGCCGAGCGAATAACCGTCGAATACGACGGATGGGAATACATCGGCGAGTATCCACGCGTCCGCATGCGCGTCACCAACGGCCTTAGCAATACTATCTCGTACTTCGCGCACGGCCCTGAAGCTCCGTTTGCTCAGGTCACGAGGAACGGTGAAAAGATCTTCCTTTTCCATTGCGGCACGGGGGCCCGTGACCATTACCTTTATCCCGAGGGATCCCTGTCCGCCGCCGTGGGAAGTTATGATCTCGGAGTGAAACCGATCAGAGACTCCGATAAATTTACCGTCGGTTATTATTTCAAGATCGCGGAAATTGAAACCTCGGTCCTAATCACCAGCGAACCCTTCACGTTGCCGGCCGATCTTCGCGAAGCTTTGAGGAAAACAAAATAAATGAGCGATTCGCCGTCCTGCTGGTACTTCGTGAACCCTTTTTGACCGGCGTTGCAGGCCTCGCCTGCAACGCCGGTTCCTCCGGCTTAACCGCGTCTGACGTACGAGGGCTTAGTCACAGGCCAAGCGAGAGATTCGAAAAGGTATTTTTGAGAGGTTGAGACACCCCCCTTCTACCGACCGGGCAGGCGTGTGTTAATCTCATCATTTATGGCAGAACGACGCGAAAAGTTCGAGACTTCGTCCGGCATCGAGCTTACTGTGGATTTCAATCCGGGCAACACGGCTCCGGTCGATTACGAAGCCGACCTCGGGGCTCCCGGCGAATTTCCATTTACACGCGGCGTCCGGCCAAATATGTACCGCGGCCGGTTCTGGACGATGCGGCAGTATGCGGGTTTTGCCACGGCTGAGGAATCGAATGCACGATATAAATATCTGCTTTCGCAGGGCACCACGGGCTTGAGCGTTGCCTTTGACCTGCCGACGCAGATCGGGCTGGATTCGGACGATCCGCTTGCGGCAGGCGAGGTCGGCAAGGTCGGCGTGGCCATCGACAGCCTCGACGATATGCTGACCCTGCTCGACGGCATCCCCCTCGATACCGTCTCGACGTCGATGACCATAAACTCAACGGCGTCAACGCTTTTATGCCTGTATCTGGCGGTTGCGAAAAAGCAGGGCGTGCCCTTTGGCAAGGTCAACGGAACGATCCAGAACGATATTCTCAAGGAATACATCGCCCGCGGCACTTACATCTATCCGCCGAAGCCCAGCTTGCGATTGATCACCGATACATTCGCCTACTGCGCCGCCGAGGTGCCGAATTGGAACACCATCTCGATCTCGGGCTATCACATTCGCGAGGCCGGTTCCACCGCGGCCCAGGAACTGGCATTCACGCTGGCCGACGGCATCGCCTATGTCCAGGCGGCGATCGATGTCGGGCTAAAAGTCGACGATTTCGGCCCGCGGCTCTCGTTCTTTTTCAACGCCCACAACGACCTTCTCGAGGAGATCGCCAAATTCCGTGCCGCCCGCCGACTGTGGGCACGAATCATGAAAGAGCGTTTCGGTGCCAAAGACCCTAAGTCGCTTGCCCTCAGGTTTCATACACAGACTGCCGGTTCGACCCTCACGGCGCAGCAGCCGGATGTGAACGTCGTCCGCACGACCATTCAGGCATTGGCCGCGGTACTCGGCGGCACCCAGAGCCTGCACACGAATTCGCTCGACGAAGCCCTCGGGCTCCCCACCGAGCACGCCGCACGCATCGCTCTTCGCACCCAGCAGGTCATCGCCCACGAAAGCGGCGTTGCCAACACAGTCGACCCGCTAGCGGGCAGCTATGCCATCGAAGAAATGACCACGCAGCTCGAGAAAATGGCCACGGACTATATTGAAAAGATCGACGCCATGGGCGGAATGCTCCGCGCGATCGAGACCGGTTACGTCCAGGGCGAGATACAGGAAGCGGCATATCAATACCAGCGGGCCGTCGAAACCGGCGACGCCGTCGTAGTCGGCATGAACCGCTTTAATATGGATGAGGAGGTCCCGATCCCCGTTCTCCGCATCGACGAACGCCTCGAACGCGAGCAGATCGCCCGCGTACAGGCCGTCCGCGCCCGCCGCGACCCCAAAGCCGCCGATGCAGCCCTCGCGGCGATAGAAGAAGCCGCCAAAGGCACTCAAAATCTCGTTCCCCTTATCCTCACAGCCGTCGAGGCCCACGTCACCGTAGGCGAGATCTCCGGCCGGCTGCGAAATGTCTGGGGCGAATATAGAGAGTCTATAACCGTCTGAGTTTTATTATGGAAAACGGATCAACTTTCATGATATGCATTAGAAACGAGGGGTACCCCGCCTCGCTCGAATTCGGAAAGGTTTATCGTGTCGTAGCAGACGAAGTAGCCTCAGGCCATAACATGATCCGGGTTATCGACGAGTCCGGCGAGGATTATCTCTATCCGAAAAACTTTTTCGTAGAGATCAAACTGCCTCAGCCCGCCCGGGACGCTTTCGCCGCCTTGTCTTAGGACTACGCCCGAACAATCGAGCTTACCTATTTTCGCAGTCGCCCGAACTCGCTCAAAAACCTACTGACAAACAAAGTTAAACTGTGTTATCATCTTCACGTAGGCCGCCTCGGCTTGCGCCCTTCGATCGATCTCACAATTCAGGCTTCCCACTTTAATTATGGAAAAATTAAACGAGTATTTACAGCGGCTTCTCTCGTCGTGCAGCGAAGAGCTTCGGCTCGAGCCGGACAAAAACCCTTACCTTGTTTCGCATGGCGGAACGACCGATGTGGCCAACGTGCCGCTTCTGGGCACCCAGATCGGCTCGATGATCTTTCCCCTGATCCCGCCAGACGCTAAATCCGCCCTGCCAAACAGGCCCGAGATCGAGTTTGTCCATCCGAATAACCTGGGAAATTTCAATTTCACGGTCCAGAAATCGCCGGCGGGATTCGTCGTGACGATCCGCCCGATGCTCAGCGATTCCGCAAACTACTCGCCGCCATCAAAACCGCTCCCCGATTCACCGCCTGTGACCGCTCAATTTTCTAATCCCGAGCCGCCACCTGAACCCGCTGCCGCTCAGTACACGGTCGAAACGTACGAGCTTGAGAGCACATCGGCTGCTTACGACCTGACCGCCGACGAATCCGTATCAAACGCGACCCTTGACGACCTGCTTTTCGAAGATAAATCCACCGCCGAGGAATACAAGCCGTCGGACGATGCGGCCCCTCTCGAACTGATCTCCTCGAATGATCCGTCGTATCAGACCGTCTTTTCGGCCACCGCTGAGTATGAGCCGCCCGGGCGCCGCGACGATCTTAACTTTGGGGAATACCAGCCTCCGATCATCGAGGACGCATTCTCGAGCGTCGCACCGTCCCCGGAACCCGCCCGGACCGAACCGCCTCCTCCTCCACCGCCTGCATATTCACCGCCACCGCCGCCTGCCGCTGAGGCCGCTTATATTCCCGCCCAGGCAAATCCCGGCATGGCCGCCCGCATGGATACGCTATTCCAGAAAATGGCCGATTTGGGAGCATCGGACCTGCACCTTTCGGTCAGCATGCCGCCCATGATGCGTGCAGACGGAAAAATGAAGTCCCTCGAAACAGGCGAACAGCCGCTTACGGCCGACGCCATGCGCTCTCTCCTGACCTCGATCATGCCGCCGAAGAATCAGGAAGAATTCGCGGCCCGGCACGACACGGATTTTGCGTACGAGATACCGGGGCTGGCCCGCTTTCGCTGCAACATCTTCATGGACCGCAAGGGCATGGGCGGCGTTTTCCGCATCATCCCCACAAAGATCCTCACCGCCGAGCAGCTCGGCCTCTCAAAGGCCATCATGGACCTTTGCTCGCTATCCAAAGGCCTCGTGGTCGTCACCGGCCCGACGGGTTCGGGCAAATCCACTACACTCTGCGCCATGGTCGATTCGATCAATAAAAATCGCGAAGACCACATAATCACGATCGAAGACCCGATCGAATTTGTCCACGAAAATCAAAAATGCCTCGTCAATCAGCGTGAGGTGCACAACCACACAGACTCGTTCAAAGACGCCCATAGGGCAGCACTTCGCGAGGACCCCGACATCCTGCTCGTAGGCGAAATGCGTGATCTCGAGACTATCTCGATCGCGATCGAGACTGCGGAGACCGGCCACCTCGTGTTCGGAACGCTGCATACGACCACCGCCCCGTCGACCGTCGACCGCATCATCGATCAGTTCCCCGCCGACCGCCAGCAGCAGATCCGCGTAATGCTTTCCGAATCGCTAAAAGGCGTCATCGCCCAGACCCTGCTCCCGAAAAAAGGCGGCGGCCGTGTCGCGGCCCTCGAGGTCCTGATCGTCACGCCCGCCATCTCAAATCTCATCCGCGAGGGCAAGACCTTCCAGATCCCCTCAGCCATGCAGACCGGCAAAAATCACGGAATGGTCATGCTCAACGAAGCCCTCTTTAACCACGTCCAAAACGGCACCGTCGAACCCCGAGACGCCTACATAAAAGCCGTAGACAAAACCGGCTTCGAAACAATGCTAACCCGCGGCGGCTTCAAGCTCTAAATAGCTCTTAAGCATTACGACGACCCGCCTGATGTCTAAGATCGGTAGGGCTTCAGTAGACGCATTTACTCCAATCCAACGAAATCGATGTTTGTCGGATCACCATTCACAAAAATTGTTCGGGCTGCAAACCTGTAACGCTTGGAACTAACCGAGACTTGGATCTGTCCCGGTCCTGCTCCATCGAAGACGTAATATCCGAGAGAACTCGTTGTGACGGTGCGAACGACATTCATACTGTCCCGGATCATTACTAATGCGCCTCGTAGACCACGACCGTCCGGTGAGAGGACCTGACCCAGTACGGTGGTCGGCTCGGCAGCTTCGGACGCTCCCATCTCGATTGCCCCAATATCAGCGGCAACGGTTCCGTCATTATCCCCATCAACAGGCCGCATAAAACCTCTTTGATCTAAACTGGGGAAATTGCCGCCAACGCCGTCGATCGCGGGGCTCCCGTCCAGCAACAAGCATGACCTGACCGACCCGCCGTTATCCGACAGTGGCGCAAGCAATGCGCTTTGTCCAAGGATATTGCCGTTAGTGATACCCACGATCTCAGTTCCAAGAGTGTCTTCGACGAGGTTGTAGCCCTGTGAAGTCAGGACGCCCCCAAAATCTGGGGCGAGGTTATTTGCGGTAGTGTTGTCGGAGACGATCGTGTTGTTCATGACCACGACCCCCGGATAATTTCCCTGATAATTTAAGATTCCGCCACCATAATGATGGGAAAAGCTGCTGGTCATCACATTTCGAGCGACGGTTACATTTGTGAGAGTTACTTGGCTTCCGTCATTCTGAAGGCCGCATCCTCCGAAACGACATGTGTTGTCGGAAACAGTCGTATTGGTCAAGGTTACTTTGCTGGCCCGATTCCCGAATCCAGTTGTCGAAATACCCCCGCCGTTACCCCCGTCGTTCACCGAAGACGCCACATTGTTATCAATGACAGACCCGATAATCGTCAACTCGCCACTATTGTAAATACCACCGCCATCGCGTCGCGCCGAGTTGCGGGCAACGGTACTGTTTTGAATAGTAAGAACGGCTGTTTCGCCGACGTTGTAAATTCCGCCTCCATTTAGGTTACCGTTGTTGTCGACGATCGAACTGTGCGAAATCGACATAACGGAGTGATTGTAGATTCCACCTGCAAAAGGCTCGCCAATGTTATGCGAAATGACAACGTTGGAAATATCAGTGTGGCCAAGATTTCCGATGCCTCCTCCCCCTCCTTTGCCGGTTCCGTTTCCATCTCTTAACGTCAGGGACGACAGATCCAGTCTGGCTCCCTCATAAACTATTAGAATTCGGTTTAGATTAGCGCCCGATATGGAAAGCAAGCTAGGTCCAGGTCCTGAAATTTTGAGCGTTCCATTTGACACTACCGGCAGCGGAGTTCCGGCCAATATGATAGTTCGATTCTCGCTGAATACCGCCGGATCGAAAACGATCTCGTTGTCCCACTCCCAGTAGTTAGCGGCGTCGATCGCTTCTCTAAGAGTGCATTCTGCAACGTTACACGTGCCATCGCCCGGATCGTTTATAGAATTGACGATGAGAACCGGGTCAGTTGGTGTCGGCCCCGGCGTAGGCGAAGGAACGGGCGTCGGAGTCGGTTCCGGGGTGGGCGTTGGGGTCGGCGTCGGCGTTGGACTCGGCGTCGGTGGCGGCGGAGGCGGTTCATCGATCCTATTACATTCGTTCGGGAGAATGGAAATTGAATCACCGTTAAAATTAGTCACCACGAGATCGGGGCTCGAGTCCTGGTTGAGCATCCCGACGGCTATTCGCCTGGACTGATTCCCGGCAGGAAGTCGCTGGCCGATCTGGAAGGTTCCGCTGCCCGTACCCCCCAGAACAAAGACCTCATCAGAAATATCAACAGAGGTGGCCAGATCAAGCACGTTATCCAGGTTTAGATCAGCTGCAACTATCCCCTTGGGAGCAATGCCAGAAATGAAGATGGGGCCGAGACGATTAAACGTACCGCCGTTTTGGCCCAGAAAAACAAAAACATACGGCTCAGTTCCGGCATTGTAATCTATAGTGACGGCAAAATCCTGCCTTCCGTCCCGGTTGAAGTCGCCGCTGGCGACGGACCCAGGATGTTGCTGGAAGCCGAGGTTATTGTCAACCCCGGGAATGAACCCACCCGACCCATTATTTAGCCATATCTGGGCGCGGGAAGAGGCACTAAGGCCAGTGTCGTAAACCGCCACGAAGTCCGGAAAAGAATCATTGTTAAAGTCAGCTACGGCAATCCCCATAACGTGGCCAAAACCCGGCGAATAGAGGATCGCAGGATCAAAGCGGCCATCGCCGTAACCTTTGAAATAGTGAAGCAAACCCTCACCGGTTCGCGTTCCCACGACCACGTCTGTAATGCCGTCCCGATCAAAGTCGGCGGTAACGATTGCCTGTCCAAACAATTCTCCGCCGGGTTCCATCCGCATCGGAGCCAAGGGCGTGAGTCCGCCGGCCCCATCTCCTAGCAGGCTGTACAGATTCGGGCCTCCGGTCGCTATTACGTCGAGATTTCCATCGTTATTCAGATCCGCGATCTTAAGAGTGTTGACATATTCGTTAGGGAGGTAATCCCTTCGCTCTGGGAATAAGAACGCTCCCCTACGTGTAAGCACTGAGACGCCAAAGAAATTGCTTCCAGACGTCACTAAGTCCGCGAGCCCGTCGCGGTTGAGATCGCCGACTGCAACGTCTGTCGGATTTGAATGCTCGAAAAGCGGGAGATTCAAACTAGCCCTGAAGGTGCCGTCTCCACGGCCCAGCGTGAGCTTGATCTCCCCACTAGTCCCGACTATTGATCCTCCGCCGTTTACGATATCAGCATGAGAATCGCCATTAAAATCCCCAACAACAACAAGTCCTGAGCGAATAGACGTATGGTAATCCACGCGCGGATGAAAAGAGCCGTCGCCGCGGGACAAAAAAACGGAAACGCCGTGATTAAAGTAATTTGAGGTGATCAGGTCCGGAATACCGTCATGATCCACATCGGCTGCTGTGACGGACCGGGCACCGTTAGCCGTAGTGTGTAGCCCCCACAGTGAAAAAGTACCGTCCCCCATGCCTTTGAGGATTCGGAGCCGTCGGAAGGTCTCGTCGACAGAGGCAATATCAGGAATGCCGTCATCGTCAAAGTCAGCTTCCGTCAGGTTACCGTTGCCCTGGTTTGTAGACCACGTCTTCTGAAAGGCACCGGCTCCATTTCCTTTCCAAAAATGGATCCCGCTGCCATCCGAAGCCAACAGATCCGGGACGCCGTCCTGATCATAGTCGCCGATGAGTAGTCCCTGCGAGACACCGCTACCGGGATTATATTCGTTTATTTTTGTGAACAAGCCGTTACCGTCCCCCTTGAATACCATGATCGTACCAACGTTGTAATAGCCCGCCGTAACGACAAGATCGAGGTTTCCGTCCTTGTCCACGTCGTGAAAGAGAACATTGTTCGGGGGATACGGCGTATCGGCTTCTGCGACCTTCGTAAAACTGCCATCTGTTCCACCAATAAAGGTGATTAACTTCGCCGCATCCCCAAATTCCCGAGCGACCGCCACCAAGTCCAAGACACCATCATCATTGACGTCAGCCAGCCGGAAGTGATCGGCGTTAATGTGGGATTGTGTCACTACAGGCGCGAGGAAACCGCCGCTACCGTCATTGAAGAGAACAGAAAACTCGGTGCCGGAATTAATAAGGGAGATAATGTCAGGCCGGCCATCATTATTCAGATCACCGGTTTGAAAGTACCATAAACTCGAATGGGTCATGATCACACGGCCACTACTAAATACAGGGAAACTACAAGGCTGTGCCAAATTACCAATAACACAGCTCAGCACAACAATGATCGAGCTGCAGTAAAAGCCAAATTTAGTAAATGTCTGATGGAGATGCATCATAGTGGGTATCAATGCCTTAAGCGAAGGTTTTTGCAACTCGATTATAAGCTATAATTTGGCCCCATTACAGAGAAAAACTTTCGACGTTGTGGAATTCCCTAGTGCTCTCCGAGTAGAATTGGGAATTCCATGATCTCAACAATGTATCAATGCTGTAAAAACTATTGACAGGCGAGGCTTTATCTTAAGCAGAATACAGGTCGGGTTGTTCCTCCAATTTTGCGATGCGTTGATACCTGTCAGGTGGTCTATTCCCTGCAGCAGATGGCCGACCCACTCGCACCGGCGGTTGTGATACTGGCTGTAACCGGTCCGCACATGGTCCTTCTGCATCTTGAGCAGAGATAGGAACTTATGAAAGTCCGTCGTTAGGATCGACCACATGCCTCCGGTCCCTGTAAGGGACCATTTGCGGGTGCGGTATCTTCAATGCGGAAGTCTTAGGGACTTCGCATCTGGCTAACATCTCTCGCTTCTCCAACGCTTCTCGCTCGTTTTTACTATTCCCTGCTCACGCCGTCACGGCGGGGCTCGGCCTGATTCTCTTGTCGGCAGTTGATCTACGGTTTCGCCGATGTTGCCTCCGAGGCCGCGGTATTCGTAGCGGGTGAATTTGCCGTTGGGCTTGCCGCGGTAGGTCTGGGCGAGGTACCAAACTAGGCGGCGGCCGTGGGAATCTCGTTTCTCGACCCAGATCTCCCGGTCGTTATTGTCGAAGTCACGCTCCAGCAGAGGGGCCCCGGCAGCTTCGGCGGCGGGTGGCTCGCGGTAGTGTGTTTCGGGGTAAGGATCGTATCCGGGACCTTCCCGAGCAGTAACATCTGCTGTGGGATCGAACTGCTCGATCTCGTCTTCTTGTCGATCGGTTCCGTGGTCAAAAGTTTCC
>JBGTIP010000048.1:0-5672 GCA_041745615.1 Pyrinomonadaceae bacterium | reverse complement strand
CTCCCCAATGCAGTGCATGATGAAAGAAGTCTGCGCCCAATGTCTGCAGCGCCACGTCAACCCGCACACGGGTGAGGAATTTTTCGTATTCTCCTGCTTTAACCAGGACCAGCATCTTGACTTCGTTGATTTTAAAAACCTAAACGAGCGTCTGCGGGCAAACAGCGTGCAGGAGAAGCTGACGAACCTTTGGCTTGATAAAGCGTTTGGAAGAGAAGAGTTTAAGAGGCTTTATGGCGAACCATCTGTGACAGTGTGACAGCAAAAAAGTTCCATTCCGAAAGACGGGTCACAAGAAAATCTAAGATCATTCGTTGACCCCTTTCCCTCTGGAATCGAGCAAATGGCTTCGCAGTAAACGCTCGGATCGCATCACATGCAGGATGAAAATCTTCTGGCCGTCGAATCTGTAGAATATCCGACACGGCGGTTCAATTATTTGACGATATCTGGAACGCTTTAGCTCCTGCGGCCGGCTTCCGCTTTCGGGGTGATCAGAAAGTTGGTCTACATGGGAAAAGATCTTCTTGACCAGTCTTGAGGCCGCATCAGGATCATCCAAAGCGATGTAATCCGCAATGGCGTCCAGATCGCTAAGAGCCGGTTCCGACCAGATTATTTTAGCCATCGGGTCATCCGACGTTTTGCTTCGCGATGGGAAATGACCCGTCCCTCGGCAACTGCTTGTTCACCTCGAGCGATACCTTCAAGAAGATCCAGTCGTTTCTGCATCAGCTCAAAACTCACCACATCGACAAGATAAGCTCCGGGCAATCCGTGCTGCGTGATGAGAATCGGCTCCTTGGTTTGTTCAATATCGGCAAGCAGCTCGGTGGCTTGTCGCTTGAGGGTTGTGACAAGTTCAGTACGCATAAAGTGATACTATAGTATTACTTTGACGAAAACAAGCTTAGTTTATTGCATTCGCTTAACAACCTGGATGCTTTCAAGCGCTCGCAGATATTCGACCACTATTTCGACCGGCACTGGGCCGTAGATGGCCGACACGGCGTCCCGGATCTGCTGCACGTTCCGTTTGCCGTCAGCGAGGTTTAGAACTTCGTAAGCGTATTCGCCGCCTGAACCGCGGAGGCCTTGATATCGGAGCAGACGGACGGAACGAGCTTTCTCCTCGCCATACTTGTCGGTTAAATAGTTGTACCCAAAAGCGCTCATCGTTCCCTTGATAGCAGGGTTTCGATTGAAGACGAGACGCGAGTCACCCTGAGCGACGGCTGGTTTAGGTATTTCAGCGATTCCTTTCTGTTGGGCTTCCCAACCACTGACCATCTGGTTTCGCAGATCCGGCGGTATAGGAAAAAAGGCGGACATCGATTCGAAAACAGCCTGTTCATAACCTAAAAAGAAACGTGTCAGATTCGCCTCCTCTTCCGGGCTGAGTTCTTCCTGCCGGCCTTGAAGGCGGGCGGCTCGGAGCAGGCTCCGTGATCCAACCAGGAGCAAGAGACCAGGTGCATCATTGGTAGAAACGTTGGCAAGAAAGTAACCGCTCGCCCCTCCGATAAATCCAGCCCGCTTGAGCTTGGTAGGATCAACATTAGCCGGCGTGTCGTAGTTGGTGTGTATGTAACGGTCGGGCCAGTCGTTCAGGTAGATAGCGGGAATGCCGAATGAACTGTCGGTGTAAACCTGATGATCGCTACCCATCGAGAATTCGGCCATCCGGGCATTGAGCGGCTCTTTTCCGCCTTCGGGAGCTACGAGAGGATATGGCACCGTTTCACCGGCGGCGTGACGGTATGACTGTTCGTTGACAAACTCACCAAATGCCTCGGCAACATCATTTACAAACGACGGCAGGCTCGCCGGGCCGCGGGTGACGTGAAAGACGGCCTTGGTTTCCGGCCCGCCGCCGACCATGTCCATGTGTATGACGGCTTTGATACGCTTCGCGATGTCCGGCCGTGCGTTCAACAGGGCTAGCGTACCCTCTATCTCAGGCGGCCAGATAAAGCGAATGGTCCGCCGCGGCCGCTCGATCTTGCCCTCCCGAATTAATTTCGCCAGCGTTCGGCCAACTTCCAGAATCGCCACGCACCCACTCGCGTTATCGTTAGCTCCGGGCCTGGGATGGTCAAGATGACAGCTAAACGCTATTTCTTCATTTTTTAGCTCCGGGTCCGAACCGGTGATCACGGCCGTCGGTATATCGTAATGTCCTGGCTCACGTCCGGCGCGGACCTCGGCCTTCAAAGACAGTTTTTCACCCCGTGCCAGCCGAGTCTGGAACCCGCGTGCCTGCTTTAGCGAAAGCATAAAGCCAAACGTTTTTGTCGGCGTAAAGCTATCAAGGTGCCCCCACCGTATCAAATTATCATTCTCGCCGAACCATGCCGTCCGCTGGTTTTGTGCATAGCTTAGGATCCCGACAGCGCCATATTTCTCCACCGCGAGCCGGTAGACGGCCTCGGGCTGGGTCGACACAAGCACCAACTTGCCCTTCACGTCCTTTCCTTGATAGTCAGATTCGCTGGTACCGGCACCGACGTCCACAAGCTCGGCAGTCAAGTTCGCGCTCTCGCTGTCCTGAGCGAGCACGAGCGGCATCGCATCCCAGCTCGCGATGCGTATCGAGGGTTTGCCGTCAGCACCAATTTCCCAAAGCTCTGCAAACTCCGCATTCCATGCAGGCCTCGCCTTCTGCGTACCATAAAACGTCTTTCCGTCAGCCGCAAACTGCAGGATCTCAACGCCCTCTAGCCCGTAGCTTCGCGCCTGTTGGGCAATAAATTCAGCCGCCGTGCGGATTCCCTTTGAGGCACGCATCCGGTGCTGTCGCGAAATGAACTCGAGATCTCGCCTGGCTGATTCGCCCGACAGCTCGTTACTCAGTGCGGCTACAACAGGCTCCGGAAGCAAAGGCGGCTTGTTCTGAGCAAGAACCGGCGAGTGGATCAAGGCCAGAAAGGCCGCAAAAAGACCGAGTGCTCTCATAACAAATTATCCTCCCGACAGACTTTCGCTGATCAGCGGTTCACACGGCTCCGACCTGGCACCTTTCTCGTCACAGACGGCGTATCTTGGCGAATAGCCCTCACTTCCCCACACGTGCCGCGAATACATCGTCACGCCCGCATGGCGGCCTTTTGAATCGAGAATGTAAAAGTTGATACCGAAGTTTGGCCGGCCGCTGTCGGTCAGCAGGCGTTTTTCTACGGTGTTGTCCCTGATGCGTTTGAGGGCCGTCATCCCGGCATCCTTCGGATGTGCTCCGCGCCGCATCTCTTCGACTATCAGGTACGAGCACAGGCCGTAAAGATTGGCCTCGCCGCGGCCCGTAGACCCGGCCGCTCCCACTGCATTGTCGACATAGAGTCCGGCCCCGAGGATCGGCGAATCACCAACCCGTCCGGGTATCTTGAACCCTAGTCCGCTTGTCGTCGTAACGCCGCAGATGTCGCCTTTGGCATTGATGCCGTTGCAATTTATCGTGCCATAGATATGTGCGGGATCGATCAAGCCCTCGGCAGCCATCTGCAAAGTTACGCGGTAGCCGGCATCGGCCCGTGCCTTGGGATCCAGATACCGCGAAGGATCGGTCCGACGTTTCCATTCGAGCCAGATCCGCCGCGAGCGTGGCGTATTCAGGTCGTTTTCAATTGTGAAACCCATATTTCGGGCGAAGGTCTGTGCACCCGGCCCGACCAGTAAATGATGATCGGTGGTGTCCATTACTGCCTGAGCTACGAGCGATGGGGTGCGTACACCCTCGATCGAGGCGACGGCCCCGGCCCTTTTGCGCGGGCCGTGCATGACCGATGCGTCCAACTGGACCACGCCATCGCCATTCGGGATCCCCCCATAACCGACGCTGGTGTCCTCGGGGTCCAGCTCGACAATGTTGACCCCGGCGATCAGAGCGTCCATGACGTCAGAGCCTTTAACGATCATCTCAAATGCTTTTTGAACGCACGTCACATCGCCGCCGTTCTTATAGGAGTTGCCGTTGTCCGAAGCAATGACCAGCGGTTTCACGCCCGTTTGTTTCCAAAATGTCGGTGCGGCGGATGCAACGCCCGGTAAGACGGCCCCGACGGCAACGCCTTTCCATACAAAGTCACGTCGTGTGATATTTTTACTCATCGATTTTTCTCCTTAGCGATCTCGGTCTTGATCGGACCGGTCGCGGACTGCTGTTCTTCTTAACAAAAGGGTCATCATCCAGAAAAATAAAATGCTGTTGAGCAGCATCGGGACCCTGCGGAGCCAAAAATTTGTGAATATCAGGCGGTCGATCAGCTCCAGCGAAAGGCCCTCGCTGCTCAGCTGCACCTGGATCGGGATCTGGACGAAGACGCTGGAGACAGCCGCAACGAGCTGCATCGCAAGCGCTAACCATATTGCCCATTTCGGGATCTGCAATGGCCGTTTCCAGAGAAGCATCGCAGTCAACGGAATGGCCAGAAATACCGGTATGACCATGTAGCCGATTATCAACGGAGAAAGCGCCTGGTGATATGCCTGGAATTCCGCTGCTCCGATCAGTCTCCACGTCGGGTAATTGACGAAGCTTTCTACAAAAGCGGCCCCCATTCCGTAAAAAACCAACACGAAAGTGACCAGAAAGAGCCAGACAGACGCTGGACTCGAACCCCGCACGGCGGACATTTCTTCTCTATTCGACATCTTCTTTAAAAACTAAAGCCCTATTTTAGGACCGATACGATCTCGCCGACCTTGTCACCTCGCCGGTTCCTGATCGGCATGGGCGAAAGCTCGGCCAGCGCGTCCGTCGCCAGTATGCCGAGTCGCCTGAGCAGGTCGATCGCCACGACTGAACGCGAGTAAAGGTCGTCGCCGTCCTCGATCTTGAGTGCGACGGCCAACCCTTTCGGCCACTGCCGGCACGGCAGCACGCCGCAGCACCACACGCCTTCGGCACCGACCTTGGAGATCAGCGCGTTCGGCAGAGCCCGCATCAGGATCGTATCAAACCGCTCGGTCCCGCCTATCAGCTCGGGGTGATGCAGCATCGCCGAGACCAAGCGTGCCGACGCCGCACGAATAGACGGATGAAACTTGTCGGGCATTACAAGGTTGATAAAACTCTGCGCCATCGCCCTCACCGGAACCGCGAAATTGGGTGCCGCGCATCCATCCACGGCGAGAGCAACGCTCTCGATCGGAAGCTCGGTAAATTCACGGATCGCCCGAAATATCCGTTGCTGGACGCGATGGGCCTCGTGCTCATAATAGGCCGGGTCCGCACCGATGTGTTTTGCCAGGGCAAGCATCGCGACGTGTTTTCCGGAGCAATTATTGTGAAGCTGCGAGGGAGATTCGCCCGCCTGCCGCAGCCGGTTCGATGCCGCCTCTGAAAAGGGCATATGCGTGCCGCATCGAAGGTCGGATTCGGCCATTCCGATCTTCTCCAGCATTCCCTTTACTATCTCAACGTGCATCGGCTCACCCGAATGCGACGCGCATGACATCGCGATCTCTTCCTCAGTAAATCCAAAGGCATCGGCGGCCCCGCTGGTAATAAGCGGGATCGACTGGTGCGGCTTGCAGGCCGAGCGGAAAAAAGTAACCGTCGACGGATCGCCGGCCGACGCAACCGTACGGCCCTCCCCATCCATCACGATCATGTGACCGCGATGAACAGACTCGAGCGTTTTTCCTCGAATGACGTGGGCGAGTATCTCAGACAT
>JBGTIP010000047.1:0-107611 GCA_041745615.1 Pyrinomonadaceae bacterium | reverse complement strand
CGGGCCGAGATATTCCGATGCATCATCACACGGCTCTCACTGGTTACATCGTCCGAAAACGGGAGCTTCGAAAGATCACCCGTTGCCCAGGCGATGCACAACCTGCGAAGGCCACCGCCGACCTCGAATCCGCCATCGCCTTCATAATGCGTGTAATTGATGTTGTCACCTTGAGGATAATCGAATTCCGGCTGACGGGTTTTAACATAGACGTCCGTATCGGTCCGCTGACCGAAATAGATCTCGGGCCGTGATACGGTCACATCGCTATTGAACTCGAGCGGCATATTCGATATCAAAAACCGAGGACGGCCCTCGCCGGTAAACTCATTTACCGTGTTCATCGTCACGCCATAGCCGTGCGTATAAACGAGGCGTTCATTGATCCAATTGCGTGATTGATCGGGGAGTTTGTTGATATCGAGTTCGCGCGGAGCGATCATTACCTGCCGCATTTCGCCATTTATGCGATAGCGGTCTACATCGACATCCGGAAAATCGTAGTAGGTCCGGATCTCCTGCACCTGCCGCAGAGTGTCCTGCAGGGCCTGCCAGTCCCACAGGCGAATATTCTCCAGCGTTTGGCTGTTTGCCGTAAGGTTGAGGGCATCGGGCGTGATATCGGCAGGGTATTCCCGCAGTTCGACCTGATCTATGTCGAACCCGACGCGTGTTCCGGCAATGTTGTGCTCGATATAGGGGGTTTCGCGGCCCAGTTCGTTAGGTTTGACGATAAAGCTCTGTACGTATGCCGGCACGAGCATACCGGCAACAACGTAAACAAGTACCGGAAGAGCGACGGCGGCCAGGATAAGCCTCAGGCCCTTTTTTGTAAATGCGTTGACAAACAGGATCACCGCTGCGATCACAAGGGTAACCGCGACGATGGTAAGGCCCGGGAGAAGGTAGTTGTCCTCCGTATACGTTACGCCGCTAAACGAGGCATGGTCTGTCCATAGAAAACCGTATCGTGACAACATCGTACGCCACGCGGCAATAATGAGCACGACACCTAGAGCCAGCGATATAGCCGTAAACGACGTTTTGCTGATCCCCTCAAAACTTGCCTGCTTTGCGGCGGGAACGGGCGATGTGGTCGGCACCGAGGCGAGCACGGCGTGGCCGATAGTCGCGGCCAGCATCAGGACAGCGAGGCCAGTCAGCCAGGATGCGATCTGGCTGTAAACGGGCAATTGGAATAGATAGAACGCCAGCGGGTTACCAAAGATAGGGTCGACGACCGGCGTTACCGGGTGATGCAGAAAAAGCATCCACATCTGCCAATCATTGCTCAGTCCCAGTCCGTAGCTAATGCCGAACAAAATGCCGATCGCCCATGCGGCAGGACGCAAAAACCTTGAAAATTCGAAAGAAACGGGCTGATTATTGACCAGAAGCCTGATGGGCTTGCGAATGTCCGAGCCGTACAGCCGCTCAAGGGCATAAAATCCGGCGCGGATAATTATGACCGTGAGGATCGCAAAGACAAAGAAGAGGGCCCAACCGAGGCCGAGGACATACCAATACCTCGATTCAAACCCCAGCGATCCGAACCATAGTGATTCGATATATATCCCGACGCTGCTCGCGGCCACGAAGGCCAGGAGAATGACCGCCATCACTATCCACTTGATACGGCCATCACGTTTCGGCGGCGGCTGTTTAATGTCAATGATCTCGGCATCAAGGTCGGAATAATCCATTTTGTCCATGGGCTCAAGCATACACTGCCCTATATGGGCGGCAAAATCATGTTCTACCGATAATCGGCGGAGCGGAAGTTACCATGCGATCCCATAGTCGTCCCCATAATTGCTCGCTCCGCCCCACATCGTTTTGTTCTGCTCATCGAAATAGATGGCATTTATCGGGCCCGACGTGCGATCGGCGAAAGTCACGATATAGCCCATCCTTATCAATTCATCACGGACCATTGCGGGAATCGAATTAGCGATCAGGATGCGGCCGGGGCGGGACGCATGATCGCCGAAAGAGCTGCGCATCTGAAAGCTGTTGATGTTCGGTGCTTCGGCGGCCTGCTGGACATTCATTCCAAACTCTACAAAATTCAGGAAAAACTGCAGCAGGTTCTGATCCTGGCTGTCACCGCCCTGAACGGCAAAAGAAAGATACGGCTTTCCTCCCTTAAGGGCCATTGTCGGCGTCAGGGTCACCCGGGGCCGTTTACCCGGTTCGATAACGTTATAGGGATTCTCGGCCGGATCGATGACAAACTGCTGGGCACGCTGGCTTAAGCCGACGCCGGTCCTTCCGGCGATCACCGCGGGGATCCATCCACCGCTCGGCGTGACCGACACCACCCAACCCTCGGCATCCGCCGCCTCGACGGACGTTGTGCCGGCATAAAACGCCCGGTCGAGGTCCTCATCGGTTTTCTTACGGCCGACCGGCGCAAGCGTTTGCTTATCGGCCGGTTCCGACTTCCATTTATCGAGCAGATCACGGAAAGGATTTGTGCCGTTCTGAAACGGATATGGATCTCCGGGTTTGATCGTCGGATCGTTTCGCGTCTCGTTTATCTGCTTAAAACGCTCCTTAGCATATTCCTTGGAAAGCAGCCCCTTGACCGGCTCTTCAGGCGGAAAATAAGGGTCGCCATAGTAGAAATCGCGGTCGGCAAAGGCAAGGTTCATCGCCTGATAGATGGTGTGAATATACTTCGGGCTGTTGTAGCCCATCGCCTTTAGATCGTAGTTCTCGAGGATGTTCAGGGCCTGGAGCATCACCGGTCCCTGTGTCCAGACATTGAGTTTGTAGACATCGATGCCGCGGTAATCCGTCTTGACCGGTTCCTCTATGATCACCTTCCACTTGGCGAGATCGTCTTTTGTGATCATCCCGCCTTCTTCTTTGGTGCCCCGCACCAGCTCTTCCGCAATATCGCCTTTGTAAAACCTATCATAGGCCGCCATTATCGCTTCCTTACGGTTTTTGCCTTGTTTGAGTGCCTGCTGCTCGGCATCGACGAGCTTTCGCAAAGTGGCGGCCAGGTCCGCTTGGCGAAATATCTCGCCAGCCGCCGGGCCTTCCCGTTTTTGGCCCAAATGCGGAAGCATCACCTCGCGGGTGTACTTCCACTGTTTCAAACGCTCCTTTTCACGCTCGATCACCGCGGCGGTGCCGTCGTCCATGGCATAACCGTCAGACATTTCAATTGAAGGCTCCAGAATGTCCTTCAGGCTGAGTTTGCCATACTCGGCGAGCATGACGAGAATGCCGCCCGGCGTTCCCGGCGTTACGGCTGATAGAGGGCCGTGCTCGGGCGGAAACTGCATCCCCTTTGACCGGTAAAAATCCGCGGTCGCACCGGTCGGGGCCACGCCGAGGGCATTGATCCCGATGACCTTCTTAGTATGCGGATTGTAGATGAGAGCCTGCGTTTCGCCGCCCCACCCCAGCGTATCCCACATGGTCGAGGTCGCCGCGATCATCGCGCACGCGGCGTCGACAGCATTACCGCCCTTCATAAATATCCGGGCCCCCGCCGTCGCGGCCAAAGGCTTGCCAGTGATCGCGATCCAATGCCGGCCGTAAAGCACCGGTTTCTGAGTTCGCTGGCTGTAAAGTGTTTCCGGCATTATTATGCTCACCATTATAAAAAGAAACGCGAATGGGCGAAGACGGGGCAGCAGCATTCTGGTTTTCATAGCCCGAGATTATAGCGCGAATTCCAGACCTCAGAGGTGCCATCCCACATGGGACGGAAAATGGGACGCATAACCCCTTGCGGTTCAATGAATTAACCCCGAATATCCCATTTTTCAAAAAGTGCGTAACGCGTTTCACACTACCATACACCGTAATTCAAAGACGGCTTTGACCAATCCGATCCTTCCGGAAAGGCCCATTTTTTTGGGTGCGATGTCCAACGAAATCAGCGTATTTGTCGTCCTGTGAAAAGTCTAACCATTCTCGGATTTATTCGTGGAAGGTGTCACGTGTGCCTTGGTCCTGAACATGGTTTTACGTTACCTCCTCTTTCTTTATTGTTATTCTTTTGCTCAAGCATCTGCCCCCGGGCAAAGTCGCGCGAAAACTCAGTCGTTTATACGGTAATGTGTCATTTATTGTTCATTATATTATATATGATACATCGAGATCGGTAATCCAGATTCACGAAGTAGAGGCTGCGGTGAATTCTTTCTCTTGTTCCGAACGATGACTACGCGCTTGATCCATACACCGTTAAAGAAGGGTAGGGGTATAAATTTGTGTTGCTTATTGGTAGTGGGTGTTTTGAATCTGAGAAAGTAATATTTACTTAAGGGGGACATTTCGCTGTGCAATCTTTGTAGCGATCCAACCTAATGCAACGCTGATCGCGAGGCCGACCGCGACGTTACCAACCAAGCCACTAGCAAGAAACCCGTCAACCACATAACCGTCCATGTACATATCAAATGGGAAGCCGCTAAAAGCCGGGTCGTGCATGCTGAAGGAGCCATCGGCGGCTCGATACGAACGAGGGTTCGCGAAGGTTAAATAATTGAGAGCCCCAACCCCAATCGCGCCGAATGTGAACCCATTAGCGAAAATTACCTTTGTTCGATTAATTGCCATTGGTTCGCTTACCTGCTCATTAGTATCTCAATAAATCCGCGAGAGTCCAAAATTTTTTTCTATACCGTGGGCCAACGCTGGTGTTGCACCGTTCAAAGACTTATGCGTCGCCCAAAGTTCGCTGACCTGAGTCCTATTGAAAGGCAATTAGCTCTATTTGCGAAGTGCAAAGCCGATCCATGTCAGGATTGAAAAAAGGAACAATCTGTTGGCGTCAACAAATTGTTCCTTCTTTGGTAAGAGCGATTAAACAAGATTCATATCCTTAGCGGCATGACTATGTACTTGTAGTCGTAGGTGGTTTCGCCGGCGATGGATATTTGGGTCTGGGCGTTGGCGTCTTTGAATTCGAAGGTTATGCGTAAGGGGGCACGGCCTTCGCGGGCGGTGGCGGTGCCGGCGGCGGCTCCCACCACGGCGTCAGACGAAGCGTCTGCCACCCCTCCTCCGTCAGGAGGGGAGTCTGACTCTGAACCGCCGGCGGTCATTTCGAGATCACCCGTAGCGGCGTTGGTGAGAAATTCGAGCAGGTACTGCCAGTTGAATCCGAGTTGGATCTCCTCGCCCTTGTAATCGGCCTGGACGACCTCGTTGCCCTCGCCTTCTTCGCTGGATTGTGCGGTGACCTCGATCTCGCCTTCGCGGACGGTAAGGCGGATGGAGCGGTTACGGTCGTCGGCTATGAGCGACATACGGCGGACGGCACTTCGCATCTCGTCTAGATCGAATGTGGCTGCGTGGTCATTGTCCTTGGGCATGACCATTTCGTAATTTGGGAACTGGCCGCTCAATTTGCGGGTGATCAGCAGGCGACCCTCGGTCTGGAAAAATATATGGTTCGGGTCCTCGCCGAATGCAACCTCGCCGACTCCGCGGGACAGTTTAACCAGCTCGAGCAGGGCCTTTTTCGGAATGAGCGTGTCCATAGTGCCTTCCATTTTGTCGATCGAGCGTTCGACAAAAGCGAGGCGGTGGCCGTCGGTCGTTACCATTTTTGCGGTGCCGTCGCCGACGATGAATTTTGCTCCCGAAAGGGTAAAGCGCGACTGCTCGTTTGTAATCGCAAAGGCCGTATTGCGGATGAAATAGTTGAACACCTCGGCCGGCAGACGCATCGGCGTACTCTTGAACTGCGGGATCTCGGGAAACTGTTCGCGATTGACGCCGGCGAGGCGATAATTTGCCCGGCCGCATTTCATCGTCACCCACTCGTTGTCCTGTTTCTTGAAGTGAACGTCGCCCGATTCGAGCGCACGTACGATATCAAACAGCTTTCGGGCCTGGATGCAGATCGCACCCGCACTGAGGATCTCGGCCTCGGCATCGCAGCGGATCGTGCAGTCGAGGTCGGTACCGACGATCCGGATCTCGTTCTCGCCGAGAGATTCGATCAATATGTTCGACAAAACGGGGATCGTCGTCTTACGTTCGACGACGCCCTGGATAAATCCCAATTCCTCTTTTAAAACGCTCTGTTTGATCTTGAATTCCATTTCTGTATTGCTCCTATCGTTTTGGTTCGCCGACTTCCCGGCCCTCTTGGGTTCATGCGTTTCATGCGATCTGTAACATTATAACGCTATCGACTTTGTCGACATGGGTACTCTTTTCTGATCGTCCGCCGCTTTTCCTAAGACTAATAATCTCAAACTTATATTAAGAACTAGTAGTAGGAATAGGTCCTGTGTAAATGTGTAAAACCGGCCTAAAGCATTGCAAAATAACCATTTTTATCTCCACAATCCGCTTGTGGAAAACCTGTGGAAAACTTGTATCACCTGCGGATAACATGTTCGTGCCGTGATTTCCACCGTGATCCACACGCAGCCTCGGGGCCCGTCTGCGGAAAAGTGGAAAATATTTTATCAACTATTAGAAAACAAACGGTTTAACCCTGGTCGAAAATATCTGTCTATGTGGAAAACTTTCCGCCGCTATTCCGCAAAAAACACCCGTAATTAACTGCAAAGATTATCGATAAGTTCTTTCACTTCCCTGTGGAAATTCCGGTCTTCCTGGCACAGGCCGTCGATCTTTTCTACCGAGTGCATCACTGTCGTATGATGCTTGCCGCCGAACTCGCGTCCGATCTCAGGAAAGCTGTGGCGTGTGAGCCTTTTGCAGAGATACATAGCAACCTGGCGAGGTACCGCTATGCCCCGAGAGTTGTTCTTAGACTTGATCTCTTCAACCGTCAGCTTGTAATGTGATGCGACCGTTCTCGTGATGTGTTCGAGCGACAGACCGCGGGGACGCTCGCTGTCGAGAATGTTCTTCATCGATTCCTGAGCGAGTGCTTTGCTCAGGGGAACGCCCTTCATCGACGAGATAGCTACCAGCCTAACAAGCGAACCCTCGAGCTCCCGGACATTGCTCTTGACCTTCCCGGCCATATATATGGCGATGTCATCGTCGAGGTGTAAACCATCCATGTCCGCCTTGCGCTTGAGGATCGCGACCTTAGTTTCGAGGTCCGGGGGTTCCAGGTCGGCGATCAATCCCCACTCAAAACGCGAGTGCAGACGTTCCTCGAGCGTGGGTATCTCGCGTGGCGGACAATCGCTCGAGACCACGATCTGCTTCTGCCCGTTGTGCAGGGTGTTGAATGTGTGAAAAAACTCTTCCTGTGTGCGTTCCTTGCCGGCCATGAACTGAACGTCATCCATCAGCAGCACGTCGATCGATCGGTATTTATCACGAAACGCCGGCGTCTTATTAAAGCGGATCGCGTTGATAAGCTCATTCATAAACCGCTCGGACGTGATATAAGCGACGCGCATGTGCGGGCTGCGTGATTTGATGGTGTGGCCGATGGCATGCATCAAATGCGTCTTGCCGAGCCCCACACCGCCGTAGATAAAGAGCGGGTTATAGGTGGTGCCGGGTGTTTCAGCGGTGGCTTTGGCAGCGGCATGGGCAAACTGATTGCACGAACCAACGACAAACTTCTCGAACGTATACTTAGGATTAAGGCTGTCGTCCCCGGGCTCAACATCTATAACATAAGTGGGGCTCGAACCGGGAACTACCGGAACGCCGCTGCTCTTGGGTGAAAAGAAAAAGTCGGCTTCGGGCAGGTCCTCTTCTATTTTAACTTCTGCAGGATGAACTTGATCCTCGTCCAATTTCCAGTCAATCTCCCAGTCGGCCATGCCGAGATCTTCAAGAGCATTCTTAAGCGCTTCGCCGTAGTACATCGAGACCCAGTCTCGGGTCACGCGTCCGGCACGAAGGTTCAGTGTCCGCGAATCCTGATCAAGCGATTCAAACGCAATGGGGCTAAACCACGTATTAAAAACGTCGGCGTTGAGATGTGCCCTGACGACGCTTAGAACGTCGGCCCAGGTAGTAGAATCTTGAGAAGTTTCGATCAAAATTGCCTCTTAAAAAATGCGCTTAAAATCAAAGGGCCTGCTTAAGCAGTGCCTGTCTCCCGCTGGTTAAGATCGTCCTTGGTGACCCCTTTTCGTTCCGAACGAAAAGCCGTTTCGTTTTGGTGCTTTGCGGGCGCCCTGTGAGAAAAAACGCCCAGATATCCACAAGCTTTCCACAGCATCGCAAAAGAGCTGCATAAAACCTCATCCAATGCATTAACCTATTTAATATCAATAAGTTACAAGGTTTTACATATTGGAAACGGGTAACAGACTAACACGAAAAAAAGGGCAATGCAAACAGAAATCCACAGGTTTTTTTAGGCAGGTTTAACACGAATTTAACCTCCTGTTATGACAACAATTCGCGTCATTTTAGCTATGTGTTAGGCGAAGAAAATAAGCAATATTTTTCCCTAAAACGGTCCGAAAAGGCGAAAAAAAGTCCGAATTTCTTTTGAAAAATTTTATCTGACGCAGATCGGCTTTTGATCCTGCCCGCGGCTTCAAAGTTGAAAAAAATTCCCCGAGCTAAAGCAGGCTCGAGGAATTTTCTCTGTCCGAATGTCGGTCGAAAATGAAGGGGATCATTGTGCCGAGACCTTGCCGGCCCCAGAGCTCTTCTCGATAACATTTTTCGGAGAGCCGGTGTAGCTGATCTTACTCGCGCCTGATGCCTCTGCACGCAGTTCGCCCGAAACATTCACCATCACGCGGCTGGCGCCGCTCGCATCTACCGAGGCGTTTTCGGCGATCAGATTTCCGGCATCGATCTTTGTAGCTCCGCTAACGTCGACGTTGAGCTTGGTGCTTTCGCCGGCAAGTGTGATCTTCGATGCACCGGATGAGTCGAGCGTGAATTCTGAGCTCTTCAGGCCGGTGACATTGACCTTTGCAGCGCCGGAAACATCAAGGCGATCCAGATCAGGGGCTGATATCCGGATCCTCAGTTTCGATCTCGGCGAGATCTTTTCTTCTGTCTTGATGTAAAGCACGCCGTCCCTGACCTCGGTCCGGACCAGGCCGATGAGGTTGTCGTCAGCTTCGATCTCAACGCCGAATCCTTTTTGCGCCGTTATTTCAACATTGAAAATGCCGCCTACATCGACCGCCCGGAAGCCCGTCAGATCACGTGTCTCTACCGCAGTATGGCCGGCCCCTTTAACGCCTTTGAAATTGAACGAAAAATTAAAAAGGCCTTCCGTCGCCTTTCCGAAAGAGAACAGATTAGAAACTACCAGGCCGACCGCGAGCGTCAGCAGAAACAACATAATGCCAATCTTTTTCATAAAAATCCCTCCACGAACTATAGCTGTAGACTGCAAACGAATCTGGTCGGTCAAAAGTTCGCAGATTTTTTGAGCCCCCTGTGCCCGCGTCGGTTGTCGGAACGCTACTTGTCTGCCGGCGGAGCCGGAACAGTCGTCGCCTGCCACGCGACGACCTGCCATCGGCCGTTTCTCTTAATGAAGGTTCCGGTGTTGAGATGGTTTGAAACCGACCTCGAGCCATCAGACCGGGTCGTGGTGCCAACGAGTTTGAATGCAACGACCGCGGCATCGCCGTACTGCCGGATCTGAACTTCTTCGGACGTGTATACCGTAACCGAGTCGCCGGGCTTGGCAGGAGGTGCGGAGCGAACGCCTTTCATCAATTCTGCCTTGTTTATACGTGTTCCGGCAGAACGCGTATAGATCAGGTCCTCTGCCCAAAACCGGTCGTGGATCGACGCGTCATTTCGGCCGGCACCGGCAAGGAATTCGTTAAGAAGGCCTCTAAGCTCCGACGCGTCCGGCGATGTTTGTGCCTGCACGAGAGAAGTCGAGAAGATCATGACCGCGAGCAGGAAGAGACATTTGTTTATCAGTTTCATGTTGGAAATTATATACGATTTACGCGGCGCTTACCTGGCGTAGAAATAGAACTGGATCGCCTGGCCGATTCCGATAACTAATCCGAAAAAGGCACCGAACAGTTCGATCTTTCGCAGGTGTTCCTTCGCAACCGACATAACGAGGTCTTCGAGTTTCTCGGCCGGGTAGCCCTGGATCTTTTCCCGGACCAGGCCGGCGACATCGAATTCGGCAATAGCCTCGGGCAGGCGGGCGCTTGTCGCTGCAACTATAGTCTCGGTCAGGGATGTGCTCGCCTCGCGTATCTTGGCCTCGGGCATGTGATCGGCAAGCTTGCCGATGGGCATTGAAAGCAGCCTGTCTATCTGAAGAGCCAGAACCTCGTTGATGGTGTTTGAGGTTTCCTCACGCCCGAGGATATCGAGCAGGCCGCGGGAGAGCATCGATTTTAACTTTTCTTCGGATTCAGAATGGAGGAGCTGGAGTATCGCATCGATACTATGAGGCCGAAATTTCTCAAGCGTCTCGCGCAGATAGGCCGTGATACCCGCGATCGTGTCATCGCTTTTCATGAGTGACAACACAGATCGGGTTACCTGTTTTTTCAAGCTTTCGAGCTGTTCGGGAGCGACTTGGCCTAAAACGACCGGCAGCGGTTTTGCAAGGGCATTGTCGATGGCCGTATTTATAAACGACTGGGCCTCCTGAGCAAAAAACTCGCCGCGAAGCGTTTCTTCTATTCGTTTGGGCAGGCTTTCATTTACGAGGTCGTCGACGTCGTCGAGTAGGTTTTCGCGTGAAACGAAGATCTTTTTGAAAAAAGGGAGATTCTCGTAGTAATCGTGGACCTCATGTTTGATCAAGGCACCGATCTGGTTGCGGGTCCGTTCCGCGGCGGCGACCTCGGTCAGATGATGGATTGCCGGCTCGATCTGTTCGACGGCTTTCTCCTTTAACAGCGCGACGGCGTCTTCTGTGAACATATCTTTGAGCGGTGTTTCGCTTTTTACCAGATCATCGAGCCGGCGGCTGATGAAATCGCGAATGGTCATCTCGAAAGCACCGGCATCGATCGCTGTTCGTACCCGCTTCTCTAGGAAGGCGATAATGCTCTCGAATGTCTCGTCATCAACTACGTCAGTCATCCGCTGACTCAGGACGTCATCGACACGCCTGGCAACGAAGGATCTCACTGCTTCTAATGACTCTTCGCTCTTTAACGTAGTTCTGATATGTTCAGCCAGCTTTAGCTGAAGGGCCGATATCGCTTCGAGGACCGGAGCGCGAACGTTCTTCGGCAAAGCATCGATGAGCGAAGGGTGGTCCTGCAACAACAGTTCATCGGTGTACGAATCAACAAACCCCTGGACCTTCTTACGCAGAAAATCTTTTCCAGTGAGTTCCTGGAGGATGGTTTCCTGAGATACCAGCTCCTCACCGACCGCTTTACCTATCGCGTTAGCGAGCCGGTCGCGGTGCCGCGGGATCATTCCCTGTGGAAAGAGGGTAATTCCCAGGACCTTGAACGGCACCCGTGGGCGAAAGAGCATGCGGACCGCGATCCACGCACCCAAGTAACCATGCACCGTTGCAAAGGCGACAAGGGCGGCCATCTGGACATAGATATTCTTAAATACGGGCCAAAGGGCGTCGGCGATTTGTTGGAGAAACTCCATGTGCGGCAAAGGGCGGACGGAAGAGGGCGCCGCCGGGGATTCGTAATTTCTCTAAAATACCTGAAAACCTTTGGACTTAAGACAGAAGTCGGCAAATTCCTTTAGCCAGTCATGACTTACGCTGTAATTCTTCCATTGTTCGTCCCCATCCCGGTGGAGCGTCATTTCATCGGGCATGTCGGTGATGCTTAGATCAGAATACATACGCTTGTTAGGAGCGAGCTTCGGGAGCACCTCATCTCGTACTCGGGTGCCGATCAGGTGAGCTTCTTCAACCGAGATCTTCACGCCGGTCGCGTTGTAGGTCATTTGACGGAGGGCGTTTTCGCTAAGGATATCGAAACTTCGGATCAATTCCAGAGCCGCCTTCCAGTTCCAGACATTTGCGTTGAATTCAAAGTTTTCGCTGCCGAGGTCGGTCAATGTGAAACTCATATATTTACTCTCAGAAAAATGCTAATTGGGGCGGCGGGGCAAAGTCAACCAACTCTCGGGAATGTTTTGTTTGTTCCGAGGTCAAAGTATACACTCGTCCATAGACAAGAAGTGCAAGGATATCTCGAAAGAATAAAGGTACGAGGACGTGACCGGGCGGCTGATCTGCAGACTCTTAACTTGCTCCAGCGGCAGCATCTTTTGAATGTGCCGTTTGAGAATCTGGATATTCATTGGAATCGGCCCATCGTTCTGAACACGGATAGTTTCTATCGAAAAGTCATTGTCGATGGCCGCGGCGGGTTCTGCTATGAGTTGAACGGGCTATTCAATGAGCTTTTGAGGGAGATCGGGTTTACGACGCGGCTGATCTCGGCCCGGGTCTTTCATGACGATGGATCGACCGGACCGGAATTCGATCACGCAGCGATCATCGTGACTATCGGGAGCGACGAATATCTGGCAGATGTCGGCTTTGGGGACTTCACAGTGAAGCCTCTGCGTCTGGTTTTGGATGAGGAGCAAAAGGACCCGGCGGGAATGTTTGTGATCAAGCCGCACGACAACGATGTTCTTGCGGTCTCAAAACGAGAGGAAGGGAACTGGAAGGGCGAGCACGCCTTCAAAGACATCGCTCGTGAATTATCTGATTTTGCCGAGATGTGCGATTTTCAACAGTATTCACCGGAATCGCATTTCACGAAGGGTAAAGTTTGCTCAATACTGACCGAAGGCGGTCGTAAGACGCTGACCGACACTAAGTTTATTGTGACAAAGGGAGGCGTTAAGACCGAAACTCAGGTTGCATCAGATGAGGCCTTCGATGAGATCTTGATGAGGGAATTTCAGATCAGCCGGCCCGCGTAACATTTATGACAAAACCAATCTCATATGCTGATGCCGGAGTGTCGATCGACAACGCAAATCTCGCCGTGGCAAAGATCCGTGAATATGCGCGAAGCACATTCAACGAACGCACATTGACGGAGATCGGAAGCTTTGGGGGGATGTTTTCCGCAGCTTTTCCACAGATGGCGGAGCCGATCCTGGTGGCTTCGGCCGACGGCGTCGGGACAAAACTCAAGCTCGCGTTTGAAACGGGTATTCACAATACGGTCGGGGCTGACCTCGTAAACCACTGCGTCAACGACATTTTGGTCCAGGGCGCACGGCCACTGTTTTTTCTCGATTATTTTGCGACAGGCAAGCTTGATCCAGATGTTACAGCCTCCGTCGTTGAAGGCATGGCACGGGCCTGTCGCGAGAACGGCTGTGTTCTGCTCGGCGGCGAAACCGCGGAGATGCCGGATTTTTACCCTCCGGGCGAATACGACCTCGCCGGGTTTATCGTCGGGATCGTCGATAAACAGCACGTCATCGACGGCAGTTCCATCGAACCGGGTGATGTAGTGCTCGGTCTTCCCTCGACCGGCCTTCAGACCAACGGTTATTCGCTGGCTCGAAAATTGTTTTTCGAGGTCGGCGGCTACAAGCTCGACGATCCCGTCGAGGAACTCGGCACCACCGTCGGCGAAGCCCTGCTAGCTACCCATCAGAGCTTCCTGCCGCACATCGGCCCTCTGTTAGGCTCGGGTGTGATGAAAGGCCTCGTCCACATAACCGGCGGCGGCTTCCTCGAGAACATCCCGCGCATATTGCCTGAAGGCGTATCGGTCGAGATAAACCGCGGCACTTGGCCCGAACCACCGATATTCGGCATGATGCAGCGGCTAGGAAACGTCTCGGATCAGGAGATATTCCGCACGTTCAATATGGGGATAGGGATGGTTGTGGTTTGCAACAGTGAAACCAAAGAACAGCTGATGAGTTCTTTGCCTGATGCTAAGGAAATTGGCTTCGTAAGATCCGGAGAAAAGTACGTTCAGGTGCTTTCTTAATGACGTATGTTGTTCGAGAGAGTTTCAAATGATGGTCCGAAACTGCGATGGGCGTGATCGAGTATTCTAGTCTTTAGAGGTGAACTTCATATTGACGAGCTTTTTGTCGAGGACGTCTGTGACCCGGATAGCCTCGCACTGCTCGATCGCAAATTCGCCTTCTTCCTTCGGAGCGATCGTCATGCCGCGAAAACGGGTGCTTCCGGCCTCAAAGATGGCATGTATCTTGATGTAGTAAGTCTTGCCCGGTTCCGCGTTCAGATAAACACCACCGAAGTTTTTTTCTTTGACGTATAGAGCGTGTCTACCAGGTGGCGGGTGAAAGACGAAATATCGATGCTCGCTGATCTCGGCGATTTTCTGATCGTTCATGAAGAATGTGCCTGAGAATCGACGCATACCGCTGCGGACGTTCATCAAATAAACATAAACAGTTGCCTCTTTCGTAGCGTCCTGAGCCCTTCCGTGAAGATGGAAGGCTGAGAACATGAGGGTGACTAGCAGACCCAGTGAAAGCCTCTTCCTAAACCCTTTCATGTCGGAAATCATAGCCACAGCATGCCGTTTCTGTCAATCTCATCCCCTAAGCGAAAGAAATTCGGCAGATTTGGTCAGCCAGCGTCACGCGCGAGATCCGGTCATACAGAACCAGATAGAATACGCGATGTTCGGGTTCTGGCTTTCCGACACCCTCAAATGGTTCGCACGCCTCGATTAGATCTAGCAGCTTGATCAGCTGTCCCCGCGCCCAATTTCAAGGAAGATTGGAATTCTCATCTCTGGACGCGGATCGAATCAAATCACGAGCATTTTTTGTTGGCAATTTCCGTGGAGTTTATGCCATACTGTCAGCACAGGGGGTGATATTATGATAAATAATTCAACTGAGGTTAGTAGTTATTAGACGGATCGATGGATCATTCCATTGATCCGGAGTAATACGAACGGCACACTTTAACCGGTGTGCCGTTTTATTTTTGCCCCCGGTAAAAGCAAAATATCAACGATATGCGGATCTCCGATTTTGATTACGAACTGCCGCCGGAACTTATCGCCCAAGAGCCGTTGGCTGAGCGACAGGCGTCACGGATGCTCGTGGTTGATCGGGCGGCCGGGACATTTCGGGATTCGCGGTTTTTGGACCTGCCGCAGTTGTTGAACAAGGAGGACGTACTTGTACTTAACAATACGAGGGTTTTCCCCGCGCGTTTGTTTGGCAGGTCGGAAACCGGAGCGAACGTCGAGATCTTTCTTGTGAGTGAGATTGAACCACACGTGTGGGAGACCCTAGCGCGGCCTGCCCGCCGTCTAAATAAAGGCAAGCGGATATCGTTCAATGACAGGTTGTCGGCAGAAGTTGTTGAAAGATCTGCCGAGGGCCGAGTGATAGTCCGCTTCTCGACGTCAGGCGACCTAAACGAGATCCTGGATGAGATCGGCAAGACACCGCTGCCGCCGTACATAAAGCGTGATGTGACTGCCATCGATGATGACCGGGAGCGGTATCAGACCGTTTTCGCGAAAGAGCGCGGGGCTATCGCGGCGCCGACCGCCGGGCTTCACTTCACGCCCGAAATACTCGACGAGGTACGGCAGCGTAATGTCACTGTCGGCGAGATCACGCTTCACGTAGGTTACGGCACCTTCGAGCCCGTTCGGACTGACGAACTCAGGCAACATTCCGTCTCGCCTGAAAGTTACGAGATCTCAAATGGAACCGCCGAACTCCTGAACATCGCAAAGAGCGAAGCCCGAAGGATCGTTGCCGTTGGAACGACGACTACGAGAGCGCTGGAGTCGAACGCGGCAAAGTTTTCGTCCTTCACAGCAGGAAAACATCGAGCCGACCTAACGATCACGCCGGGTTATTCCTTTAAAGCGGTCGACGCTTTGCTTACAAACTTTCACCTGCCTATGAGCTCCCTGCTCGTATTGACTTCAACTTTTGGAGGGCACGAACTTATAATGGAGGCATACAAACATGCGGTCGAGAAGCGGTATCGCTTCTACAGCTATGGCGATTGTATGTTTATCTTTTGACTATGGCGGTTATCGAATCCATCCGAAATTTTTTCATTCCGCCCTCATGGGCAGACGAAGAAATTGCGACTCCGGCTCCGCCAACGACATACAGGATCCTGCCGCTGACACTCGAGCATCTGTCGGATGTTCTCAGGCTCAATATCCGCTGTTTTAGAAATGGCGACAACTATACTAAATATACATTTGAATATTTGTTGAACGAGCCTCGTACTTTGAGCTATCGGGTAGTTACCGAGGCGGGCGAGACCGTCGGATTTGCATTTGTCATGGTCAAGGAAAACAATGCTGCGCACCTGACCACGATCGGGGTCGCCCCCGAGCATCGCCGCCGGCGTATTGCGGGGTCTCTGCTCGCCCATATCGAAAGGGCACTGGCCTCACGCGAGGTCGGTACCATCATGCTCGAGGTGCGTGTGAGCAATACAGCGGCCCATGACCTCTATCGACGGTGGGGATATTCGGTCGTTCAGCGAATCGGGAATTATTACAATAATGGTGAAGATTGTTTCCTGATGATGAAGCCTCTCGGGTTCAATAATTAGTATTTTTCGGCATCCAGATGTTGTCCTCTAAATTTAAACTTCCCAGGATATACCCTATTACCGATACGTACATATCGGGGATCAGCCACATCGAGCAGGTCCAGAGACTGATTCTCGGCGGAGCACGAATGATCCAGATCCGTGACAAGCGTGCATCGTCGGCCGAACTTTATGCCGCGGCCAAAGAGTGCGTGGCGTTCGCCAGAAAAACGGGAGTTCTCATTATCATCAACGATCGAACGGATATCGCGATGGCCGCGGGAGCCGGCGGCGTTCATCTGGGTCAGGAAGACATGCCTGCGGATATGGCGAGGGAGCTACTGGGTACCGGGGCGATCATCGGCCTGTCCACCCATTCGCTGGAACAAGCGCGCGAAGCAATAAAGATGCCCGTCGATTACATTGCCGTGGGGCCTATTTTCGATACTGGCACTAAGGAACGCACGGATCCCGTGATCGGATTGAGAACTCTCAAAATGATCCGCGAGGAAATAGGGCCGTTCAGCCTCGCAGCCATCGGCGGGATAGATGATAAAAATATTCAGTCGGTTCTGACATCCGGAGCGGATTCCGCAGCGATAATTAGTGCCCTTATTAAAGATACCGATGCGATCGAACAAAAGATGCGACGTTTTACATCTCTCACTTGATTAATTGCTAAACTTTGTTGCGCAAGTTTAAATTTCCCTTGCTTTTACCTTTGGTTTTCGCGGATAATATTAGCGGCGAGGCATAACACCGCCCTGCCATTTCCTAAACCGATCCATAACCCCGCCTTTTGTTTCCAAGGAGTTGATCATAAATGAGCCTTCTAGACATAGCTCCAATTATTGAGCAGATGCTGCTTGTGTCCGAGAATGTCAGTGACCTGAATTTTTCGTGCGGGCAAAAGCCGCAGGTCGAGATCAACGGAGTCCTTTATCCGGCATCTCCGATCGGGCTGGGTAAACTCTCGGCATTCCAGACCGAGATGATCGCAATGTCGCTCGTTCGCGACAATCCGGATGCAGCGGAACACTTGTTCCGATTTCGAACCGCTGACCTCAGCTATGCCTTGCCCGGAAAATGCCGATTTCGCGTCAATATCTTCCAGCAGCGTAATTCGTATTCGATCGTGATGCGTGTTATTCCGCACGAGATCCCAAGCTTTGAGGCGCTCCGGCTGCCGCAGCAGCTTGCCGAGATCGCCGAGATCAGAAATGGGGTCGTCCTTTTAACAGGGCCTACCGGCTCGGGAAAGAGCTCAACTCTGGCCGCGATAATCGATCGCATCAATGAAACCAAGGCATACCATATCGTCACCATCGAGGACCCGATCGAGTTTCTTCATAGCCATAAGAAGAGCACCATCAACCAACGAGAGGTGGGCGCAGATACCAAAGATTTTGCCTCGGCGTTAAGGGCCGCCCTCCGACAAGCACCTAAGGTGATCCTCGTGGGCGAAATGCGAGACCTCGAAACAGCCGAGATCGCGCTTGAGGCTGCTGAAACGGGCCACCTGGTTCTATCGACTTTGCACACGATCGATGCCTCTAAGACGATCGATCGCATTATCGGGCTCTACCCAAAAAACGAAGAACGTATCATTCGCACACGATTGGCACAGACCTTCCGTTATATTGTTTCTCAACGACTGATACCCACCGCCGACGGCAAAGGGCGGATCGCTGCTGTGGAAATACTCAAATCCAACCAGCGGACCCGTGAATATATCGAAAAGGGCGAGACAGAAGGCAAGACTCTGCTCGATGCCATCCGTGACGGCGAGATGGACGGTATGCAGGATTTTGACTCGGTGATCCGAGACATGGTCGAAAAGAAATTGATATCGATGGATGACGGACTCTCCTTTGCGACAAACCAGAATAACCTTCTGCTGCAGCTCAAAGGCCTTTCGTCTACTGAGGACTATGCAAATCCTACGAAGCCGATGCCGAAACAGGTGATCCCGCCTCCTCCGCCTGCCAACCCCGACTCAGTACTAAACATGATCGAATAATCGACCTTAAATATGATCATACGATGTGATAATTGCTCCGTTTCCCTGCAACTGGATGAGACCAAGGTACCCACCGGGAATTTCTCCGTTCGCTGCCCACGCTGCCAGAATTTGCTGAGGGTCCAAAAGGACGCGTCCGGCAAGGGCCTTTCAACAGTGGAGCAGCTTGCGGCAAGTCAGCCGGCCGTGCCCACTGCCGAAGGTGCGCAGGAATTTGCCGCTAAAGAATCTGAATTCCAGATAAACAGCGCCCTCAAATCGCTTATGTCGGCCCTCCAATCCGATAGAGGTGCAGTAACCGAACCGGACAGCGAAGAGAAGCCGCGCCGGGTACTCTTATGCCTCGGGCAAAAAACCGATGAGGTGGCGACAGTGCTGGCCAAGGCGGGATATAAGGTCTATGTAGCCCAGACGCCGGCCCAGGCTAACGAGAGGCTGCGGGACGGCAAGACCGAGATAGTCATATTTTCGCAGGATTTTGCCCCTGATATGGGCGGAGCGGCGGTGATCCAGCAAAAGGCCAATGCGATGTATTCGTCTGAAAGGCGGCGGCTGTATCTGATCTCGCTCGAAGACGGCGGGACTACGATGAACGCCCATGAAGCGTTTCTAAGAAATCTGAATCTGATAGTCAACACCAACGATCTGAAACAGCTGCCGCTGATCCTGAATCGGGCGATCGGAGACTTCAACGATCTCTATAATTATTTCAACAGATCATCCGGCTTAAACCCGATCTAGGAAGTCTGCAGAAGCGCAAGCTCGCAAATGAGGACCTCAAGCTGGATTCGAGCTCCGGCTTGGCCGCTGCCGCCGATCGATGATTTTATTGCCACGTCAGTGCTGGCAAGTCTTTCTATCGAACGGCAAAGTTTCCTTAGGTCCGCTTTTCGCGCCGCGGCGAAGAAAGCTTCCTGATCGCTATATCTCATTCTCAGGGCGTTTGAGATCTCGTTCCGGGGGACCCCTCGCATCATCTGGTCCTTTGCCGTAAGCAGGCGGCGATAGTTGTATCCCAGCAGGCCCAAAAGAGCCAGCGGCTCGGCCCCGTCATCCAATATTTTTTGCAATGTCGACACGGCCTTCGCCGGGCGGCCGGCGATAAGATGGTCTGTGAGGGTGAAATTTGTCAGTTCTCGCGTGTTCGGAGCGAGAGCGTCGACCAGGGTTACGTCCACAACCCCGTTTGGCATCGACGCCGCGGCAAGCTTTTTGATCTCGTTTGTCAGACGCAGGACGTCGGGCCCGACGCGGCTTAAAAAATATCGAAGTGTCAGATCATCTACCGTAACTCCGGCGTCATCGAATTCCTTCCGTGCCCAGAGTGCCAGATTCTGATCTGAAAGGCGGCTAAATTCCACCGCCCTGGTTTTTTCCCGAAAGAGCTTTCCCATTTTGCGGACGCCATTAAGCTCGTCCGCAACAAAAATTACAGTCGAATGGGCAGGAGGATCTGAGAAAAATCGCGTAAGGACCGGTTCATGCTCCTCGGTGATGGTGTCCCGATATCCTGTCGCCGAAATTCGCAGATCGTTCAGGCGAACGACCCTACGGGTGGCCATCATCGGAAGCTGCTCAGCCGCCGCCAGGGCTTTTTCGAGGTTACCGTCGGTGTTCAAGCTAAAGGTCGTTTCATTAAAGTCGCGAAAATCATCCGGAGCAAAAGTGCGATCCGCTATCGTCTTTGCGGCGATGTTCCGCAAGTAGGTTTCGGCGCCGAAAAGCACGTACACGGGGGCATACTCGTGCCGTTTTAGCTGGTTGCGAAGATCCTCGCGTGAATAGATCATCGATCGAACCTGATCATTTCTTCTCTTCTTTAACGCCGATGCCGTTAACGAAGGAAGAGACGGCAGATGCGGCAAATGCCCGGGCCATACGTTCGACGGCTGGGTCTTCCTCATTAAAGAAAGAGCGCGGGTCGGCCGAAAATTCAAATGAGTCGCGGAAAGTAAAATTCTGATTATCGTAAAGTATCTTATTCTCGCGCACGTCTCGGATCGTTACCGCGGTTACGATCGTCACCTCGTAAACCCGTGCGCGCCCTTCGCTATCGAGCAGTACACCGGAAAAGCTGAAGTCGCGGATTGTTCCGTCGAGGACCGCATCGGCACCCGTAAGGGAGCCCTGGACCTTTAGCCCCCCACCGCGTCTGATGATCTCACGCATTACGGCGTCGGTGAAACGCGTCTCGACACGATAACGAAGTCCCTTAGCCTCAAACTGAAACGCAGGCACGGCGATCGTGCGAATATGGCCCGGCAGCCCCGATCTCGATACAGGCTTGTAGCACTCCGTAAACCCCGTCGCGAAGACAACGACGATTCCCAAAACGAAAAAGCGAACTGACTTCATAGCCGATCCTTTAGAGATTCTACTATCCTCACAGTGTCGACGGTTTCTCGAACATCGTGAACCCGAACGAGCTTTGCACCGTTCCAAACGGCGATCGCGGCCGTGGCCAGCGACCCAGCGAGTCTCTCGCCCGCCGGGGTCCCGTCGAGGACCTTGGCGATAAAAGACTTTTTGGAAGTGCCCACCAACATCGGATACCCGACAAAGTCTGCTATGAGTTTATCAAGCCTGGCGATGATCTCTAAGTTCTGCTCGGGCGTCTTGCCGAATCCGATGCCCACGTCCAACACGATCTGATCCGGCCTGATGCCGAAATTTCTCGCGTTTGAGATCGCCTCGCGGAGCCCTTCTCGCACTTCGCTAAAAACATCCTGGACCGGCGGCTGACTGTGCATCGTCCTGAATTCGCCCCGTGAATGCATCAACACAAGACCCGCCAGTGTCTCCGCAGCAACCTGTCCGAGATCCTTATCGAAACGAAGCGCCGAAATATCGTTGATGATCTCGGCCCCGGCATCGATCGCGGCCCGTGCGACCTCGGACTTGGTCGTGTCGACAGAAATTGGAACGTCGAACCGTTTAGCTATGGCTTCGATGGCGGGAACTACGCGCCGGATCTCTTCCGCTGCGTCTACGGGAGAACTCCCGGGCCGCGTGGATTCGCCACCGATGTCGAGTATGCCGGCACCCTCGGCGATACATTGCTCAGCCCGCCGGACAGCCTCATCTACTCTGGCGATCTGGCCGCCGTCAGAAAAGCTGTCCGGCGTGACATTAAGGATCGCCATGACCGCAACGCGGTGCAGATCGATCTCACGCCTTGCTGTGCGCCAGTTTTTTGAGGTCTCGTTCAAAATAGATCGTCCAGAAGCAGATAGAACTCGAATTTTTCATGATCGATATGCTCGATCCCGTAGGCTGCACAAAAGACTGTTTCCAACTCGATCGGTTCCCTGCAATTGTTTTTGAAACTCCGAAAAAAGATTGCTATATCTGCGTACCGATCGGCAACACCTGCGCCGCCTAGATCTACGAATCCTGTGACCTCGCCATCGTCGGTAAGGAGGTTGGGCATGCACGGATCGCCATGGGTAAACACCAGGTCGTCCTCGACCGGACGGCGTGCCGATAGTTCGTGAAGCAGATCTATCGGAAGCTTGCCGTCGTGTTCGTTAGCAAAATCCTCTTCCGTTTGCGACAAGAGCTTGAGGGAGATGTTTCTACGCGCATTTTCGAACTTCACATCCAGCCGCTGATCGAGTGTGCACCCTTCGATCGGAAGATCGTGCAGCCGGCGCAGCTCGTGAGCCAACTTACCGGCCAGGTGTTTTTCAGATGAGGAAGTCGAGGTTGCGGCTGAGAGTGTGGCTGACGCCGGTGTCCCCGCGATCTCTGTCGCCAGCATATATGTATGAGTCGACGTTTCTTCATATCCGAGTACCCGAGGTGCCGGAAAACGCCCGTCGAGCCATTCGAGCACCCGTCGCTCACGCCGCAGGTCCGAGAAGCCCCGGTGCTTTGCGACCTTAAGGTACGACCCTGCAACTGGCAGGTGGTAAACCTCGGCGTCCGACATGCCAAGCGTTATTCGCCTGTTCGGTTCTGAAGTCAACAATGCAGAAAGACTGCCGTTTGTGTACATCAAAATATAAAAGGATGAAGGTTTGCATCCTTCATCCTTCATCCTTGATCATGAACCTTCGTTCAGGCCGTGGCCGGATTGTTGCCGGTTATCGGAGGAAGAATAGGCTTCTTAAAAGGATTCTTAGTAGATTCCTCTGCCGTTGCCGAACCGTCCTCGTCCGTAGACTGGGTATTATCGCTATCGAGCGGCAGCCCGGCAACGACCCGGCGGATCTGGACCGAATCGAGTGTCTCGTGTTCGAGCAAGGCCTCGGCCAGCCTGATCAAAGCCTCCCGATTATCCTTTATGATACTGACCGCACGCTGGTATTGCTCATTGATTATTTTCTGGACCTCCTGGTCGATCTTGATCGCCGTGTCCTCAGAATAATCACGATGCTGCGATATTTCACGGCCGAGAAAGATCTGCTCTTCCTTCTTACCGTAAGACAATGGGCCGAGCTCACTCATACCGTATTCGCAAACCATCGAACGAGCGATCTCGGTGGCCTTTTCGATGTCGTTTGAGGCTCCGGTCGTGATGCTGCCGATGAAGATATCCTCGGCGATCCTGCCGCCCATGGCCATCGCAATATTCCCAAGCAAATATTCCTTGGTCGCGCTTAGGCGGTCCTTTTCGGGAAGATACATCGTCACACCCAGGGCCATTCCACGGGGTATAATGGTGACCTTGTGGACGGGGTCCACGCCCTCAACCTTAAGGCCGACGAGCGTATGACCGGCTTCGTGGTATGCAGTTATTTTTTTCTCGTCGTCCGAGATGACCATGCTGCGGCGCTCGGCGCCCATCATGACCTTGTCCTTGGCGATCTCAAAATCGCTCATGGTCACGACTTTCTTGTTGAAGCGCGCGGCATTCAGGGCGGCTTCATTTACGATGTTTGCGAGATCAGCACCGGTAAATCCGGGCGTGCCACGCGCGATCACGTTTACGTTAACGGCCTCGTCTAGCGGGATCTTTCGCGTATGGACCTTCAATATTCCCTCGCGGCCGCGAACGTCCGGCCGACCAACAACAACGCGCCGGTCAAATCTGCCGGGACGAAGAAGTGCTGGGTCGAGAACATCGGGGCGGTTGGTGGATGCCACCAGAATCACGCCGTCGTTCGACTCGAAACCATCCATTTCGACGAGCAGCTGATTTAGGGTCTGTTCGCGCTCATCGTGCCCGCCACCGAGCCCCGCGCCGCGATGACGTCCGACAGCATCGATCTCATCGATAAAAATGATGCACGGAGCATTCTTCTTGCCCTGTTCGAACAGGTCGCGAACACGCGACGCTCCGACACCCACGAACATTTCCACAAAGTCCGAACCGGAAATCGAAAAGAAAGGAACGTTTGCCTCGCCCGCCACTGCTTTTGCAAGCAGCGTCTTACCGGTTCCGGGAGGGCCAACCATCAGGACGCCCTTTGGTATTTTGCCGCCGAGTTTTTGAAACTTCTGCGGATCTTTAAGAAATTCGATGATCTCCTGCAGCTCTTCCTTGGCCTCATCGACCCCGGCGACGTCCTTAAAGGTGATCCTCTTCTGCTGGTTGTTGAGCAATTTTGCCTTGGACTTGCCAAAGCTGAGGGCCTTATTGCCGCCCGCCTGCATCTGCCTCAGCGTAAAGGCCAGGAATCCCATCAACAGGATGAACGGAAGGAGCGTGATAAGCACTTGCCATCCAAGCCCGCTTGAGGGCGGTTCGAGATTGACCACGGTGTCGGTGCCTGTGACGGCTGCGTGAATCTGATCTTTTGCCGAATCGCTGCCATCGAGACGGGCAGAATGCTTCACATCGCTCTTATTAACCAATTCCAAGGTGTTGTCCGCCTTAACGGTAACTTCCTTGATGTCTTTATTTTTGATCTGCGTCAGCGCGGCATCGAAAGACAACTCTTTGGGCGGCGTTGTCTGTTTCGTCTGCAAATACCAGACGAATACGAGCGCACTCGTAATTATCATTAACCACAGCAGAACTTGTTTTGCCTTAGAACTCAATTTATAGCCTCCAGATCAACTCCATAAATGGACGTTTCTCAATGGTCTTTTGATGTACTCAACACCCGTGGCGTTGTGCTAAATGGCGCGACATGCCAGTCGCTGACGCCAACACTTGATTCTAGACGGCGCACCATTAATTTTCAACCTTATTTTCCTCATACACCAGGTTGCCGTTCTTTTTTACGACCCTTCCCCCGGGCAGTTCCGCGGCCCGTCCGCTCTTAGTGCTAAACACCAAACGCTCTATTGATTCCATGTGTTTCATCTGCAATTGACGAGTCGACCCGCGATGTCGCTTCAGCCAGGAACGGATCAAAGCGGATCTTTCATTCGTCGAAACGGAACGGATCTCTTCAAGGGTCAATTCGTCAGCCGGGGCATTTTCGTTGAGCGATGTCGGGTCGGACGACAGGTTTTGCATCAGCTTAGCTGTATTTCCAAGGGTTTCGACGATGCGGGGATTAAAGTCCTCCAGGAGCGGCAAAAGTATCTTTCGGATCCTGACCCGCCTGAAGGCGGTGTCCTCATTCATGGTGTCGTAACGATATTCGACACCGAGGTCATGGCAATAAGCCTCGGTCTGCCCACGGAGGGCCCAGTTCAATAACGGCCGGACCAGCTTGATCTCAGGCGAAGCGAGCGGTAATTTGGGCTTGGCATTTTCCGCGTTTGGCAGGCTGGAAAGAGCCTCGCCGGCCATAGACCGGACCGGCCGCATCCCCGCGAGTCCATCCGGCCCGCTGCCCCGGATAAGATTCATCAGGACCGTCTCTGCCTGGTCATTCATCGTATGGCCGGTTATGACCGCGAATGCGTCCACGTTTCTGGCAGTAGAATATAAAAAGTCATACCTCGCACGGCGCGCGTTCTGCTCGAGATTGCCGGCCGTCTCGATACGAGCTTTACCTACGGCGAGCTCGATCCCGAGGTCTGTAGTGAGTCCGCGGACAAAGCCTTCATCAGCGTCACTCGCCCCGTCACGAAGGCGGTGGTTAAAATGTGCCACCACTAATCGATGCGATAATTTCTTTCGGCTTGTTAGATCATTAAGAGCGAGCAGCAGACTCAATGAATCAGCGCCGCCAGAGGTGGCCACCACTAAAGTTGATCCTGCAAAGGGGAGCTCCAGACGACGCCATTCCGTGATTAGTTTTCGGACAAACTGATGCACTTCTCAATTATAGCCGCACAAATCAGACTAACCCCGCGTCGAAATAAAAAGCCCCGCAACAACGGGGCGGAGCGCTTTAAACTTTCGAAATATCAAGCCTGGAATGGTATCTCAGCGCTTTGCAGCACGCCGAGTTCATTCCTGGCTACGCGTTCGAGAAGTTTCTCATCATCAAACATTTTCACAAGGCCATTGACGGTTGCGTACCTTGGTTCGTCTGCTACCGTTACCGGCAGACTGATAAATGAGCGCATATATTGATCGATGCCGTCGAGCAAAGCGCCGCCGCCAGTAAGAATAACGCCGCGATCGAAAATATCCGCGGCCACCTCCGGCCGCAGCTCTGTCAATGTATCTTTCACGCGAAGGGCCACGCGTCTAACCATGCTCTCGACGATCGGAAACATCTCGCCCGACGTTACCTCGACAGCCGCCGGGCTGCCGGTCTGCACATCCCGGCCCCGCACCTCGATCGATTTAGAAATATCATCCGGCAGAAACGTCGAAGCAAAATTCGTCTTAAGGTGTTCAGTCGTTTCCACACCGACCTGCAATCCGCGGTGCCGCCTGAGATGTGTGGCGATGGTTTCGTTGATAGCGTTACTGCCATATCGCTCGGAAACAGAGTGAACGATGGAGCCCTTGGCCACGATGGTAACGTTTGTGGTCGCCGCCCCAATATCGACGATGGCCGAGGCCCGCTTGTCCGTAGGCAGTACGCCTGCGCCGAATGCGGCGGCCAGGCCCTCTTCCATCATAAAGACCTTGCCGATATGTGCCTCTTCCGCCGCGTTGAGTAACGCACGTTGTTCGACATGGGTCACATCCGAGACCATGCTCATTACAGCCTGAAGGGAAATGTTGGACCCGCCGGTTTTCGCCTTTCGAACAAAATGGGCAAGCATTTTCTTGGTCCGTTCGAAGTCGCCGACCACTCCGCCTATCAAAGGGGCCCGGACCGTGATATCGCGGCCTTCGCGGCCCGACATTTCCGCGGCTTCCGTCCCAAATGCCACAACTTCTTCTGTTAATTCGTTGATAGCGACAAGCGACGGCTCATCTAAAACAACACCGCGACCCTTGACAGCGATGATGGTAGTCGCCGTGCCCATATCGATCGCCATCGAATCGGTTACGAGTTTCTTAAGTGACGAGATCTTTAACATGAAAAACTAAATCTCGCGAATTGCCGCGATCATTCAATTATATGTCTATTCGCGCGGTGCTGCCAACAAAAAAATCAGTCCCATTTAACCTCAAAGAGTTCGACCGGCTGCACGCGATTCTTTACGATCAGCGGTTCTTTTTTTGTCATTGGAAAGATGTCGCCTGCTGCGGCTGCCGTTGCCTCGCTGATCAATATCTGTCCCCGCTGCGAATTCGACTGTAATCTCGAAGCCAAATTTACCGTGTCGCCGATCGCCGTGTATTCCGACCGTTTCTCCGAGCCGATGTAGCCGACTGTCGCGACGCCCGTGTGCAGCCCGATGCCGATAGCGATCTCCTGATAGCCCTCCTCCGCGAGCTCCGCATTAAGGCCGGCCATACGCTTTTGCATCGCCACCGCCACATTCACTGCGTTGCGTGCATCATCGGGGGTAGCTGTCGGAGCCCCGAAGAGAGCCATTAATTCGTCACCGATATATTTGTCGAGGGTCCCGCCGTGTTCAAAAATGATCTCAGTCATCGCCGAAAAGTATTGGTTCAAGAATCCGACCACTTTCTCAGGACTTGTGTGTTCGGAAATTGACGTAAATCCCCGAATATCCGCGAAAAGCACCGTTATGGTCTGATTTGCCCCACCCAGGCGGAAGGAATCGGGGTCTTCAAGCAGCTGCTTTACAACGTACTCAGGCATGAAACGGCTGTAATTTGCCCTCGCCACTTCCTCACGGGCCAGGCGGTCGTGGGCCTTGACTGTTTCGACCGTTACAGCGGTCAATGCAGCGATAGCACTGATCAATTCCAAATGATCCGCGGTAAAGGCCGCGAAGGGGTCCAGCCGGTCGGCATACAGCACACCGTGAACGTTCGACTGAGTTAGCAGCGGGGCACAGATGGTCGACCTGACGCCCTGAGAAACTATAGATTCGGCCCCATGAAACTGCTCATCGGTCTTAGCGTCCTGCGACAATACGGCGACCTGCTCGGCCATCACCTTTTGCGTAATGGTCCGGCTAACGGTGAGCTTTTCAGTAAATCTTTCGAAGCTTGCCTCTCGTGTTCGTGCCCCGATCTGATAGAGATCGAATTCGGCCAGCGTGCCGTCCCCGTTCTCATTAGCGAGCAAAGCTATGACCCTATCGGCCGGGGTTCCGCGGAAAATGAGGTCGGTTGCCTTTTCAAAGATCTCTTCCAGATCGAAAACCGTGCCGAGGGTCTTGCTCATTTCGAATAACAGCTCGAGGATCTGGGCCTTTCGGCGAAGGTCCTTTATCTCGCCCGGCCCGGGGAGCGCGGCCTCGGCCGATTCATAAGATCGGTTTCCGAGAATCTCGCTGACTGAGATCTGTACCTGCGTATGGCCTAGCGGGGCGTCATCAAAATTCACCGTTTTCTGCCTGATTCCGGAAGGCTCAAGCTGTATCACGCTGAGGCTCGGGGTTTTTTGAAATTCGAGACGGCTCTCGCCTATAAGGACCACATCGCCGCTTTTTAATTCTGCTTCGAGCACGGGAAGGCCATTCACAAAAACATGATTGACGCTCCGAATAAGTTTGCCGTCCTCGATCGACCCGTCGACGACCTTGTATTCGGTTCCCGCGGTAAAGATAAATGCATGCCGCCGGGACACCCGACGATCATTCAAAACGATCTCGTTTTCTTTTGCCCTGCCGATCGTTATCGTTTTGCCCGGTGAGAGTGAGAATTGCCAGTTTCGGCCCGTGGGTTCAGAGATTTTTAATGATGCTTCCAAGATATCGTAATTGTAATTGGTAAACCTTAAATGGTAAATTGGCGCCGCCACCGCCTATGACCTATTTCGATAATAATGCAACGACAGGGGTTGCTCCCGAGGTACTCGACGCGATGCTTCCCTTCCTGAAAGGCTCTTTCGGCAACCCCTCGTCTGCGTACGAGATCGGCCGCGAGGCCCGCCGGGTGATTGAGCGGGCACGCCAAAGCGTGGCATCGCTGCTCGGTGCCGCTGCGGCCACCGAGATCATATTCACATCATGCGGCACAGAAAGCGATAACTGGGCCATTCTCGGCGCTTTGGGTACCAGCCCTGAGAAAAAACATATAATCACGACCACCGTCGAGCACGATGCCGTCCGCAAACAGCTCAAGCGGCTGGAATCGGGCGGTTTCCGCGTCACCTGGCTCGAGGTCGACGAGGAAGGCGGGCTCGATCCGGCTGAATTACGCAGTGCTCTAAGTGCCGAGACGGCGCTGGTCACCATCATGCTCGCGAATAATGAGACGGGCATTCTATTTCCCGTCGAAGAACTCGGCGAGATCATAAGAGAGCATTCGGACGCGCTGTTTCATGTCGACGGAGTCAACGCGGCCGGCAAGGTCCCGATCGATCTCAGTTCGGCAGAGATCGACCTGTTTTCGATCTCTGCTCACAAGTTTCACGGACCCAAAGGTGTTGGTGCCCTTTATATCCGCGATGGAGTCGAGCTAACTCCTTTCCTGACCGGCGGCGGACAGGAGAAAGGCCGGCGGGCAGGCACCGAGGCCGTCCATCAGATCGCCGGCATAGGAGCCGCAGCGGAATTCGTAGCCGACCTGACGCCGATGGACGATGTTAGAAAACTTCGCGGCCGATTGGAAAACGGGATATTAGACAAAATTCCAAATTCTCGCTTGAACGGAACGGCCGACGGAGCCAAACGGCTGCCGAATACCTCGAGCATTTCCTTCGAAAATACCAACGGCGAGATGATCCTCCACCGGCTCGACCAGGTCGGAATATGCGTCTCTACCGGTTCCGCCTGCAACGCCGCCGACCACTCCGCCTCGCCGGTCCTGGCTGCTATGAACATTCCCTACTCATGGGCTATGGGATCCATTCGATTTTCTCTGGGCAGATTCAATACCGCAGAAGAAGTTGACACGGTCCTAGCTGTTTTACCCGAAATCGTGGCAGAACTCAGAACGCTAAGCGGTGCAGCTACGGGGCGTCATATACAGAATGGCTGACGTCAACACAACCTAATTATTAATTGGCAAATTACTAATTAATAATTAGCCTGCAAGAAACGACGAACTATCTTTACAATGAACTTGTTTCCGAATATTTGAGCAAACGTTGACGCGCGGGCTGAACTTGGAATTCTCAAGCCGCTTTTTCTATTCCATACCTTCCCAACTTCAGATACAGGCCGCGGCGGGTGAGTCCTAGTTCGTTTGCAACGCGCGAGATGTTCCAGTTATGACGGGAAAGAGCGTTCTTGATGAGCTGCATCTCCAGCTCGGAGACGGCGGATTCCAGCGTGCCGCCTGATGGGATATTGGCGAAGGGCGTGACGGCTCCGTCGTAAGACGCGATCGGCTTCACATTCGATTCCGGGCCGAACGGTGTCAGCGGCCGGGTGGACCGCTTGAGTTCCGGCGAAAGGTGCTCGGGGGTGATGACCTCGTTGTCCACGGCACGGGCGATGATCCGCTGTATCTCGTTGCATAGCTGCCTAACGTTTCCTTCCCAGTTACAGACCATGAGCATGTCAACTGTCTGGGGCGTAAACGTGATATTGGTTTTTCCGAACCGCGCCGAATAATGGTTGATGTAGTAATTGACGATCGGCGGTATCTCTGAACGGCGTTCGCGAAGCGGGGGCACACGCAACCGAATAACATTTAGCCGGTAATAAAGGTCCTCGCGAAATGTACCGTCGGCGACCTTGTCCTCGAGCGGCATATTGGTCGCGGCGATGATGCGTACGTCGACCTTCAGCGGCTTTTTCTCGCCGAGCGGCTGGATCTCGCCTTCCTGCAGGAATCGGAGCAGCTTCGGCTGGACGTCGATCGGCAGATCGCCGACCTCGTCCAAAAACAACGTGCCGCCATCCGCTGTACGGATCGTTCCCGGCGAGTCCTGAACGGCGCCCGTAAAAGCGCCTTTCTTATATCCAAATAAATGCCCTTCAGCCAGCTCTTTAGGGACAGCCGTGCAGTTGAAGGGCACGAAGATCTGGTCTTTTCGGTTCGAAAGGGTATGAATAGCTCGTGAAACGAGCTCCTTGCCCGTGCCTGATTCGCCTGTGACCAGGACGGTCACGTCCGATGAGCGTATCTTATAAACTTCTTCGACCAGGGCGGTCATCGCCTGTGACGAATGGATAAATCCCGGCATCAGGCTGTTCGATGTGAATGGACTTAGGTCGCGTTCCGTCGGCGTCGACCTGTCCTTTTCACGTAGGGCGACTACGTCCATACCAAGCTCGACCACCCGCAGCAGCGGAGCGAGTGAACTATCGTCATTGAGCACCGCTCCGGTTTGCGGGTTAACCAATAGCAACGCCGGGACGGCGGCTGATGATCCCCGAAGGTGAAAAATGGCCACATTTTTCGTTCTTGCAAACGTTTTCTCGTCACCCGAGGCCTGCGCCTCGCTGAGCTTTCTGACGAGCTCGTTACTTTCCTGGGGTGAGTATCCGTGCGTAATGTAGGGCCATAGCTGGTTGGTGTCGTTATATTCCGCGATGATGATCTTCTTCGCGTTGCTCTCCTGCTGAAGGACGGCAACGAGCTCTCGAAACAGCAATTCCCTTGACGCGGTCGCCTCTGCCAGTCGAACTGTAAGAAGCTGAGAGACAACTGAATTGAACCGTTTCTCGGAGCGGTTCGATCCGACCGCCTCAAGCAAGGTTTCGACGCGTTCGAGTTCCTTTCGTGCACGATCGCAATACGACTTGAGTTCCAGCTTCTTAAATATCTCTGCTGCCGACGTCAGGTGACGTTTGGCCCGGGCCGAGTTGCGTACCTCGAGGTTCGAGCCGAGCATAAAATGCATCAGGCCGGTGTGATAAACGTCCTCGGCTGCCTCAAATATCGTCAGCCCGCGGCTGAAATGATGGATGGCGAGTTCATGATCTTCCTCCGCCAGGGCGGCGAGGCCTCGAATACGCTGAATGTTGCCGAGGACAAAAAAATCGGCGTGCGGATCGCTTTCCTCGATAGTGCGAAGAGAGCTTTCACATTCCTCGAGGGCCCCCTGCTGCAGCAGGCTCTCGGCCAGGACGAGCCCCGCCATGTTGCCATAATGCTTATCACCGATGGACTGAGACCGAGCAATGGTCTCGCGTGCCTTTTTGGCCGCGCTCTTGAATTTTCCCTGGGCAAGATAGCAGCGAGCCAGCATCCGCATCGACTGTACGGCGTACCACTCATGCCTGCGGTCCTCGGCAAAATCGACCGCCTTATTAAGAAGCTTTTCCGCTTCGTCGAGCTCACCTCTGAGCAGTTTAAGCTCGCCGAGTGATTCATAGATACCGGCAACATGTACGTGATTCTCCTGCAGTGCTATCTCGAGAGCACGCTCGATCATCTTCTCGGCCCGCGGCCATTCGCCGATCAGAACCAGGTGAAGCCCGAGGTTGTTGTACGCGATGACCTTGGTCATTGCGTGCTCGGTCTGGTCAAAGAATTGGATCGATTTTTCGAGACACTGGATCCCCTCTTTTGGGCGGCGAAGAAACCAGTAAGCGCCGGACATATCGGTATACAGCCTGCCGAGCATGAACGGCGCGGAATTTTCGCCGATGATCTTGATACCCAGCTCAAAATTCTCGATCGACTTCTCGCTGTTGCCCTCCTGATGATAGCTATTGGCGATCTCGCGGTAAGCCTCGGCCATTCCGAGCCAGTTGCCCTGATCGCGAAAATGATCAAGAGCACTCTGGGCATAATCGCGGCATATCGGAAATTCGGCCAGCTTGCGGTAGACACGTGCGAGGGCTATATCTATGCTGCCAAAAAGCTGTCGGAGTTCGGCGGCTTCTGCCTTCTGATGCGTTTCTTTTAGCAGCGTTACGGCCTTCGGCATATCGCCCACATTATTGAGGGCAATGGCAAGCTGGGTCGTCACTTTGACCTGGGTCTCGATGCGGAGTGACGTGAGGTCTTCGGTTTCGGAAAAAGTCTGAATGGTCTCGAGCGATTCCTTATAACGGCCGGCCGTTTCGAGCGTAAACGACAAAAGGCGCTTTAGGTGTGCAAGGTCGTCGGGAACATGTTGGAATCCATCGATGGTATCGAGCAGGATCCGCTCGGCCTCACCGGAGAGGCCTTCGCGCAGCTTTTGGCCGACACTCCGGAACAAAAGGTCGATGCTTTCATGTGAAATTGCGCGCCCTGCCTGTCGGCCGGATTTTCGGCCGGTTGGTGAGGATTTGGCTGCGGGTACGTTTCTCATTTTCGGGTAGCACACAAAACGACCAATCGTCCTCCGGTTTCAGGACCGATCGAGGCGGGAGACGTCAAAATTGCATACTAAGTAAACAGCGCAACTGAAATTTAACAAAAAACGGCCCGCACGTCTATAATTTTCTTTATGGCCGATTTTCCGGACATCGACGCGGGCAGCGAGGTTATCACCGAGAGCGAGACAAAGCTCGAAAAGCCAAAGCTGTTCAAGGTCGTACTGCACAACGACGATTTCACGACGATGGAATTCGTTGTTTTCGTGCTGCAGTACGTTTTTAACCGCGAAGACATCGACGCATTCACCATAATGCTCAAGGTCCACAACGAAGGCATTGGCATAGCCGGCATCTACCCATACGAGATCGCCAATATGAAAGCCGAAAAAGCCATGAACCTCGCAAAGGCGAGGGAGTATCCGCTTTTATGCACGGTGGAGGAGGAATAAGGGGCGATCCAATCAAGACTATCTTCGCAAGATCGATAGATAGCAGAAGTTACAAGAGCCCAAGCCGGAACAAAGGCTTGGGTTTTTTGGTTCGGGAATACTGCGATACAAGCGTTTTTACTGACAGAGATGTTAAACTTTTCACTTTTATACTTCATTTTATGAGCGAACCGATAGATCTCAAGAAAACAGTTAACCTGCCTCGGACCGATTTCTCGCAAAAGGCGAATCTTGGGCAGAGTGAGCCGGCCCGATTGAAGAAGTGGACGGAGATGGGGCTTTATGACAAGGTGATGGAGGCTCGAGCGGGGCGCGAAAAATTTATCCTTCACGACGGCCCGCCGTACGCGAACGCGGACATTCACATCGGGACCGCGCTCAATAAGATACTGAAAGATTTCGTGGTCAAGACCCGTTCGATGATGGGCTACGAGGCCCCGTACGTGCCCGGATACGACTGCCACGGACTGCCGATCGAGACGATCGTCGAGAAAAAGCTGGCCGAGAAGGGCAAGAACAAGGCGGACCTGCCGGTCGCGACTTTTCGCCGTATCTGCCGCGAACACGCCTCGACGGCGATGAATAATCAGACCCGCGATTTTCAGCGGCTTGGGATTCTCGGCGAATGGAAAAATCCGTATCTGACGATGTCGCCGGAATACGAGTCATCGACCGCGCGGCTTTTCGGCAAGTTTCTCGAACGCGGTTATGTTTACAAAGGCCTCCGGCCCGTCTACTGGTGCATCCACGATCAGACCGCGCTCGCCGAGGCCGAGGTTGAATATAAGGAGCATACGTCACCGTCTGTGTACGTCAAGTTCCCGCTCAGGTCGGATCCATCGCTGATCGCGCCGGAGCTCGCGGGCAAGAATGTCTTTGTCGTCATCTGGACCACAACGCCGTGGACGCTGCCCGCGAACCTAGGTATCACGGTGCATCCGGATTTTGACTATTCAGCTCTCGAGGTTCTGAGTCCCGGCTTTAGCCGGCCCAATGCTGACGAGGAGCCGCCTGAAGGCGGGACTCAAAACGCGGGCGAGGTTTATATAGTCGCCAGCGAACTCGGCGAGGCATTTGGCGAAGCTTGCGGTTTCGCTGAATACGAAGAGATAGCACGATTTAAGGGCTCGAAACTCGACCGCCTGGAGGCCGGCCACGCCTGGCTCGACCGTGTGTCGCTGATAATGAATGGCGAGCATGTGACTCTCGGCGAGGCTGATGCAGAGGTCGAACTGGATGTCAGGTTCGAGGGCAAGTCGAGCAAAAAAGCGGGGACGGGATGCGTTCATACCGCGCCCGGCCACGGTGCTGACGATTTTCACATCGGTAAGGCATACGGGCTCGACATCTATAATCCAGTGGATGCCGCGGGAAGATTCGTCGATGAGGTCGAGCATTTCGGCGGAATGACGATTTTCGAAGCGAATCCCAAAATAGTCGAGTTTCTCAGAGAGAGCGGGGCGCTGCTTTATTCAGAGAGTTATCAACATCGATACCCGCATTGCTGGCGGTGCAAGAACCCGGTCATCTTCAGGGCAACGCCGCAGTGGTTTATATCCATGGACGAGGTGCATGGAGCGCCGGCTTCCAGCGGGCAAGATGCCGGCGTTACATCTCTTCGCGAGGCTGCGTTGGGTCAGATCGAGCGAGTAAAATGGTATCCGGCGTGGGGCGAAGGCCGGATGAGCAATATGTTCAAGGGCCGGCCCGACTGGTGCGTATCGCGTCAGCGTTTCTGGGGCGTCCCGATCCCGGTTTTCTACTGCACAGGCTGTGAAGAGGCCGTTGCCGATCCGAAGATCGTCGACCATGTGGCTGATATCTTTGCCCAGGAGACGTCGGATGCCTGGTACGCCCGTGACGAGTCCGATCTACTTCCCTCGGGATACTCGTGCCGATCATGCGGTGGCGGAGAATTTAGGAAAGAGACCGACATACTCGATGTCTGGTTCGACTCAGGGTCGAGCTGTGTCGCGGTTCTCGAGACCCGCGGTCACACGCTTCGGTTTCCGGCGGACGTCTATCTCGAGGGCGGTGACCAGTATCGCGGGTGGTTCAATTCCAGCCTCATGTGCGGCCTCGCGGCCCACGATATGGCACCGTATAAGCGTGTGATCACGCATGGATGGGTGGTTGACGGAGAGGGCCGCAAGCAGTCAAAATCCCTCGGTAACGTAACTGCGCCGAAGGAGATCATCGACCGTTCAGGCGCGGATGTGCTGCGATTATGGGCAGCGGCGGTCGATTATACCGAGGACGTTCGCTGCTCGGAAGAGATCCTTTCGCGCGTGGTCGATGCCTATCGCAAGATGCGGAATACGCTGCGATACGCTCTTGGCAATCTCGACAAGTTCGACCCCGCGATGGACAGCGTCGGCCCGAATGAGATGCTCGACGTCGACCTGTGGGCGCTTGCCGGACTCAACGATGTCACCGCGAAGGTTCTCACTGCATACGACGCTTACGATTTTCAGGCGGCGTATAACGCGATCTATAATTTTTGCACGGTAACGCTGTCGGCACGGTACTTCGACATTATCAAGGACCGGTTATATATCTTCGCACCCAGGTCTTTGGAACGGCGTTCCGTCCAGACCGCGCTGTACAAGATCGCCGATTCGCTTTGCAGGCTGATGGCGCCCATCCTGGTTTTCACCGCCGACGAAGCGTGGGAGAATCTCCCTGACCGGAAAGAATCGTCGGTCCACATTGCGGAATTTCCGACGATCGAAGAGGCCGATAATGAAGGTTTGGCGTCTGCGTGGGAACGTATCTTCTCTCTGCGAGACGACGTCCTTCGAGCTCTCGAGACCGCCCGAAATGAGAAACAGATCGGCTCGTCGCTCGAGGCTAAGGTGATCCTGACCACCGACGCGGCGACGACGCGGCTTCTGCTCGATTATTATCAGCAGCTTCGTTATATCTTTATCGTGTCGCAGGTCGAGGTGCATGAGGGATCGGAATTCGGTGTCGAGATCACAAAGGCCGACGGACAAAAATGCGAGCGCTGCTGGAATTATTCGACGCAGGTCGGTAATTTCGAGAAATACCCGACCGTTTGCGAGCGATGCGCCGACGCGCTCGATGAGATCTTGAGTGAGGTCTGAAATGATAAAAAGCTCATTACAAATCCTCGGGTTATGTGCGTTCTTTGCTGCTGCCGCCTCGGCCCAGGCCGTCCGTACACCCGAGAAAGGGTCAGCAGAACGGACTGCCATTCTCAATACCCTGCGGGCGCCCGTGGAGCGAGAGTTAAAACAAAAGATCGTGTTTAATCTCGACCATTTCCGCGTGTCCGGCAGCTGGGCATTCCTCGGCGGAGATCCGCAGACTCCATCAGGCGGCCAGCCGAATTATCGAGGAACCCCTTACCAGGAAGCAAAGGATGCCGATATTTTCGACAACAACGTCTTTGCCCTGCTAAGAAAGACAGGCGGTAAATGGCGGGTCGTGACCTATGCGATCGGCTGCACCGATGTGTGCTACGCCGATTGGTGGCGTCGATATAAAGCCCCGAAGGCGGTTTTTCCGTATACTGAGTAGTGATGGCGGTTGATTTTCCAGCAATACTGAGTTCACCTGATGAGACTTATGCCGAGGGAGTTAGATTCTTTCGTGGAAAAGGAATGCTCAATAAAGCCTTGCTAAAGATCGCTGCCGATCTGGACCGTGAAGGGATCGACTATGTGGCCATCGGAGCAATAGCCCTCAACCGGCATGGATACCGGCGATTTACCGAGGATATAGATTTGCTGCTTTCGCGTGAAGGGCTAGAGCAGTTTCGGGAGCGTTTGATCGGACGTGGTTATCGGCCTGCCTTTGAGTCGGCGACTAAGAAATTTCGAACGTCCGATAAGGTGCCTGTTGAGATAATTACATCCGGTGAGTACCCCGGGGATGGGCTGCCGAAACCCGTCGTATTTCCCGATCCTACGGCTTTTGTGGTTGTCATCGATGGTGTCAAAACCATCTCGCTGGAAAAATTGATCGAGCTCAAGCTCGCATCCGGTATGACGGCCGGCGATCGTCTAAAGGATCTTGCCGACGTTCAGGAAATGATCAAGATAAAGGAACTGGACTCATCATTTGCTGACAAGCTGGATGAATTTGTTCGCGCGAAATACTTAGAATTGTGGCAATCAGTGGAGGACGGTCGTGCACGTGAGACCGAAGTAAATTGACCAGGAAAGACATAATTTGGAAGTTGGCCTACCTCGGCCTCGCTGGCGGGGTCTTTATGATCGACCAGACCACCAAGGCCTGGGCGTCACGGGAGCTGCGATTTAGGGACGACATGCCGGTGATCACAGGCCTCCTTAATTTTGCCTACGCGCAAAATACGGGTGCGGCCTTCTCGATCCTCGATAACCAGGGAGATACGGGACGCTGGGGCCTCTCCGCTGTGGCACTCGTCGCCGCTGCATTGGTCCTGTATTTCTTTTGGCGAACCCCTCGGAACGATGACCGTATCATGGGCGCCCTGGCCCTGCTGCTAGCCGGAATAGTCGGGAATGTGACCGATCGTATGCGGCTGGGATACGTCATCGATTTTATCGACGTCCAATTCGGCAGCTGGCATTACCCGACATTCAACGTCGCAGATATGTCGATATGTGTCGGGGCGGGGTTGTTGATATTGGATATGATTTTGAATAAGAAGCAGGAAGCCAGTAGTCAGAAGCCGGAAGCAGAAAGCGTCGAAACGTGACAATATATGCCTGCTCGCAGCTTTGAAGATGTAGAGATTTGGCAAAAGGCGCACGCCTTCGTTTTGGCGGTCTATAGCTATACCGAAAGTTTTCCCAAAACTGAGCTTTACGGGTTAACTTCCCAGCTGCGTCGGGCCGCGGTTTCCATTCCGGCAAATTTCGCTGAAGGTTTCGGCAAGGCCACCAAACCTGACAAACTTCGGTTTTACAGCACATCGCAAGGTTCGTTGGAAGAATGCCGTTATTACCTGATCCTTGCCCGAGACCTCGGTTATGGCGAAACCGCACCATTGCGTACGATGGTCGAGGAAATTAGCAAAATGCTGGGCAGCTACATGAGAGCGATCCGATCTGAGCTAAGATAGATATTAAGCTGGTAAGAGGCTGGTGGAATTGACTCTGGCTTCCGGCTACTGGCTTCCAAATTGATGTACCCCGAACTTTTCCGCATCTTCGATTTTCCTGTAACCAGTTATGGCCTCTGGCTGGCGGTGGGGATGCTGCTCGCGCTTTTTGCGGCTTCTCGGCTGGGTGCTCGTGACGGCATCCCAAGAGAACGCATCTACGACCTCGGCCTGTGGACCCTCGTCGGCGGCCTCATCGGGTCCAAGCTCCTGATGCTGATGATCGAGGACAACGTCAATATTATCTCGCTGGATTTTCTTCGATCGGGCGGTGTTTTTTACGGCGGATTGATCGGCGGGTTTTTGGCGGTTGTGGGGCTGGTCTGGTTTTACAAGCTCAATTTCTGGAAGGTCGCTGACGCCTTTGCGCCGGCCGTGGCGCTCGGACAAGCCTTTGGCCGGCAAGGATGTTTCGCTGCGGGCTGCTGCTGGGGAAAGCCGACCGATCTGTTTTGGGGCGTCCATTTCACCGATCTCGGACACGAGTACACCGGTGTCCCGGTGGTCGGGCCGAGCGGTGCTGATCTTTTTCTTCATCCGACTCAGCTGATCGAGTCTTTTACGATGCTCGCCGTCTTCGGAATTCTCGTCTGGCTTCACCGCCGGAAAAAATTTGATGGGCAGATCCTGATCGCATACGGTATCATATATTCAATCGTACGTTTTTCGATCGAGTTTATCCGTGACGACCCGCGGGGAGATCTTTTTGGCCTGACGACTCTCACAGGCTTATCGACTTCCCAGCTGCTAAGTCTCGTTGTCGCAGCGGCATCTGTGGCGTTTATGATTTGGCGGCTGCGGTCGGCTTCGAAAACAGAGGCTCGATCCTGACGGACGCAAATCGTTCCCAGCAGTAAGGAGAAGATCCATGACTATCGCGAGAAACTTTCTGATCGCCGTTTTGACGATGGCGGCCTGCTCCCAGTTTGCCATCGGCCAGGAAGCAACCCCTGAGGACCGTATCAAACGATCGCTCGAGGGGCGTCAGATGCTTATCAAAATGGATATGCCCGCGGCAGATGTCGGCCTTGATATTTTCGTCGATAATACCGCGGTGAGTGTCGATCAGGAGAAATACAAAAGGCTGATCCGTGAAAACGGCGTGGCTTTAAAAGAAGGCAGCCGGCCCCGGATCACCGCCGTGCGGTTCGCAGGTGGCGGTATCGAACTCGATCTTGACGGCGGCGGTTCGCCGAGTCGCGATTGGGTCGTCGGCCGGGTGGCCCTGAACGCGCCCGCCCCGGTCGCCAAGTCCGACCGCGAGATCGAGCTTGAGCGGCGTCTGCAGGATGAAAGAAATAATTCCGTCATCGCGTTCCTCAGGACTGAGCTGGATGCCGAGCGAACCCGGCGAGTCGAACAGGACGAGCGAAACCTATCCGCATTTAGCCGCGCCGTCCGGCTCCGCACCGAATATATTGATGAGAATAGAAAAAATTGGGGCTCAAAGTTAAGGATAATCATCCGTTCGCGAAATGAGTCCGTGCCGCTGCGTGACGTGGTCAAGGCTCTCGGCAAGTACGCCGAGCTGCTGCCGCGCGAACCGGTGAAGAAATAATGGCGGCTGAGCCCGAGAGCCTGCGGTTTGTAGTCGATGAAGCAGTCGCAGGTACCCGACTCGATTCATTTCTGGCCCAGCGCATCGACGGCTGGTCGCGCTCCCGCCTGCAGCAGCTGATCGACGGCGAAGACGTTCTCGTTAACGACGTTAAGGCAAAATCCTCGTACAAGGTCCACGCAAATGACGAGATAGAGGTCGAGCTGGCCGAGCTCCCGGTCACAAAATTTGAACCTGAAAATATTCCCCTCGATATCGTTTTCGAAGACGAGCATCTCGCTGTCATCAACAAACCCGCCGGAATGGTCGTCCACCCCGGCGCCGGCGTCCAGAGCGGTACGCTGGCAAATGCGATCGCATGGCATTTCGAATTCCAGATTCCAAATTCCAAAGGAGATACTCGATCTGAAATCTGGAATCTGGAATCTGGAATGTCGGATCGCGTGGGCATCGTCCATCGCCTCGACAAGGACACCTCCGGCCTGATCGTAGTAGCAAAATCCGACGAGATCCACGAGGCCCTGTCGGAACAGTTTCGCGAGCGTAAGGTATATAAATCCTATGTCGCCCTCGTTCACGGGGCGACCGAGAAGAACTCCGGCACGATCGAGGCTCCGATCGGCCGCAACAAACACAATCGCCTCCGGATGAAGGTCGCAACCCACGGCCGCAGTGCCGTCTCGTTGTGGAAAGTTCGCCGCCGTTTCACAAAATTCACTCTTCTCGATGTCGAGATCAAAACTGGCCGCACCCACCAGATCCGCGTCCACATGGCCTACATCAATCACCCTATCGTCGGCGACGAGATCTACAACGAAGGCCGCGACAACACGATCGCCGACTCAGACGTAAAAAACGCCATCCACTCTATGGGCCGATTTTTCCTCCACGCCGAGAAGCTTTCGTTCACTCATCCGAAAACCGGCGAGCAGCTTTCGTTCGTTTCCCAGCTCCCTGAAGAACTCACAAAATTATTGACAATTCTTTGAATGGGAAACCTCTTTGACTGGATCGGACGCGTCCCCGCGTGCAAGCGTCCTGCTCTGAGGATGCTGACGAACGCGATGTTCGCGCAACGTGAAAAATACTACGAACCAGAGTTGCAGACGAAGTTCCCACGTGCGTGGTCTCGCACGTTTTGGTTTATCATACACCTCATTATGTACGACCCGAGCAACAGGCAAAGCCGAGGGTACATTCCCCACATCGATCCCGGTGCGTACACTCAATTCATCACATTCCGTCTCGCCGATTCCATGCCGCAGGGTGTGCTGAAGAAATGGAAAATTGACCTCCAGCGCGGCGAGATTACCGACGCCGACTTTCGTCGCCGGATCGAGACGTATCTCGACCAAAACTACGGTTCTCGCTGGCTTTCCGACCCGCGCATTGCCGAGCTGGTCCAAAATACACTTTTGAATCTGGATGGTAAACGTTACAAACTTATCGCTTGGGTAATAATGCCGAACCACGTTCATATTCTTATCCAGCCTCTCGAAGGCCATCCGGTTGCTGAGATAATGCAAACGCTAAAATCTTTCACCTCTCACGAAGCGAACAAGATATTGGAACGGAAAGGCAGTTTTTGGTTCAAAGAGTATTTCGACCGCTACATCCGTAATCCGCTACATTTTCAGGCTACGGTAAAGTATATTGAAGAAAACCCGGTCAAGGCCCGGTTGTGTGCGAATCCGGAAGATTGGAAATTCAGCAGCGTATATTACAAAAGGAATATTGACTGAAGCACCCATCGACTGAACCGCCCTATGACTGGATCGCACGCGTCCACGCGTGCATGCGTCCTGCTCTGAGGACGCTGACGAAAGCAGTGATTCTTCAACGTGAAAAATACTAACAAGCGTGACGCCGGAGGAACCGGCGTTGCACGCGTGGACGCGTGCGGTCCAGTCTGTTTGTTGAATTATATGAAACACTTCCTTGCTGTTATAGCGTTTTTGGTCCTGGCTGTGACCTTCAACTTTGGTCAAAACAATGACATCAACATCATTCCTCGGCCGGAATCCGTCCAGCCGGGTAATGGTAATTTCACTTTCAGTCGAAAAACCAAGCTGGGAGCGACACGTCCGGAGGGACACCGGATCGCAAACGAATTTAACAACATTATTCATAGAAACCTGGGCTTCAGGCTGGAGCTCACAGAAAACGCAAAAAAGGACGTGATCTATTTCATCCCGGCACCGCGGGTCAGCGGAAAGCCGGCGGGCGAATGGTACACAATCGATGTCGAACCGGATTTCATCAAAATATCCGGTGAAGAAAACGGCATGTTTTACGCAATGCACTCGTTGCTTCAGATGTTTCCGACGGAGATCATGAGGGAGGCGAAGATTCCTGTAACCAAGATAGTAGATTCGCCCCGCTTCCCCTACCGCGGCATGCACCTTGATGTCGCCCGACATTTCCAGAGCGTTGAGTTTGTTAAGAAGTACATCGACCTGATGTCGCAGTACAAATTTAATTATTTCCACTGGCATCTTACGGAGGACCAGGGGTGGCGGATCGAGATCAAGAAGTATCCGCGGCTGACGGAGATCGGGTCAAGGCGGCCTGAGACGATGGTTGATAGGAATTTCGCACCCTACATCGGCGACGGAAAACCGCACGGCGGGTTTTACACGCAGGAGCAGGTCAGGGACGTTGTGAAGTACGCGAAGGAGCGCCACATCACCGTGATTCCCGAGATCGAGCTTCCCGGACACGCATCGGCTGCACTGGCGGCTTATCCACAATTTGGCTGCAAGACGGATTACGAGTACAAGGTGCAGACGACGTGGGGAATATTCAAAGAGGTTTTTTGCCCGACCGAGGAAACGTTTAAATTCCTCGAGGACGTGCTTACCGAGACGATCGCATTGTTCCCCGATTCGCCGTACATCCACATCGGCGGTGACGAAGTGCTGAAAGACCATTGGAAAGAATCGGCGTTCGTGCAGGAACTCAAAAAACGCGAGAACCTCAAGGACGAGAATGAGGTGCAGAATTATTTCATCCGCCGAATAGAAAGATTCCTGAATTCAAAGGGCAAGAAGATGATCGGCTGGGATGAGATCCTCGAGGGCGGCCTGGCGCCCAATGCGACCGTCATGTCGTGGCGCGGGATGCGCGGCGGTATCGAGGCGGCAAGATCCAAGCACGACGTTATCATGACGCCTACCGATTTCGTTTATTTCGATTACGGCCAGGGCGATCCCGCTTACGAGCCACTTAATATCGGCAGCTATGTGCCGCTCGCGAAGGTGTACAGCTTCGAGCCCGTTCCGCCCGACCTAACGCCTGACGAGGCGAAATATGTTATCGGCGGCCAGGCAAACATCTGGACCGAATATATGAAAACGCCCCAGCACGTCGAGTATATGGCCTTCCCGCGAATGCTGGCGCTCAGCGAGGTGCTGTGGTCGAAGAAAGAAGATCGCGACTTCGCCGATTTCCAGCGGCGGCTGTTTACCCATCTGCCAAGGCTCGATAAGCAGAATGTGAATTACCGAATTCCGGAACCAGGCGGTTTGCAGAACGTTGTCACAGAGAACGACCGCGTTTCCATCGAGCTAAAACCTGCCCCCGGAACCGTCGTCATCTACACGATCGACGGCTCGACGCCGGACATAAAAACATCGGAACAATATTACGAGCCGATAGAACTCTCGCTAAAGCCCGGCGAGATTAAGACTCTAAAGACGATGGTTCTGAACAACGCTGGCCGAAAGAGCATCGTTTACGCCGCGACTGTAGTTCGCGGAAAGATGCGCGAAGCGGATAACACTGAAGCTAAACAACCCGGCCTTGCGTACGAGCTTTTTATCCCGCGAGTCGACATGTCCGGCGAAGGCGAGCGTATCACAGGCTCGACCCGCTCGACGGCACTCAACCAATTTGCCCAGCGTTCCGACCTCAAAAAGCCGTTTGCGGTCACCTTCGACGGCTATTTCCGCGTGCCGGAAGAGGGAGTTTACGAATTTCAGGTCGATTCGACCTGGGATACAACAGTCGTGCTCGGCTCCGATAAGATCATCGACGACGCCGGCACAAAAGACCGCAAGATACGCTCAGCGATCCTGCCGCTAAAAGCCGGCCTGCACAAAATCTCCATCCGCTACAACCACCGCGGCGGCGATCTTTCATTCCGCTTCCGCTGGGGCATCAAAGGCCGCGGCCTTACCCAAGCCTGGGGCGGCGAGTTTGTACATTAGAGAATTCTTTAAAAGTATTTCCTCTGTGCCCTCTGTGTCCTCTCTCTGAGCCCTTTGTGTTTAGCCTCTTTTTCAACACAGAGAGCCCAGAAAAAAGCCGCAAAGGCCACAGCCGAAATTTCTCCACATAGCACTACGGCCAGACGAAATATACAACAAACGTTGTCCATATGTGATATGATCTGAGTCGGTGTAGCGCCGCCCGGTTGATTTAGCGGGTATATGTCGGCACTTTCTGTGATAAATTCGAAACCCAAAAAGGGAGGCAGTGAAAACCTTAATCAGGACTAAGACACAAGTGACAACTTCCACCAGGAATACACAATAAAAAGTGTCAACTGTTTTCAGGACGACACACACTGTAATACAGTTCTGAGAAAAAGACTGGTACACTGGTACAGTCTGCAACTATTAAATACAAAGGGGTTATGGCGAATTCGCTGTCCCACGGTGGGACAAAAATGGCATTTTGGCGAGGCTAGTTTATGAAATTTGATACGGCGGATCTAATTAAGAAGCGGGTGATCTCACCATGTTTTCGGCTCCTCGGCCTGGCGGCGCTCCTCGCGGCTTGGTGCCTGCCGTTTGCTGGGCAGTCCCGCGACTATACCCGGTGGGTTAATCCCTTCATCGGAACAGGCGGCCACGGGCACACATTCCCCGGCGCGACCGTGCCCTTTGGAATGGTCCAGCTATCGCCCGACACCCGCATCGACAACTGGGATGGCTCCAGCGGCTATCACTACTCCGACGACATCATCTACGGCTTTTCGCACACGCATCTGTCAGGCACGGGCATTCCGGATGGGTGCGATATTTTATTTATGCCCACGGCCAACGAAAAGGAAAACTATTCGGTTGGTTCGAATGATAGTTTGCTGAGCACCTACAGAGGGTATCCATCGACATTTTCTCACGCTGACGAAGTGAGCTCTACGGGCTACTATTCGGTTAAGATCAATGACGCCCAACTCAAAGTCGAACTCACGTCGACGCCCCGTGTTGGAATGCATCGATATACGTTTCCGAAGTCGAGTAATGCCGGCGTTTTCCTCGATCTACTATGGCGGGACAAGAACCTCGATTCAGATATCAAGCTCGTTGGAAACCGTCGAATCGAAGGTTTCCGTCGTTCTTCCTCCTGGGCTAAGAATCAGACTGTGTATTTTGTCGCGGAATTCTCGAAGCCGTGGGTGAGGAAACACGGCGACACTCGGGTCGATGACGATAAATTTTCACTCTTTTTTAATTTCGTAACTTCGGCAAATGAGAAGATAGTTCTGAAGGTCGCGATTTCCTACGTCTCCATCGAAGGTGCTCGAAAAAACCTCGAAGCTGAGCTTCCGCACTGGAATTTCGATAAGGTCAGGAGCGATGCAAAAGCAGCGTGGAACAACGAGCTGTCGAAGATCGAGGTCACTGGCGGAACCGACGAGCAGACTACCAACTTCTACACCGCCCTCTACCACACGATGATCCATCCGAACGTCTTCAACGACGTCGACGGGCGATACAAAGGCCACGACGGGAAGATCCACGTTTTGAGTCCCGCCTTCAGGCGGCCTCTGGCGAGCGGGAAGCCGCCTGACGGCGGGACTCAGAACAAAGGCGGGACTCAGAACGGGGAACACTACACCGTCTTCTCCCTCTGGGATACCTTCCGGGCGGCGCATCCGCTTTATACGATCATTGATCAGAAACGCACGGTCGATTTTATTAACAGCTTTATCCGGATCTACGAGCAGGGCGGGCGGCTGCCTGTTTGGGAACTGTGGGGCGAGGAGACCGACACGATGATCGGTTACCACGCCGTATCGGTCATCGCCGACGCGATGGCAAAAGGCATCAAAGGCTTCGATTACGAAAAAGCCTACGCCGCCGCCAAACACTCCGCCGAACTAGACCACTTCGGCCTCGCCGCCTACAAGAAACGCGGCTACATCTCGATGGAGGTCGAGAACGAATCGGTTTCGCGTACGCTGGAATATGCCTACAACGACTGGTGCCTTTTCAGAATGGCGGTGATCGTAAATGCGAAAATTACTCGTGAAAGGCTTGCGAAAACTGCGGTTCGGCCACATGCGGGGCCGCGACCAGATCTACTATTGGATTCTCGTAAGTACTTGGCGAGGGCCCGCTATTTCGAAAACCTCTTCGACACAAAGACCGGCTTCTTTCGTGCAAAGAAGAACGGCGGTTTTGTCGAGCCGTTTGCTCCCAACGAGGTCAATTTCGGCTTCACCGAGGGCAACTCGTGGCAGTATTCGTTTTTCGTTCCTCACGATGTAACACGTCTGATGGAACTGATGGGCGGGCGTGAGAAATTTGTTGCAAAACTAGACGAGCTTTTCACCACCGATCAAAAACTCGCCGGCCGCGAACAGGCAGACCTCACGGGCCTGATCGGTCAGTACGCCCACGGCAACGAGCCCTCGCACCACATCGCCTATCTTTACAACTACGCAGGCGAGCCGTGGAAAACGCAGAAGTACGTCCGTTACATAATGGACAACTTCTACAAAAACGCCCCCGACGGCCTGATCGGCAACGAGGACTGCGGCCAGATGTCTGCCTGGTACGTGCTCTCCGCAAGCGGCTTCTATCCCGTCAATCCCGGCGACGGCATCTACGCATTCGGAACGCCGCTGTTCCCTGAAGTCAAATATAATCTCGAGAACGGCAAGACGTTCACCGTCCGTGCGAAAGACGTTTCAGGCAAGAACATCTACATCGCCTCGGCCAGGCTCAACGGTGCTTTCCACGATCGCTCTTACATCACTCACGCCGACATGATGAAGGGCGGCGTGCTGGAATTCAAGATGACAGATCAGCCGTCAACAAAGGCTTTCAAGGACTTCCCGATTTCTGCAACGAAAGCTGATCTAATTGCCGTGCCTGTAATTACTGCAGAACGAACATTCGCAGATCGTACTACCGTCACGTTGTCCACACTGACCCCAAATGCAGCCATCCACTATACTACCAACGGACGCGAGCCGTACGGGATGGAACCAGGATCTGGCGTGCAGGCTTATCGAGGTCCCTTCGTTATCGACCGGAGCACAACGGTCAAAGCCGTTGCAATCGGTCCATACGACGGTATGAGCTTTCCAGTCGAGGCTGTCTTTACAAAGCGCCCTCACGACTGGACTGTCAAGGTTCTCTCCGTCTACAGCACCCAATACACCGGCGGAGGTGAGAATGCCGTCATCGACGGCATTCGCGGGACCGTGAATTTCGCCAGCGGCGAATGGCAGGGCATTCAGGGCAAGCCATACGAGGCCGTGGTCGATCTCCAGAGGCGGACCGAGATCCGCGAGGTCGGCGCTAGCTTTCTGCAGGTTGCCGGCCCATGGATCTGGATGCCTTCAAATATCGAGTTTCAAATTTCCGATAACGGCGTTGACTTCCGCACGGTAGCCGATATCCAAACCGACGTTCCGTTGACCGAAATGAAGCCGACGATAAAGGAGTACGGTCAAAAGATCGCGCCGACAACGGCCCGCTACGTCCGCATCCGTGCCCACAACATCGGCAAGATCCCCTCGTGGCACCCCGGCGCCGGCGGCGACCCGTGGATATTTATTGATGAGGTGTTTATACGGTAGGAGGTCTGTGTCAGTAGCCCGACCGTTAGGGAGGGCGCGGGTACCGAGTTGACACTTTATATGATATTAAGCGCGCGGTCGATTCCGGTGCTCCGGCAGACCGGATCGAAGCTGCTCGCAAAGAGCAGCGCAAGGCTCAGTTTTATCTGGATTTCGTCGAGGCAGAAAATTCGATGGGTTTTCATGCACCGGCCGAGGCGGTGCGAATATTAGGTGAATCGATCAATTACTCAAGGATCGGCCAGGTGGTGTTGCGAGATGGCGCACCGCCGGCCGCAGCCCCTTGATGCTCATTTGGCAGGGCCGTCGTAAATGTCCCTCGGCGCAAACCCTTTTTTCTTTACTTTGCGAAGCGCTGTACGGATATCGCTATCGATGCGAGTTAGAACACGACGAAGCTTCTGCTCGGGGCGGGCCTTAAAGTAAGTCACGTGCGAGGTTTCGTGACCATTCGGTGAATGCGGAGAAAAGTAGTAATTAGAAATGCAGTTTCGCGTGGCTTCTGCCTTTATTTCGTTGACGGAGTGCCACGATCGTTCGTTTGTCGCCATCAGGATCAGCCTGTTAAAGAGGCTTGGTATTTCGACCGGGCGGGTGACCTTGTCATCCCAAAGTTCCAGGCTGCCGCCGTACTCTTGCTTCCAATCGGGGGTGATGTAATAAAGCAGATTTAGCACGCGATAGTTCCTTAGCTCGCCGTCATGCGAGTTATCGATATGCGGATTTAAGAAATGGCCCCGTTCCATAGCGCTTAAACCGCCCGCATAAAGGTGCGGGTCGCCAACTGCATCCCGGATATCGGTTAGTTCGGCGATCTTCGCGATGACCTTATCATCCTGTAATGCGAATGTGATATCCGAGATCAGCGGATCAAAATCACCGAGCGATTTTGACGTAAATTTTCGTTCACGAAAGCTGTTAAGGAGACGCATTTTGTCTGTTGTTGGAAAGGACGCCGCGATCTTTTCGGCGATCTCAACCGGCAGCAGACCGTCGATGGCGGTGCTATCCGCTGTCACCCCTTTGTCGGCAACAAAGTCCGCCCGGATGCCGGCGGCGTCACGATCAAGGCGTTCCAGTATAAGGCGAACTAATTCGTCTCTCATCGATATTCACTCTATTATTACCACGTGGCGAATGCAATCCGTGGAAAAAAGCTGACCATTCGGACCGCGCCGGCGTCTAAGGTTGTAGCCGAAAGGGTTCGAGAGGAATTTGAAGTCATGAATAGACGATATTTTTTGAGGTCGGGCGGTGTAGCAATAGCGAGCTTTGGTTTTATGGCCGCGGCTCCGAGGTTTCTTCACCAATTTGCCAACGCCGCCGAGGCGTCCGAAAGCTACGGGAAGAAAAAGGTCCTTGTCACAATTTTCCAGCGAGGTGCGGTGGATGGCCTAAACATGATCGTTCCCCATGGCGAGAGCGAGTATTACAACGTTCGGCGCTCGATCGCGATCCGCAAACCCGGCCAGACCGGCGGAGCGATCGATCTTGACGGATTCTTTGGCCTGCATCCATCGATGCTGCCCTTGGAGTCGTTTTGGCGCGATAAGAAACTGGCGATCATCAATTCGTCGGGCTCGCCCGATAACACGAGGTCGCATTTTGACGCCCAGGACTATATGGAATCCGGAACGCCCGGCGTAAAGAGCACACGCGACGGCTGGCTGAATCGCGTTCTGCAGTCTTCGGCCAGCAAGCCGATTTCGCCTTTCCGATCGGTTGCAATGACACAGCAGCTGCCGAGATCGTTGTACGGCAGGGCCCCGTCGGTTGCGATGACAAATCTTTCCGAATTTGCCATTCGTGCCGGTATGTACACACAGGATATGCAGGGCGGGTTCGAAGCGGCCTGGCAGCAGAATGCAAAGGATTCGCTCGGCGAAACGGGCAAGGAAACCTTTGAAGCGGTGAATTTTCTCAAAACCGCTAACCCGGCCCAGTACCAGCCTGAGAACGGAGCCGTCTATCCCAATACGCAACTCGGCCGCTCACTAAGGCAGATCGCCCAGTTGATCAAGTCCGGGGTCGGTCTCGAGGTCGCTTTTGCCGAATCGGGCGGATGGGACACGCATATCAACCAGGGCAATCCGCAAAACCCCTCGCAGGGGCAGCTCGGCAATTTGCTGCGTGATTTCGGCGGGGCGATCGCGGCATTCGGCACCGACCTCGGTAAGCGGATGGACGATGTAGTGCTGATCACCATGTCGGAATTTGGACGTACTATACGTGAAAATGGTTCTCGCGGCACAGACCATGGCCACGGCAATGCGATGCTGATCCTCGGAAATACCGTCAAGGGAGGCAAGGTTTATGGAGAATGGAAGGGGCTGAAAACGGATCAGCTTCACGAAGGCCGCGACCTGGCCATTACAACGGATTTCCGCGATATTTTTGCCGAAGCCGCCATTAAGCACATGGGGGCAAAGGACCTTGCGAAAATATTTCCGAATTATAATGCAACAAAAGCGAACTTCCGGGGTTATTTAAAGAGTTAGTAAAATCCTCATCATCCTCCGAGGATAACCGCCCGCAGTAGTCTCGCGGGCGGTTCTTTTTTTGCTATCGAAATTGTCAGCCGCTAACATCTGGTAACAAAGTCGTACGCATGAGGGAGGTTATGAAATATTGTCTCGGATCTTAGACTGAGTGGTAAGCCTCTCGCCCATCTTTTGATGGATCAGGGTAATGGCCTTTAACGGGCGGACCATTACTTTGAATTCGATTATCTTGCCCTCGTCGTTCCACCGGATCATATCGACGCCATTAACGATGATGCCGTCGATCTCGGTCTCAAACTCGAGCACGGCATCCCGCTCGCCAACGATCTCGCGAACATATTTGAACGAATCGTTTCCGAAAACGTGAAGCGCCGCCGACAGATACATCGTCGTGATAGCCTTCCCAACCTGCGGCGTGTGCACCACCGGCGAGTAGAAAACGACAACGTCAGCAAGCAGATCAGAAAGACCACTCGCATCGCGAGTGCCAACTATATTGTGCCACGATTTAACAACCGTCGATTGCATACCTTTCAATCACTTACCTACGACCAGCCAAACGCCAGGAGTGCCCTTCCACATTTTGGACAATCTTTGCCGAGCCTAATGATCTCAACGTTCGCTATATGACATATTGGACAATATACGCCGTCACCAGGAACCTGAAACTCCTCTCTGATTTTGGACAAAGAAAGAGCAATACGGTAGATTTCGTGATCACTCGCGCCCAATGCAGGAAGATTCCCTTGATTGTCGTGACCAAGACAATCGTTTAGGGGCATCGTCTTAATCCAGTCATCGTCGGTGAAAGAAAGATTGTCATCAAAATTCTCCGTTATGTCGACTTGAGTAAAGTTCAAGGTCGCTGAATCGACTTGCTCAATGCTTTCTTTTTTATTGAAAGGCCAAAAGCCCATCTCCTTACTCCATTTTACTAAGTCGCAACCTCAATGCCTGTAGCTTAATGAAGCCCTCTGCATCGTACTGATCGTATGCTCCGGCGTCGTCTTCGAATGTTACTACTCGTTCGCGATATAACGAATTTGGTGATTTGCGGCCGGTGATGGTTACGTTGCCTTTGTACAACTTCAATCTTACCTCGCCGTTGACGGTTTCCTGGGTTTGGTTGATCATCGACCGCAGGATCTCGAATTCGGGGGCGAACCAGAAGCCGTAATAGATGGATTCAGCGAATTTGGTACCGAGCGAATCTCTCAGTCTGCCCACTTCGCGGTCGAGGGTGATCGATTCGAGGGCACGGTGAGCAGCTTGCAGAATTGTAACGCCCGGCGTCTCGTATACTCCGCGTGACTTCATTCCGACAAAGCGGTTCTCTACCAGATCGACGCGGCCGATGCCGTGTTCGCCGCCTAGGTGATTGAGCTTGGTGAGCATATCGACCGCGCCGTATTTTTCGCCGTCGATCGCGATCGGCTCGCCTTTTTCGAAGGAGATCGTGATCTCCTGAGCTCTGTTCGACGCGTTTTCCAGCGATTTAGTCAGCAGAAAGATATTTTCCGGCGGCGCGGTCCATGGGTCTTCTAAAATGCCGCCTTCGTAGCTGATGTGCATCAGATTGCGGTCCATTGAATATGGTTTTTCCGCGGTTGCGGTGATAGGAATGCCGTGTTTGGCACAGTATGCGATCAGATCGGCACGGCCCTTGAATTCCCAATGCCGCCAAGGGGCAATCACCTTGATGTCCGGCTGCAATGCATAATACGTAAGTTCAAAACGCACCTGATCGTTACCCTTGCCCGTCGCTCCGTGAGCCACAGCATCGGCGCCTTCCATCTGGGCGATCTCGATCTGGCGTTTGGCGATAACCGGCCGGGCAAGCGATGTCCCGAGCAGGTAAACACCTTCGTAAAGGGCGTTAGCTTTAACGGCGGTCCAGACAAAATCCTTTACGAATTCTTCTTTTAGATCTTCAACGTATAGTTTCGAGGCGCCGGTGGCGAGGGCTTTTTCTTCCAGCCCGGTCATTTCCTCGCCCTGGCCGACGTCCGCGCAATAGCAGACGACCTCGCAATCGTAAGTTTCTTTGATCCACAACAGCATCGCCGATGTATCCAGGCCGCCGGAATAAGCGAGGATCACTTTTTTTATTTTCCTATCGTTCATATGCGAGGTCTAACCAACTTTCGACCCATAAAGGTTCTATACTTTGCGAACTTCACGTCTTTACGTGAAAATAATTCTCACGCAAAGGCGCACAGAACGCAAAGATGCCGGAACACACGCCTAAGGGCGGGCCAAGCGGTTCCGTGGATGGCAATAAAAAGATGACAGATAAACCAGGCAAACTCTGGGGCGGACGATTTACTGAAAAGCCGCACGAAACGTTTGCCGAATTCAACGATTCGTTCCATTTTGACCGCAGACTTTTCGCGGCTGATGTCCGAGCCAGCATAGCCCACGCGAACGGATTGGAAAAGGCCGACGTACTGTCGGCAGAAGAAGCCCAGGAGATCGTTGGCGGATTAACACAGCTTGCCGCCGATCACGCCATTGATCCCCTTTTTTTCGATAGCCCTCGATCAGAAGACGTACATTCATTTATCGAGGCGAAGCTGATCGAAGCGATAGGTGACACGGGCCGTAAGCTTCACACAGGCCGTAGCCGCAATGATCAGGTGGCTACTGCGTTCAGACTTTGGATGAGAGATGAGATCGATAGTATCGACATTTTGGTTCGTGAGCTGCAAGCTGCGATCGTCGATACGGCCAACGGATATCGTAATGCCGTGATCCCCGGTTACACGCATATGCAGCGGGCGCAGACCGTGTTGTTCGCCCACTGGTGCCTGGCTTATTTTGAAATGCTGCGACGCGATCGCGAGCGGCTTGCCGATGTGAGAAAGCGGGTAAACATTATGCCGCTCGGATCGGGTGCCCTGGCTGGCACTGGCTTTCCAATCGATCGGGAAGCAGTGGCGGCCGAACTGCGATTTGACGCCGTATCGGCAAACAGCCTTGACGCCGTCTCGGATAGGGATTTCGCGGTGGAATTTACGCATGCCTGCTCGCTGATCATGGTTCACCTCTCGAGACTGGCCGAGGACCTGATCATTTACTGTTCACGCGAGTTTGGGTTTGTAACTCTCAGCGACGCAGTTTCGAGCGGATCAAGCCTGATGCCGCAGAAGAAAAATCCCGATGCTCTCGAGTTGCTTCGGGGTAAGGCGGGGCGTGTATTCGGCCATCACATGTCGCTGCTCACGATGCTCAAGGGGCTGCCCCTTGCCTATAACAAAGATATGCAGGAGGACAAGATTGCGGTTTTTGATTGCGCCGATACGGTTCAGATCTCGCTGAAAGCCGCAGCGATCGTGGTCGAGAACGCGGTAATCGACGAGGAGCGGACACGAGAAGCAGCACAGAGTGGCTATCTAAACGCAACCGACCTGGCTGACTATCTTGTCAGGAAGGGTGTACCATTTCGCACGGCCCACGAAACAGTCGGGCGCACCGTGCTTTTTGCCATAGACGAAGGCAGGGAGCTGCACGACCTTACCTTAGAAGATTTGCGGTCATTCTCACCCGCGGTAGAGGAGGACGTCTTTGCGGCTCTATCGGTCGAGTCGAGTCTGTCCGCCAAAAGCTCAACAGGCGGCACGTCGCCGGACCGCGTCACGGAAGCGCTCGATGCGGCCAAGAAATATCTCGCTGTTAAATGAACAAATCCGAACTGATCAAAAAGACTGCTGAGAATGAGTTGATGCAGTTTCTGGGCGTCAAGATCGAGCTCGCAACCGCGGAACGCGTCGTATTAACCATGGAGGTCACGCCGAAGGTGCACCAGTACGTAGGCATTATGAATGGCGGTGTCTCACTCTATCTTGCGGAAACCGCTGCCTCGATAGGCGTAGTTGCGTCGGCTGATCTGAGCCAGGTCACGCCGGTAGGGATAGAGATCAACGCTAATCACCTTCGCGCCGTTTCTAAAGGCATCATTACGGTCGAAGCCAGACCGCTATATCCCGGCCGCTCGCTCAATGTTTGGAATATCGAGATCACCAATGACCGCGGCAAACTGGTCTGTATATCGCGTATTACGATCCTTGTCCAGAAAAAGGCGGCGTCTACGGGTTTGTAACCAGTTTGCGAAGAGCCGATCGGATCCGCCGTGCATCTTATAAGGATGAGGGGCAGACCGGCAGCAAGAGCATCGGTCATTTTGAACTATGCTATTCTTGAAATTGTAGATACGGCCGAGTAAGCTAACCGAGGAAATGCAGTTTGACGACCTAATACCAACGATAAATACGCTGAGAAATGTGCTCGACATTTCACTCGTTTTTGTCATCGTTTACGTCATTCTGAAGCTTCTTCGCGGTACCCGAGCAGTGCCCACGGTGGTGGGAATGGTTATACTCGCGCTCCTCTACTGGCTTGCTGCGTCGCAGGACCTTTCGACTCTCGAATTCGTACTTCGATACGCGGTCGCCTTTATCGGTATAGCGATAATCGTGCTGTTTCAATCCGAGATCAGACAGGCATTGATATTTTTTGCAAATCGCTTTAGTTTCCCGATTCTGAGACGGCAAAAAGGCCAATTCGGCGGAAGTGTCTATGACGAGATAGTTCTGGCGGTCACTACGCTGGCATCCGAAAAGATCGGGGCGCTGATCGTGATCGAGCGGAACATTGGTTTAAGGAACTTTATCGACGCGGGTGTTCAGCTCGATGCGCGGCTCAGTTACGATCTCCTGGTGACAATATTCAATCCGGCAACACCGCTTCACGATGGTGCTGTAATTGTCCAAAATGAGCGGGTAGCGGCCGCATCCGTTTTCTTGCCGCTAACAAAGAATCCTGAGATCTCCCGCGAGCTCGGCACCCGACATCGTGCGGCTATCGGAATAACCGAGGGAACCGACGCTATATCGCTCGTCGTTTCAGAAGAAACGGGTTTGATTACATATGTCGAGGCGGGAAATGTCCGACGAAATGTCGACACTAATCAGTTACGGAGGCTTCTACTCGAAGCCCTGGAGATACCGCTGACCGAAAAACCGCGTGAAACACGTAAGGCTATAAAAGAAGTCGAATCCGACATCACCGTCGCTTAGAGATAATGAACAGAATGCTAACCGGCGGTGAAAGACCAAAGCTCGGTGAACCAAAAGGACTAACGATTCGCCACCTCCTAAAACGGGTCTTTCTTGACGACTGGATGATCAAGCTGACGGCGTTGGTCATTACGTTTGCGCTGTGGTTCGGGGTCACCGGCCTGAGCACGCCGACGACCAAGAGGTTCAGCATCCCGCTTATTCCCAGCATTGCGATCAACGTCGAAATTATAAATAACCCCAGAGAAGAGGTGGACATTGTGGTTAGCGGAGATAAGCGACGGGTCGACCAGATCAGCAGGAGCGACCTGGTCGCCACGCTTGACCTCCGTGATGTATCGCCGGGCGACTGGGTGATCTCGCTTTCGCCGGAAACGGTATCGGTGGCGCTGCCGCAGGGGGTCAAGTTGATCGAGGTACAACCCAGCCGTATACCGATCAACCTCGAAGCCGTCGAAGAAAGGGATATAGATGTAAAGGTCGTGCTGAGTGGGAATACCGCACCCGGTTACGAGGTTTATAGCGCAAACGTTCTGCCCGCCAGGATCCGGGTACGGGGTCCGGCGAGTTTTATAAGGACGCTGGAAAACGTAGAGACCGATCCGATCGATATCGGCGGCAGAGACCGGGACTTTACTGCACGGCAAGTTCCGGTAGGTGTGTCGAATCCTAAAGCGTCAGTGCTCAATACTGTTGTTGACGTCATATTTCGAGTAGGCGAACGCAGGGTGGAGCGAAACTTCGCGGTGCCCATATCCGGCTTTCCTGTCCCGATTGCCGGACTCGACGGCCGGACTGCGCATTTTACGCTTTACGGCCCCCGCACACCCATACAGGCAGCCGAAAATGGTGATTTTCGCATTGAACCCTCGTCCGAAGACGGAGGTCAGCCCAGACTGGTATTGCCGCCGGAACTCGAAGGGCTGGTTGAGATCAGAAAATTTACGATCAGATGAACTCGGTAAGCCACCTGCCTATATCGAAACGCATTTCGTCAGTGATCTCGTGTTTAGCGTTATAGTGTTTGGACCTGTATAAAGGCAGAAATCGAGTGAGCCTTTCGTCAAAACTCTTGAACTGCTCCTGCGTATAGAACTCGTCATCATCACCGAAAAGATAAAATGTTTCGCCTTCAAACGGTTTGTACGTCGGATTTGTGTCCAGATCCCCCGGTATTCCGCCGCACACGCCGATGATGCCTTTCAGTACCTCGGGGTGGGTGAAAGCGAAGCGAAAGTTAAGAGCGCAAGATTGCGAAAAGCCGTACATGATGATCCTGTCCGGGTCGATCAGACCTCTTTCCGTAAGTGCGGCGATTACGTCAAGGACAAATCGGTGATGCAGTTCAACATGATCTTCGGGCCGATGGTCGGACAGCCATCCGAAACCGACCCGGTATCCGTCGTCAGTCCGGCGATAATGTGGATGTGGAGCCTGAATCGAAGCGATAACGAAGCCTTCCGGCGCAACGCGGCGGGCTTCACGCATCATATATCGCTTATGTGCGCCATACCCGTGGACAGCGATCAGTAAAGGAGCGGGAGCCACGGACTCCGCCGGTTCGTAAAGATCGTAATAAAGCTTGATCTCGGCCGTGGTAAATAGATCTGTCTGAATTTCGGTATCCGCCATAGCTAGTTCCTGACCCGATAGAGGACGTAGACGCAGCCATTTTTCATGGGTCTGCAGTCAAGAAGTTCCAGATCGATCTGCCGCGACATTTTGTGAAAAAGCGGAACTCCCGAGCCAAGAAGCACGGGGTGGATATTAAATCCGATCTCATCGATCGCACCCGCCTCTAATAGGCTATGAGCCAGTTCGCCTCCGCCCATTACGCAGATGTCCTTGCCGTCCTGTTTCTTGAGATCAAGAACGAAGGCTCCAGGGTCGTCCGGGACAACCTCCGCTCCCGAGGGGGTCGGACCGGCGGGAAGAGTTTTCGAAAAGACATATGTTCGAATATCGCCGTATGGGTTTGCGGTTTTATCCCCTGCATCGGACGGAGGGCCGCTTGCCATCGCAACGTCATACGTTTTCCTGCCCATAACGATCGTGTCGAACCGGGGCCAGAAATCCTTCATAAGCTCCATAGTTTCGTCGCTCCACAGAAGCCAATCCATACGACCGTCTTCCCGGGCGAAGTAATTATCGAGGCTGTTTGCCCCGCCAAAGATCGCTCTTCTCATACATCACCTACCTAAGGCCAGCATACGATTCTATTTCCATTTACAGAAAAACTCTATCGAAAACCGAACATTAGTCTGTACTATCATCTCTTTATTATCGGAAGGGAATGAAAATGGTTGACTCCAACGAAACGCTCCTCGTTATCAAAGCCCAGACAGGCGACAATCTGGCTTTCGACGAATTGCTTCGTAAAATACAGGGCCCGCTTTTCGGATTTATTCTTAACGTTGCCCGCGACCAGCATCTCGCCGAGAACATTCTTCAGAATGTCTTCTGGACGATCTACTGCAAGATCGGCTGGTTGAATGAGCCGAAGGTCTTTCGGCCCTGGATGTACAGGATCGCTTCCCGTGAATGTGTCAAGCAAATGAAGAAGGAAAAGCGATGGCAGCAACAGGTGAGAGATGATGAAGTTTTGGAAAGGCTGCAGTCAGGAGAAACATTCTCTCTTGAAGCAGACCTTTTGCCTGAGATCCCCCGGCTTCTATCAACTGTGTCGCCCGCGAGCCGTGCAGTTCTCACCCTTCATTACATAGAGGATATGTCACTCGCGGAAACCGCCGATGTGCTTGAGATATCGATCGGGACCGTAAAATCCCGGCTTGCATACGGCTTGTCACATTTAAGGGCTCATCTGAACAGGAGGTCCGCCCAATGACCCTCGAAAGACGAACCAAACTAATTGTTCTTGTCGCAGCGGCTATTGAGGCTGTCGTGATAATTGCAATTCTGGCTTCTAAGATACAAAACAGATAAGGAGAAACTATGACAGACCAGCTAGATAAGATCCGATCAAACACCTTGAATCAGATCGAGAAAACGGAAAAGAACTTTAAGTTTGCAGTCGTAGGTGCAGCGGTATTGGAACTCGCATTCTTTGCGGGCTTCCTGTTACTCGCCGATCTTTCGAACCGCAACCACCTCCTGCTTTTGCTTGCAGCGATCGCAATTTACACGATACTGGCCCTTGGGCTGGTTGCGCTCGGCATCCATAACAACCGAAACGCACTACGCATCATTCGGGCGGTGGAAACCATCAAAAATGGATAAAATATGGACTTACGCGCGCGATAAACATATCGAGAAGCACGCGTTCCGCGAACAATTCATTTAGCACATACGTATAAACTGGTTATCACCAAATCTATGAGAAGTTACCAAGTGCACAAGATGACACAAAATAAAGCCCTCTCCAGCGTATTTTCCTTTCTTTTAATAGTCTCATTCGTTATTGCGTCTTCTTCAGTGGCCGTTTCCGTGCAGGTTGGAAGTTCGCTCGTTGCGAAAGAGAATTACGAACGGGCCATCTCCGCGATCGAGGCAAAGACTGATGCCAGACGTAAGGAACTCGGCATACCCGGGATGTCGCTCGTGATCGTCAAAGACGATCAAGTGATCTACGCCAAGGGCCTCGGCTTCAAAGACCTCGAGAAACAAGTCCCTGTCACTACGGACACGCAGTTCGCGATCGGATCTGCATCCAAGGCCTTTACCGGCCTTTCCGTCTTGATGAGTCAGGACGATGGCAAGCTGTCGCTCGACGCGTCCCCGCGTGCGGTGCTGCCCTATTTCAAAATGGCGGATCCCGATACAGACAAGAGAATCACGATTCGCGACCTGCTTACGCATTCGTCGGGCCTTGGCCGCACCGATGTGGCGATGATCTCAGGTAAGCTGACGCGTGCTGAATTGATACGTGTCGCGGGCGAGGCAAAGCCTGTAGCTAAGTTTCGCGAGGCTTTCGGGTACCAGAATCTCATGTACGCGGCCGCCGGCGAGGCCGTCGCCGTCGCACAAAAGCAGCCATGGGAGGAATTTATTGTCGACCGGGTTTTCAAACCTCTGGGAATGACAAACAGCAATTTGTCGATCACGCACATGGCCAAGACGAAAGACCACTCGCTCGGGTACCGGTTTATTGGAGAAACCACGACGGCCGAGAAGGTTCCTTTCCGAAATATTGACGAGATCGGTCCCGCGGGCTCGATCAATTCTTCGGCAAAGGATATGGCCCAGTGGCTCAGGTTTGTTCTAGGCGGCGGTGTTTACAAAGGAAAGCGCCTTGTCAGCGAAGCCGCTTTTGCGGAATGGGTCAAGCCTCAGAATAAGGCCCAGAATTACGGACTCGGCTGGTTCATTCAGAAATGGAGCGGCCTGACGGTCGTTCAGCACGGCGGCAACATCGATGGCTTTAACTCGATGGTGGCGATGATCCCGGAGAAGAAGCTTGGATTTGTAATGCTGACGAACGTCTCGGCTTCTAGTTTGGGCAATGACCTGATGCCGATCGTCTGGCAAAACATCCTGGGTGAACCGGAAAAGCCGGCCAACGTCGCTGCCTCAGGCGAGGCCGAAAAGGAAGCGGGTAAATATAGGCTCGAGGAGGCTGGTGTCGATTTCGAGATCGTCTTGAAGGACGGCAAGCTTGTCGCGAATGTTCCCGGCCAGCCGGCGTATCTTCTCGAGAATGTAGGAGGCCGCAAATATAAACTCGTTGGGGCCCCGGACGGGTTCTTTGTGACCTTCAAAGACAATGAGATGTACCTCGAACAGCCGCACGGTAATTTCACCTTGCCAAGGTCACGTGCAGCGGCAAAAGCCGAAGTGTCGGCATCCGCAAAGTCCCTCGTTGGCAAATATCAATCGGAGGTGAGCGGTGGGTACGTGGAGATCAAAGAACTTGACGGCAAAATCGTGCTTGCGATCGACGGGCAGCCGCCATTCGCGCTGACCGAACTTGAAAAGGATAAATTTTCCATGTCGCCTCTGCCTGCGAATTATTTCCTGACCGTAAAGAGATCGTCCGATGGCAAGTTCGAAAGGTTCACTGTGACACAGCCCGAGGGGGAGTTCGGGTTTAAGCCGGCGGCAGAGACGAAACTGGACATCACCGCCGATGAATTGCTTGCACGGGCTCTAAATGCTCTCGGAGGTGAAGCAAACTGGCGGAAAGTAAAATCCCGCATTACAACGTCGACCGTGAATATGGAAAACCAGGGGGTCAAGGCATCCGCAACCACTTGGGCCAAAGCTCCCGGAAAAGTAGCCAATGAAACGAAGCTTATGGCGTTGGGCAAGGAGATCGGGACCGGATTTGACTACTTTGACGGCACACAAGGCGAAGAGGCATATTCATTTTCCCCGTCAACGAAGTATACCGGCAAACGGCTCGAGGACGTCCGCCTGGCGGCCGACCTTTACAGCATGCTGGATCTAAAGTCGAAGTATAAGAGTATCGAGCTCAAGCGAATGGCGAAGTGCGGAACGGAAGATTGCTTCGCCGTAGAATTCATTCCGGAGAAAGGCTCGAAGTTTACTGAATTTTACTCGACAAAGTCATACCTTCTTTTGCGACGAGAAGGGACCTTACCACTGCCCGGGACCAACATCGAGCTTCCGTACACTGTCAGGTATGAGGACTATCGCGACGTTGACGGCGTGAAGCTGCCCTTCAAAACCATAAACCACAATGCCGCCAACGGCAGCGTGATCAGTACACTTACCTCGGTCAAACACAATGTTGCGATAGATGATAAGATCTTTGCCCCGAGGAAATCGAAATGATCAGCGTTCGATCTGACTAAGGCCGGCAGCGGCCATCAGGTTAGGTGTATAGGAGGGCTCGCTGTGGTCAAAAACCTCATCGAGCTCTTTTTCTACGCTTCCATGGCCCGCGGGAATGGACTTGATCATCGGCTCGAAATTGCGAAAATCATAAAGCTCGTTGTCCAGCAGGTGCGAGCCAGTCACATTTGTCAGGGCGGTCATGATAGAGCTGCGGATGAAGGGTGTTTCCTTTTCCAACTCATTGATCAGCCGTTTGACGCGGGCTCGTTTCAGATTGGGCTGCGATCCGCATAGATTGCAGGGAATGATGGGGAATTTCTGTTCCTGTGAATATGCTACGATCTCTTTCTCCTGGCAATAAGCGAGGGGTCGGATGATAGTGTTTCGGCCGTCATCGCTTCGCAGTATCGGCGGCATTGCCTTTAACTGCCCTACATAAAAAAGATTCATCAGAAAGGTGGCGATTATGTCGTCCGCGTGATGACCCAGTGCGATCTTTGTGCAGCCTTCCTCTACAGCTACGGAGTACAAAATTCCCCGCCGCAGTCTCGAACACAGCGAGCAATATGTCTTGCCCTCCGGGATATGAGCGGTAACGATCGAAAAAGTGTCTTCCTCGACAATGCGGTATTTTACGCCGACAGATTCAAGGTAGTTCGGCAGGACTTCTTCAGGGAAATCGGGTTGCTTTTGATCCAGATTTACTGCCAGGATCTCAAAATTAACAGGAGCGCGTTTCTGCACATCGAGCAGCAGGTCGAGCATCGTATAGCTGTCCTTTCCGCCCGACAGGCAAACCATCACCTTGTCGCCCTCGTCTATCATAGAGAAATCGGCGATGGCCCTGCCCATTTTCTTGAGCAGCTTAGTTCTTGTTTTTGTTTCAGTCTTCAAATTCTCGTTACACTCCCTAAACTTACAAATTCTGACATGCCGTGATGCTGATGACAACCTCAAAAAAGCACTAGACCATATCTGAAAAGTCATCTATTATTTAGGGGACGGGATGAATCGACACAATCAGGCTGCTTTGGTACGCGCTGTTTTGCGTGGATCGTAAGGGACCTTCCGCCGCATTTTCCAACAAGATTAGAATCAGAGAATTTTTTTGTGAGGATAATATTATGATCAGAATGGGACGAGGAAACAGGCCGGACCAAGCCGGCAACAGCGATCTTCAGGAGCAACAGCCAGCTGAGCCCGCTTATCGTTATGCCAATGAGCTGCAGCCGGGCGCGGGCCGTGCGATATCCGAGAGCGACTCGATGGCTCGGGACATCAAGGAAGGGCGTCTAAGTGGCTTTGTCGGCCATGGAACTACTCTTACAGGCGAGACCGAATTTCATGCAATGCTGCGGGTCGATGGCCATCTGATCGGAACGGTCACGTCAGAAGCGGGGACGCTTATCATCGGCACTAATGGCCAGGTCGACGCCAATGTTCTGGTTGCCGCCGCTATGATCAACGGAGCTGTAAATGGCGACGTCATCGCGACAGAGAAATTGCAGCTCGGGCGTACCGCACGGGTCCTCGGTAATATTCAGTCACCTCGGTTGATCGTAGAAGAAGGAGCGATACTCGAGGGCAGCTGCAGCATGCTTAAAGCCCGTGAAACACAGGAAGAAGAATCGGTCGCGGCAGAATTACCGAAATACGAAGAGCAGGCTCCGCTTTACGGTGCCGCCGTGCAAGAGACTACCGAAACGGCGAGTTCGAGTTATCTTTCGGATGACGATGATGGCGACGAAGACGATAAGGAAACCGCCGACGCGGCCGTTGTCTAATAAGAAATTTGATCATGATCTCGAAAGGGGCGGTCGAAGAACCGCCTTTTTCTGTTTGTGCACTCGCAATACAAGTCCTATATTGTAGCCACCCCAAACTCCCAGCCGAAAAAGGAGACAAATAAGATATGTGGAATGACTTCAAGACATTTATCGCACGCGGAAACATGCTCGATCTGGCGATCGCTGTGATCCTCGCGACGGCTTTCGGAAAGATAGTGATTACTTTTACAGAAGGCATCATTATGCCCTTCGTCGGCCTGTTGACCGGCGGGATCGATTTTAAGACGAAATTTTATGATCTCAGCGGCTCCCTGCCCGCGAATGCAACCGCTGAGCAAATAGATGCGGCAGTCAAAGCCGGAGCCCCGCTCGTTCGCTACGGGCAGTTGATCAGCGATGTGATCACATTTTTGATCGTAGGATTTGTGATGTTCATTGTGGCAAAGATGGCGATGAATTACTTTGCCCGCCTGGCAGCGAATACTCCTCCGCCGCCCGAAGAAGCACTCTTGACCGAGATACGCGATATTCTCAAGTCGCGTTCTGCGGTTTAGAATTCGCTGCAAAAGAGTAAAGCGTCTCGGGCGTTATGCAGAGGTCCATTGGAACATCATGCTCGGCTAAATCGGCGATCGCATCGACCGGTGCAAAGAAGCTAAGCCCGATCTTTCTGCAGTCAGGGCGGCACTTGGCGAGAAATTTATCGTAAAAGGCCTTGCCGTAGCCGATGCGATTGCCGTGCCGGTCATAACACAAAACGGGCACGAGAACGGCGTCGATCTCTGTCGGATCAATGATACTTTGGCCCGCGGGCTCTCGGATGCCCCAGTTGTTTTCGACGAGTTCTTTTTCCGGACCGAGACTCACACTCTCGATCTCTGCGGTGGCCATTCGAGGAGCGGCCATCCGAACTTGCGGATGCTCGGCCCAGATCCTTTCGTAAATTATAGAAGTGTCTATCTCACCCAACCGGGGGATCGAGATGAAGCAATGGACCATCCTGATCGCCGCAAGGTCAAACTCGGAGAAAAAGCGATCAGCGATATGCCGGCTTTTTTCAGAAATATCACTGGGTGATAGTTCGCGGCGTTTTTGAAGATAAAGCCCGCGAAGCTCAGTTTTATTCATCTCACGGCGATCAGCCCCGTTTTTTATGCGGCCTTGGCTTATTCGCCGTGCTTGTCCGCGGCGTGACCTGCGCTGCCCGAAATTCCTCACCCGCATCAACCACCTTGCCGGCTTTTGAGGCGGCAAGGAGTTTAGATTCGTTCAATAGCCTTTCCGCAGTTTTCGCGTTTTTGCTCGGTCGTCTTTTTGGTTTTGGCATGATCCCTCGCTAATTCCTGTCTCTAGGATAACAAACCCGTGCTCTAAAAGAGACGGAACTCATCGCGGCATCTCTCGCAGCATCGTCCGGGCCGGGGCCCCGTCGCCGGTCGCTCCATCGTACTTAAGCGGCATACAGAATATCTCGTAATCGCCCGGCGGCACTTCGCGAAGGTCGACGCCCTCCAGGATCACGATCTCCTTTTCCAGTAAAGCAACGTGGACGGGATGTCCGGGCGAACCGCTCTTTTCGATCGAAAGGTAATCAATACCGACGAGCACAAACCCGCTGTCTGCCAGTAGCCGTGCGGTCGCCGGGGTTATGTACGTATAGTCACTGCGAAAGCCCACCTCAGGCGTGGCCCAGAACGACGAATTTCGGGTCTTCAAGAGTATTCGTTCAACTCCGGAGATGTCTCCGAGATGTTCGGGCTCAACAGCGGTAACGTCATCTGCGACCTGTACCACCCTGCAGCGACCTACAAGCTTTTGAGGGTCTATCTCGTGGACCCTGAGCGCCCCGTCGATAAAATGATTCGGGGCATCCACGTGCGTTGCCGTATGAACGCCCATAGCGATCTGGGAAACATTCGCGGAGGACCCGTTTGCCATTGCTTTGAACGAGGATATCTCCACACCTGGGTCGCCCTTGTAGATCGGCGTGGCCTCGCTTATCGCTACGGTGATGTCGTATATCTTCATGATAGGTAAATGATAGCACTTTCAAATCTCAACCTTCGACCCTTGCGTTCGTTGCGGCCGGCATAGCATCTGGGCTACGCTACCAACATGGAGATCAAGGAAGAAAAGTCGGGAAAAAAGGGAGAATTTTATATCGAAGATAACGGTGACAGGATAGCCAGGATCCAGTTTTTTGAATCCGCACAGGGCCAGATCACCGTCTATCACACCGAGGTGGATGGGAAGCTACGCGGTCAGGGTGTCGGCGAAGACCTGGTTGAGCGCGTGGTCAAGTATGCCCGCGGAGAGGACCTGAAGATCGTGGCGACATGTCCATATGCTAAAAAGCTGATCGAGAATAATGAAGATCATAGATCAGTGCTCGCATGATCATGGAACCGGCCCGCATATCCGCCTCGAGCTACTCAAATACTGCTCCGCTTGTTTGGTCTTTTCTTTATGGAACACACCACGGCAAGGTCGAGATCGTTCTCGATAACGCCCCGGCGCGTTCTGCGGAGTTGCTGATGACTGGCCGCGTCGCCGCCGCTCTCGTTCCCGTTATCGCGTATCAGATGATCGACGGAGTAAGGCTGGTACCTGATGTTTGTGTGGGGGCAACACGTCGGGTTCGCAGCGTCTGCCTTGTGACCCAGGGCCTGGAACTTTCCGATGTGCGTTCCGTATCGCTCGACATATCATCCCGAACATCTGTCGTCTTGACCAAAATTATTTTTCGCGAGTTTCTTGGCTTTGAGCCCGTTTGGCGTGACGCCGATCCGGACATCGACAACATGCTCGCAGATTCGGATGCTGCCTTGATCATCGGCGACCCTGCCCTTGCCCTAAACTCAGATTTAGATCCCCGCCGGGGTTTTCGGATCTATGACCTTGCCGAGCTGTGGCATCAGCATACCGGGCTTGGATTTGTCTTTGCGATGTGGATGACACTTCGCGACGATCTCGAGATCGATTTTGCAGCGTCCCGCGACGAAGGGCTCGAACATCTCGATGAGATAATCGCTAATTACGGTCCCGAGATCGGATTAGGGGAAAGTGAGATGAGAAATTATCTTTCAGAGAATATCTCGTTCTCAATAGACGAGCCGATGCGGCTGGGAATGGAGTTATATTTCGACCTCGCAGCCAAAAACGTATTGATTCCGGCAGTCAAGCGGCTAGAGTTTATCTAACGAGTCCCGATTGGAAAATCACCAGCCAGCCGGCGACTATCGAGAACGCGGCGAGCCATATATCGCTCGGGCTGATCTGTGCCTGTTTATCTCGCATAACACCCTCCTCATATGTGTAATGCGTATTAGGTTCCCGAAAGGTATCATCCGAGGTTAGAATATGGGCCGCTTAAGTTCCTGTTGAAGTCGCTTGTGATCGATCTTGCCGTCGTTCTGTTTGAGATGCTCGACGAAGATCAAGGACGTATGGATCCGCCTATCGATGTCCTTTACCTTGCCGACAAAATACAAGATCGAACGCTGTTTACCGGGGGTCAGCAAATGAAACAGCTTATCGCCATCAGGGTCCTGATTCAGCACTTCCTGAAGCTCTTCCGGCATCGGCATGCCATATTTGCTTTCATCTTTTTCGAGTTCTACCGTGATACTGTCGCCCGCTTCGATTCCGAGACGGGTCCGAATGCCCTTATTGACCATCAGAAAAAAGGAACCGTCGTAGGGCATCAAGGCGCAAGGGAACGTTTCGGCCCCGTTCAGGGTACAGATAACCCGACGACTGCCCTTGGCAAACTCAAAGCTGTCCGCAACCTCACGCGACACGCCGACGAAGTGCCAGCCGGATTCCGGCGAGAATTTGTCGAGCACGGCATCGAACTTGATTTTGCGTGCAGGAGTTTTCATACTCGCGATTTGATAGAATAAAGCCGATGGATACGTCAGTTCAACCCATACTGGATAAAGCGCTCAGCGGCGTGCGATTGACCGCTGAAGATTGCACCGCGTTGCTCGAATCGAATGATTTCGTACGCATCGGTTTGGCCGCGGACGAATTCCGTCAGAAAAAGAATCCCGGCGATGTTGTCACTTACATCATCGACCGCAACATCAATTATACAAACGTCTGCAACGTCGTCTGCACGTTCTGCGCCTTCTACCGCCGGCCGGGAAAGCCAGACACATACGTGCATTCTATCGAGGAGATCGAAAAGCGAATCGACGAGACCATAGCTCTCGGCGGCACCGGAGTGCTGATGCAGGGCGGCCTGCATCCTGATTTTAATATCGAGTGGTACGAAGACCTTCTGCGGACGCTTCACGCAAAGTATCCTAAGTTTCAGCTTCACTGCTTCTCGCCGCCCGAGATCCACAACATTTCGCTGATCTCGAAACTCGATTACGTCACGATCATGCAGCGGCTCAAAGACGCGGGCCTTAACTCGATGCCCGGCGGCGGCGGCGAGATACTTGATGATGAGGTCCGTGCGAGAGTCTCGACCAAGTGCAACACGCAGGAATGGCTCGACGTGATGCGTGCGGTCCACAAGGTCGGGCTGATCTCGACCGCGACTATGATGTTCGGCATCGGCGATAAGGTCGAGCACCGAGTACGGCATCTCGAGCGAATTCGCCAGGTGCAGGACGAAGCCCTTGCGAATAAAGCGGTCCATCCGAAATACGGCGAGTTCACCGCCTTTATCCCGTGGACCTTCCAACGCGAAAACACCGCCCTCGGCCGCAAGATCACGGAGGAACCGACAGGCATCGATTATCTCAAGATGCTTGCCGTGTCGCGTCTATTCTTAGATAACGTCCAGCATATCCAGGCATCATGGCTGACCCAGGGCCTAAAGCTCGGCCAAACCGCACTCCGTTTCGGCGCCGACGATATGGGCTCCATAATGATCGAAGAAAACGTAGTCTCCGCCGCCGGTGCCTCGACCGAGGCGAACGAGGCAGAACTCCGCTACCAAATTCGCGAAGCAGGCTTCACCCCTCAACAACGCAACATACTCTACAACTACATCAACCGCGAAAATGTCGAAACGTTCGATGCTAATAGCTCGATGCCGCTAGAGAAGCTGAGTTTGGCATTCGCTGATTGAAGTATCTTCGAAGACTTGCGGTTACGTGGCCGGCCTTCTGTCGGGCTGACGTTAGCCCCTCCCAACCTATTGAAAGTGTCGTGTTATAATGACTCCAATACAACAATAATATCTCTTTTAACCACGACCACTATCTTTCTAACTACGAGCGATTGCGAGGGTAAGCATGGACAAAAATGAAACCTATGAGCGTTTAACGACAATCACGAAGATTGGCGGTGAGATCCTCTCCGGGGCGCATCCAGCATATGATACGACGAGAAAGGTCTGGAACGGTTTGGTAGACCGCCGCCCGAGTGTGATCGTACGTGCGGCTGACACCTCCGACATAGCAGAGGTCATCAACTTTTCGCGTGAGAACGATCTGTTACTGTCAGTTCGCGGCGGCGGTCACAGTTTCGCTGGCCGGGCTGTCTGCGACAACGGCGTGATGCTCGACCTCTCGGCCATGCGAAGTGTCGTTATCGATCCCGATTCTAAGACAGCACGGGTGCAGGGTGGCGCTACCTGGGCGGATGTCGATGGGGCGGCACAAAGGTTCGGCCTCGCAACCACCGGTGGTCTGATATCGCATACGGGTGTGGGCGGACTTACCCTCGGCGGCGGTATCGGTTGGTTAGCGCGAAAGTATGGGCTTGCGATAGACAACCTACTTTCCGCCAGGTTAGTTACTTCCGGCGGTGTTGAGGTCGGCACGAGTGAACATGAGAATCCTGACCTGTTCTGGGCCATACGCGGAGGCGGGGGCAATTTCGGCGTGGTTACCGAGTTCGAGTTCCGTGTTCATCCAGTAGGACCGGAAGTGTTCGGCGGATTCTTGATTTATCCTTTTGAGGCTGCGGAGAAAGGATTGAAGGTATATAGAGAATTCTCTCTTTCTTGTCCTGACGAGGTCGGATGCTATGCCATGTTCGGTCGGATCCCACCGGCGCCTGAAATACCAGAAAGGTATCACGGCAAAGTTGGCTTCTTTATCGCGGTGGCGTTCTTCGGTCCGGAGGAAGATGCAGAATCGGTCATCGCCCCCTTGCGCAGCTTTGCCTCACCGATACTCGACGCGGTACAACGTACTCCGTATGCAGTACTCCAGCAACTTTTTGATGAAGCACAGAAACCTGGTAATCGGTGGTATGGCAAATCAGGGTTTTGGCATGAGATACCCGACGATGCCATACGAGAGCTTCTGAGAGGAGTCGAAGATATGGCGGGAGAACTTACTCTGGTCTTTTTTGAATCCATGGGCGGTGCGGTATCCAGAGTTTCTATTGATGCGACCGCCTTTCCTCACCGGTCTGCCCCGTTCAACTTCGGGATCACCTGTGGCTGGGCCGACCAAACCGAGGACGAAGCAAATATTCAATGGACCCGCAATCTGCATGAATCACTCTCTCGATATGAGGAGGGCATTTATATGAACTATGCCGACGCTGATGAAACGGGGAAAACAACCGACACGTTTGGCAGCAATCTGGATAGGCTTCGAGAAGTAAAAACAAAGTGGGACCCTTACAATCTGTTCAAAGTAAACGTCAATGTACTGCCAACCACCTAACGGCACTGTCGTTCTCGGACTTATCCTGTTCTTCGGGTTGATCGGCGCGATCAACGGCTAACATGAGTCCGACGCGACATTTGGAATAATTGCCTTCCTTGGGCTCGCCGTCGTTTCGTGTATTCTCGCAAGCGGCCTCGCGTGGCTCACAGTGCGCATTTTTATTAAGCTAGGATTTCGCTCCTGAATTGCCGCCACAGTCTCGATCATGGCCTTCTGTGTTCTTGGCGCTGAAGCTCTGATTATCAGGATGGCTCTCGCCATCGGTATCACCGAATTCGCTCGCGTAAACTCTAATGCCGAAGAGCGTTCTCAGAACCCACATCAACGCCCCCGCTGAGGTTTGCTTCGACCTGATGCGCGACGTTCGGCTGCATACCGAAACGACCGTCGAAACCGATGAAAAGGTCGTGGCCTGCGTTACTGATGGCAAGATCGGCTTGGGACAGACCGTGACGTTTGAGGGAACGCATTTTGGAATGCGCCAGAGGCTGACGGTGAAAGTGGTTGAGTTTGAACGCCCCCGCCTTTTTGTCGATGAGATGATCGAGGGCCGCTTTCAAGCTTTCAAACACATTCACGAATTTATGGAGCGTGATGGCGGCACGCTCATGATCGATACGCTTGAATGGACATCGCCCCTTGGCATTCTGGGCAGGCTTGTCGATAAACTTTTCCTCGAACGTCATTTATGCGACCTCGTTACGACTCGCAACGCTCGTCTCAAACAGATCGCCGAGCAACAGGCAGCCAAGTCGCGCCCCGATCAAAGCTAAACTTTTACCCAATTATTACACTGTGCCAAGCACCGACCTGTTACCCTAAAAGGGTCTTATTTCGTTTGTTTCATAGAGCCCTAATGCAAAATGTCCTCGAATTCGAAAAACCCCGACAGAGGGTAAATTGGAAAAACGTCGCGATCGTGACGACATTTCACCTGGCGGCAATTCCTGTATTTTTCTCTTTAAGCTGGCAGAATTTTGCCGTTCTTTTGATCGGCAACTGGATCGTCGGAAGCCTCGGTGTAGGCCTGGGCTGGCACCGTTTGCTGACGCATCGCAGTTTCAAGGCACCGAAGTGGCTCGAATACACGCTCTCGATCTTTGCGACCATGTCGATGCAGGACCCGCCCGATAAGTGGATCGCGACCCATCGCATTCATCACAAGTTCGTTGATACAGAAAAAGACCCTCACTCAGCCCGGTCGGGATTTTGGTGGCCGCAGATAGGCTGGGTGCTTTGGGGAACCTCGCAGGATCACGACAAGGCCACGATGCAGAAGTATGTTCCCGACCTGTTGAAGGACCGCGGTCATCGACTCATCTCGCGATTTTTTTACGTTCCGATAATTCTATCGGCGGTTTTATTGTATGCGTGGGGTGGGTGGCAATTCGTCGTATGGGGAGTATTCGCAAGAGTCGTGGTGGGCTGGCATACGACGTGGTTCGTAAATTCGCTCTCGCACATTTACGGCAAACGCCCGCATGAGATCGGGGATCTCTCGACCAACAACTGGTTTGTCGCCATTCTCACCTTCGGCGAGGGATGGCACAACAACCACCACGCATTTCCAACGTCGGCCCGTCATGGACTGCAATGGTATCAGTTCGATATGAACTGGATCGCAATCTCGCTGTTCGAAAAACTCGGTTGGGCAAAACAGATAAAGCTTCCGGATCTAAAACCCGCCGCGGCTGAATTGAAAAGAGCGGCATAAAATATTAGTATGCCGGTGAATGACCACCGATCCGAAGAACTATAGCGAGTTTTGGGATTTCTATGTTTCCGAGCATAGCCTGCCCGCCACCAGGCTGCTGCATTTTATCGGAACCTCGCTCGGTATCGCCCTGCTCGTGTTTTTCGTTTACCGGGGCCAGTGGTATTTCTTTCCCGCATTTTTTATCGTCGGCTACGCGTTCGCCTGGTTTGCTCACTTCGTCGTCGAAAAGAACAAGCCGGCCAGCTTTCGTTTTCCATTCTGGTCGTTTATCAGCGATTTTAAGATGATGGGCTACATGCTGACGGGCCGAATGGGGCGAGAGGTCGACCGTGTTTCCGGGAAAGATCTCACCGCAGAGGCGCGGAGTCGCGGAGAAATCCCGAAATAGATTTTACAACGAGACTTATTGAACTCTTTCTTCTCTGCGGCTCAGCGTCTCCGCGGAGAAGACCCTTTCCGATATCAATTCCAGCGACCTGTCATACCGGTACGAGATCCCCATATGACCATCGTCAAATTCCTCATGGATATGCGGGATATCGTGATCGCGAAGCCGTTTCGACAGAACCCGTGCCCCGACATCCAGTGAGAACTCATCCCGCGTCCCGGCGTCTAAATAAAGCAGCTTAAGGCTTTTGAGGTTTTCCACATGTTTTTCCACAAGCCGGACGGGATCGTGCTCCAGCCATCTTGACCATACATCCTGCCGGATCTCGCCGGTTTCCGTTTCAAACGGAAGATCTAAACTTGTTCCGTTTGGCGAATAGCAGGCGCTCATACCTATCACGTTCAACGCGGAGTGGTCGTCCTTACCATGTTTTTCGGTCGCGTGGAACCGCGTCATGAATCCCTCAGGGTCGCCCTTAATTGCCCGAAACGCTTTTGTGAAGTCGCTCGTATAACACAGTTCGAAATAAGCATCGCCGGCTGTCGAGCAAACCAGGCCAAAAAGGTCGGCGTGACGCAGCCCCATAATAAGGGCTCCGTAGCCGCCCGAAGATTTTCCCATCACGGCTCTTGAGGCACGATCGGGCACAGTTCTGAAATTCTCATCGACAAAGGGAACGATCTCTTCCGTCAGATAGTTCTCGTACGATCCAGTCGCAGTCGAGTTGATATATTGCGAACCGCCGTAGTATGTGAAGCAATTGGGCATCACTACGATCATCGGTTTGACCGTACCGGCGGCAATAAGGCGATCCATTCGCTCGGCGAGATTCGGCGTAAAGGCATGGTCATTCAGCAGCATTTTGCCGCGGCCCGTGAATCCCGTCAGGCAGTAAACAGTTGGAAAGCTATCATCTGAATCGTCATATCCCGGCGGCAAGTAAACGTACAGGTCCCGTTCATGCGGATCGCCCAGCGGATTTCCGGATAGAACCTGACTATTGAGCGGAATATTCACGACGCTTCCGCGAGCGGTTTTTTCATTACGCATAAATATTTAGATTTGTCCGATTATAGCGTAGAATTCGTATCTATGGCGTCAGGCGATCTCGTCAATGTAGACACTCAGGTATTGAGTACCACGCTGGAATTCCTAACAGCGATGGTCACACCCACGCTGCTCATGTCGGCAACCGGTTCGCTGGTGCTTTCGACCTCCACCAGACTTGGCCGCGTCGTAGACCGTGTTCGTGCATTGGAGATACGCCTGGGCGAGTTGATCTACGTCGAGAATAAGGATGACATACCGATGTATGATGAACGCCTCGAGGTGATCATAGACCTGATCGACAAGGTCACGAGCCGTTCGCGCATTTTGCAGCATGCAATGGCGGCCTTTTATTACGGACTCGGGTTTTTTATTCTGACGAGTGTCTCGATTGCGATCGTCGCCCTTTTTGGCGTTTACCGTTGGCTGCCGATCCCGATCGGCATCGTGGGGATAATGTTCTTATTTTGGGGAAGTCTGCTGATGCTGCGCGAGACACGAATGGCCACCGCGACCGTGAACGCCGAAATGGATTTTGTGTGGGCGTTGGCTAATAAGGTCGCTCCAAGGTCGGTGATCGAGAAATATGCACCAAAGGGACGATTCAGCGGAATGGCGACCGCACGACTTAAGAAAAAGAAAGATGGACCCAAAGTATCTAACACTCTTGGCGGCGAATGAGCTTGAGAATCGCGTCGAGCGGCTCGAAGCTTTCCTACGTTCCTGCACCGTCTGCCCAAAAGATTGCGGCAACGATCGTCTGAACGACAAGATCGCTGCATGCTATTCAGGCCGCCTGCCGATCGTCTCGAGCTACACCGCGCATTTTGGCGAGGAGCCATGCCTTTCGGGTACACGCGGCGCGGGCAACATATTCTTCGGCAACTGCAATCTCCGCTGCGTGTACTGCCAGAATTACCAGATCTCGCAGACCTGGCGAGAGCAGAAGAAAAACGAGGTCACTCACGAACGCCTCGCCGAGATGATGCTCGAACTGCAGGATCGCGGCTGCCATAACATCGGCTTTGTCTCGCCGACTCATTTCGCCCCGCAGATGGCCCGAGCTATCCTCATCGCTGCTAGAAAAGGCCTACGGCTGCCGATCGTCTACAACACAAACGCATACGACTCGGTCGAAGTCCTGAAACTGCTCGACGGCATAATCGACGTCTATCTTCCTGATCTTAAGTACGCCGATTCCGACGCCGGATTCCAATACTCGAAGGTCCGTGAGTATCCTCGCTTTGCTCGGGTGGCAATAAAGGAAATGCATCGCCAGATGGGCAGCGAGCTTGTATTTGGCGATGACGGACTGATAAAACGCGGCCTGCTGATCCGCCTTCTCGTCCTGCCAAACGACATCGCCGATCTCGGCGCAAACCTTCGCTGGATCCGCGATGAGCTTGGCCCGAAAACTGCTATCTCCCTGATGGCCCAATATTACGCGACCAACAAAGCAGCGACCGACGAGCGCTACATCCTCCTTTCACGCCGCATCTCGGAAGGCGAATGGTTTGAGGCTGTTTCGCTCCTAGATGATCTCGGCATGGAAGAGGGCTTTATGCAGGAATACGAGTCAGCCTCACACTACTACCGGCCGGATTTTACTGATGCGGACAAGCCGTTTAAGGATATTCGAGACTTCACATAGTTAGGGAGCATCACGAAAAGGGCTACTAAGGATGAAAGTATGGCGGACAAAATCGATAATCGAGAAGAAAAGCTGAGATGGCTGAGAGCTGAGATCGAGAAAGGATTGGACGACTTACGCCACGGCCGTTACGAAGACGGTCCAACTGTAATGGCTGAGTTCCGTAAGAAACTTCTTAATCTCAAGGCTCGAAAGGAGGCGGAGAATGAACCCCGGCAACGAAGCACCTGATTTCACTCTAAAAGACGGCGACGGCAATTATTGGACGCTCAGCGACCATCGCGGCAAGACCGTCGTCCTTCTTTTCTACCCTGGCGACAACACGCCCGTATGCACGGCACAGCTTTGCTCGGTACGTGATCATTGGTCTGAATACCAGGCGACGGGAGCCGAGGTCGTCGGGATCTCGACCGATTCGGTCGAGTCGCACAAGGGATTTGCCGAGAAGAACCAGCTGCCGCTCCGCCTGCTTTCTGATGCCGACCGGGAAGTGTCCGAAATGTACGATATGAAGTCCTGGCTGCCCGGCCGTTCGGCACGCGGAGTGGTCGTGATCGATAAGGACTGCAAGATCGCCTATCACAAAGCTCAGTCCCTAAGCCTCTTTAAGCCTGCGGACAGCGAGGTTCTTGATGCTATCCGAGCAGCGGGTTAGACCTCGTCTTTGGATGTGATAATCTGTTTATACAGATGTTTTTTTAAGGGGGAATCAAGAACATGGAAGAATTGATCAGACAAGTATCAGAGCGGGCCGGGATATCTGAGGAACAGGCGAGGACGGCCGTTCAGACGGTCGCTGAGTTTGCAAAAGAGCGTGTGCCGGCACCGTATAACAGCTATATTGATAAATATCTCGGTGGATCCGAAGGCGGTCAGGTCGGCGGATTGGGCGATATCGCGGGCCAGCTCGGCAACATGTTTGGTAATAAGGGTTAAGAAATGGCTTTATTTGGTGACAAATTCAAATGCACTCGCTGTGGGCAAAAGGGCGAACCGCTTGGTTATGCCCCCATCCCAACGGAATTGGGTCAGAAGATCGGCGGCGAGATGTGTAAAGGCTGCTGGGCCGAATGGCAGGAGAAGCAAAAACAGCTGATCAATCACTTCGGCCTCGATGTCTCGAACCCCGATTCGCACCAGTTCCTTTTCGATAACATGAAAATCTTTTTCTACAACGAGGGCGTCGAGCTGGCCCAGATCGACACGACCCAGGAAGGAAAGGTCAACTGGTAACTCACTGAGCATCCGGAATAAATTGTATGTGAGTGTGAGAAGTGCTAAGTAGTAAGTAGTACTTATCAGTTTTAACTTATCACTTATCACCTATTCCGGGTCAGTACCGACAAACTTCAACGATATTGAATTAATACAATATCGCAAACCCGTCGGCTCCGGCCCGTCGTCAAAGACATGCCCGAGATGTGATCCGCAGCGGGCGCATTCGACCTCGACCCTCACCATGCCGTGGCTGCGGTCTTCATTCTCAATGACATTCTTTGCAGACTCAGGTTCGTAGAAGCTGGGCCATCCGGTACCTGAGTCGAATTTCGTTTTCGAACTGAATAGTTTTAGCCCGCATGCCGCGCAATGGTAGTCCCCCGGCTTTTTGTTTTGGTCGTACTCACCTGAGAATGCACGTTCCGTTCCATCTTCCCGGAGAATGTGGAATTGTTCCGGCGTGAGCACAGCTCGCCATTCAGCGTCAGTTTTCTCGACCTTTTTTCCGTCAAACTCATTGTCTGAGGTTGTCGGGATGATCGCGGCCGGCGTCGAAGGCGAAGAGGCGGCAGCAGATGTCTGTTCGCTTTGGGTGGTCGAAACTTCCGTTCGACAGCCGGTTCCGGCAAGTGCTGAAACCGTCAGAAGCAGCGACGCGAATACGGTTTTGTATCTCATAAGCATTTAGATGCAATTCGAAATTCCGTCCGTGGCGGATTCAGGTAATTAAAACATCGGCGGTTATTATTCTATAATCGCGGCATCAACGGCTAATGGTAAAGCAGCTCGAAAAGAAACATACGCTCGCGGTCAGATGGCTGCACTGGGTCAATTTTCCGCTGCTCGCGATGATGATCTGGAGCGGCCTTCTGATCTATTGGGCAAATCCGGTTTACGGGCTGTGGCTCGGGCCTTATGAACTCTTTCACTTCTTTCCCCAATGGTTCTATGACTGGCTCGGCATCCCATACAGGCTGGCCGAGGGGATGCAGATCCACTTCTTTTTCATGTGGCTGTTCACGCTGAATGGTCTGGTCTATGTAATTTATCTCATGTTCTCGGGCGAATGGCGGGCCATCCTGCCTGTTCCCGGCTCATTTAGAAGGGCCGTCCGCGTAGCTCTTCACGACGTGCGAATCGTCAGGACCTTACCGCCCCAGGGCAAATACAACGATGCCCAACGCATCGCATATACAAGCGTGATCGTTATGGGCATCGGCTCGGTGCTGTCGGGCCTTGCGATCTACAAACCGCTGCAGATGGCATGGCTCACCGCGATGTTCGGCGGCTATGAGTGGGCACGTTGGGTGCACTTTTGGCTGACGATATTATTCGTATTTTTCTTCGCAGTCCACGTCATACAGGTCGCGATCGCTGGGTGGAGCAACTTTCGTTCAATGATAACCGGATATGACATAGTTAAGGCCGAGCCAGCGGATCCGGCAGTGGAGCCCAAGACGGAGGCAGGCGAATGAACAGCGATGACAAGCGCCGCACAAACACGGCAAGTATTCTAAATGAAAATCGCCGCATCTCCCTACCCATGGATGAGGCCGAGGCCCGTCGCAAAATGTCGGGATATTCTCGTCGCGGCTTTCTTGTCGGCGGGTTGGCCGCTCTCAGCGGTATCCTGGGCTGGCGGTGGATAAGCGATGAGAACAAGACAGCACTCTATCGGCGCACGTTCGAATTCAATGAAAGGATCAGCCAGGTCTTTTACCGCCCGTCACGTCTTGCTCCCGAGTTTCCTCGCGAAAGCATTAGTCCGCGGCGGGTCAATGGGCTCGAAGGGCTCGAGGGTGACGTGGACCCGTCGGCTTGGCGACTAGCGGTGGGCGGCCTCGCGAACCGGACGGACGACTTGCTTCTCACGCTCGACGATATAAGATCCCTTCCGCGAACCGAGATGATCATTCAGCTGAAATGCATCGAGGGATGGAGTGTGATCGTCCACTGGGCAGGCGTGCGGTTCTCGGATTTTGCAGCCGCATATCCGCCAGCAGCAAGGGAAAGCGGTCTACTGCTGCCTTACGTTTCTTTATCGACGCCGGATCAAAAGTACTTCGTCGGCTGGGATACGCCGAGCATCATGCACCCGCAAACGCTGCTTACATACGAGATGAACGGAGAGCCGCTCTTACCCGAGCACGGTGCTCCGCTGCGGCTTGCGTCTGCCGCCAAATACGGGATCAAACAGATAAAGCGGATCGGCCGGATCGAATTTACTTCTGAGCGGCCGAGAGATTATTGGGCCGAGAACGGCTACGACTGGTACTCTGGATTTTGAACGTCTATGCTGCTCGACGCTGATTTTCAGCTTATCAACGAAGAGTTTTACGCCGACTCTGTCACGCCCGAACAGCACGACATGCTGCTCGAGGACGGCTGGCGACATTTTGGCCCGCATTTTTTCAGATACAATCTCGGAATTTATGATAACGAGATCCGTCTGGTGCTGCCGCTTAGAATACAACTTGCGCATTTCAAACTGTCCAAGAGCCAGCGGCGAGTTCTTCGTCGAAACGCCGATGCCGAGGTAACCATCGGCCCCGTAGCCTTGGGCGACGAAACGCTCGATCTGTTTGAGCGGCACAAACGCCGGTTCAAAACCGGCGAACCGGCTACGATCTATGACTTCCTTGCTGGCGGCGGCGAGCCTGTCGAGGTACTTGAGCTCGAGGTGCGTCGCGATGACCGGCTGATAGCCGCGAGTTTCCTCGATGTCGGAGCTACATCCGTTTCGAGCATCTACGGGATCTTTGACCCGGACGAAACTGCCGGCAGCCTTGGTATCTTTACTATGCTCAAAGAGATCGAGTACGCTGCGGCTAATGGTAGATCGCTTTACTACCACGGCTACGCGTACGAGGGATCGTCATTCTACGATTATAAAAAACGCTTTTCCGCCCTCGAAATGTTCGATTGGAATGGCCGCTGGCTGCCTTTCGACAACCGCTAAAAAACAATAAGATCTGCAAGCTTGTCCGGGCCACTCCGTTCTATGGAACAAATGGCGCTCAAGCGCTGTCTAACTAAACGGAGGCCCTTATGAGCAAATTCACCAGCCCGCTAGACAACATCCGCATCGCATCACCTTGCAGCGCCGACTGGGAGGGAATGTTCGGCAGCGATCGCAAGCGTTTTTGCGGCGACTGCAAGCTGAATGTCTATAACCTCTCCGATTTGTCCCGGCAGGAAGCCGAGAACCTCATCCTCAGCTCCGAGGGCCGCCTTTGCGTACGTTTTTTCCGTCGGTCCGATGGCACGATACTGACAAAGAATTGCCCCGTGGGATGGGCGGCGGTAAAACTCCGAGCTTCTCGCGTCGCAACCGCTGTGTTCTCAATGATCGCGGGCCTGTTCACCGGCGTGCTCGGCTTTGACCTGCTAAATAAGCCCGAGCCACGTCACGAGATCATGGGAGCGATAGCGGTCCAAGGGGAAATACCCGAACCATATTATCCAATTCAGGGCGGCATCGACCCCGCAAACCATCAGTTAAAAATGGAGTTCGTCGGCGTGCTCCAAGTACCGGAAGCTCAAGCCAGGATCAAGAAGGCTGGCGCCACTCGGCTGGATCGATAATGATCCTACGGAGTGTTAGAGGCGGACTTCGTTTCAAGAAACAGAGGGTCAGTCTGAGCATTCTCTACCAATGCTGAACGGCCACATTTCGATACAAAATAACGAGTTTCCCCTTCACTGAAAATCGTTGGGTTTTCCGGCGTTTCTTGGGGCCTTACAACAGCTTTATCTATATACAATATGAATGACTTTCCGATCTCGGTTTTACTGAAATTTCTATCACAACTTCGCCCTTGGCCAAGGTTGAAAAGCAATCCCGTTCTTAGACCACCTTTGTAAACCTTTTCTATGAGTACACTGACGATTCGCTGGTCGAACTCCACGCCCGGTCCCAGATCCGGAATCGATTCCAATGTCGCCATCATCACGATCTCTGCCTTTTGAAATGCTGTTGATACGTCCGCTTTGACATCGGCAGCCATACACTCACAAGCGAAGACATTTTCCTTTGGAGCGAAAAGCACGAATAAGGCCATGAATAGGTGAAGAATGAGTTTGCGTAGAGACATACACGTAATCTATCAGAAAAAATACCGGACGAAGAGAAAATTAGCGCTATATTCCAGCGAGGCCTTTCGTCCACTCAATATACTTCTTCGAATCGAACTTCTTCCCCGTGCTTCCGCTGGTCATATAGCGGATGGTGCCGAAAACGGGGCGCTCCATCCACGGCCGGTCGTGCTTGCCGAAGCACCACAGGATCCCGGCGTATGAATTCGGGTCACGGCCGTCCAGGCAATATTTGTTATTGAGGTGAACCAATGTTTCAAACGCTATCTCGTAGTTATCTGACCATGCGATCACATTCTTGCCCCACAGCATCCGCACATAATTGTGCATTTCACCCGTGGCCACCATCTCTCGCTGGGCGGCGTTCCATAGCTTGTCGTGAGTCTCACCGGCCTCAAGCTGTTCTAGCGAGTATGTGACCGGCCGGTCGTCATCGGCGTGCTCGCGCATTGTCTTGTGCACCCAGGGGGGCAACGCGGCAAGCGAGTCGTAATTCGCGTTATGCCGCGTCATATTGAATGAAAGTTCACGCCGGACGATCAACTCTTCAAGATATGTGTCAATAGAGCCCTGCGGAGCGTCCGCATCTCGCACGGCCAACGCGACCTCGAGGGGCGAAAGATATCCGAAATGCAGGTAAGCGGACAACCGTGAGGAACCGTCTATCTCCGGTTTATTTCGCGTTCGTTCGTAATCGGGCAGGATCTCCTCAACAAACTTCTTCAAACGTTTTCGCCCGGCCTCCGTACCCCCGCGGTAAACCTTCGACGGCTCCAGCGTGTGGTCGATATCACACTCCGCCACAAGGTCAGCGATATTTCCGTCGGTCACTACGTTTTCGGGACAATCGACTTCCAACCCATGGCTCGGAACATCGAGCGTTTCAGCCTCCATTGGTTTCAGATAGCGATCCAATAGACGGTTTATCTTCGGTCGAATTGTGTACGCAGCGTATTCCTCCTTATCAAATTTTGACATTGGGATAATGCCATTTGAGTCTACTGCGAATACCGGTATTTCGGCCTTCTCCGCAATCCTCCGATTATGTTCAGGGATGATAAAACAAGGATAATCGTCGGTAACGATCATCGCAGCCTCGCGGGCCGATCGAGCAACCGTCTGCTTTGGCGAATCGCCGTCCTTTTGCAGGTAAAAAATGTATCGAATGCCCAGCTTCTCAAATGCGATCCGTTTTTCCTCAACGCCCTCGAGAATAAACCTGTGTATCCGATCCGACGCCCAGGGGTAGTAATACTTGAGGCCTTCGTAAACGACGAGCGGCAATTGAAGTTCATTCGCCTTGCGAATCGCCCAAATGAGTGCATGATTATCATCGACACGTTTGAACATCTGCATCCAATACAGCACATACCTTGCTTTTGGGTTTACAGGTTTGTCGTTTAGCCGGACGACTCTTTCGTTGATCCGCATATCGTGTTTCAAGTTTTGCCTATCTCGAATACAATCGCAAAAAGGGGTTTTAGCGCAGAGACCGCAGAGTGCGCTGAGTAAGGTCAAAATGAAAAAGAATAGATTCGTAAACATTAGGATTTCGGTTTCCTCCCTCTGCGTCCTTTGCGCTCTCTGCGTTTCAATTTCTGCTCAACAATGGAAGCCGGTCGCCAATGGCATCGAGCACGCCGAGGTAACACGTGAATTCACCGGGAAACCGGTCAGGATCAACCTCCTTCGCCTCGACCTTAAAAAGGTGCGGCTTGACGTTCATCGTGCTCACGATAAAGCGATCGGCACAGAGACTACGTCATCGATCGCGACGCGGCATCGCGGTGTAGCTGCTATTAATGCGGGTTTCTTTCGTTTGGATAACAGCAAGTTTCTCGGCGACCCGGTCGGCCTGCTTATGATCGATGGTGATCTTATAAGCGAACCGGTGAACGAACGCATCCAGCTCATCATTAACAACAGACCGGCCCAGACCGATGTTTTTATGGCCCGATCTTCTATGTCTAAATCGATGAGGCTGGGTAAAGAGACTTTCAAAGTCTCCGGCGTTAATCGCGAGCGTAAAGCGGACGAACTGGTCATCTACACGCCCCGATTCGGCAAGACGACCTTGACCGGTAATGACGGCATCGAGATCGTGATCGTTGACGGGAACATTTATTCGATAGGCCTCGACGTCGGTAACTCGGTCATTCCCGAAAAGGGATATGTCATTTCGACAACCGGCTCGCTGCGTGACATCCTTGCCCCGATAGTTAAGAAAGAGGAAGCCGTAACACTCGTTCGTGATTGGCAAAACCTGCCGCCGGTGCTCGTAAAAGACAGGGACAAGCTCGACGTGGTGACCGGCGTCCCGCAGCTCATCAGGAACGGCAAGATCGATATCACCTGGGAGCTGGAAAAAACAACTAAGCTGTTCGTCGAGACACGCCACCCGCGAACAGCCGTCGCCAAATTAAAGAATGGCAGGCTGCTCCTGCTCACTGCCGACGGCCGCAGCGAAACGAGCGCGGGGCTCGATCTTTATGACCTCGCGGCATACCTTCTTGAACTCGGGGCCGTGGAGGCCATGAATCTCGACGGCGGCGGCTCGACAGCGATGTTCCTCGACGGCAAGATCGTCAATCGCCCATCGGATGCCGCGGGCGAACGCAAGGTCAGCGATGTCCTGGTCGTAACGCCGCGGGGCAGGAATGTACGCCGATAGTCCTAATATCAGATTGTTTGTATCCCCGAGAAACAGTGCTAAATCTCAAAACACACAGAACTAAATTTATGAGACGTTTCCTCATCCTCGTCGTTATCCTAACGAGTCTTTCATTATCCGGCCTGGCTCAGACGCCTGCTCGCAAGTCCATTTCTTCGGTCGTGGATAAGCTGCAAAAGATCGACGGTTTTATGCCGATCTATCTGAGTGCGGACGACGGCAAGATCTATCTTGAGATCAATAATCTTGATCGCGAATTCCTGCACCTTGTGTCCTTGACGACCGGCGTCGGGTCCAATCCTATCGGGCTCGACCGGGCGCAGCTCGGGCCGACCAGGGTTGTGAAATTCGAACGTTCCGGTAACAAGGTGCTACTCGTCCAGCCCAATTATGACTACCGTGCCCTGAGCGATAACGTCGCCGAAAAGAGGTCGGTCGAGGAATCATTTGCCCGGTCCGTTATCTGGGGTTTCAAGGTCGAGGCCGTGGATGGTGACCGCATTCTGGTCGATGCGACCACCTTTTTTATTCGGGATGCCCACGGCGTTGCCGACCGGCTTAACCGCGCTCGTCAGGGCACATACAGTTTCGATGAGGGTCGCAGCGCACTCTATATGCCCACCACAAAGGGCTTTCCCAAAAACATGGAGATCGAGGCGACTATTACTGTCACGTCCAATGCCGAGACGGGGAACTTAATCAATCAAACAGCCCCGACCGCGCGAAACGTAACCGTCCGTCAGCGGCAATCCCTGGTCGAATTGCCCGACGGCAATTACCGCCCTCGCAAATTTGATCCGCGGGTAGGAGCAATTCCGATCGACTTTTACGATTATGGCACCGACATAAATGAAGACCTGGTAAAGAGGTGGATCGTCAGGCACCGTCTCGAGAAGAAAGATCCTAATGCAGCGGTCAGCGAAGCCGTCAAGCCGATCGTCTTCTACGTCGATAACGGAGCCCCGCCCTCGATACAGCGGGCGCTTATCGAAGGTGCCGCGTGGTGGAATCAGGCTTTTGAGGCCGCCGGCTTCAAAGATGCTTTTCAGGTCCGCGTCCTGCCGGCTGACGCCGACCCGATGGATGTTCGTTACAACGTTATCAATTGGGTGCACCGTTCGACTCGCGGCTGGTCCATAGGCTCCAGCGTCGTCGACCCTCGAACGGGCGAGATCATCAAGGGCGACGTCACGCTCGATTCGCAGCGGGCACGACAGGACTTTCTGCTCGGTGAGGGAATGATACCGCCGTATCAGGCTTCGACAGATGCCTGCGAATTCGGCATGCTGCCCGACGCCGGTTACCTGTTTAGTTCCCAGTCGGCGGACGATCTCACGGCGATGTCGTATGCCCGTATCCGGCAGCTTTCAGCTCACGAGGTGGGCCATACACTTGGCTTCACGCATAACTTCGCGGCGAGCACATACGGGCGAGGTTCTGTTATGGATTACCCCGCACCAATGGTCGAGATCAAGAATGGCAAGCTCGATTTTTCGAATGCATACGCGGTCGGTATCGGATCGTTCGACAAATTCGCAACGCGATACGCTTATACGCAGTTTGCCGCGGGAGCGGACGAGGACCGGGAATTGGAAAAGATCGTTAAGGAAGGCGTCGCGAACGGCATGCTTTTCCTGGCGGACCAGGACGCACGGCCAGCCGGTGCGGCCCATCCGCTTGCAAACCTGTGGGACAACGGTGCCGATCCGATCGCGATGCTCGTTCATGAAATGAAGGTCCGTCGTATCGGCCTTGACCAGTTCGGCCTGCAGAATATACCCAGTGGCACGCCTCTTTCAGAGCTGGAAAACCGGTTTTTGCCTCTTTACCTTCACCATCGATACCAACTTATTGCGGCGGTTAAGCATATCGGCGGGGCCAATTATACGTTTGCAGTCCGGGAAGGGAATTCCTGGAACCCGCCGACGGTTGTCGAGATCGTCCCGGCGGCGCGCCAGCGTGAGGCTTTGCGGGTTGTACTTGAAACCCTCCGGCCCGAGGAATTGGTCATTGCAGACAATATCCTCCGAATGCTGCCTCCAGTCGCCTACGGCTACAATTCGGGCAGATCCGAGCGTTTTACCCGTAGAACGAGTCCGATGTTCGACGAGATCGGTGCCGCCGAGATCGCCGCAGACCTCACGGTCACCGCTCTGCTTGAGCCAAACCGTGCGGCCCGAACTATCGCCTACAATGCCAGAAATAAGGCCAACCCGCACTTCCGAGAGGTCGTGGATGGCCTGCTGACTGCCACCTGGCGGTCGCCTCTTCCCGCTGATGCCAAGCAGGCGGCGGTAAAGCGAGCCGTACAGAGCCTGACTGTCACCCGCCTGATGGACCTCGCGGCGGATGCGAACGCACATTCGCAAGTGAGGGCCGTCGCATCCGATGCTTTGCGCTCGATCCACACGATCGCCAAACGCGTCGGCGGCGTCAATCCGGACACCGCCGCCCACTATCGGGCAACATCCGACGACATCGAACGCTTCCTCGCGAGGCCCGACGCCCCGAGAAAACAGACCACCCCGCTCACCACTCCACCCGGCGACCCGATCGGCGGGAATTAGCCTGTCGATGGCCACACGTCAGGTGCGGCCGTGTGCCCGCGCCTAACTTTGGAGGCATGTGGAGGAAAGTTTTATGATCAACAGATACTGTCGCTTAGCTCTTGAAGGCGATATATGGATTGCTGGCCGGAATTCTATTATGGGAAGCTTTGTATCTTATTTATGAGACTCGGTTATCATATCTCGGGAATCTGCCCCCCGACGGCGTTTCTATTTCCTATTATGGCTTCCCCTTAAATTTTTCACCTTTTTGCATTTTGCTTCTTCTCTTGGGGTTACTAAGCAGGCTCGTAATGGGCTTTTTTATTTCCAAAAGTGACAAAACTTTAACCGGTTGGCTTTTGACGGGGTTAGTTATGATCATTGCCACCAATTTTGTTATTTCGTTGGGACCGGTAGATATGTTCCCCCGTTCGATCGGATATGGTCAGTTCTGCTGCATAAATGATGCTTCGGTATATATCACATGGTTATTCACAACTGTGTTGGTCACGGCTTATACCGCGTTATTCGTATTTGTAATAAACGTATTTAATAAACGTATTGCTAACCGATGAGCGTCAGTTGTTGAGGTATTGGTTAACTACGAATAAACAGTGGACGAGGCTCCGAGAAACAACCTACACCTTCAAATCATACGATCAGCGGGAATTAGGCGTAGGTGAATCTGCTGAGATATCCGCGAACAACGTCAGGCGAGAAATCGTCCGAGATGACGCCGATGTAATTATCCGGTCGGAGGATGATAAAAAAGGCGGTCGCGGTGCCGAAGATCTTCACAATATCGGGATCAATGGCAATGACAGTTCTGTCGATCAGACCTTGCCATTCGCTCATCAGGTCGTCGGGGAGCGGAGGTATCTCGGACTTACTGTCCGAAAATACGATCAACTGAAAGACCGGCTCGCGGAGACGATCGTAGATGCTTGTACCGTCGACCTCGAACCACGGCATCCGGTCGCCGGCCTTTACCTTTAGGTTTCCATGATCTTCGCTTAGAGACTGGTTTCTGTAGTTAATGCCGATTTGCGCCACTCTGAGAAAGACAAACCGCTTGACGCTGTCTAGACGTAGGACGATACCGGCAATGTAGGGGATCACATATAGCCGCAGAAACACCAAAACGGGATTCGGGCTCGCGACCAGCCCGAAAAATCGGTCGGTCGTTTGCGTCAGCATTTTGGCGTTAGGCAGACGTTCCTCGTTGTATGTGTCGAGAAGCTTGAGGTTTGAATTGCCAGCGACCACCATCGCCAGCTTCCACGCCAGGTTGTAACCGTCCTGAATGCCGGTGTTCATCCCTTGAGCACCCGCCGGTGAGTGGATGTGGGCAGAATCTCCTGCGAGAAAACAGCGGCCGACCGAGAATTTATTGACGTGACGCGTGTGGACCTTGTATGTCGAAAACCACCTGACTTCCGTAATGTCGAGGTCGATGTCAGAGTCGTGCTTGACCCTTTCCTCGATCTCTTCGTAGAGGATATCGCCCTCATCTTTGGCAAATTCCTCAGGAAATGTCCCGACGATCCGATATCGCTGTTCGCCGACCATCGGAAAAAAAGCAAGCAGTGAGTTTCGCATCAGGAAAACCTGAAGAGCCTCGTGGCCGTATTCCCAATCGAGATCTACATCGGCAACGTAGAACATTCGCTCAAATGTGCTGCCTGAGAATTGGAGTCCAAGTGTTTTCCGGACACCGCTGCTGGCTCCGTCACAGCCGACCAGAAATTTGGCTTCGATAGTTTCGCTATCGCCGCCCGCTTTTCGTACGACTGTTGTTACGGACTCTTCGGTTTGGGAAAAGCTGTCAAGCTCGGTGAGCCATTCGACCTCTTTGCCATGCGAGCGAATATGGTCATAGAGAAGTTTTTCGTGAACGCCTTGTTCGACGATCAGGACATACGGGTAGGGGCTTAGCCCTTTTCCGAGATCTGCGAAGATGGCTTCGCCCCGGACTTTGCCGCCGGCAAACATTCGTACCTTTTCCGCAACGGTTCCGCGCGCGATCAGGTCATCAGCTAGGCCGATTTGCTCATAGATCTCAAGCGTGCGGGCCTGCACGCCGATGGCCTTGGAATATGGTGTAATTGTTTCCTTTTTATCGATGATCCGAAAATCGACACCGAACCTTATCATCTGGCACGCGAGCGCGAGGCCCGTCGGCCCGGCACCGACTATCAGAACATCCGTCTGCATGAAACGAGTTTACGTACGTTTCGTATATTTACAAATAGCCGGGCTTATAAGGTCGCGACGGCCCGCGTCCTGTACGTGAAATAATAGACTAGCAACGCAACATCGTGTTATCATAGCCCGGCCTGTCCTGACGGATATTTGATTCACGCCTTGAGAGATCTCATTCAGGATAAAGGAATCTATGACAACTTTCATCAGGACTAAGGACCGAAATGACAACTTTTTTCAGGATGACACTCATCACGTGAAACACGTTACGCACTTTTCGAAAAATGGGATGAACGGGGTTAACTTGTTGAGCCGCAATGGGTTGTGCGTCCCATTTTTCATCCCACGTGGGATGGCAAATTGGGATGCCCTTTCGTGACAAAATGGGGTGCTGAAACACGTAAAACATTGGTATGATTAAGGTTGCACGCTTCCATACGCCGTTCGATGTCGATAAACAGGAACGTACATTTTAATTAAAAAGAGAACATAGATGAGAAGAAACCATATAAAGTCCGCAATTTTATTCCTGATGTTGATCGGGCCGCTGACCGTTTTTGCCGACCAGGTTGACGATCACGTTCGCACCTTTATGGCCGAGCGGCACATTCCGGGCGCGGCAGTCGCTGTGATGAAGAATGGCAAGGTCGTAAAGATTCAGGGTTACGGCATCGCCAGCCTGGAACACAACGTCCCGGTGACAACGGAAACGGTCTTTGAGATCGGTTCGGTTTCAAAGCAGATGACCGCGGCGGCGATCTTGCTGCTGGTCGAGGACGGCAAGATATCGCTCGATGAGAAGATCTCGGCATATCTGCCAGACACCCCCGAGGCCTGGCGCGATGTGACCGTAAGGCACTTGTTGACGCATTCATCGGGGATCAAGAGCTATTCGAGCCTTGACGGCTTTGCCCTGCTTCGGCGGCTGAAGGTTGCCGATTTTATCAAACAGCTTTCGCCGCATCCGCTCGAGTTTCCGCCCGGCGAACGCAACATTTACAGCAATAGCGGTTACAACCTGCTTGCTTTCATCATCGAGGGCCGCTCAGGCAAGTCGTATCTGGAGTTTATGCGAGAGCGTATATTCCGGCCGCTTGGTATGACGAAGACCGACGACCGCGACCCCGAATATGTCATCTTGAACCGGGCAAGCGGCTACGAATGGCGGGGCACCCGCCACGCCGGACGTAATTGGGATCTGACGGACCTGATGGGAGCGGGCTCGATAGTTTCGACCATCGGTGACATGGTCAAGTGGAATACTGCCCTCGACGGCGATACCTTCCTAAAGCCGTCCAGTAAGGCCGAGTGGTGGAAACAGTTCGTGTTTCTCGACGGCAAACCATCCGTTTACGGCTTCGGCTGGCGGATATCCGACATTCGCGGACACAAACTCACCGGCCACACTGGCCAGACCGCCGGATTCACATCCGCAAATTTCCGTTATCCCGATCATTCTCTCGCCGTTATCGTTCTGACCAACACCGGGGAAACCGGCAACGCAGGCGTAATGGCGACAAGTATCGCTAAGCTGTATATACCGACGATGTCTTTAAGAGCTATCAAGGCAAAACCGGAACCCGTCTCGGGCCTCGGTGAAAAGCTTTCAATCGTCTTGCGGGCACGAAATGAAGATAAGCTCGATTCTGCTCCGATAGCTCCCCAACTGCTTCGCTCGCTTTCCACAGATCGTGCAAAGGCGAGCTATCGACGGATCGCATCTCTTGGCACTCCGGGCGTCGTCCGATTCTTTGAGTCCGGCGAACTCGGCGAGCGGCCGAGCTACCGTTATCTGATAGAGATCGGAAAACGGATTTTCTTATGGCGAGTTTCCGTAGGCGATGACGGGAAGCTTACCGAATTGAGTTTAGAAGAGGAAGATAGCATAGATAACTGATTCTCAAAAAAATGTTGACATTCGCTACTCGCGTCATGTATATACTTAGGATATACGAGAAAGAAATTATGATGGTTTCTAAAGTGCAAAAATGGGGTAACAGTCAGGGACTTCGACTTTCGAAGCAGCTGCTGGACCAGGCTGAGATCTCGGTTGGCGATGAGGTAGAAATAGTCGTTAGCGAAAACCAGATCCTGGTAAAGAAAGCTGCTAGATCGAAACCGAAATACGACATTAGGGAGTTGGTCGCGCAGATACCGAAATGCTACGAGCCCGATGAAGTTTCGTTCGGGCCTGCCGTCGGCAAGGAGGAGTGGTAAGTGCCCCGGTATATTCCTCGGAAGGGGGATTTCATAACATTATCCTTCGACCCGCAAGCCGGGCACGAACAAAAAGGCCGCCGTCCCGCCCTCGTTGTAAGCAATAACCTCTTTAACAGACATACTGGCTTGGCGATCGTCTGCCCCGTCACGAATACGGACCGAAACTTCCCGTTCCATCTGGCCGTACCGAGCGGCTCTGCTCTCACGGGCTTCGTTATGGTCGAGCAAGTGAAGTCGATCGATCACGCAGCGCGTAGAGCGAAGTTCGTCGAGCGGGCACCGGAGGCGTTCGTTGAAGACGTTTTGGCAATGGTCGATGCCTGCGTTAGATAAATTGATCTTTGACAACTTATATCCGGTAGAGCTCTTCTCGGGGGTTTTAATTCAGATCCAATTTTAAGGCATTCTCATCGGCGTCAACTACCACACTCCCGCCGTCGGTCAGCTTGCCAAAGAGGATCTCATTAGCGAGCGGCTGTTTGATCTTTTCATGGATCAGGCGAGCCATCGGGCGGGCGCCATAGCGGGCATCGAAGCCATTCTTGGCCAGCCACTCGCGGGCCGATTCTGTCAATTTGACGAGAACCCGTTTCTCGGCAAGCTGTCCGTTGAGCTCGTTGATAAATTTATCGACGATCAGCGTGATGACGTCAATGTCGAGGGATTGGAAGGGCACCCAGGCGTCGAGCCGGTTGCGAAATTCCGGTGTAAACGTCCGCTCGATAACGCCTTTCGCATTGCCCTTTGTGTCTGAGGAATTGCGGAAGCCCACTCCGCCCGACGAAAGCTCGCGGGCGCCGGCGTTGGTGGTCATTATCAGGATGACATTGCGAAAATCGGCCTTTTTGCCGTTGTTGTCGGTCAGCGTTGCGGAGTCCATAACCTGCAGGAGCAGGTTGAAAAGGTTCGGATGGGCCTTTTCGATCTCATCGAGAACGAGCACGGCATGCGGTGTTCGCATTATCGCCTCAGTCAACAAGCCGCCCTGGTCAAAACCGACATATCCAGGCGGAGCACCGATCAGGCGGGAAACTGTATGCGGCTCGGCGTATTCGCTCATATCGAAGCGGATAAACTCCACTCCCAGCGTTTCGGCAAGCTGCTTCGATACTTCGGTCTTTCCGACGCCTGTCGGTCCGGAGAAAAGGAACGAGCCGACGGGCTTGGTCTGATGGCCAAGGCCGGCACGCGAGATCTGGATGGCGTCGACTATCGCGTCGATCGCCTCGTCCTGGCCGAATATGACCTTCTTGATGTCATCACGAAGCGTTTTAAGCCGGACCTTCTCGTCAGCCACGACCGTCTTCGGTGGGATCTTGGCCATGCGGGCTATGGTGTTCTCCACCATTTGCACGCTGACCCGTTTCGGCCGACGGCTGGCCGGCAGCAGCTTGACGGAGGCACCGACCTCGTCGATCACGTCGATCGCCTTGTCAGGCAAAAACCGGTCGCCGATATACTTGCCCGCGAGTTCGGCGGCTGTGCGAAGGGCGTCATTGCCATATTTCACGCCATGGTGCTGCTCGTAAAACCTTTTGAGGCCACGGAGAATGTGATAGGTTTCCTCGATCGTGGGTTCGTTGATCTCGATCTTCTGGAACCTTCGGGCCAGGGCCCGGTCACGGTCAAATGCCGCTTTGTATTCGGCATGTGTTGTCGAACCGATACAACGCAGTTCGCCAGCCGCCAGAGCAGGTTTGAGTATGTTCGACGCATCCATCGATCCGCCCGAAACGGCTCCTGCACCGACAATAGTGTGGATCTCGTCGATGAAAAGAATAGCGTTCTCCTGCTGTTTCAAATCGTTAATGATCGCTTTGAATCGCTGCTCAAAATCGCCCCTATATCGCGTACCTGCGAGTACGGCTCCCATATCCAGGGCAAAGACCTTAGCACCCTGAAGCACTTCAGGTACATCGCCTTCGCTGATTTTGAGAGCAAGTCCCTCAGCGAGAGCGGTCTTGCCGACACCGGGCTCACCGACATACAAGGGGTTGTTCTTTTTCCTGCGGCAAAGTACCTGGATAGTACGCTCGATCTCAGGCAGGCGTCCGACGATCGGGTCGATCTCACCTGCGGCAGCACGAGCAACTAACTCGACCGTAAAGCTTTCGAGCGGCTTTTTCTTTGGTGCCGAACCTAGACCTTCAAGTTCGTCATCGTCGATGCCATCCGGCGGTCCCTCGAGCGGATCGATCTTTGAAATGCCGTGCGCAATATAGTTGAGGATATCGAGCCGCGTCACGCCCTGCTGCAGCAGAAGGTATACGGCGTAAGATTGCTCTGCCTGATAGAGAGCCGCGAGGATGTTGCCTCCATCGACGGCACCCTGGCCGCTGCCCTCGGCCTGCAGCACTGCATAAGAGATGGTTGATTGGAACGTCGAGGTCAGTTCCGGCATTGCCTTTGAGGAATCGCCCATCTTCTCGAGAACGCCCTCGAAATACTCTTGCAATGCGCGGGCGATCTCCTCGATCTGGGCTCCGCAATTGAAGAGGATATCGCGTGCTGCCGAATCCTCAAGCAGAGCAAACAGCAGGTGTTCAAGCGTAACAAACTCATGCTTGTGTTTTACGGCCTCGTCGACCGCAAAACTCAATGTTTCTTCAAGTTCTTTCGTCAGCATCCCTGATTATCTTAACAGTTTTGATGCGATTGAAAACAGTTGATTTGCTTTAGATTCAGGCGAGCCGGACGCCATGGGGAGATATAGCCGATACGTATATCATGAATGGAATACCAGTTTTTATATAGACAGCATGAATCGCGTCAGCCACATCGTCGGCAGCTTCTCTCGATGGCGAAAGCATGAACATCGACGGACCCGAACCCGAGATACCGCCGCCAAGAGCTCCGGCCGAGAGCCCTGCGAACTTTACTTTGTCGTATTCCGGGATCAGCGAACTCCTGACGGGCTCCACTATCGCATCGACCATCGAACGTGCGATGAGTTCGTGATCCCCGCGGGAGAGGCCGGCCACGAAGGCCCCCAAATTGCTCCAGTTACGAACGGCGTCTTTGAGCGGCACACTGCTCGGAAGCATTGCCCGGGCCTCCGAGGTCCTGATCTCGATCTGAGGATGGATGACGGTCGCGAAAAGCGGCGGAAAATCCAGCTCTACGATGTCCAGCGGGTCGGAAGAGCGGACCAGTACGAAACCGCCATAGATACAGGGGGCAAGGTTATCCGCGTGACGCGAACCGGAGGCCAATATTTCGCCGGCCATGGCGATCTCGACAAGCTCGGTTTTCGTGAATGGTTCGCCACACAGGAGATTGGCGCCCGCTACGGCCCCCGCCGCGCTTGCTGCGCTGGAACCGATACCGCTGCCCGGTTTGATATGTTTTGTGATCTCGATCTCAAATCCATGATCGGCATCGGCCCGTTCGAGGAATTTCTGCAGAGCCACCCCGGCAACATTCTTCGCCGGCTCCGTCGGCAGGCCGAAATCATCGTGGTGTACGATCCGCACCTCCCGCCCGGCAATTTTCCGAATGGTCATGCGGTCGGCAGGCTCGAGAAGCGCGAAGCCCAGACAATCAAAGCCGCAGACCACGTTAGAGACCGTCGCGGGGGATAGAACCGTAATTTCGTCCATATTTAGCAAAAGCGAACTTAACCGTTATATGATTTAGTTTCTTTGTATCAAGCCGTTTTAGATGCACTACTTTAGCACAAACCGAATATCTCCCAACGCGACATGTCGCGAAGCCGTCCTTGCCGGTCAGCCAGCGGACAAGGGACTATACTTCCCTTCGCAGATTCCGAAGCTACGCTCCGATTTTTTCGCTGGTATCGAGTCCAGGCCGAATGACGAGATCGCGTTCGAGGTCATCAGGCCTTATATCTCCGGTGAGATACCGGATGAAGAGCTATTCCGAATTTGCTCGGAGACAGTGAATTTCGATATTCCCCTTGTTAGGCTAACGGACAATATCTCGGTGCTCGAGTTGTTTCACGGGCCGACCCTTGCATTTAAGGATGTCGGTGCCAGGTTTATGAGCCGGTGCCTAAGATATTTTATCGACGAAAGATCTGAAAAAACGATAGTTGTCGTAGCTACGTCTGGGGATACAGGCGGGGCAGTCGCGGCAGGTTTCCATGGGATCTCCGATGTCGAGGTGATCATTTTGTTCCCGCAGGGCGCTGTGAGCGAGATCCAGGAGCTGCAATTGACCACGTTCGGCGGAAATGTGACTACATTGGAGGTACAGGGTACGTTTGACGATTGCCAATCGCTGGCAAAACGGGCCCTTGCGGACAATGATCTGCAGACGAGAGTCCATCTGACATCGGCTAACTCGATCAATATCGCCCGCTGGCTGCCGCAGCAGTTTTATTATTTCTTTGCCATTAAACAGTGGGAAGGGAACTTGCCCGTCTTATCGGTGCCGAGCGGAAATTTCGGCAACCTCGCCGCTGGCATGCTTGCCAATGCATCCGGCTTGGCGATCGACCATTTCATAGCAGCCTGCAATGCCAACGACGTCGTTCCGCGGTTTATGCGAAATGGAAGATATGAGCCGACAACCACCGTTGCCACGCTCTCTAACGCAATGGATGTAGGTGATCCCAGTAACTGGGTACGCGTGCTCGAGATATTCGAGAATGATCTATCATCTCTTTCGCAAACGCTTTCGGCGGTAAGCATCTCCGACGAGCAAACGGCTGAAACGATGCGTTCGGTTTACGATCAGACGGGGTATATCCTGGATCCACATGGCGCGGTTGCCTACCGTGCTCTAGCCGACCATCTAGCCGGCGGAATCCAGACCGGGATCATTCTTGAAACGGCCCATCCGATAAAATTCGATTCTGTATCTGAGATCCTGGGAAAACAGCCATCGCGGCCGCCTGCGATCGATGAGCTATTTGAAAAACATCGATCCAGCATCGCGGTCAAAAATGATTACCCGGCAGTGAAAGATATAATTACGAGCAAGATATGAAAGTCCTCAAATTCGGCGGATCATCCGTTGCCAACGCCGAAACGATCAAAAAGGTGATCGAGATAATTCGCCGTGAGAGCACCGGGGATCGCTGCGTTGTTGTGCTTTCGGCCCTGCACGGCACAACCGACGAACTGATCGTCGCTGGCCGAACCGCTGAACGCGGCGACGACGGATACATAGATCTGCTCAACACCATCGGTCAGAAGCACCTGAAAACGATCGAGGTACTCTTCGAAAACCACTCCGACCCGGTGGTGCTTGACCTCGTTGAAACCACGATCCGCGAACTTGAGGATATCTGCGAGGGGGTCAGGCTCGTTCGCGAGCTATCGGCTAAGACGCTCGACCGGATCCTGAGTTTCGGAGAACTGGTGTCTTCGCAGATAATTTCAGCAAGACTCAATCTCGATGGCTTGCAGAATGAATGGAAAGACAGTCGCCTGCTGATCCGCACGAATCCGGACCACGGCAACGCCTCGGTCGATTTTTCGGAATCTGATCGCCGCATCGCTCAATATTTTGAATCCTCGGCTGCCCGGCTTCACGTTCTACCGGGTTTTATTGCATCCGACTCGGGGGGCTACACAACTACGCTCGGTCGCGGGGGATCGGATTACACCGCGGCGATAATTGCCGCGGCGCTAAACGCGAGCATTCTCGAGATCTGGACCGACGTTTCGGGGATGATGACCGCCGATCCGAGGTTTGTGCGTAACGTCAGACAAATATCGCACATCACCTATCGCGAGGCTATGGAGTTGTCGCACTTTGGGGCGAAGGTCATCTACCCGCCTACGATCCAGCCCGTAATGGCAAAGGGCATTCCGGTGCTCATAAAGAACACTTTCGCCCCCGACGACGAGGGCACGCTGATCGCATCTGAAAGTACTGATAATAATGAGATCATTCGCGGCATCACCAGCATCGATCAGATCTCAATTCTGAATCTGGAAGGCTCCGGAATGGTCGGCATTCCCGGCTTTTCCAAACGCCTTTTTGACGCTTTATCGCGGGCGGAGATCAACGTCATTCTGATCACGCAAAGCTCGTCCGAACACTCGATTTGCGTTGCTATCGAAGAACGCCATTCCGAAAAGGCGAAGTCCGTCGTTGATCGCGAATTCGAAGCCGAGATCGGCGTCGGCAAGATCGAACCTCTGAAGGTCGAGAGCGGATTTTCTATACTTGCCCTGGTGGGCGACAGGATGAAGCAGCACACCGGCGTTAGCGGCAAAATGTTTATGACGCTCGGCCATAACGGTATCAATATTCATGCGATCGCCCAGGGCTCGAGCGAACGAAATATTTCTGCCGTTATATCTTCAAAAGACGTTCGTAAAGCCGTCAATACACTTCACGAAGAGTTTTTCTCAGACGGTAATAAGCAGGTCAACGTTTTTATTGCCGGTGTCGGAACTGTCGGCAGCAGATTGATCGAGCAGCTCAGCGCTCAGCGCGACCATCTGGCGAAAGAGCTGCGGCTCAATCTTCGCTTGATGGGCCTCGCAAACAGCAAACGCTCCTTAGTGACGGACGATGGAATTGACCTTTCGAACTATAAGGACGGCCTTTCATCCGCACCCGAAGCGGAGATTACGATCTTTGCCGACAACATCGTGGAGCAAAACCTTAGGAACTCGGTCTTCGTCGACGTGACGGCGAGCGACGAGGTGGTCAAAGTTTATCCCAAGCTCTTAACGAAAAGCATTTCAGTGATCGCCTGCAATAAAGCGGCGGCTTCATCTGATTACGAAAAATACTCCTCTCTAAAAGATCTTGCACGCGAATTCGGCACCAACTTTTTCTTCGAGACAAATGTCGGGGCCGGTCTGCCCGTAATAGGTACGCTTAACGATCTTCTTCGCAGCGGCGACCGGGTTCATCGTATCGATGCCGTCCTTTCCGGAACGCTCAATTTCGTCTTTAATAATTACGACGGTTCGAGAAAATTTGCCGACGTTGTCCGTCAGGCCCAGGATGAAGGCTATACCGAGCCTGATCCGCGGCTCGACCTCAACGGAACCGATGTCGCCCGCAAGATACTCATCCTTGCTCGCGAGGCCGGCTACCGATTGGAAATGGCGGATATCAGGAATACCGGCTTCCTCCCGGCGGCGTGTTTGGAGGGTACGGTTGATAATTTTTACTCCGAACTGGAACGCCATGAGGAACATTTCAGAACTATGCTTGACGATACTTCTCTCCAAGGCTTGCAGTTGAAGTACATCGCGTCGTTCGACCGCGGCAAGGCCGAGGTGGGTCTGCAATCGATCGGTCCCGACCATAATTTTGCCCACCTCTCGGGCAAGGACAATGCCGTGCTGTTTTTCACCGACCGGTATTCGGAGCAGCCGCTGGTCATTAAAGGAGCCGGTGCCGGTGCCGACGTTACCGCGGCGGGAGTATTTGCTGACATCATTCGTGCATCGCGAACCTAGGAGAATGAAAATGCGTAGATCCCTGACCTCTCTGATCGTCTTTTTACTGCTTTTCGCCCCACTTGCGGAAGCACAAAGTAATTACACTCCTCCGCCGGGTGACTGGGAACGGCGATCCGCGGAACGGACAGGCTTTGAACCCGCGAAGTTAAAAGCAGCCGTCGATTTTGCTATCGCGAACGAGTCAAAAGCCCCGCGAAGCCAGGAACTCGGCCAGGCACAGACATTTGGCCGTGAGCCTTTTGGCGAGGGGATCGGCCTTTTCAAAGACCGCGGGGATGCAACGGGCATCATCATACGGAATGGCTACATCATTGCCGAATGGGGAGATCCAAACCGCGTCGACATGACGCACAGCGTAACAAAAAGTTTTCTTTCTACGACGGTCGGCCTAGCGTTCGACCGCAAGTTTATCCGATCGCTTCAAGACAAAGCCGTTGATTATTCCGCTGTGACGGTTCCCTATTTCCCCGGTCAGCGATTCGATGTGGCCGAGCAATTCGGCAAGCAGCAATACCTGGAGCTTTTCGCGACCGAGCACAACCGAAAGATCACCTGGGAACATCTGCTGCGCCAAACAAGCGACTGGGAAGGAACTCTCTGGGGCAAACCCGAATGGGCCGACAGGCCCGACCGCGACCAATCGACATGGTTAACGCGGCCTCGAAAAGAGCCGGGTACGGCGTACGAATATAACGACGTTCGCGTAAACGTGCTTGCCCTGGCCGCTCTCAACGTCTGGCGCCGGCCACTGCCGCAGGTGCTAAAAGAATATGTGATGGACGAGATCGGAGCGTCGAACACGTGGCGGTGGTTCGGTTATGAAAATTCGTATGTCGTACTCGACGGCCAGATCATCCAGTCAGTCAGCGGCGGCGGACACTGGGGCGGCGGTATGTTCATAAACGCGATGGACATGGCCCGGTTTGGGCTGCTGACCTCGCGAAACGGCAAATGGGGCAGCAAGCAGATCCTCTCGCAGGAGTTCATCCGGCAGGCCCGAACCCCCACAGGCCCGCAGCCGACCTACGGGTTTATGAACTGGTTCCTGAACACCGACCGCAAATATTATCCTGCGGCCCCGGCATCTGCCTTCGTCCACGTCGGCAACGGCACTAACATCATCTATGTCGATCCGGATAATGACATAGTGATCGTGGCCCGCTGGATCGAAAATTCGAAGATCAATGAGTTTATCGAGAAAGTGATGGCGAGTCTCGTCAAGTAGGCCGGGGATTTCGACCGCCCTCGACGCCCAGACAATTAGCTGACAGCTATTGGCTAACGGCTATCAGCTAATTTTCCGAATCGACGCGGCCTCAGTTCAGGTCAAACAATAGAAACTCTGAGTTGTCCTCGGACGCCATTATCATCAGGGATGATTCGTCACTGACAGCTGCCCCGTCACCCCGCTCGAGCCTTTCGCCATTTACCTCGAGCGAACCGCTGATCACCTGGATCCACGCGTGGCGGCCCCGTGCCAGATCGAGCGATACCGTTTCCCCATTAGAAAGCACCGAGGCGTAGAGTTTTACATCCTGGTTGATGTGGACCGAGCCGTCGTCTCCGCCGCGTGAGGCAACGAGCTTCAGCTTGCCGAGTTTCTCTTCGCGAGCAAAAGTCTTCTGCTCGTAATCCGGTGTGAGCCGCTCCTTTTCGGGCAGTATCCAGATCTGCAGCAGATGCGTCTTCTCGGTTGGCGAGCTGAATTCGCTATGCAGGACGCCCGTCCCGGCAGTCATCCGCTGAACATCATTCGGCCGGATCGTTTCCCCGTTGCCCATCGAATCACGATGCGAAAGCTCGCCCGAGATCACATATGTGATGATCTCCATATCCTTATGCCCATGCTTGGGAAAGCCTTGGTCCGGCTCTACGAGGTCCTCGTTTATTACCCTCAGGTCGCGAAAGCCCATAAACGCCGGATCGTAATAATCGCTAAAAGAAAACGTATAATGCGTATCGAGCCATCCGTGGTTTGCATGGCCGCGTTCGGTTGATCGTCTGATGTTGATCATATTTATAATTCTCCTCTGTACTTAATACGATAATACCAACCAGAGAGAATTTGGGAATCATCAAACGGGGCGAGAATTTAATAGTCAATTGTGATGAGATAAAGTTTGCGCGCGGGTCCTTACAAAGGCTTTTTTGCGACCACTACGATTGACACGCCGAAAGGAAAACTGAAGTTACGAAGCCAGAAGCGCTCTAATGAGAAAAGCTTGCCGAACAGACCGTTTAATGCTGAGATATTAACGTTGTTCTCGCTTTCCGGTTTGATGCCGGTCAACCGCATAAAAACCCTTCCGCCGAGGATGGGTGCAAAAAACGTCCAATTCGCGTAAGTTGCTCGCTCAATGATATATCCGGCTTCCTTAAGCCGATCGACGATCTGTTTCTTAGTATAGCGGATGCGATGATTGGATATGTCGTCCTGCACTCCCCAGAGCCACATAAATGCCGGCACGAAGATCAGTGAATAACCTCCCCGTTTAGTGACACGGAACATTTCCTTAAGTCCCGCAACGTCGTCATCGAGATGTTCCACAACGTCGAGGGCGGTGGTCAGATCGAACGTCTCATCCTTGTAAGGCAGGGTTTCAGCTAAACCCTTTTGAGCCTTCAGTCCCTTTTGGCGGCAGAATTCAAGTGCATCATCAGACACATCAACACCTTCGGCATCGCCGTAGGCCGAAAGCATCTCGATATTTGCCCCGGTCCCGCAGCCAACGTCTAGAATACGAAGCTCGTTCTGAGTCCCGCCTTCAGCCGGCCCGGCTTGAGAAGAAGCCGCCTGAAGGCGGGACTCAGAACGATGGACGATCTGCTTCAGAAACATCTCGAGGATCGCGCGTCTGCCGACAAACCACCAATGCGACCCTTCCACCTCATCCATTATGGCGTAGGTGTGCTGCTGCATTTCCTGTGGCAGGGCCGTGTTCATTATTTCTATACTATCAAACCAGAATACCCATCATCTCGCTTGCCAGGGCGCCCTGATTGCCGTCTTTGGCGAGGCCGTAGCTCTCGCTCAATCGGCGATGAATGCCATCGTCATTTACAAAACACGATCCCCCCTCGCCAAGTCCGAGGATCATGAGCTGCAATCCTTCGTCAAGATATTCCTGCTTGTTCATACAGAGCATATAATCCCCCGCTGCTTTGTGAGCTTCCCATTCCAGCTCGAATAGTGTGGGGTTGAAGACGCCCAGCGGGCTAACATCAGCATTGGAAAGGCTCGCGAGCGTCATCGCAAAATCGTATGCGTGCCGGCCCTCGTGTACCAGCGTGCCTTCGCAGCCTCGCTGCCCGCCGGTATCGATGGTCTCCTCGGCGATGGCGATGTAGATCTCACCAAGCGCGTCGCGAAAATTGATCCTTTCCCGAGCCATTCTAATGTTGGTCATGACAGGGTTGATCAGACCAGTCACTCCTGAGGCGTTTATCTTACTGACGGGTTCGACGCGGATCAGCATGTCGGAGTCGAGTAGCGTATCGATGACCTTGCGGTGCAGGTCATTGCCTCTATCGAGGATGGTTTCGATCGCGTCTTCGATTGACCTGCGATATTTTTTGTCTATCTTGTCATCGAACTTCATCGAATAGTTTTTGAAGGCCTTGCTTCATCGTTCAACTGTCCATTGTGCCGGGTCGTTACTTGTAACCCACTTCAAGATCATAGGCCTCAAACACTTTGAGTGTCTCGGTGTCGTTGTATATGACCATCGCTTTTCTTCAAAATTATATCCGTAATCGTAAATCCCTCCGACTCGATTTTTCACCTTTACGTCGATCCATGAAGTACTCTGTGCGTGGGCGAGGCAATATTGGTAGCCATCAATCAATACATAAGCGAGTCGATAACGTTCCGCAGGCACAGGCAGTATCCATCCTAGGGGGAAGAATTGCATTAAAGAAGAGATATGCTTGCAAGCCCGTCGTATATCATTGAATGGAAATTCGCTCCGATCTTCAATCCAATTAGGGCAGGCGCAGCTGTATTCTCCCAAGTTGATTCGATAAGATTTCTCTTCGACAGAAGAACTGTTTATGAAATGGATCAGCGGTGAATCAGAGACTATCGTGGGAAGTTGTAACTCGAGATTTGTCAGCCTATAAATCATATCCTTCCAAACCCACACCAGCTGTTGCGGTTGTGCCAGGTGATCTCGACATCCTCGGCCCCGATCTCTTCCCACCATTCGGCGAAATCTTCCTTTGAGATGTAAAAGGCTGTCGGCGCCACAAGATGGTCGAAAACAATATTATGCTGCTCGCGCCACCCGAAGGTGCCCAGATGGCTGAGATACTCATTATAAAACAGCCGGTTGGCGACGGGTTTTGCAGTGGCGTTTATCGGGCGATAGACGAGCTTGGTGGTCAGGAAAACACCGAGCGTAGGAAGCTTGGAGAGCTGATAAAGCAGGGGCTGACTGATCTGTGAAGTAAAGCTTTCCCTAACCGGATTCACGTACTTCGAGATCCACTCGTTATTCTCTGCACCGTAGACCCATGCAGAGATGTGGCCGCCTGTCTTTACTTTCGAACTCAAAGATATAAATGCCCTTTTTGGATCAGGAGTATGGTGAAGCACGCCCACGCTAAACGCATAGTCGAATGCTCTTTTGAACGGCAGTTTGTAAATATCGCATTGGACGATGTGGACATTAGGCAATGCCCGCGTTAAGGCAAAGGCAGATTCGACGCCGTCGCCCAGATCGAAACCGACCACCTCGGCAGCTCCCCATTCCGCCGCAAGCTTTGTGTGCCGCCCTTTACCACAGCCGCCTTCGAGCACGACCTTGCCGGCAAAAAATTCGGACTTGACGGGCTGCAGCCAACCGAGGAACTGTTCGGCGTATTTCGGGTCCTCCTGCGTAAAGTGCGTCCACTGCCAGCCAAAATTTTCGGCAGTTTCAAACTTGTCCTCCTCGATCTTTTTGAGATCAACGAAACGCGGCACGCCGCGGACAACCTTGTATTCCCGCGCGCACTTTTTGCAAGTCAGTACGCCCTCGATGATCTCGCGATCGTCGTACTTGCTCGCATATGCCAGCAGAATGTCGCCGCCGCAGGTTGGGCAGGCAAGGAGATCTAATAGCTTCTCTTTCATCGATTACTGATCTTTACCATCCATGCTCCTTCGCATACAGGTAGAGCTGTAGATCACGCAGATGTTTTCCCCAGTGTGAATCGTAGCCAAATTTGAAGTTCCAGAGAGCATTGTCAATGCTGGTATTATCCCAGCACCACAGCACTTCCTCCAGATCTCCGGCAATATCACATATATCATCTATAGCATCACCAACATGGACTTCGGCTTCTGCGATCTTTTCGCTAATCTCCCCAGCCACATTGTAATAGCCAAGTTGTGGGAAGTTATTGGAAACGACTTCACGAATGGCTTGATAATCCCTCTTCTGGGACTCCGCATAATCGGAATCGTCAGCGGTGTAATCGGCAAAGTGGTAAGCCAGTGAAAGCCGATCCAATGCAAACCGTAGACTCGCTTCCCGCGTTTCGTTCTCGTCCAGTCTCTCGATCACCTCAAAGTAGAATTCAATGGCATTTCTGATCTCATCCCTGCTCATCGATCAGCCCCTTTTTGAACTTTTCATACTCGTTGAAAGGAAACGGCTGGCGCCAGTTGAATTCGAATTCATCCGTCTCACGGTCTTCGAAAAGTTGGTCAAATGTGACGGCAAACGCGCGGCAGACAGCCTGTATATTCCCTGTATATGCGTAGACCATTTCACGTTCCGCCGGGTCGCGGTCATCGGTCGGAAACTGATATATCTCGAGAGACATTTCCGAACCGTTTCGAACAAAGCAAAAATCATATTCTTCCGGATCGCGATTCCACTTGAGGACATATTCGGAGTCCGGAGACGAGGAGTCGAGCAGAGCGGTCAGGATCTGCATCAATTCTGAGAGAGCGAACGCATGCGGAGCGTGGGCTGTCGTCGTATGAAATTCCGAGACGCCATCGGAAAAACCGATAGACATCCAGCCGCATTGCGGCGAGTTAAAGCTGACCTCCAGGTGCTCCGACATAGCAAGTAAATAGTAAATGGTTAAATGTTAATAGTAAAAGCACGGGGCCCGAGCCTTCTATTTACTATTGACTATTGACGATTTACTATTCTCTAAAGCGACATGCGGCAATATCACGATCTGTTACGTCACATTCTAGATAGCGGCACCCGACATGAGGACCGGACCGGCACGGGTACTATCTCGACGTTCGGGTATCAAACGAGGTTCGATCTGCGGGAGGGATTCCCGATCGTTACTACCAAGCGCGTGCCCTTTCGGTGGGTTGCCGAAGAGCTGTTTTGGTTTCTCAGCGGTTCCACCAACGAGGCCGATCTGCAGGCCCGCGGCGTAGATATTTGGCAGGAGTGGGCTACTGCGGAACAGACTGCAAAGTTTGGCCGCGACCAGGGTGACCTCGGGCCCGTTTACGGCTATCTCTGGCGGTCTTTCGGTGGCGACTACCCGCGAATGAACGGCGTCGACCAGATCGCGCGGCTCATTCGGGAGATCGAGACAAACCCGAATTCCCGCCGCCTTATAGTCACCGGCTGGAATCCGGAGACCTGCGATGAGGTCGCTCTTCCGCCCTGCCATACCCTTTTTCAATTCAAGATCGAAGGTGGAAGAACACTTCATTGTCAGCTATATCAGCGGAGCGCGGACGCATTTCTCGGGGTACCCTTTAATATCAGTAGTTATGCTCTTCTCACTCATCTTGTTGCCTACGTTTGTGGTCTTGAAGTGGGGGACTTTGTTCACACTTTTGGTGATCTGCATATCTACAGCAATCATCTTGACCAAGTAAACGAGCTATTATCACGCGAACTGAAGCCGCTACCGGTGCTCGAATTTGTGAATGCCGAGAGCTTAAAGGGATTGGAGGGGCTTCTAAATTTCAAATTTTCAAATTTGAAATTAAATAACTATGAATCGTGGGGAAAGATAGCGGCGCCCGTTGCGGTCTAAGGACCGTTATTTTATATTCGGCGGATGCATCGCCTTGGTGCGAACATTGATGCCCTCGTCAGCGATCAGGAATAATTTTCTCGCATCGTATGAGGTCGAATTCGTAGGCATGTAAGAAAGCAGATAGCGATTCTTCCGCAGCTCATCGCAGATCGCTTTTGCTGCTTCCTGGGCTTCAGTAAATGGGAACGCCCGGCCGCCTGTTTCCTCGACCAGCCTACTGATTACGGCCCCTGCTTTTGGTTGGTCACGGCGATAGGCCCCGCCTGTCCGGTCCGGGATCTGCAGGGCATACACGGTAACATTATGGCTTTGCAGCTCGCTCAGCACCTTGTCAAATGAGGTCTTGCTGCCCCGGTCCAGACCATCTCCGATGATCACGACCGCTGTTTTTCGGGTCCCGGGCATTAGGGGAATAAGGATCTCCTTTAACGAGATCTCGATCGCATCGAAGAGGTGCGGGTTTCCCTTCTTTCTAAAGGTTTCCAGCGACGTTTCCATTTTCTTGGCGTCGTCGGTCCATTCCTGGATGATCTCAGCCTTCTCATCATAGGCGATCGTAAACAGCTGGTCCCCGTCGAATATCTCATAGGCAAATTCCATCGCTGCCTTTTTCAGGGTCTCGAGTGCGGTAGGCAGTGTCTGGGAATTGTCCACCAGCAGGACTATCCTCGACGGGCTAGGATCAAGACTGAGATTCCTGATCTTCTGTTCGATAGCATTCTCGTAAAGAAAAAGATTTTCGACCCGTATCGGATCCGGCTTTGGAGTTGCGCGAGTGACAGTGACGCTGATGATCGTTCCTTCTGCTGCCGAATCGCCGCGAGCGCTGTGCCTCGACTGGCCAACCGCAGCCATACAGGCTAAAGCAAGTATTATTAATAATTTAGCAGGTCGCCCGATCATCATTCCTTACTCGATTTAGTAACGCTCTCCGTCGTCGATTTTGCCGGCTCAGCGGTTGTCGTTTTTGCGTCGTCTTTACTCTTGGATGCGGAATCGGACGCAGCGGTTGATTCACTGTCCGAGGATTTCTTTCCGGCGTAGTCGGTCACGTACCAACCGGCCCCCTTGAATTGGAAACCCGATAGCGACCATTGCTTCTCGAGCTTCCCGTGACACTTTTCGCAGCTTGTCAGCGGCTCGTCCGAAACACTCTGACGTCTTTCAAATTGCAGGCCGCATTGTTGACACTTGTATTCGTAGATAGGCATAAAACTTAAAACTTACCAGTTCGTCGCGGTTTGGATCTCGGAATCATGTTCGTTTTCGGCGAGGAACCTTTCGGCGTCGATGGCCGCCATACATCCTGTACCGGCGGCCGTAACCGCCTGGCGGTAATAGGCATCCTGGGCATCTCCGCTTGCGAATACACCGGGGATCTTCGTTTTCATCGTCCGCCCCTCGGTCTTCAGATAACCGACATCGTCCATATCCAACATCCCCTTAAAAAGGTCCGTATTGGGTTGATGGCCGATGGCGATGAAAACACCCTGGGTCGGAAAGATCGACTCTTCCTGGGTCTGGTTATTGAAAATTCGGATACTCTCCACTCCGGTTTCCTTTGTCCCCGTTATCTCGCGCACCTCGGTATTCCAGAGGATATCGATCTTCTCGTGGCCCAGGACCCGTTCCTGCATGATCTTGGAGGCGCGAAATTCGTCCCGGCGATGGATCAGCGTGACCTTCGAGGCAAATTTTGTGAGGAAAAGAGCCTCTTCCATTGCCGTATCCCCGCCGCCGACAACGACGATCGGCTTTTCGCGGAAGAAAAACCCGTCACACGTTGCGCAAGCCGATACCCCATTTCCGCCCAGCCCTTCGGGTACAGGAGCCTCGCCCGGTATGCCCAGCCATTTGGCAGAGGCTCCGGTGGCTATGATCAGCGTGTCGGCGAGGATCGTGGTGGTGATCTCTTCAGAATCCGCGCTCTCCTTTCCATACAGCGTAAACGGACGCTTTGAAAGATCGACGCGGTCGATCCACACATTTATTATCTCGGTGCCGAACCTGAGCGCCTGCTGGCGAAACTCATCCATAAGCACCGGGCCCATAATACCGGTTGAAAATCCAGGGTAATTCTCGACGTCAGTTGTGATCGTCAGTTGCCCGCCGGGCTGAGGCCCGTCGATGACGAGTGGCTCAAGCTGAGCGCGGCCGGCATAGACCGCGGCGGTCAATCCGGCCGGACCGGAACCCAGTATCACGACCTTTTTACGAATCGGTTCGGTGCTCATAAATATTTCGCTGCCAGTATGTACCTTTGATTTCGTCCAATCATATAGTATAACTGTCGTGTAACTGGTCGTCCATTTAGATCTCGCGTGACAAATAGAGCGTTTCCGTGCCCAGGCATTGCCTCTCTTTTCAGGCTAATCTTCTGTAAAATGACTATGTTGCGGCAATTCGTGATAAAATCGTCCTGAGAATTCTGAAAGATTTAGTCGATCTTGGACATGACCTCAATCCAACCTCAATATGAGGAAAAACGGTTTGCCCTGCGAATGGCCCTCCGGCTGCCCATTGTCGTATCCGGGCGTTCCGACGACGGTGCTACCTGGAGCGAGCCTACCGAAACGGACGATATCTCGACGCTTGGGGCCCTCTTCCAGTTAAATCAGACCGTTGCACAGGGTGACAGCCTTTACATCAGATCGCACAGACCGAACGGCGTTCCGGTCGAGGTCAAGGCAAAGGTCGTACGTGTGCTGCCTGCGAACTACGGCACGTCGAGAGTCGGTGTATCGGTAGAGGAGCCCAAGGAAAGCTGGCTGCGCCTGTTTGTCGCATGGATCGCCGATGACAATATGGTTGACGGCATCACCGAATAACCTCCCTGTCCACATCAAGATCAAATATGTCGAACTACGAAACTATCACAGTTGAACGGCGCGGCAAGGTCGCCGTTTTGACCATTAACCGTCCCGAGAAGCTGAACGCACTCAACAAGCAGGTCCATACCGAGGGCGTTGCCGCTCTCGAAGAGCTTCGCCGCGACGAATCAGTGCGTGTGCTTGTTATCACAGGTGCGGGCGAGAAATCCTTTATCGCAGGTGCCGACATAAGTGAGTTCGAAGGCCAGACACCCGTTACCCAGCGTGACCTGTTTAACGAAAAGACGTTCTTCAATTCGCTCGAAGCGTTTCCTAAGCCGGTGATCGCGATGGTCAACGGGTTCTGCCTTGGCGGCGGAAACGAGCTGGCGATGGCCTGCGACCTGAGGATCTGCAGCGAAAATGCCCGGTTTGCCCAGCCTGAGATCAACCTCGGCATCATGTGCGGCGGCGGCGGCACGCAGCGCCTGACCCGCCTCGTCGGCGAAGGCCGCTCGATGGAGATGGTCCTGACGGGTGACATGATCGATGCCCAAACCGCAGAAAAGATCGGCCTCATAAATCACGTCTATCCGGCCGCCGAACTCGAAGCCGAAACGATGAAGCTGGCCGAAAAGATCGCCGAAAAAGCCCCGATAGCTCTTCAGCTTTCAAAGGAGGCGGTGAAATTCGCCTCCCGATCTAACCTCGACGAAGGCCTCCGCCGCGAGGTCGACCTCTTTGCGATCTGCTTCTCGACCGAAGACAAACAAGAAGGCGTCTCGGCGTTTCTGGAAAAACGAAAACCGGAATTCAAAGGTCGATAGGGCTGTTCGACTGTACTTGACCGGAAACGTCAATTTAGGTAAATTCGAATGTTCCGATTCGCATTGTATCTGCCAACTTCGTAACTCAGGTACTTCGCAACTCGGCAAACTAAGATCGGGGACGTAGCTCAGCTGGGAGAGCGCTGCAATGGCATTGCAGAGGTCAGGGGTTCGATCCCCCTCGTCTCCACCAAAT
>JBGTIP010000046.1:0-9508 GCA_041745615.1 Pyrinomonadaceae bacterium | reverse complement strand
CCTTGTGCGGCAGATGGCGGTGGGGCTGATCACGACTAACGCTGCATTCAATGAGTTCCAGAGGGCTGACAGTGCACCGCGGGCAACATTGGGTGACGGGCAGATCACGACCGGCGACGTCATACAGACGAGACGGTATGGAGCCGGGATCGATCCGCCGACACCGGCGGGAGGGCCGTTCGGCCCGATGATGGCAGAACCGCCGCCGGCAATGCTGTCGGCCGGTGAGACGGTCCGAGAAGTGAGGGCGATGCGGGCCAGGGGAGTTGCCGGGGAAAGGGTGACCATACCGGTCGAGATGAAGACCACAGGCGACGAGATGGCGGTAAGCTTTACGCTCGAATACGACGCGAGAAAGCTCACCGACCCGACGGTCACACTCGCGGGAGGGGCACCTGCAGATGCCGTTCTGACGGTCAACGATAAGGTGAGCGGGCGTCTGACGATACTCATCGACTCGGGCACGCCGTTCTCAGCGGCGGGCGGACAGCTTGTCAGCGTTACATTCGACGCTGCTCAGACAGCACCGGCGGGTGAGACGGCGATCACGATCACCTCAGTCAGCGTCGCGGACGCAAATGCCAGCGAAATGAGTGCGGCCTATGCATCGGGCACGGTCACGATCGATAATGCGAACGCCCCCGGTGTACGCATCTCGGGCCGTGTCCTGACCCCGACTCGCGGAGGGCTCCGCAACGCACAAGTGACCATCACGGACGCGAAGGGAGCACGAAGAACGGTGCTGACAAGCTCGGCCGGTTACTACCACTTCGACTCAGTGGCCCCCGGACGCGGATACCAGATAACCGTCTCCTCACGCCGCTACCGCTTCACCCCGCGGGCCATCGAAGCATCCGCCGACCTCACCAATGTCGACATTATCGCTCAGGAATAAACTTCCTGACATTCTAAATAGAAAAAGAGGCTGCGATCATACGCAGTCTCTTTTTTGTGAAAATATGATGGTTAGTGAGCACAGCAGGTGCTTCCTAGCGCGTGCGATCTCTGACAATTTACCAAACCGAGCGTTCTTTTCTATTTTTAGGGCCTACGCCATTGCCGGGGCGCCCATGGCGGCCCATTCTTCTTTGGACGGGCCGTAGACGCCGGGGACGGGTAGGCCTGCCTGCCGCATGAGGACGGTCATCTGGCCGCGGTGATGGGCCTGGTGGGCTATGAGGTAAAAGAGGGTCATGCCGCGCTTCCAAATCTCGCCGTACATCTCGTCTTTTTGCAGTAAGGTTTCGTCGGTCCAGTTGGATGTGACCTCGCCGGAGACTGATGCAGCTGCCCTTTCGTAGGCGGCAGCGATATCGGCAGCATGAGCGGGGCACTCTGCGTCCTCCGCAGGAGCGTCGACCTTAAGCCCCACACGTCCAAGCATTTCGCCGAGCGTCAGGGTCAGATGCCATCCGACAAAACCGAGGGTGCGGCCGTCGACGGTTACCCTTTGGGCCATAGTCGAATCGGTGAGGGTCTCCAACATCTTGCCCGTCATCTCGGCTTCGTAAGCCCACGCTTTTTCGAAATCGCTGATTTGTCTGAACATATTATTGGTTTACGAAAGAAAGCACTTGTGAGATCTGCTCGCCGTGCTTTTTCTTGAGTGCGGCTATCACCGTACGGTTATAGGCCATTGCGTAGGCGTCGCCCTGGAAGGGTACAAAGCAGCCGCTTCGTCGAAGGCCCACGCCGTATTTTTTCAGAAGAGCGTCATCGTTATTCTCTGCGCTGCCCGGCCCGAACCCGTAAACAAAGACCTTCGCTTGGCCTTCCTTGAGGTCTCGATGGGCATCGGCAATGCCCTCATCAAAAGTGCGGCGGACGGATGGCAAAGGGAGCTCGACGATCTGTCCCACCACTGCGGCGGGTGAGGCCGCCGGCGTCAGCACCTTATCGATCTCTTTCTGCAGAATATCGTGACGGACGAGACCCTGGCGGAAGTACGATATCTTTCCCGACGGCTCATAAAGAACCGTGAAGGGCAATCCGCCGGCCCATTCTTTTGAGACCATCGAAATAGCGGCGGTCTCGTCGGGCGTGATCAGAAGATATGTCGGCATCGTTGCCTTCATCGCGGCCAGAAATTTGGGTACGCCGGTCGTAAGTTCTTCCTCAAAATCGAGGGAAATGGTAATAAAATCGATCTTTCCCTTGTATTCAGAATCGATCTTGACGAGTGAGGGAAATTCCTCGCGGCACGGCTCGCACCACGTGGCCCAGAAATTGATTAGCAGGGGCTTGCCATTTGGTTTGATCAATTCCGCAAAGCGCTTTTCGTCGATCTTTATGACGGCAGGCGGGACAGGCGAGCCTTTAGACGGCGAAACGGTCGAGGTAGGGGCCTGGGCGGCGATCGCTGAGATAAGTAAAACAGGGGCTGTGAGCCAACCGATGATGGCGGCCCACGCCCGTGTGGATTTTGCCTGAAGCATTATTTACTGCCCTTTTGCGACGGTCTTAACACGCTTGATCTCACAGCCGAAAGCATTTGTCTTTGACTTTTCGATCTTCTGTCCGGCGAGTGCTGCGTCGAATGCAGCATTGGCATATTTTTCCTGGACATTCCTGCCCGAACGGTCGTTATCTATTGCTCCGTGATAAAGCAGTTTGAGCTTGTTGTCGACGAAGAAGATCTCCGGCGTAACCGTGGCGCCCAATTTATCGGCCAGAACATTGCCCTTGTCGATCAGGAGCGGAAACTTATAACCGACCTTGGCTGCATCGCTAGTGACCCAATTAAGGTCCTCGGTGGCGTTCGAATTAATACCGATAAAATTAATTCCCTTCGCTGCATAATCAGCAGCAATGACATTAATGCGATCATTATACTGTTTAACGACCGGGCATTGAGCCGAAAGCCAGACCAAGACGGCACCGTTTTTGCCTTTAAGGCTTTTCAGCGAATGCATCTTACCCGAAGTATCGGCCAGTGAAAAATCATCCATGGTGGCCCCCACTTGAATTCCCTGGGCATTGATACCGATCGCAAAAGCGAACATTACCACCAATAAAAGTACATTTCTTTTCATGCATTTCCTCCTGATTTAGAACGTAATATTTCTTAGTAGTTTAACAACGATCATTGGTTGTGCAAATACGTAAATTTTCTTACGCACGAAATGCTATTTAGGTTTCTGATCCAGTCTCCAGGCCGTCGATAACATGCCCGTAACACTAGACGCACATATCGCGAGAGGAGAAACGCATTGCCATCGTCCGGGCCCAATGGTTTGGCAATGCGATCATGATCACGGAATTTAAATAAGATGAAACGATGCTCTGAATGCCTGCGGATACTCTCATTCCGACCCGCGATCTTCAGGCTTTTTCGTAAACCCTGAAATATTCCAACGACTCTCGATGTTCTTAAAGAGCCGTAAATTATCAAAGAAAGCATTGGATCCACCGCCCGCCAGCTTCGAGCCTTCCTGACTTGGGATCTTCGAGCCTTCCTGACTTGGGATTTTCGAGCCCTCCTGACTTGGGATCTTCGAGCCTTCCTGGCCGGGTATCTTCGAGCCCTCGTGGCCGGGTATCTTTGAGCCTTCATGGCCGGGTATCTTCGAGCCCTCCTGGCCGGGTATTTTCGAGCCTTCCTGGCCGGGTATTTTCGAGCCTTCCTGACCCGGAATTTTCGAGCCTTCCTGACCGGGAATCTTCGAGCCTTCCTGGCCGGGTATCTTCGAACCTTCCTGACCCGGAATTTTCGAGCCCTCCTGGCTGGGTATTTTCGAGCCTTCCTGGCCTGGGATCTTGGTCATTTCGTCGCCCATGCCAGAAAGACTTGTGGGCTCACTAAACTTGATGCCTGATTCGTACCTGTACTTCTCGCCCGGCCGAGCATCCACCGAAATCGGCTCAGACCTGCGAAGAGTGACCTCGTTTAGATATTTTTTCAGGAATCCGGTCCAGGCAAGTTTTCGATCGCCTGCGTCCTTGGCAAACCATAGACTCTCGTAGTTCTTCCGCGACACCTCGTAACCCTCGCGCGACCAGGGGAAAAATACGGAGATACCATTCGAATATTGGTACGCTCCACCGCTAAAGCCGCTCAGGATCACAGCTTTTTTAAGTTCTCCCAGAACTATCCCGCATTGATCCTGAATTTCGTTCAGGATAACAAGATCATCGCCGTCACCAAGTTCTTCCGCGACCAAACCACACTCCTTATCAAGTAATTGGCAAAAGTCGCCAAGATCGACATTCTGATCGTACATATACGACTGACATTTCCAGTGGACTTGAAGGATTATGCGTTCCATCTGGCGGTAAATACGGCTCTGCTCGTCCTCGAAGCAATCAATGAGAAGCACCGAAAGCCCGTCAAACGCCGCCGCCAGATCGGTGAGCTTACTCAGGTCCCATGCCGCCATGTCAACGGAAACGCCCCCGACGGTGTAAGAATCCTGGCTCCTGATGAAATCCGTGACGAATTTCTCCGCCACGTTGTCAGGCCGGCCATTTCCATTTTCCCCCGTCAAACAGCCCAGGATTTTGGCGTACGTCCAACCAGCGTTCGGCACGCTACCTTCTGACGCGATCATTGTCTTAGCAACGTAACCGAACTGATATCCGACCTCGAGCATGCCCATAACGCAGCTGTCGAAACCTAATATATCGAGCTTTTGCCCGAGTAGGACCGTCGTCTCGATCTCACGTTCCTCGCCCCTTAGGCCGTAACCTTTTATGTCCCGCTCCAATTCATTTTCCGAGCTAACGAGCCGCTGCAGCACAAAGTAAAGGTCCTCCATCTTCATAGATCTGCCTGAGGTCTCATCCTTGAACAATCCAATGTCCTGGAACCCCAGCGAATGGCCCGAAAAGATCATCGCGTATTTCCTGGCACGGCGGCCGTACGAGATCTCGCCATTTTGATTTTCGACCTCGACCCTGTTTACACACCAATCGACAAAATTAATTACCGACTTTTTGTTCGCCGCGTTTTCGTTCTGCTTTGCCGGAACGTCGTAAAGTTTCTTCGGCACTCTGAATGAGCGGACATACTTGGGCTTCTTCGGCTCCGAGAAATCGCAGTAAAGTGTCGGGATCGAGGGAGAGTTCCCATCATAATAGACAAACAGATTCGGGCTCTCCGCTCCTTCGCCGGCGACGCCTTTTATCTGCTCCATGGCATACGCCATATCCACCGAAAGGTTATTGTCGCCTGCCATATAGATCATTATTGTCCATTCTTTCTGATTCATTTTGCAGCCTCCTGCCGGTAATCCGTTTCTAATCGCCGAACTCTGTCAAAGTGGGAATCTTAGCGTAATAAAACGCGAGCAAAAGATGGGGAAACTATATGCCAAAACCACGAAACTACAAACCTGGATATCCCGTTTACCAGAAGGACGCAGCGATGGTCACCGCATTCGTTTCTGCGACCGATTACCGATTATGTCTCACCAGGACTTGCTTCATCTGTTTCTCCGCGTGATTTTCACTTTACGACTTATAAAACGAGAAATAGAAGCACAAAGGGCCAAGCTTTGACGAACGCTTATTTGTTCTGGAGTTTGTGTACTATAATTGCTCGGAGTAACCGTACAAAATCGAAATGAAAGATGATGCATCGCATCGGATCTCCCTGCTGCTTGGCGAGTGGGGCAAGGGCGACGAACGCGCTGTCGCTGAATTGATGCCGCTTGTTTACGACGAGCTGCGGCGTATGGCGAGAAGTCGTATCAGGCGTCAGGAGGGCCATACGTTTCAGACCACTGATCTGCTCCACGAAACCTACCTTAAACTAGCTAAGAACGATCAGCAGAACTTTCAGAACCGGACCCATTTCTTCTCAGTAGCAGCCACCGCCATGCGGCATATTTTGGTGGACTACGCGCGGTCAAAGCAGTCACGAAAGCGTGGAGGCTTGCAGGAAAAAATCTCGCTTCTCGACAATCTTGCGGACAAAAATATCGAATCTGAGCAGGTCGTCGCCCTTGACGACGCCTTAAAACTTCTTGCGGAACTCGATCAACGAAAAAGCAGGGTGGTAGAACTGAAATATTTTGGCGGCCTGACAAATGAAGAAACGGCCGAAGTGTTAAAAATTTCAGTCGAGACTGTAAAACGCGATTGGCGTTTTGCCCGCACCTGGTTGCTGCGCGAATTAGACGGGACAGAAAACAAGTGACCTTTTCCAGAACGCATTTTCGTTTGTATAAGTGATGAAGACGCGACTTGAACAGATCGAAGACATTTACCAGGCGGTTATTGATCAGCCGCCGGAAAAGCGAAGGGCATTTCTTCAAACCTCGTGTGGCGATGACGGTGAGCTACGCCGCGAGATCGAATCCCTTCTGCGTTACGATGATTCGAATTTCAACTTTATCGATTCACCACCGGCGGCCCTCGCAGCGGAGATGTTTTCCGATGACGAGAAAAGGCCTACGCTGGAGGGCAGTCAGGTCGGGCTCTACAAGATCGAACGGCTTCTCGGCGAAGGAGGCATGGGCGAAGTATACCTCGCCGAAGACACGCGTCTGCACCGTCAGGTCGCATTGAAAGTGCTGCCGAACCGCCTGGTGGCCGATGCCGAAAGGCTAATGAGATTCGAGCGCGAAGCTCATGCCGCATCAGCGCTAAATCATCCCAATATTTTAACGATTCACGAATTTGGCGAGGCTGACGGCATCCATTTTCTGGCCGGCGAGTTTGTTGACGGCTTGACGCTTGGAAATATGCTCGCTGGCGGGCGACTAAATATTACTGAAGCCCTGGACATCGCGATACAGGTTGCCTCGGCGCTTGCCGCCGCCCACGACGCCGGGATCACTCATCGGGATATTAAACCCGAGAACATAATGATCCGGCGGGACGGGTATGTGAAAGTGCTCGACTTCGGATTGGCAAAGCTCGCTCAACAGCGATCCGGCTCGGGAAATTCGGGATCGGAGGATCCCACCATGAACCTCCATCAAACGAAGCCCGGTGCGGTAATGGGCACAGCGGCCTATATGTCGCCTGAACAGGCCCGCGGGATTCATGTCGAAGCCCGCACCGATATCTGGAGCCTGGGTGTGGTCCTGTATGAAATGCTTGCCGGAGTGAAGCCGTTTGTAGGTGAGACACCCGCCGACACTATCGTTGCTGTGCTTTCCGTCGAACCTGCTCCCGTGTTCTCACATGCTCCAGACCTGCCGTCGGAACTCGGGCCCTTGCTTTCAAGAGCTCTTTCGAAAAACGTAGAAGATCGCTATCGATCCGCAAAAGAGCTGCGTGCCGATCTGGAAAAGATCAGAAAGCGTATTGAGCTGGGTGAAAGTTTAAGGAGCGACCAATCTCAGTACGAGCCTGAATATGTCGGTAGAGAGATCTCTGCGACGGTCAAAGACGGCGTCAGGACCAATGACGATGGTGGGCGAGCAACAGACGGCGGGAAGGACGGCCTGCAGGACGGAATTTCATTTTGGTCGTCACCAAGTTTGGGAGAGGTTTTTCGTCAGGCCAGGACGCGCAGAGCAACTTTAGCGATCTTTGCTATAGCTCTCGTGGCAGTCATTTCTGCCGCTGCATATTTTGGTTTGATCGCGCCGACGCGCACTGCCAGGATCGATTCTATTGCCGTACTTCCGTTTGAAAACACCTCCGGAGATCCGGATCTGGCATACATCTCTGACGGCATCAGCGAATCTTTGATCGACCGGCTCTCGCAGATCCCTCAGCTTAAGGTGATCGCGCGCAATTCGAGCTTTAAGTTTCGAGGTGACAATGTAGATGTGCGTGAGGCCGCATTGCAGATGGGCGTGCGGGTGATAGTTTCCGGCAGGATCGCCAAGGTCGGCGACGAGTTGACCGTGAGGGTCGATATCATGGACGCGGCCGAAAACAGGCAGATCGGCGGCGGTGAATACCGGCGAAGAACTGATAACTTGTTATCTATCCAGAAAGAGATAGCTCAAACAACCTCGGCCAACCTTGGCCTTGAGCTGACGAATTCGCAATCCAGAAGGCTTCTCAAGGACGTCACCGAAGACTCAGAGGCTTACCGCTATTATCTCAGCGGACTGGTCGAATTAAATGGCCCTCAGGATGTGCGGAGCAGGGCTCTCGAGTATTTCGAGCATGCCGTAAAGCTCGATCCGGATTTTGCTTCCGCTTATACCGAGATCGCCTGGGTGAATTGGTCTCTGGCAAACGGCAGCGACGATCCGAACGAACTAATGCCGAAAGTTAAGGCAGCGACTGAGCGGGCGTTGACGATAGACCCCGATCATGCAAAAGCGCATGTCTTGCAGGCGATGGTGAAGGAATACGAATTTGACTGGCGATCGGCCGAGAGCGAATACGAGCGTGCCATTGAGCTCAGCCCGAATCTCGATTTTGCCCGTAATAATTATGCGTTTTTCCTATCCGTGATGGGCCGACAAGACGAGGCCCTGGCCGAACTCGAACAGCAAAGACTTCGCGATCCGATCAACCAGCGGCTTGGACTGCTTCACAAAGCATTCGTGTTAACTCAAGCCAGACGGTTCGATGACGCGCTTGATGCCTACCGAGAAGCTCAAGCATTGGAACCCGCCAAAGACATTCCCCACTTTTCGCTTGCGTATGCCTATGCCGGAAAGGGCCTGTACAACGAGGCCGCGGGTTATTACAAAAGATCCGTCGATCTGCTCGGCGGGGAAGAAAAGTATAGTCAGCCGCTCGTCTATTTGGCCGCGACCTATGCCAAAATACCAGCAAATCAAACCGAAGCCGGTGTCATCCTGAAAAGGATAGAAGCAACGAGCCGATACGCTTCGCCTGCCCTTCTGGCGGCTGGCTATTCCGCACTGGGCGACAATGACAAAGCCATGGAATTACTAGAACAGGCCTACATCAAACGCGATATCCTGCTACGATTCATTGGCACCGGTTACGAGTATGACGGACTGCGGAATGATCCGCGATTCAAGGATCTGCTTAGACGAATGGGAATGCTCAATCAGAATATATGAAACGATGTCCTGAGTGCGGCCGCGAGTACGACAACACGATGATGTTCTGTCTTGATGACGGAGCAGAGTTGCTCTACGGCCCGGCCAGGTCAGAACCGGGAGCGGTAGCGACCGGATTCCCGTCGGACGAACCACAAACCGCGATCTTGCACTCGACCGCTGCTCCCGGCGAAGCTCCGACGAGAGCGCAGATTCACACAACGGAACAGACAGCGGTTTTTTCGCGTGGAGCGGAGGCGGAGCCTCAAAACAAATTGAGTGACTCATCGGAAAAGCATAGCTTTTCCGCAAATAGAGCGGCGAAGCCGCTGGTCGGGGTGGTGGTTGCTATCGCCATCCTTACCGGCGGCTTTTTTGGCTACCGGTATTTCTCAACGGCCGGTTCCAATCAGATCGAATCCATCGCTGTGATGCCGTTCGTTAATGAGAGCGGCGACGCTGATGTCGAATATCTTTCGGACGGGATGACCGAGACGCTGATCGGGAGCCTAACTAAGGTACCCAATCTGAACGTCAAGGCGCGTTCTTCCGTGTTCCGGTATAAGGGGAAAGAAACGGATGCTAAA
>JBGTIP010000045.1:0-33954 GCA_041745615.1 Pyrinomonadaceae bacterium | reverse complement strand
CCTTGTGCGGCAGATGGCGGTGGGGCTGATCACGACTAACGCTGCATTCAATGAGTTCCAGAGGGCTGACAGTGCACCGCGGGCAACATTGGGTGACGGGCAGATCACGACCGGCGACGTCATACAGACGAGACGGTATGGCGCGGGGATCGATCCGCCGACACCGGCGGGAGGGCCGTTCGGACCGATGATGGCAGAACCGCCGCCGGCGATGCTGTCGGCCGGTGAGACGGTCCGAGAAGTGAGGGTGATGCGGGCCAGGGGAGTTGCCGGGGAAAGGGTGACCATACCGGTCGAGATGAAGACGACCGGCGACGAGATGGCGGTAAGCTTTACGCTCGAATACGACGCGAGAAAGCTCACAGGGCCCACGGTCACACTCGCGGGAGCGGCACCTGCAGATGCCGTTCTGACGGTCAACGATAAGGTGAGCGGACGTCTGACGATACTCATCGACGCAGGCACGCCGTTCTCAGCGGCGGGCGGACAGCTTGTCAGCGTTACATTCGACGCTGCTCAGACAGCACCGGCGGGTGAGACGGCGATCACGATCACCTCAGTCAGCGTCGCGGACGCAAATGCCAGCGAGATGAGTTCGGCCTATGCCTCGGGCACGGTCACGATCGATAATGCGAACGCCCCCGGTGTCCGCATCTCGGGCCGTGTGCTGACCCCGACACGCGGAGGTCTCAGCAACGCACAAGTGACCATCACGGACGCCAAGGGAGCACGAAGAACGGTACTGACAAGCTCGGCCGGCTACTACCAATTCGACGCAGTGGCCGCCGGACGCGGATACCAGATAACCGTCTCCTCCCGCCGCTACCGCTTCACCCCGCGGGCCATCGAAGCATCCGCCGACCTAACAAATATCGACCTCATCGCTCAGGAATAAGCTTCCTGACATTCTAAATAGAAAAGAGGCTGTCCACTCGGACGGCTTCTTTTTTGTCTTCGTTCGCGCGGGTTATGTCCAACAAGGAACCTTTATGACAATTACTCAGTCTATTTTAACGAAGACGGCGACATTGGTCGGATCAAGATACCTGGACGCTAGGCTCGCTCATATTAACCGGAAGCCTGTGGAGGGTGGGCCAGTGGAAAATGGAGAATTCAGACGGGAGACGGGAGACAGGTGAGTCCACTATTCACTATTCGTCTGCTTGCTGACTCGAAGCACTTCGGCGACGCTCCAAGCCTGGGCGGCTGCGCCGCGGGGGTGATGTGGGGGATCGGCGTCGAATATTTCTGAGATCTGGCCGATCATCGCCTCGCTGAGATGCCGCTTGAAGCCGAATAATATCTCCGCGACCCGCGCATTTGAGTCCTGATCGTTCGAATGAACTTTCCTATAGGCATCCACGAAAGGCCCGATCAGCCAGCCCCAGACCGTGCCCTGGTGATAGGCCGCGTCGCGATCGAATGGCGAGCCGATGTATTTCGCCACATACGCAGGATCTTTTGGTGACAACGACCGAAGGCCTAAAGGTGTGAGGAGTTCGGATTCGACCTTGTCGACCACTTTTCGGGCACGATCCATTGTGAGCATCGTGTACGGTAAACTGACCGCGAAGATCTGATTCGGGCGGATCGCCGGGTCTTTTTTCTCACCATCTATAACGTCGAACAGACATTCATCCGCTTCGTTCCAAAACTGCTCGTTAAAGCTTTTGCTCGCTGTGCCTGCCAGCTCCAGGTATCGGGCACTTCCCTCTTCGTCCTCAAATCTCGATGCGAGGTCTGCCATAATGCACAGAGCGTTATACCACAATGCCTGTATCTCGACCGGCTTGCCAGTTCGCGGGGTGATGACCCAGTCGCCGATCTTTGCGTCCATCCAGGTCAGCTGCACACCCGGCTCGCCGGCACAAAGCAAGCCGTCGACATCGGCCTCGATACCGTAACGCGTCCCGAGCATGTGCCAGTCGATCACGTCGATAAGCTTCGAGTAAAGATTTTCCTTTACAAAATCATAGTCGCCCGTTCGTTCCGCATACGCCCGGATCGCCTCGACAAACCAAAGCGTAGCATCGACGGTGTTGTAATCGGGCTCGTCGCCCTCGTCCGGAAACCGATTAGGGATCATCCCCATCGAAAGATGCCCGGCAAATTCCTGCAAAATGCTTTTTGCGATCTCCGGCCTGCCGGTGGAGAGGGTCAGGCCGTTCAATGCGATCATCGTGTCGCGGCCCCAGTCTGAAAACCAGTGATAGCCCGCGATAATGGTCTTCCCCGCTCCCCGTTTCACGATAAACTGTTCCGCTGCCAGGGCAAGATGCATTGAAAACTCGTCCCGGGCTCCGGCCCTGGCTACGAGTACGGCCCGCCGTTTCATTTCACCCTTTCGAAATTTCTCGGCATCCTGATGATCCCGCGATTCTGTCGCCGCAATAACGGTAGCCTGTTCCTTGAGGTCAAATCTCATAACGCACGGCTGAAAAAGATCTTCGTGATGATCAAACCCGCGTTCCATTTCTATCGCATACTCGAAATTCCGATACCAGTGGCCCGTCCGTTCAGTCGATTCTGCATTCGATGAAAGAAAAAGCCCCGGTAACTCGTCAACTGACTTAAATAATAAACTGCCGTTCTCGACCTTGTAAGAGGTATCAAAATCGATTTCGTTGTTCCTAAGATGATGATGGTCGCGAAACGCAAGCAGCGGTCGAAGTTCAAGTGTCGGTGATCCCTGATCTGCCGGTTTTTCAATGACCTTCCAGCTGCATACAACCGTATTCTCGCCATCCACCATGAAAACGGTCTTTTCGATTTCGACGCCGGCAACGCGGTATGTCCATATCGGGAAGGGATCAAGCCGAAACTGCGTCAGAAATTCGTATCCCCGCGGATCGATAACACCGGGGAAACGATTGCAGGAAAGGCCATACCGCTCTCCATCAATGATCAGCGTTTCTTCGAACTTCGAAAGCAGCACCACCCGGCCAAGCGGCGGTTTTGCGGCCGCCACGAGGTAACCATGATAACGGCGCGAATTGAGCCCCGAAACCGTCCCGGACGCGTAGCCTCCGACGCCGTTCGTTTCCAGCCACTCCCGCGACGAACAGCCTTTAAGATCGGTAAGAATTTCCCCAGATAGCTTGATCATCTCATTAAAGCAGGTCACAAAACGGGATCACGCCCCGCGATTCTCCCGTACCCGACTCATATAACAAGTATCCCACATTGCCGAATGTCGTATCCAGAAGCCCCGGACGGAGGTGGAATCCCCGCTGCTTGAACCAGTCCGTTGACCGCTATAGAATTGAGCCCGCGGGCGATTGCGTCCAACCATCCGCACCGGCTTAAAATCCAATAATGGCCAGCAGGAGTCTAATATGAACTTACGCTTTAACTTATTGACGCTTACTATTCTTATAGCAGGACTTATGATGATTACCAATGATCTCAACAATACTTCCGCCAGCGCGAATGTCGCGGCGCCGGCAAATCCATTGACGGAAGAATGGTCCGGGCCCTTCGGCGGTGTGCCGCCTTTTGACAAGGTAAAGGTCGCCGATATAAAGACGGCGCTCGAGGCTGCGATAGCAGAAAACCTCGCCGAGGTCGAGGCGATCGCATCGAGCCGAGAGCCCGCGACTTTCGAAAACACGATCGCGGCGCTTGAACGTACAGGATCTAAATTGGCACGTGTTTCGACTGTCTATGGGATCTGGGCGAGCAATATGAGCAGCCCTGAGTTTCGGACGATCGAAAGCGAAATGGGGCCGAAACTCGCGGCCCGGCAGGACAGGATCCGGCAAAATGAGGCACTCTTCAAGCGGATCGAGGCGGTCTATAATTCGCCCGATAAAACTAAGCTCACCTCCGAACAGCAGCGCCTTGCCTGGGTGTATTACACAAATTATGTGCAATCCGGTGCCAGGCTCGGAGCGGAACAAAAGAAACGCCTCGCCGCGATCAATCAGGAGCTCGCCGGCCTGTTCACCAAATTCAGTCAGAATCTGCTTGGCGATGAGAACGAGCTGTTTCTGACTCTCGAAAAAGAAGCGGATCTCGCCGGATTGCCCCAGGACCTGCGTGATTCCGCCGCGTCGGCAGCTGCAGCAAAGAAAAAGCCTAATGCCTGGGTCATTCGAAACACTCGTTCCGCGATCGATCCGTTCCTGACCTATTCGGACCGCCGAGATCTCAGGGAAAAAGCGTGGAAGATGTTCGTTAACCGGGGTGACAATGCCGATGCGAGAGACAATAACGCGATCATTACGCAGGTCCTGCAGCTCAGGGCCGAGCGGGCCAAACTCCTCGGCTACCCGACTCATGCCCATTGGCGGCTCGAGAATACAATGGCCAAGACCCCTGAGAATGCGATGAACCTCATGGAACGCGTCTGGCCGGCAGCCATTGGCCGCGTAAAGGAAGAGGTCGCCGATATGCAGGCCCTGGCCGAGAAAGACGTCAAGGGCATCAAGATCGAGCCGTGGGACTATCGCTACTATATGGAAAAGGTGCGCAAAGACCGCTATGACCTCGATCAGAACGAGATCAAACCATACCTCCAGTTAGACAAAATGCGCGAGGGGATGTTTTGGGTTGCGGGTGAACTGTTCGGCTTTAGCTTTTCACCGGTGACCAACGTGCCTGTCTTTCATCCAGATGTAACGGTTTACGAGGTAAAGGATAAGAACAGCGGCCGTCACATCGGACTCTGGTATTTCGATCCCTACGCACGTGACGGTAAACGCTCAGGCGCGTGGATGAATGCTTATCGCTCGCAGGAGAGGCTCCGCGGAAATATCACGACGATCGTTTCGAACAACTCGAATTTTCAAAAGACCAAGCCCGGCGAACCTGTGCTGATCTCGTGGGACGACGCCGTCACGATGTTCCACGAGTTTGGCCATGCGCTTCACGGGCTTTCGTCGAACGTCACTTATCCGTCGCTGGCGGGCACCAGTGTTGCACGCGATTATGTCGAGTTTCCATCGCAGCTATTAGAACACTGGCTGTCAACGCCCGAGGTCCTGCAGCGGTTCGCCCTTCATCACGAGACGGGCAAACCCATCCCACAGACACTGGTCGACAAGATCAATAAGGCCGCGACGTTCAATCAGGGCTTCGGCACGACCGAGTATCTCTCAAGCGCCCTGATCGATATGAAATTACATCTTGCGGGGGATAAAAAGATCGATCCGGATGCGTTCGAACGCGAGACCCTGGCCGCACTCGGCATGCCAAGCGAGATCGTTATGCGGCACCGAACCCCGCAATTCGGGCATGTATTTTCAAGCGACAGCTACTCGGCCGGGTATTACAGCTACCTCTGGTCCGATGTGCTTACGGCAGATGCGTTCGGCGCGTTTACAGAGGGCAAAGGCCCCTATGACAAGGAAGTTGCCCAACGACTCATAAGGCACATATTCTCGGTTGGCAACACTATCGATCCTGCCGAGGCTTATCGCAAATTCCGCGGACGCGATCCGAACGTGGATGCGCTGATGATCAAACGCGGTTTTCCGGTGAAGAAGTGATCGCTGGCTTTAGGAACATTGCAGAGAGATGAGGTCGAGATCATCTCTCGGCATTTTTTATTGTTTGATTCCGAGATTTCGCATCCTTCGATAAAGATGACTGCGGTCAACGCCCATTTCCTCGGCGGCGCGGGCGACGTTACCGTCAGACTCGGCGAGCTTACGTTTAATAAATTCCCGCTGATAAGCATCTGTCGCCTCTTTGAAATTCGGAAAACGAAAGCTCGTGGTATCTGATTCCGTGACGGTTTCAAAAACCGGGAGACTTGAGGCAGTCACCGATTTTTCCATATTCATTATGACGATCCGCTCTACGATATTTTTGAGTTCCCGAACGTTGCCGGGCCAGTCGTGAAAACGAAGAGCTTCGAGCGCATCCTCGGCAAACTCCTTCTTACGCTTTCCATAGTCACGCGAGAATCGCTCGTTAAAATGGTCTACCAATATCGGAATGTCTTCTTTCCTCTCCCGCAGCGGCGGGACCTGAAACGGGATAACGTTCAGGCGGTAGAACAGGTCCGATCGGAAACGACCGTTTTCGATAAGATCGTCAAGCGGCTTATTGGTGGCCGAAATGACGCGGACATCGACATTTACAGGTGTATTGCTTCCGACCGGTTCAAAACGCTGTTCTTCGAGAACCCGCAGCATTTTCGCCTGCACCCGGGGTGACATATCACCGATCTCATCCAAAAACAGTGTGGCGCCGTCGGCAATCTCGAACTTCCCTTTTTTCGCCTTGACGGCACCTGAAAATGCCCCTTTCGCGTAGCCGAATAGCTCGGATTCGACCAACTCCTCAGGCAGGGCGGCAGAATTGATCTCGACAAACGGAGCAGCCTTACGCCGCGATTGTGCATGGATCGCCCTGGCGACGAGTTCTTTACCGGTGCCGCTCTCACCCGATATCAATACACGTCCGTCGGTCGGAGCTACGATGGAGATCTGTTTGCGAAGGGCGCGCATCGCGACCGATTCGCCGACCATCACATATTGTTCGGCAAGTTCCTCCTGCAGAAGGGCGTTTGTTCGTTCCAGATCACGCTGTCTGACCGCGTTCTTGACCGTAACGATCGTTCGCTCGAGGCTGAGAGGCTTTTCGACGAAATCGAAAGCCCCCAATTTCGTCGACTTGACTGCAGTTTCGATATTGCCGTGACCGGAGATCATCACGATCGACGACTCGTTCCCTTCTTCCTTTAATGTTCTTAGGATCTCAAGTCCGTCGATTCCCTTTCCGAGCCAGATATCGAGCAAAATGCAGCTAAAGTCTTGCTTCCGGGCAAGCTCGAGCCCGCTTTGCCCGGAATCGGCCGTTTCGACGTTGAACCCTTCGTCCTTGAGAACCGCACTTAGCGTTTCCCGGATCCCGGGCTCGTCATCAATGATCAATATCACATCCTTCATCTATATATTCAGCGGAAGCTCAATAATGAATTTTGCCCCTTTTGGCTGGTTTGGAACCACCTTGATCCTTGCCTTATGGTCTGCAATGATCCGATTAACAATAGCGAGTCCGAGACCAGTGCCGCGCTTTTTGGTCGAAAAATATGGCTGAAATAATTTTTGCAGATCACTGAGCGCAATACCTTTCGCATTATCCGACACTTCGGCAATGATCATGTCACGAGCTCGGTCGAAGCGTGTAGTGATCAAAACCTGAGCATCTTTGCTATGTTCATCAAAGGCTTCGATCGAATTCTGGATGAGGTTAATAAAGACCCGTTTGAGCTGCTCGGGATCGAGATATGTCTCCGGAAGGCTCTCGGCAAGTTCCTTAGCGATAGACACTTCCCCGAAGGTATTCGAAAACACCGATACAGCCTCCGTAATAACGGAATTCACATCGCCCGGCTCGAGCGAAACGTCGGGCAGCCGGGCAAATTGCGAGAATTCGTCGACCATCGATTTCAAAGACGCAACCTCCCTGAGGATCGTCGCTGTGCTTTCGCTGACAACATCACCGATCAGCCCATTATCGGCTAACGGGTTACTGCCTCCGTTATCTGCGTGGTTCGAACTCTCAAATCGCTTAGCAATGCGCTCGGCGGACAATTGGATCGGTGTGAGAGGATTTTTGATCTCGTGGGCCATGCGGCGGGCGACTTCCTGCCATGCTGACGCCCGCTGGGCGGAGATAAGATCGGATAGGTCCTCAATGACAAGCACCACGCCGTCATCAGAAGGAAGCTTCGTAGCAGTCAACGCCGCGGTGAGTTCCACATCGGGGCGATCACCGTCGTTCTCTGACCTGCTTTTCAACTTGATCTGGTCTGACGCATGGCCAGTCCTTCTTGCCCGCGAAAGGATGCGGAGAATACTCGTTGAGACCTCGCCATCGCCAACAAGCTCTTCCAGCTTTTGGCCCACACTGGCCACCTCTGGTAATCCAAAGATACCTATAGCCGATCGATTTATCGTACTTACACGATTTTCGGAGTCGACCGAAATTACGCCTGTCGGCAGCGTTTCAAGAACCGTCTCGATGTATCTGCGACGGTGTTCAAGCTCCTTAGAATTTGATTCGAGCTTGGAGGACATATCATTAAATGTCGAAACCAGAAGGGCCAGCTCGTCCTCTGCCAAAATATTTACCCGATGGCCCAAATTCCCCCTCGCGATCTCGTTTGCACCCTCGGCGAGGGCCTTGATCGGCATCGTAATTCCCCTAGCCACGTGAAAGGCGATCCAGGTGGAAGCGAAGATCAACATGAAGGTCAAGACTCCGAGTGTGAGCAGACCGACCCTGCGGATCACAAATTGCTTTTCTCTCAAGCGCTCGAATTCCGCAACTGAATTTTCGACGATCTGGCTCACGCCCCGCTCATCGAACGGCTCGGGTATGACGATAAGGCGCCGGCCGCCAGGAATATCCGCTACAGCGACGTCAAACCCTTTGCCGTCCCGAAGTGTGATATCCGAGCGATGATCTGAATATGCGGCTGCGATTATCCTTTCGAGCTCTGCGGCATCTTCCGGCAAAACCGGACGATTGTAGGATGAAACCACGCCTTCTTTCTGAGATCGAATAGAGATATGAACGAGGTTTCCGGCTGCGGCAACCCGCTCCAGCTCATCGGGATCCGGCTCCCGCGACCCGATCGATGAGGCCAGCATCTTTGCTGCCTCATCCAGCCTTGCGAAGCGGTCCGCCAGAGATTGGCCCTGGACTTCCCTGGCCTCGCGTATAGCGTTCTCGGGGATCTGTGTGAACCATCGATCCAGGGCCCGGTTCATGTACAAAAGCGAGAAAACGGCCATGGCAATGATCGGAAGCAAGCTCAAAGCGAAAAAATAGATGAGAAGCCGGGTTTTGATCCGGGCCCCCAATTCAAAGGTCCGGCGCTCCCGCACAAGTTTGGTTATGCTTCGTAAGAAGATGAAACCAAAGATGACAAACGCGATGAAGTTGAACGAAGTAAGTGCGTAAAGAAGGACAAGATCGCTCGATGAATCGATCGCAAAATCCTTCCAAAGATTCGTGGACTGAAGTATGACCAATAGAGCAAGAGACGCGAACATTAGAGTGCCGATGACCCACGGTGTCTTCCGCCTCTTAACTTTTCGCTCGACCGTTTCCACGAAGTGAGTTTAACACGCCCGCGGCTATCCGTTAGAATCGATCGAGCGGACCCGAAATGCAGTATATTTTCTTCAACACGGCAGGATTATTACGAAGCGGATGGCGGTTTGCCGTCTTCATGCTCTCCTTTATTTTCACCGCGGAGTTGCTTCGAGCCCTCGGACAGATCGCCCTCGGAAGACTGCAAATAGCCCCCGAGCCGGGATCGGGAGCATACCTGGCAGCAAACGCGGCACTTGCGTTAGTGCCGGCCATCGTTATCGGGTGGCTCTGCGCCAAACACCTCGAACATCTACCTTTCAGATCACTAGGAGCTTCATTTTCGAAAGGCTGGCTAAAACATCTCACTTTTGGCCTGGCGTTGGGGGCACTGACTTTTGCACTCGCAGCCCTATTAGCATTTATCGCCGGAGGCCTTACTTTTCAGGTAAATACGGCGTCAGCTTCGATGATCGCGTCCTCACTCGTGGTTTCGTTTGTAATTTTCGCCATCGGTGCTGCATTTGAAGAAGCACTTTTCCGAGGCTATATCCTCCAAACGTTCGCGCGCTCGGGATATGCGTGGCCGGCGATCCTGCTAACGGCAGGATTTTTCGCGTTCGTCCACATGGGCAATCCCAATGCCGGCGTCATCTCGACCCTGAATACCTTCCTGGCGGGAATTTGGTTTGGATTGGCTTATATGATAACCCGCGACCTGTGGTTTGTATGGGGACTACATTTGATGTGGAACTGGACGCAGGCTTCTGTTTTCGGCATCGAGGTGAGTGGCCTCACAATGATCACCGCAGAACCTTTATTGATGGAGATCGATAACGGCCCGGCCTGGCTTACCGGCGCGGACTATGGAGTAGAGGGCGGGGTCGTCTGTACCATTGCTCTAATAGCGTCGATGCTGTTCATCCATTACTATCCCGGCCTTCGGCCTGACCCTGAAATGCTCGCTCTGACAAGCGAGGATGGGCCAGCTACGCAGCCTGTATCTTAAATGAAATATCGACGGCCCGGGCCGAATGGGTCAATCGCCCCACCGATATCAGGTCCACCCCCGCCTCCGCGAATGACCTTACGCGGTCGAGGTCCATACCGCCGGAAGCCTCGATCAGCACGGCAGGATTGATGTCGCGTGCCATCTGCACGAGTTTTGCCGCTTCCTCGGGGGTCTGATTATCGAGCATCACGATCTCGGCCCCGGCCTCGATAGCTTCGCGAAGTTGGGCCCAATTTGAGATCTCGACCTCGATCTTGTGCAGGTGGCCGACGCGCGATTTTGCGGCGGTTACTGCCTCGGTAATGCCGCCGGCGAGGGCTATGTGATTGTCTTTGATCAATACGCCATCGTCCAGGCCCATGCGGTGGTTCTTTCCCCCGCCGATGGTAACCGCATATTTCTCGAGCATCCGCAGCCCCGGCGTTGTTTTTCGCGTGTCTACGATCGATGCCCGCGTCCCCTCGATCGCATCCACATATTGCCGGGTCAGCGTCGCGATCCCCGACATTCGCTGAATAAGATTGAGAGCCGTACGCTCGCCGACCAGCAGCACGTCCGCAAAACCCTTTAGCGTAGCAAACACAGTACCCGCCGAAATACTATCGCCGTCGCTGTGCGTCGTTTCGATCTCAGAACTGTCAGGGTCAAGGTGGAAAAAGACGGCCTCAGCAACATCGAGACCGCACAGAATGAGGTCCTCTTTGGCAAGAAAACGTCCAAGCCCCCGCGTTTCCGCCGGCACCGTTGCCGCCGTCGTAATATCACCCCGGCCGATATCCTCAGCAAGGAAATCACCCACGGCCGACATAACTTCGCCACTTTCAAGCCAGTTCATATGATCTAATTTGCAAACGTAATCAGGTATCCTACGGTCATCTTTACCGTAGATGATACACGAAATTTAGGCACATTCGCCCGCTGCATCATTAGAAAGTGTTGTATATTGAATGATATGAGTAAGGTGATTAATATCGACCCGGAAATACTTGGCGGAACGCCGGTTTTTAGCGGTACTCGGGTCCCGATCGAAAGCCTGTTCGACCACTTGGAAGAAGGGGTTTCATTGAACGAATTCCTTGACGATTTTCCGACGGTGACGAGAGAACAAGCAGTCGAGGTATTGGAAATGGCCGGCCACGTATTGACCGCTTCCAATTTCGATTCCATATATGAAACTGTTGCTTGACGAAAACCTCCCCAAACGGCTCAAGCAGGATTTTCCCGAATTCGAGGTATCGACGGTTCGCGACGCGGGCTGGAATGGCCTTTCGAATGGTCATCTCATCAAGCGAATGCGGGAGAATAATTTTGAGGTCCTGATCACTTTTGATAAGAATCTACAGTTTCAACAGAACTTCGATAAGTATCCTGTTCACGTTATCGTTCTCAACGCTTCATCGAATCGGTATAAAAACCTCACCCCACTTATTTTGAAGATAAAGGAAGCGTTATTGAAACCCCAAATCGGAGTTTCGATAATTGACTAAAACTTCGGCTGCGACCTGCCGAGGTACTCTCTTCCGGTTAGAACGCGCGACCCTTAACTCAACCTTCGGATAGCGAGTCTAAATTACTATTGAGCGTCCCTATCTGGCCCTCAAGTTCGACCGAACGTTCGCGTAGCGACTCCACCTTTTCGACAGGTGCTCGTTCGACGAAATTCGAGTTAGCAAGCTGCGCCTCCAAACGCGACCACTCTTCTTGGAGCTTTTCGATCTGAGCTTTAAGCCGCGCCCGTTCCTTTTCGAAATCGATCAGGCCCTCCAGCGGAACGGCGACGGAGGCTTGGGATGTTACGGCCTTTGCAGAAGCCTTCGGGACGTCAAGCTCCTTCGCAATGATAACGTTATCAGCCCGCGCGAGTTTCAATATCTGCGCTTCGTTCGAGCGAAAAACATTCTGGAAGGCCTCGTCAGCGGCGATATGTATTCCGAACTTTATCGACGGTGAAATATTCATTTCCGCACGAATATTACGCACCTTTTTGATGACGTCAATAATAGCAGTCATTTCCCGCTCGGCCTGATCGTCGAGGGCTGACGGATCCCCCGGCGGGAATGATGTCAGCATGATCGTGCCATCGGCCTCCCTGTACGCGCCGTGATGAAGCTCTTTCGAAACTCCCGGCAGCTTCAGCCACAGTTCTTCGGTAAGGTACGGCATGAAAGGATGCAGCATTCTTAGGGCGATCTCGAGGATCGTCAGGATCCGCGTTGTCGCTTCCACATCGCCCGCATTGATCTCGTCCTTCTTCAGCTAGATGTACCAATCGCAGAACTCATCCCAGAAGAAATGGTAGAGCAGAGACACCGCGGTATGAAATTCATATTTATCGAGCGCGCGGTTGACTTCGATCGCTGTCTGATTCAACCGCGAAATGATCCATCGATCCGGCAGCGGCAAGCCTTCGCGTGTCATCAGCGAAGCGTGATCAACCACCGCCGCCTCAGAATTCATCAGACAAAACCGGGTCGCATTCCAGATCTTGTTGGCAAAATTGCGGTATGTTTCGATCAGAAGGTCATTCCATTTGATGTCGGCACCAGTGGCGATAGAAGCAAGATAGATCCGCGTTGCGTCTACGCCAAATTTATCAAACATCTCAATGGGGTCCACGCCGTTGTTTCGCGACTTTGACATCGGCTTGCCGTCTTTCCCCAGCACTGTGCCGGTTATCACGACATCCTCAAAAGCTTTCTTGCCTGTAAATTTCCGGGTCAGCATTATCATTCGCGAAACCCACAAAAAAATGATGTCGCGGCCTGTCACGAGGACGTCGGTGGGCAAATACCTTTCGAGGTCATCGGTCGAAGTCGTGTCATCGATCCACCCGAATGTCGAAAAAGCCCAAAGGCCCGAAGAAAACCACGTATCGAGCACATCCTGGTCCTGTGTCAGAGACCGGGTGCCCGCCTTTTCGTAAGCTTCCTCCGCAGAACGGGCGACGTACACATTGCCCTCATCGTCATACCATGCAGGGATCTGATGGCCCCACCAGAGCTGCCGCGAGATCGTCCAGTCTTTCAGGTTTTCGAGCCATGCGGTATATACCTTTTCGTGCGGAATTCGGGGAGAAAAATGCGGCACACCCTCGTTCTGCATCAGCTCAAGCGCCATGTCCCGCATTTCGTCCATTTTAACGAACCACTGCTCGGAAAGGATCGGCTCGACAATTGTCTTACATCGTTCGCAGATCGGAAGCGTTACCTCATATTCATCGACCTTTTCCAGTAACCCCAGTTCCTCAAATCGCTCCACGACCTTCTCACGGGCAGCAAACCTGTCCATTCCCTCAAATTCGGGCCCGGCATTTTCATTCATCGTCCCATCGTCATTCATTATCAGCAGCTGCGACAGATCGTGACGCTGGCCGATCTGATAATCGTTAGGATCATGTGCAGGAGTGACCTTAACCGCGCCGGTGCCGAATTCGGCATCGACATACTCGTCGGCAACGATCGGGATTTCGCGGCCGGTGAGCGGAAGTGAAATAGTCTTTCCTATTGAGTCCTTGTACCGGTCGTCAGATGGATTGACCGCAACGGCGGTATCTCCAAGCATGGTTTCCGGCCGCGTTGTCGCGACGGTTATCGTCCGATCGGTTCCGGTTACAGGATATTTCAGATATGTGAGCTTACCGTCTTTCTTTACCTCGTCCTTCACCTCGAGGTCCGAGAGCACGGTTTTATCCTTTGGACACCAGTTCACGATTCTGAGTCCGCGATAGATCGATCCTTCTTCATAGAGAGTGCAAAATACGTTACGGACAGCCAGCGACAGGCTCTCGTCCATCGTAAAACGGTGCCGCGACCAATCAACCGACACACCCTCTCGCCGCATCTGTTCGGTGATCGTATTGCCGTACTCTTCCTTCCACGCCCATGCACGTCGTACAAATTCCTCACGGCCGATGTCGGTAGGTTTCTTATGCTCTACCTTCTTGAGCTGCTCGACGACCTTTCGCTGTACCGAGATACCAGCATGGTCCGTCCCCGGCAGCCACAGCGTCCGATATCCCTGCATCCGCTTCCAACGCGCGAGCACATCCATTATTGTGTGCTGCAGAGCGTGGCCCATATGCAGGCTGCCCGTTACGTTGGGCGGGGGAATGACGATCGAGTATTTCGGAGCGTCCGGATCCTGATTGATCTCGGGCGCGAAGAATCCGCTTTCTTCCCATCGTTTGTAATGATTCTGTTCGGCCGATTTGGGGTCGTAAGCCTTGTCTAGTTCCATATAAAGCTGGCAAAAAAAGGATAATTATAAACTATGACGGCGAGCTTTCATCATAAAATGAAAACTCACCGCCTGATCTCCAAAAAATAGTTTTCTCAGCTCTTCTTTTCTTCGGCGAGAGCCTCGCGAATTAGCTTTTCCGCAATTCGGGGTACGACTTCCCGCGCAATATCACGGACCGCGCGGTCCGATAACTGCTCTATCACCCGCTGAGAAACGCGAGCCACAAGATCGTCCGTGATCGCCAGGACCGCCCCGTCTACTTGCGGCTGATCCGCAGCCGCGGCTTTTTGAATCTCGTTAGCCTTATCCTGGTCGTGCCCGTTGACGGGTTCGATCCTGGCCGATGGCGACCAATCGAAACTCTTCGTTTCGGGATTTGTATCGGCATCTGCGACAACCGCCCGCGGCCCCGGATCAGGGTTATAACTTGCCTCGATTAGCTCGTCATCCAATCCCGCATCGACAAGAAGGTCATCCACCGTTTCGAATTCCTCTATCTCGGCTGTGTCTGCGAAACTTCGCTGATATAGATTCTCGATATCGTGCGTTTCGTCGACGATCGGGCCCATTTCTGCTGCGTTCTCGCCCATTTGCGGTGGTTCAGGCAAGAACTCCTGAGTTTTATTGTCATCAACGTAATCGGGTGATAACTCCAGAAGCTCTCGTACCCTTGTGACCAGCTCCCGAATCGATTTAAAGGGCTTCGTAAGAAAGCCATCGGCCCCAACCCTTTCGGCTTCGTCATGGTCAAAGGGCTCAAACGATCCCACAAGCAATAAAACCGGTATGTGGGAGGTTGCTGCGTCCTGCTTTATCATTTCACAGATCTGATATCCCGAGATGCCTGGCAGACTTACGTCAACCAGCACGATATCCGGCTGGGTCTGGACGAATTTCTCCATAGCCGAGCTGGCATCGGCGGCCGCGGTCACCCGAATGCCTTCATCGGCAAATGTCAGCTCCACCACCTTTCGGATAGTCGCCGAATCGTCGGCGAGCAGGAGCTTTGGCCCCGATACCTCAACCGGGCCTGCGCCATTAATATCCATTTCGATCATTTCTTCCACCTTGGAGTCGTGCCAGGAATATTTTAGCAGAAATCAATGCGGTATTCGCGACTGTTCCACGAGTTCGCCGGCCAGTTCGATGGCGGCCAGCATGCTGGATGCATCGGCCATCCCCGTGTTGACGATGTCATACGCAGTACCATGGTCGACCGATGTCCGAATGAAAGGCAGTCCGAGGGTCACATTCACGCCTGAGCCGAATGAAAGTGCCTTGACGGCGATCGTCGCCTGGTCGTGATAAAGAGCGATACAAGCATCGTGCTTTCCCTTATACGCCTGAATAAAAACGCTGTCCGGAGAATACGGTCCGCTGACATTGATCCCCAGTTTCCGGCACGTTTCGATCGCAGGCTCGATAACGTTCGCTTCTTCATCCCCGAACATCCCTCCCTCCGAAGCGTGTGGATTCAATCCGGCAACCGCGATCGACACATCTTTACTTAACAACCGCCCCATCTCACGATGCGTGAACCTGATCAGCTCGACAAGGTTCTCTTTGGTAATAAGGTTGATCGCCGCAGCGAGCGGAAGATGGGTAGACAAGAGAACGACCCGCAGCTTATCCGCAAAAAAGCTCATCGCGAATTTGTTCGTATCGGTCAGATCAGCCAGAAACTCCGTGTGGCCCGGGTAATCAAATCCTCCTAAAGCTATCGCCTTCTTGCTTAAAGGAGCCGTCGCTATTGCATCTATAACACCTTGCTTCCACATCCGGACGGCGGCTACCAGATATTCCCCGGCTGCCTTCCCGGTCGGTGCAGCATCGACTCCAGGCTCGAACGCCAACGGGAGATTTGCGAGATCGAAAACTTCCACTGCCTCAGTTTCTGCCGCATACTCGGTTTCGTGGGGAACAAGTGTCGGTCCGACATTCAGTTCTCTTGCCACGCCGCGCAGATGGGCCGCATCTCCGATAATAATGCAGCGAAGATCGGCGCGTACACGGTCGGATTCCAATGCCCGGAGCACTATTTCAGGGCCGATCCCTGCGGCGTCACCGATAGTAATGCCGATAACCGGGCGATTGGAATTAAGGACCGTCATCCCTTACTAGCAGAACATACGGGCGGTAAGAATGGCAATAGCCTTATTAGCCGGATCAGTCCGCCTGCTGCCGAAGAAAAGTAGGCACGTCCAAGTTATCGACCGGCGGGATCTCGGCCGGCGAATAAGGAATTTTAGGCGACGCAACCGCATGGGTGTCTTGCGGTCTGTGGCGCGGAAGGTTCGCGGACATCTGGCTGTCAAAGCCCGTGGCGATGACCGTGATGCGAATATCGTCACCCATATCTTCCTTGATCACGCTGCCCCAGATGATGTCGGCATTATCATCGGCCTCTGATTCGATCATACCGATGGCGTCCTCAACCTCCCCGAGGACCATATTCGGCCCGCCAGTGACATTGATCAAAGCCGCTTTGGCTCCCTTGATCGAATTCTCTTCCAGCAGTTTGTAGTCGAGAGCCGCCCGCATCGCCTTGGAGGCCGCATCCTCGCCCTCTCCCTCTCCGATCCCCATCAACGCAACTCCCTTGCCTCTCATGACAGTTGTTACATCGGCAAAATCCAGGTTGATGATCCCCGGCGTGATGATCAGCTCGGTAATTCCCCTGACAGCCTGCAGCAGAACGTCGTCCGCACGGCGAAACGCGTCCATTATCGTGATCTTTTCCTCCACCTCGCGTAATTTCGAGTTCGGGATCGTCAGCAGAGTATCAACGCACCCTCGCAGTTCCGCCAATCCTTTCTCCGCCTGCGCCATTCGCTTCTTACCTTCGACACCGAAGGGCTTTGTGACCACGGCAACGGTCAATGCTCCGAGTTCGATAGCCAGCGAGGCAACTACCGGTGCCGCGCCTGTTCCCGTGCCGCCGCCGAGCCCGGCCGTGACGAAAACCATATCCGAGCCTTCGAGAATGTCCAGCAGTTTTTCCGTATCCTCGAGCGCGGCCTGGCGGCCGATCTCAGGATTCGAACCCGCCCCGAGTCCGCGCGTAGATTTGCTTCCCAACTGGATCTTCATTGGGGCTCTTGACGCATTCAGCGCCTGCAGATCGGTGTTCGCAACGATGAACTCAACACCTTTTATTCCGGCGTCTATCATCCGGTTGACAGCGTTGCTGCCGCCGCCGCCTACACCGATAACCTTGATCCGCGCACCGGTGATCGGCGGCTCGTCAATAAACATCTTTATACTGCTGTTATTCATTTCTATTTCTTCCATCGCGGTAATACGATCCGCACCGGGATCTGCCAATTGGTAATCAAAATAACGATTTCAGGAGGTCTCGTTAAATAACAAGATATTGTGCTATCGGGCAATCAGCATACAACGATTTGTGATAAATTGCCAGCCGCCATAGCCAATTTAACGAAATTTATTACGAAAACTTCCTATCCATTCCTTGACCTTTCTCGCCGACGACTTTTCGTCATGTCCGAGGGCTCGCATCTGGCCGCGCAGTGACCATAACGCGAGACCGCAGACGGTCGCCCATTGCGGCCCGCGGACTTCCTCGGCCAATCCGCCAAAATAGGCCGGCTCCATATATCCGACCCGCGTCGGCGCATCAAAAACCTGTTCGGCGATCTCCGGAAGCCCGCGAACCAGTGAACCGCCCCCGGTCAGGAACACCCCGCCGGAGATCTGGCACTTCGACGACTGGGCCTCCCGGGCGACATGCTGCATCAGTTCGACCGCTCGCGGCTGCATGATGTCGCAGAGTATTTCTTTGGACAGGCCGCGAGTTTCATTCCGCCCGAAGGGCACGATCTCTATCAATTCCTCACGCTCATCGTCGTCTAGCAGAAATGACGCGACGCAGCCCCAAAGATGCTTTATCTTGCCGGCCTCGGGTATCGAAACCCGCAGGCCCGTCGCGATATCCTTTGTAAAAAGCATGCTCCCGAACGGAAAAACGGCTGAATGCTGGACCGCCCCGCGTCCAAAGATCATCAGACTGGTGATCTCGGCTCCCATGTTTACGATCGCACAGCCATATTCCTTATCGTCATCAGTAAGCACGCTCGCGGCTGCCGCAAGCGGTTCGAGAACTAACTGTTCAACGTCGATACCGGCCCGCGATACTGCTTTCACGAGGTTCTGACGGGCCGCGCTCGGGCTGGTGACTACGTGGACGAGAGCCTCCAGCCTCGAGCCGCTCATCCCGATCGGCTCGGTTATGCCGTCCTGGCCGTCGACTATGAATTCCTGCGGCAGCCGGCCGACGATCTCCCAACCGGGTGTCAGCGGCATCGCGCTCGCGGAATCGATGGCCCGGTCAATATCGTCGTCTGTGATCTCTTTTTCCGGGCCCGCCACGGCAACGACACCGTTCTTATTCTCGCCCCGCAGATGCTCGCCCGACAGGTTGACGGTGGCCTCGTTCACCTCCAAACCGCTGACCCGTTCGGCCTCACCCACGGCCTTTCGGATCGCGTCCGCAACTGACTCGGTCGACGTCACGACGCCGCGCCTGAGTCCTTTGGATTCCGCCTCGCCGATCCCGACAATATTCATCCCGCCGTCCGGCCCGGGCTCGCCGATCACACATCTGATCCGGCTGGTGCCGATGTCCAATCCGACTGCTTGTATTTCGGTGTTCATATGATTTAGATCAGAAGTCAAGATATTGGATAACCGGATAAACCCCGGCGGCATTGATCGACTTCACACGGTCGCCTTTTCCGGTAAGGGCTTCGAGGGCCGTCTTTAGCCCGCGGCCGAGATTGTCCCTTCCGAGCGTAATACCCACTGCCCTTCCCGAATCCTCCACGGTTACGACCGGCGTCCTCGGATTAGTGAGATTCACTTCCTTCACCCGTGTCGACAGATCGAACTGCTGCCATTCGTCCATCATCTTCTGGTAAAGCTTCAATCGGGCGATGTTGTCTGTCATAGCATCCGGAGTTTTCGACTCGTCCCATCCTCGAAGTATGAACGGGAAATCGTCCTTGTCCCCTTTTGCCGCTGTTAACAGCGTTCCCTCGCCATCGACGAGGTATTTGCCGGACGAAAGCTGCACGGTAGCTGCCGGAACGCGTTCCGTGACCTTCACATGGATACCCGAGGGCAAAGCTCGCGAAACGGTGGCTGCCTTAACAAACGGAAACTTTTCGACCTTTTCCCGGATCTCGCCCAGATCGGCATTCCACACGCCCGGCTTTTCCGCTTCAGCCGTTACGATCCGCCGAATGTCCTCCGCCGGGGTTCTGTCGATGCCTTGAATATCAATATTCTTCAAGGCAAAGAAACCGGAGGCGATCGCGGTTTGATAGCCGGTAATCGCCATAAAAGCGATGGCCGCTCCCAACGCAAGAATGATCAGCAGCGGGATCGCAAACCGGCCGATCACCCGCGCGGCTGGCGCAGATCTCGCACGAGTAGAAACCGATCGGCTTTTCAACTTGACCGGTGATTTCGACCTCGTACTCGCTTTCCGCTTCTTGGGCATCGTTTTCGCTTTTCGCTCAGGACTTAGTTTTGCCATTCTTGATACATTCCACGATCTCGTCGGACAGGCGCGTGATACTGCCGGCTCCAAGGGTAATTACGAGGTCGCCGGGCTGGAGCAGCTCGCAGATCTTGTCCGTAGCCGATTCGATCGCCCCGATATACGAGACATTCTTGTGTCCGTACCGTTTGATATTCTCCGTCAGTATCTCTGCTGTTATCCCCTCGATCGGCTGTTCGCTTGCCGCATAAATATCGAGGATCATCAAGACATCCGCGTTGTTGAACGCCACAACGAAATCGTCCATCAATTCCTTTGTGCGCGAATACCTATGTGGCTGAAAGACCACCACTGTTCGCCTTCCGCCGCCACTGTTTTTAGCCGCCGAAAGAGTAGCTACTATCTCGGTCGGATGGTGGCCGTAATCGTCGACGACCATGACCCCGTTGACCTCGCCCTTGAGCTGAAATCGCCGGTCCGCATTCTTGAATCCCGCGAAAGCCCTGGCGATCGTCTCGAACGGAATATCAAGCTCGAGGGCAACCGCCGTGGCCGCGAGGGCATTGTAAACATTGTGTGTCCCGGGCACCGGCAGCTTCAATTCTCCGAGCAGTTCCGAGCCGCGAGAAACTGTAAATGTTGAGCCAAACGTATCGTTATACCTGATATCGCTTGCGGAGATATCGGCCTGGGCCGTAAGCCCATAGGTCACACGCCTTCTTTTTATTTTGGGAATGATCAGTTGGACGTTCGGGTCGTCCAGGCAAATGATCGCCGCCCCATAGAACGGAACTTTGTTGACAAAATCCGTGAAACATTGGACCACATCATCCATCCCCTTATAGGATTCCATGTGCTCTTTATCGATATTTGTAACCACGGCGATCGTGGGGTACAGCATCAGGAACGATCGGTCACTCTCATCCGCCTCGGTCACGAACCAGTCCGAGGCTCCCAATTTGGCGTTCGAGCCAAGCGTATCCACCACACCGCCGACAACGGTCGTCGGATCGAATCCTGCATCACTGAGCAGCGTTGCGATCATCGACGTAGTTGAGGTTTTCCCGTGCGTTCCCGAAACCGCTACGGCGTAGGGTTTGAGGGTCATCAACTCGGCGAGCATTTCCGCCCGCGGAATTACCGGAATGCTGCGCCGCTTAGCGTCCAATATTTCGGGATTGTCCTCTTTCACTGCCGACGAATAAACCACAACATCGGCGTCCTGAACATTCTGTGCGTTATGGCCTTCCGCGATCCTTATTCCGAGAGCCTCCAGGCGATCGGTGTTCTTCGATTTACGGGCGTCCGATCCCGAAACCTCGAATTCGAGATTGCACAGCACCTCAGCGATACCGCTCATGCCGATGCCCCCAATGCCGATGAAATGGATCTTTTTTACGTGACGAAACATATCTATTTACTATCTTTTACAAGCGACTCGATCAGATCGACGGTCGCCGCCGCCGCATCGGGCCTCGCCATTTCCTTGGCGGCTTTTCCGATGGCCGATAATTTCTCGGGCGATCCGATAAGGTCCTTGATCTCGTGTGCAAGCGACTCTCCGGTTAGTTCGGATTGGAGTATCATGCGGCCCGCTCCCTGGGCAGCCATTGCCTCGGCATTCTTTCGCTGGTGATCGTCAGCCGCGCTCGGCAAAGGGATCATTATCGAAGCACGGCCAGCCGCCGCGACCTCAGCACACGTCGTGGCCCCCGCACGGCTAATGATCAGGTCAGCAGCCTCGAATTCATCCACCATATTCGAGATGTAGGGCACGACCTGGGCATTCTCCCATCCTTTCTCGATGTAGGCCGTCTTAATAACTTCAAACTGAGCATCGCCCGTCTGATGCGTGATCTTAAGGCCATCCTTTTTATCGACAAGAAAAGGCAGTGCCTGGATCATTGCATTATTTATCGCCCGTGCACCCTGGGAGCCCCCGAAAATCAGTAGATTGACGGGCGTCGACGGCTGGCTTTCACTCACATCGAAGAATTCCATCCTCACCGGGTTACCCGTAACGATTCCCTTGTCGCCGAAAAACGGCCTTGCCGCCTCGAAGGTCAGGGCCGCCTTATCGACAAATCTTGCGAGGCTCCGATTAGTAAATCCCGGCAGCGCGTTCGAATCCATTATCAATGTCGGAATTTTCATCAAATGAGCTGTCATAACAACCGGGCCTGATACGTAGCCGCCGGCTCCCACCACAACATCAGGACCGAATTCCTTAATTATCTTCCGTGCCTCCCAAAAACTTCGCGGCAGGACTATCATCCCCTTCAGCTTTCCTACCGCTCCCACATTCTTGAGTCCTGCACTATTTATCAAGGCCAGCTGAAAACCATTGTCCGGAACGAGCCTCTTTTCCAATCCCCGGGCCGTTCCGACAAAAAGCACCTCTGACGCCGGGTCTCTCGCGAGAATCTCCTTAGCGATGGCAATGCCGGGATAAATGTGGCCGCCTGTACCGCCGGCTGCTATCAATATTTTCATCTACCGTCCTCAGGCCGCCGCCCTGCTCCGTCGGCCATACGAGCGTTCCGGCCTCGAAGCGGGAGCTTTAGGCTGCCGGCCGGAGAATTTCGAGATATTCAGCAGGATGCCGACCCCCACCAGACTTACCATGACCGACGAACCGCCATACGAGATAAACGGGAGCGGTATTCCCTTTGCCGGCAATATCGAGATCACGACGCTAATGTTAAAAAGCGCCTGCACGATGATCCCGGTTATGATCCCTATCGAAAGCAATGTGCCAAAACGGTCGGGCGCCATTACCGCCGCCCTCGCACCCCGCCAGAGAAGCAGCCCGAAGGCGGATAACACCGCAAGCGTTCCTATCAACCCCAGTTCCTCCCCGACAACCGAAAAAATAAAATCCGAATACGGATAAGGCAGATAAAAGAGCTTTTGATGGCCCTTCGCAAATCCCTCGCCGAAAACGCCCCCCGAGCCTATTGCGAAAAGTGATTGGACGACCTGATAACCCTCGTCGCTCGCGTATTTATAAGGATCGAGAAAAGCCATCATTCGGGCGACGCGCCACGGAGCAAAGAAGATCGCAGATGTTCCGATCAAAACGAGTACGGCTCCGATAGCCCCGAAATGCAGCAGCCTGGCCCCGCCGGCAAAATAAACAGCCGAAAAGATCGCACAAATGACGATCGTGGTCCCCAGGTCCTTTTCCAGAAGCACCAGGCCTCCCAGCACCACCAGCGCGAGGACGCACGGGGCGACGGTTTTCCTGACGTCGCCTATCCATTCTTCATTTTTCGTTAAGTAATATGCTAGAAAAATGGGCATTGCGAGCTTCGCAAGCTCGGAAGGCTGAAAAGAGAACCCGGAAATCCGGATCCACCGCTGCGCTCCGTTGATCGGAGGAAACGCAAAGACCATAAGCAGCAAAATGACGGTCACCACCATGATCGAATAGACGACCCACTTATTCTGATAAATGTGGTAATCGATCTGGCTAACGACCGCCAAAGCAACGATCCCTGCCGCGGCAAATGCCAGCTGTTTATAGAAGTATGTATATTGCGAGGTATTGCCTGATTCCTGCAGCGAGAACATGGCCGAGGCGCTATAGACCATCATCGTCCCGAACACCGCAAGTGCCGCAGTGATCCCGAACATCAGCCAGTCTATGCGATTCTCTTTAACCATTGATCTCAAACGACCTGGGCCTGCCCCATCAGGCTCCTAACCGCCGCCTTAAAAACCTTGCCCCGCTCTTCATAACTTCGAAACATATCGAAACTCGCGCACGCAGGTGCCAGCAAAACACTGTCCCCTTCCTCAGCGGCTTCAGACGCTTTTTCAACCGCGTCCGGCATCGTCTCGGCACGAATGATCTCCGTTGCTCCCGACAATTGCGAGGCAATATTATCCGCGTCTTCGCCAATTACGATCAGCTTGCGAACATATCGTTCGACGAGCGAAGCAAGCGGTGAATAAGGAGAATTCTTTCCGCGGCCCCCGATTATTAGAATGATCTTTCCGTCGTCATTACCCAAAGCCTCCAAAGCTTTGACGGCCGCGTCAACCGATGTGGCCTTGGAATCGTTATAAAATGCTATCCGGCCTATCTCTGCGACAAACTCTATCCGATGCTCGACGCCTCTAAAATTCATTACCGTTGTCCGCATTGACTCCGGCGATGCCCCGCAAGCAAGCCCCGCCGCAGCCGCAGCCAGGACGTTCTCGACATTGTGAAGTCCCTTAAGAAAGATCTCACCGCGGCCCATTAAGACCTTTTCTTTTCCGTTCGCCCGACAGACTATGTCGTCGCCCCGTAGGAACAAACCTTCTTCCAGCTCAGAACGAACGCTGAACCACACCACGTTTCCCTTCAGCCCACTTTTCCACGAGGCCGTGATCTCGTCGTCGAAGTTCAGTACCGCAACATCCTCGGCCGTTTGGTTGAGAAAGATCCGGTGCTTGGCGGCCGCGTAGTCCTGAAATGTGTCATAGCGATCGAGGTGATTCGGCGTCACATTAAGGCAGATCGCGATGTTGGGCCTAAAATCCTTGATGGTCTCCAACTGAAAACTGGACAACTCCACGACTGTCCAACCGTCCTCAGACGATGTTTCGACCAGGCTGAGCAGCGGCGTGCCGATATTCCCGCCGACCTGCGTGCGAATACCCGCATCTTTCAATATTTGACCGATGAGCGCCGTCGTCGTGGTCTTTCCGTTCGAACCGGTCACGCCGACTACTCGCCCTTTGAGAAATCGATATGCAAGCTCGACCTCACCGATCACCTCACCGTCTTTGCGGTCCACGTAACGGGCCGGGATCGAACCGGTCGGTACGCCGGGCGAGATAACCACAAGATCGATCTGGTCCAGTAACCATGACGGGATCTGCCCGGTGAGCAGGCCAACGCCGTGTGAAGTTTTCAAAGAACTTGCAGCCTCGGACCACTTATCCAATTCCAGCTTGTCGTGGAGGGCAACCACCGCTCCGCGGTCCGCGAGGAATTTGGAAGCCTCGATACCCGATTTCCCGGCACCAAGAACAAGCGTTTTTCGGCCGCGTGTTTCCATACCTACTACCTGAGCTTAAGCGTCGTCAGGCTCATCAAAGCAAAAAGGATCGCAATGATCACAAAACGAAAAACGATCTTCGGCTCCTTCCAGCCCGTGATCTCAAAATGATGGTGCAGCGGCGTCATCTTGAAGATCCGCCGCCCCGGGTTCCCCCCGCGTTTGGTCAGCTTGAAAACCGAAACCTGAAGCATGACGGAAACAGCCTCCAGGATAAAAACGCCGCCGATAAACGGAAGCAGGAATTCCTGCTTGGTCAGTACGGCCACCGTCCCCAGAGCCCCGCCGATCGCGAGCGACCCCACATCTCCCATAAAAACTTCCGCCGGCGGCGAGTTGTACCATAAAAATCCGAGGCTCGCTCCCACCATAGCCCCGCAAAAGACCGTAAGTTCGGCCGAGGCCGGGTTATGAGTAATATCGAGCCGTTCGGCCCACCGGGCATCGCTGGCGAGATAGGTCAGGCCGGTCAATGCGGACATTGCGATGAACGTAACGCTGATGGCGAGTCCGTCCAATCCGTCTGTGAGATTAACGGCGTTTGATGAACCTAACAGAATAAAAGCGATAAAAAACAAATAAACGCCCGGCCACAGAACAGTTATTCCGGTTGGTTCTGCCGTTGCCTTAAAGAACGGAATACTAATATTCCACGGATAATTACCCCAAGCCCAAAGCACGCCCCAAACCAGAAGGGCGACTAGCAGCTGGCCGGCAAGTTTCTGCTTGCCCGTTAGGCCGAGGCTCCGCTTCTTTACGATCTTGATGTAATCGTCCGCAAATCCGACCGCGGCAAATAGCAGCGTCGCCCCAAGCGCGATCCATAGGTAAAGGCTGTCCATCCGGGCCCAGAGGACCGTCGAGATGACTACCGACCCGATGATCAGCACTCCTCCCATGGTCGGCGTGCCACGCTTTTCCTGGTGCGATGCGGGGCCTTCCTCGCGGATCTCCTGGCCGAATTTCAGATGGGCCAATTTCCTAATGACCTTTCCGCCCAGCAGCAGCGAAATCAACAACGCCGTTATCGCCGCCAGGGCCGTCCGGAAAGTAACGTACTGTATGACGTTCAAGCCCCTGACGAAATACGACTCGGTGAACGGCCCATACTGCTGATAAACGAATTGGTAAAGGATGTAATAGAGCATCTAATTTTGCCGTGAAACAGAGCCCTCCAATTCAAATTTTGCCACCAATCGCTCGACGACCTTTTCGGTCTTCACTCCCCGTGACCCTTTCACCAGCACAACGTCACCTTCCCTCACAATGGACGAAATGAGTTCCGCAGCTTCCCCGGAATCGGCAACAAAATGTGCATCGGTTAGACCGGCGTCGACCGCCCCGGCCACCATTTCTTTTGCGAGTCCCCTAACGCCGATCAACGTATCCACGCCGCTTCGGCCGATGCTCCGCCCCGCTTCGCGATGAAGCTCGATCTCGTCAGCCCCCAGCTCGAGCATCTCGCCCGCGACGACGATTCGCCGCGCGGCCCCTTGCTCACCCATCAGCGTTTGGACCATCGAAAGCAGCGCTGTCGGATTCGAGTTATACGAATCATCGATAACGGTAAATCCCTCTCGGAATTCGAGCACCACACCCCGCTGAGTCGGAGCCCGTACAGAACTCAGTGCGCTGGCTATGTCGTTGAGTGTCATCCCAAACGCAATGCCGACGGCCGCGGCGGCAAGAGCATTTGAAATATTATGCCTGCCGTTCAAAGGAAAATTGACAACCGCGCTCGACCCCGACCATTTCAGATTGAACGTTGTGGCCCCGAGCCGGTCGGATACGATCTCGTCTGCGTAAACGTCGGCAGCATTTTCGATGCCGTATGTGATGGTTTTACCACTGCTAAGGCCACGCATCGCGGCTACCCGCTCATCGTCCGCATTCAATACGGCGGTGCCGCCCGGCTTCATTCCCTCGACGATCTCTGCCTTTGCTTTCGCTACATTCTCGATCGATCCGAGGTGCTCGACATGGACCGGCAGAACGTTCAACACAACCGCGACATCAGGCGGTGTTATCTCGCACAGCCGCTTTATCTCCTGCAGCGGTGTGGACATCCCCATTTCAAGAACCGCGGCATCGTAACCATCGTCGGCTGCCAGACGAAGTACGGTCAAAGGATGGCCAAGCCCGTTATTGTAGTTTTTCACGTTCCGCAGGACCTTCAGGCCGCCTGCGGAAAGCACATGTGCCGCCATCTCTTTGGCCGTCGTTTTCCCGGCGCTGCCGGTGATCGCCACGACTGGCTTATTCCACTCGAGATAAACTCCGTGGGCCGTTCGCTGCAAGGCCGCGATTGCATCATCGACAAGTATGGCCCTGTCACCATATCTTTCGAGCTGATGCTCTGAATATCTGTCTTTTCGAGCTACAAAAACGATCGCACCGCTTTCGAGAGCCGACGTTACAAACCTGGTCGAATCTTCAAAATCTCCGTTAAAACCATTGTCCTTATATTCCGGCTGCGAAAGGGCGAAAAATACATCGCCCGGCTTTACCTCACGGGAGTCGATAGCAAAAGAACCCACTTCGCGTTCTCGCAAAGCGGGGTCAAGTGCAGGGGCGTCCCCATTCATATATTCGATCGCAGTTTCAAGTTTCAAGTTCTGACTTATCCGTCCCTGATTTGATCACTCGCGGCCGATCGCCGGGCGTTTTCCTCGGCTCAGCGGCCTTTTTCTCCGCATTCTTCTTCACGGGAGTTTTGGGTTTTTCGCTGTCTGGCGCCGGCTTCGCAGTGGGCCGCGGTTTCGGTTCCGGCTCGATATTTTCGCTGACCACCGTGTCACCCGGTGTTTCCGGACCCGGTGTTTCGGGGATCACCTCCGCAACGGTCGCGTCCGCCCCGCGCGGAATGTCCATCGGTATTTTCATCGACTGCAGTATCTGCTGGGCGATCTCACGAAAAACCGGCGCCGAAACCACGCCGCCGTCACGTGCCCCGCCTTTCGGTTCGTCCATTACAACGGCGATCACGATCTCGGGATCCTCGGCAGGCGCCATGCCGATAAACGACGACACATATAGGCTTGCATCTACTGCCTTAGTCTTGGGATTTACCTTCCACGCGGTCCCTGTTTTACCGGCCGCGGAATATCCATCAAGCTGGGCCCTGCGCCCGGTGCCTGACACTACAACCTCTTTCAGCATCTTCCGCAGACCGGCGGCAGTGGCCGCCGTAAGTACCTGTGTTTGCTGGGGTTGTGTCACTATTCTGGCCCCTTCGTTCGAAGGCCGAATTTCCTTGATAATGTGCGGCTGGACCCTGATTCCGTTATTAGCTATCGTCGCAAAAGCACTTGCCATTTGCAACGCGGTCACCCCAATTTCATAACCTATCGACATTGAGGCCAGCGAGTCTCCGTTCCACCGCTCAGGGGCCCTTACAAGGCCTATGGTTTCGGCCGGAAGTTCGACCCCGGTACGTGCTCCGAAACCCATTTTTTTGATCATCCCAAAAAAGTCGTCCTTCCCTACTCTCACCCCCGTCTTGATCGCACAGACATTGCTCGACCGTGCCATTGCCTTGACATAGGAAACGCGGCCGACCGGATGTCCGTCGCGAAATACGCGTTTTCCAACCGTGATCGTGCCGTTCCCGCTGTCGATCTCGTCATCGGGCGAAAATAGGTTTCTTTCCAGTCCCGCCCCGTACGCCACGATCTTAAAGATCGAACCCGGTGAATAGACAGCCTGGACCGTTTTGTTCGAAATGTGCTCGGATGCCGATTCGACGATCGTATTCGGGTTGTAGGTCGGATAGTTAGACATGGCCAGGATCTCGCCCGTCTTCGCATTCATCGCCACGGCCATGCCCGCTTTCGCGTTGGAAGCCACCACGCCCCTTTCCAAGGCCTGGTCCGTAATGTACTGCATCCCCGCATCAATGGTGAGAATGACATCGCTGGGCTCTTCAAGCTTCTGCGACGTTTCGTCATAGACACGGCCGAGACGGTCACGGGTTTGGAGATTCTCGATAACATCCCCTTTCAGGAACTTATCCTGCGAAAGCTCGATGCCTGCCCGGCCTTCTTCTTCCGAGTTACTGAACCCTATGACCTGGGCGGCAAGTGTTTCATACGGATACTTCCGCTTTTGATCGTCTACCCAGTGGAGCCCCGCAAAATTGGGGAGGTCGGCTTTCTTGACGTCGGGGTCGTCCAGCGCCTTGTTTACCTGCAGGACGATATCCTCGTCCAGTTTTCTGGCCAGTGGAAGAAATCGCCGGTTCGCGGCTTTTGCCTCTTTTATCTGCCCGATCACTTGCCGGGCATCGAGCCCGAGGGCCTTGGCAACCGCTATCCCGGTACCCTCCGGATCCGAAATATTCTTCGGGTCGGCAAAAAGCGTTTTGACCCTGACGCTCATAGCCAGTGCCCGCTGGTTGCGATCATAAATTGTTCCGCGAAGCAGCTGCGTCTTACTCACATTCTCGCGGCCCCGCTGCGACTGCTCCTTGTGCCATTCGTGCTGGGTAACCTGAAGGTGGACCAGGCGAATGCTGATCCCGCCCATCCATAAGACAAAAAAGGCCACCACGAACATGAATCTGGTAAAGGCGACTTGCTTGAGATTCTTCTTCTTTGCTTTTCTTGGCCGCTTCATACTCGGTTATGGATCGAAAGAGAAAAATTGATCGCGTTCGGCTATCTTGACTGCGGCTTATCTTTCTGGGGCTTTTCATTCCTCGCCACGACCTGCAGGGTGCGTTCGGCTCGTGGAACGGCCCTATCGACCGATGCTGTTCGAATAACGAGCGGCTTGTTGTTGTCGGCTGACGGTGCAGCTTTCTTTTGTCGGCGAGTCGACGCCATTTCCGGAGCGATCGCAGAATCGGTGCGGCCCGCGAATATCCCGGCTTTGCTGGCGGCCTTCTTTATCTGGTTTGGCGACAGAGCGACTTCTCTGGTGTACAGCAGCCGTTGTTTCTCGGCCCGAAGGTCGTCCAGTTCCTTGCGGAGCTTCGAATTCCTGATGCCGTATTCCATAGATGAAAAATGCTGTTTGCCCGCAAAGAAAAAGCCGCTCAGCAAGACTATCCCGCAGGCCGTGGCGGCAACCCACGTGCTTAGCTTGTTCGCGGATTCGGTCATTTTATCTGTCTTGCGAGTTATGCGTCGGGGTGTATTTTTCTTTTCCATATGTCTATGTTCTTCTGTGCAGGACGATCAATTGTCTAACTTTCTGCAGGCCCTTAACTTTGCGCTTCGGGCCCGTGGGTTCTCGAGGTTTTCGGCCTCAGCCGCTCTGATCGGCTTTCGGGTCATCACCTCAACTTTCGTTTCCGCTCCGCACACGCATTGTGGGATGCGGGGCGGGCACTGGCACTTCCCTGCCAGTTTCTGGAAAGCGTGTTTAACGATCCTGTCTTCCAGGGAGTGAAAGGTGATGATCGCGAGTGCGCCGTTTGTTTTCAAAAGTTCTACCGAGTCCGAGATAAACGCTTCTAAAATATCCAGTTCGTCATTGACCGCTATCCGCAGTGCCTGAAACGTGCGGGTTGCCGGGTCGATCTTGTCCTTTGGCTTTCTGGGAACGGCCCGCCGGACCAGATCTGCAAGCTGGAACGTGGTCTCGATCGGTTGGCCGAGTTCTCGCTTCTCAACGATCCACTTTGCGATCTTTCGCGACGCCCTTTCTTCGCCATATTTATAAATAATGTTCGCAATTTCATCCTGGTCCAGGGTCTCCAGCAATTCCGCCGCGGTCGGCCCGCCGGACCCGGGGTTCATCCTCATATCGAGAGCCGAATCGAACCGAAAGCTGAATCCGCGTTCCGGAGTGTCCAGTTGAAGGGATGAAACCCCCAGATCGGCCAGTATCCCGTCGACTTTACTGGTGCCTGCCCGTGCCGCTATCAGGGATATCTGCGAAAAATTTCCTTCAAAGATCTTAGCCCGTTCGCCGAACCTCTTGAGCTTTTCGCCGGCTCGGTTGATGGCATCCCGGTCCTGGTCGATGCCGATAAGTGAAACATCCGAATTCGCATCGAGGATCGCCTCCGAATGGCCGCCCAGGCCAAGGGTCGCATCGATAAAAACCCCGCCCCTGCCTGCATCGAGGACCTCGAGCACCTCCCGGAGCATGACCGGTCGGTGAAGGTTTTCGATTTCCGGTTCCATATACTCAAAGATCGCATTAACCCAACGGTCCGGAAGGTAAAACTTGAACAGACTGGGAGTTGCCGCATAGATTCTACGCGCTTAAGGTATTAAACAGTTATGTCAGGAATTAGTTGTCGTCTCACTCGAACTATGTGTTCGGTAAAATCAATATCTAAAGCATTCTACGCTGATTTTTCGGCCGGTGTCAACTAAATAATTTAATTCGTCTTGCTTAATCACCCGTTTAAACCTAACGCTATTTCTTCCCGCGTTCAAGAACGCTTTTGTTTTTATTTTTTCGCCGATATAGGATAGTAAACGTTTCCGAGATCAATAATGACGTCGACCATATTTCAACTCCTGCTCTTCGGCATTTTGGCCGGTCTGGCAAATGTCCTGGGCGGGCTGATCTTGTTCCCTTCGAAGCTCCATCACCATTACAAACGGTTTCTTCGCTACCTTTTGGCGCTCAGTGCGGGCTTTATGCTGTCGGTCACGTTTATCGAGATCCTGCCCAAAACAGTGGAGTTGTGGCAGGAAGGTAAGGCGGGAGAACACAGCGACCTGTATATCCCAATGCTGCTGGTGCTCGCCGGATATATGCTGACGCAGTTCTTTGAGCACACGATCGCCCCCCACTTCCATCTCGGCGAAGAGGTCCACAGCGATCACACCCTTTCACGCTCCGCCGCGTACACGGCAGTCGGCGGTTTACTGATCCACACATTCTTTGACGGGGTTTCCATCGCCGCCGCCTCACACATCGATGCGCGGGTCGGAACGCTGATGTTCATCGCGGTCTTTCTGCATAAGTTCCCCGAGGGATTTACGATCGGGTCAATGATGATCGCCGCCGGCAAGGGTTTTCGCGAGGTCGTGATCGCAACATCATTGATCGGGCTTATGACCCTGACCGGCGTGATGGTCTTTTATGTTATCGGCAGCAATTTTGCCTTCACCATCGCCTACGCACTGCCGATCGCAGGCGGAGTAACACTCTACGTAGCTGCAAGCGACCTCATCCCCGAAGTAAATCACCACGGCGGAAAAAGCCCCCTGGTTTCCCTCTCAGTCTTCGCCGGCGTCGCCATCTTTTTCGTCACCCACTACATACTTCATTCATTCATTTCACACTAACCCCGGCTCGCCGGCATAGCCTGATCAATTCGCGAATCGCCGTGAATATTCTTCCAGATAGCTGATCACTACCCGCCAATGGCTAATTCAAACTTAATTACTAATTAGTAATTAAAAAATTAGTAATTAATTCTGATCACCTCCCCCTCTCTCCCCCTGATCTTTTTGAGACAAATACGTCAAAAACGCCGAATAGGACTTTTGTGACAAATGGGACAAATCGGACAAATGAGACAAATCGGACAAATCGGACAAATGAGACAAATCGGACAAATCGGACATTTGGGACATTTGGGACATTTGGTATTGCATCTGTGATACATACTTTCATAGTCTGGATATGGCCCGCGGCCTTTGTATCCAGCAATGAAAAGATCCGCAGAATACCTACAAGCCCGCTTAGAAACCTGCCAGAGACTCTTCTTCCAGTACAATGGCCGCGAGCACTCCCGCATCGAACGCGAGATGCGTGCGATGGGATTCACAGATTTTAACCGCCGCTGCCTTTATCCTCGCGGTATCGACTTCGGCTGGATCGAAAAGTACCGTTGGGATATTCATCTTCAACGCAGAGACGCCGAGACGCAGAGTCAGGAGCTGCATAAGCCCGCACGAAGTAAGGGCGATACACTTGCTCCGGCACCCGATCTTCACCGCAGAGACGCTGAGACGCCGAGAGACTCTAAAAACTCCACAAACTCTAAGAACTCTACAAACTCTAAAAACTCCCTCAACGACTTCCACCGCTGGATCAAAGAGGTCTCCCCACCAATGTTCGACTGGGACGCGAAACACATCCAACTGCTGATCAAGACACTTCAACTCTTCACTGAGGGCAAGATCAAACGCCTGATGATCTTCATGCCCCCTCGACACGGCAAGAGCGAATTGGTAACGACCCGCTACGCCGCCTGGAGGTTAAAAGAGAAGCCCTCGCTAAAGGTCATCATCGCCAGCTACGGCCAGCAGCTCGCAAACCGCTTCTCGCGCTCGATCCGAAACACCCTCGCCGAACATTTCGCTCTTGAGAAAGTTGACAGAGTTGACAGAGTTACAGAGTTACAGAGTAAGCAAACAGAGGGTGTCAGTTCCGGGAGCGACCAGGGATCTTCATCCGACAACTCTGGCAACTCTGTAAACTCTGCTAACTCTGTAAACTCTGAATCCCGCCTCTCAAACCCATTCCGCCCCCAGATCATCAATTCCGCCCGGGAATGGGAGACGGGCCACGGCGGAGGCGTAAAGGCTGTTGGTGTCGGTGGAGGCATTACCGGCTATGGAGCAGAGCTGATCATCATCGACGATCCGATCAAGAGCCGCGAACAGGCAGAGTCGGCAAGCTACAGAGACAAAGTGTGGAACTGGTTCAACGACGACATGATGACCCGCCTCGAACCCGACGGCCAGGTCATCCTCATCCAAACCCGCTGGCACGAAGACGACCTCGCCGGCCGCCTCCTCAAACAGCAGCAGGAAGAAGGCACCAACGATTGGCACGTGATCAGCCTCCCGGCAATAGCCGAAACCCCAACGGAAAGTGGAAAACTGAAAATGGAAAATGGGGCAGCCGAGAATGGAGAGCTGAATTCGGAAGGATCCGAACATTTTCCACTTTCCACTTTCAATTCTCCATTGCCAAAGCGACCGATCTACATCAACCGCAAGGGCCGCCGTGAGATCGTCCACACGCTCGGAGGCCTCCGGCCCGAATTCGCATATCTCGAACAGGAACAAAAGCCCCCGATCAGATACGTAACCTCCCAAAACCCCTCAGGCCTCCCCATGGGTGCCATCCCCAACTTATACGACCGTGCCGCCCGTCAAAGCCGT
>JBGTIP010000044.1:0-123540 GCA_041745615.1 Pyrinomonadaceae bacterium | reverse complement strand
AGCCTTCGTGAACTGGCCGAGTTTGGTAAGACTGTCGAGGGAGGGACAAATCGCGTCGCATATTCGCCCGAGGACGTCGCCGCGCGTCAGTATGTAATGGGCCTGATGCGCGAGGCGAAACTCGATGTGTCCATCGACGCTGCCGGAAACATCATCGGACTCAGGCCCGGTAGCGATCCGTCGCTCAAGCCGTTGATGATCGGCTCGCACATCGATTCGGTACCGATGGGCGGCCGCTACGACGGCCAGGTCGGATCGATGGGTGCTATCGAGGTAGCCCGGACACTTGCCGAGCGAAGCATCGTTCTCCAACATCCGCTCATCGTCGTAATCTTCCAGAACGAAGAGGGCGGCACAACCGGCAGCACCGCGATGGCCCGCGGCCTCACCCCTGCGGATCTGGACTCAGTATCGAATAGTAAGAAGACGGTGCGGGAGGGCATACGTGTACTCGGCGGTGACCCCGAAAAGCTCCCGAAGCCGCTTTTAATGAAGGGCGATCTCGCGGGCTATCTCGAGCTGCACATCGAGCAAGGCGGACGGCTGGATCAGCAGAAGATAAACATCGGAGTTGTCGAGGGCATTGTTGGCCTGCGCTGGTTCGAGATCACGATCCACGGCTTCGCAAATCATGCCGGTACGACGCCGATGGGCCAGCGGCAGGATTCACTGCTTGCGGCCGCGAAGTACATCGAGGCCGTAAACAGAGCGGCACGCTCGATCCAAGGGGCACAGGTAGCCACAGTCGGAAAGATCCAGGCGTTTCCCGGGGCGACCAACGTCATTCCGGAGAAGGTCGTAACAAGTCTCGATGTTCGCGATCTGGATCCGGCAAAGATTGAAGAGGTGCTCAAGAGAATACGCGAGTCGGTAAAACTGATCGAAAGCGAAACGGGCACAAAATTCGAATTTGCGGAAACCGCATCCTCTAATCCGGCCCTTGCTGACGGGGCGTTCAAGGCCGCGATCGACGCTTCCGCAAAAGCTCTGGGACTGACGACTTTCGCCCTGCCGAGCGGTGCCGGTCACGATGCTCAGGAGATCGCCGATATATGCCCGGTCGGGATGATATTTGTTCCGAGCCACTCCGGCATCAGCCACAGCCCGAAAGAATTTACTGAACCGTCCGACATCACGAACGGTGCCAACGTGCTGCTTCAAACCTTGATACGGTTAGATAAGCAGTTGATGAAATAAGGTCGATGAAAGACCGCCGCGAATAAGGAGGAACCAAAACTAGAATGGACGGTAAAGTAGCACTCATCACAGGAGCGAGCAGCGGGATCGGAAGGGCCACGGCTCTGGCCTTTGCCGCAAAGGGGGCGAGCGTTGTACTTGCGGCCAGAAGGCAGGAAGAACTCGACTCGCTCGTGGCCGAGATCGAAGCCGGCGGCGGGAAAGCAACCGCGATCAAGACCGATGTGTCAAAGGCCGAGGAGGCAGAGCGAATGGTCGCCCACGCAATCGATACGTTCGGTCGTCTCGACTATGCCGTCAACAATGCCGGTATCGAAGGGGCGATCGCGAACATTGTCGATCTGGAGGAGGGCGACTGGGACCGTGTTCTCGACATAAACCTGAAAGGCAATTATCTCTGCCTGCGATACGAAGCCCGGGCGATGCTCGCGGGCGGACACGGCGGAGCGATCGTCAACGTGGGATCGGTAAACTCTTTTCTCGGTTTTGGCGGGGGAGCTGCGTATGTTGTGTCGAAGCACGGACAGGTCGGACTAACGACGAGCGCGTCAGCCGAACTCGCCCCGCACGGCATCAGGGTCAACATCGTTTGCCCCGGCTTTGTAGATACGCCGATGCATCAACGGATTCGCGGGATCATCGGCGACGAGATCTTCGACACTGCCTTGGTGCCGCAGGTTCACCTCCGACGAGTGGGAAGCCCTGAAGAAATAGCCGCCGCGATCCTCTTCCTCTGTTCAGACGAAGCGAGTTTTATAACCGGCACGACACTTACACCTGACGGTGGATTTGCGATGACAGTATGATCGAGTGGCCACAGTACTCGGACTCAAAAAAAATAACCGGCGTGTCCGCTTTTCTGTCGTATTTCCGTCTATAGGTAACGGGGCTTGTGGAGCCATTTCCAGCGGCCCGATCATAAAACAGGAGAAATAGAATGAATCCAAACAAGGCATTATGGGAAAAGGGGGATTTCACCCAAATAGCAGAGACGATGAGGACGAGCGCGGAAACCCTGATCGATGATATCGGCGTCTCTAGCGGCATGAAGGTACTCGACCTCGGATGCGGTGACGGGAATACTGCGATTCCGGCGGCTAAACGCGGTGCAGACGTGACGGGCGTTGATATCGCGAGCAATCTGGTCCAGGCGGCCAAGTCACGAGCGGAAGAATCCGGACTCTCAAACTGCACATTCCGCGAGGGAGATGCTTCGAATCTCGATGGGATAGACGACAACACGTTCGACCTGACGATCAGTATCTTTGGGGCGATGTTCGCTCCGCGGCCGTTCGATGTGGCCAAAGAGATGGTGCGTGTCACAAAGCCCGGCGGACGCGTCGTGATGGGCAACTGGATACCCGGCGATCCGACGCTCGTCGCCCAAATCCTTAAGATCAGCTCGGCATATTCGCCGCCCCCGCCCGAGGGGTTTGTGAGCCCAATGACATGGGGAATCGAGGAGAATGTCGTTGAGCGATTCGGAGCGGCAGGTATTCCAAAGGAACTGATCTCATTCGAGCGTGATACATACACTTTCGAGTACCAGGGCAGCCCTTCGTCGTTCGTCGACGTGTTCAAAACGTATTATGGGCCAACGATGAATGCTTTCGATGCAGCTGCTTCTAATGGCAAGTCCGACGATCTCTTGAATGAGCTTCGCGAACTCTTTACCGCCCAGAATCGCAGCTCAAACGGTTCGACCTCGATACCCGCGACTTTCTTGAGAGTTACGGTCAGTGTCTAAGGGAGTCAGACCTCGATCATGATCTCTGACAGCGGCTTTCGTCCGATATCGGGCACTTTGGCATCTGCGGCCGGGTAGCCGACCGGGATCAGCACGAACGGCACCTCGGATTTTGGACGCCCGAGAATTTCCTGAAGAAACCGCATCGGGCTGGGCGTATGCGTCAGCGTAGCCAGCCCCATGTTGTGAAGTGCGGCAAGCAAGAAACCCACGGCGATGCCGACCGATTCCTGCGACTAGTAGGTCGGTTCGGTCTCGCCGTTTTCTTCGACCGAGTTGATGCGGAAAACGACGATGAGATAAGGTGCGATCTCGAGAAAGGGCTTGTGTTCGTCGGTGCCGAGATGGGCCAGCCGCCGAAGCCACTTCTCGCTCATACGGCCGTGGTAGCTCTCGTACTCTTCCCGTTCGGCGGCCTCGCGGATCTTTCTTTTTACCGATGCATCGCGAACAACGACGAAACGCCAAGGCTGCATATTGGCGCCGGACGGAGCCGTTCCAGCTGTCGCAATGGCTCTCTGAATCAGCTCAAGCGGCACGCGCCGGTCGGAGAATTCGCGAACTGTTCTGCGGCGTTGAAGAAGCCGATAGAATTCCTCGGCTCTCTTTTCCTGTTCATGCGGGTTCATTTCAATGAAATCAAGCGGCACAAAATGCGATTCGTCAGGTGGGTTCGACATAGTGTTTTCGGATCGAGCAGACCGGTATGCAATTACTGTATCGCTAAATTAACAGAATTGGCCCCGGGACGCGCTTTTTTCGTATTGCATAGCTTCGGAATCAGTGCTATAAATATCGTTTCCGCGTACAATTTTTTGAATAACCATCTTAATTCATGGTAAGCGTTCTGCCATAGGCTCGCCGGCGGCAAGCCTTGCTCCATTTTAAGTAGTTGTCATTGGTCCGAAACGTCTTTTTTTCATCCGCATTTAGGAGGAGTTTACAAATGAAAGTTTTCGCAATCGGAGTTCTGTTGATGTCGTTGTGTTTCTCATCAACGATCAATGTTCTAGCTCAGGAACCCACCCCGGCTGAAACACCAGCTGGACCGGCCGGACCAGGCGGCCCACAAAGACCCGGCGGTCCTGCGGCAGCCTCACAGGACCCACAACCTTACGACAGGGTCATCACCAAGGATGCCAAATCAAAGAAAGGCATATTTACGGTTCACGAGGTAAAAGATAAGTATTATTACGAGATCCCTAAGTCTCAGTTTGGCAAGGAGTTTCTTTGGGTGACCCAGATCGCCAGCACTACGTTCGGGGTGGGCCATGGCGGCCAGGCTCTTGGCAGGCGTGTCGTGCGCTGGGAGTTGAGCGACAACAGGGTGCGTTTGAGAAACGTCAATTATAGTATCGTTGCTAACCCTAACCTCCCTATCGCTGAGGCCGTCCGGAATGCCAATACGGAAACGATACTTATGTCCTTTCCCGTGGCGGCATGGGGGCCAAAAGAGGAATCTGCGGTTATCGATGTCGGCCGTCTTTTCACGACCGATATCCTTGAAATAAGCGCCCGCCAGCGGCTCAGTGCCAATACGATGGACGCGTCGCGGTCTTATATCGAGACGATCAAGGCATTTCCTGAAAATATAGAGACTCGTGCCACTCATACTTATACTCGTAACCCAACACCTGCGGGAGCTGGCGGCGGACAAGGGGGAGGAGGTCAGCAGCAGGGCATGCCTCCCGGAAGTGCAACCGTAGTGATGCACTATAGTATGGTCAAGCTACCCGAAAATCCCATGATCCCTAGGCTATATGACGATCGCGTGGGCTATTTCTCGGTCACTCAGATGGATTACGGACGTCCCGAACATCGAGCTCAGCAGCGTCGGTATATCACCCGCTGGCGTCTGGAGAAGAAAGATCCGAGTGCTGAGATCTCAGAGCCGGTGAAGCCGATCGTCTTTTACATCGACCGAGCTACTCCTACATGGCTGGTTCCGTTCACGAAAAAGGGTGTTGAGAAATGGCAGAAGGCATTCGAGGCTGCCGGGTTTAAGAATGCAGTGATAGCAAAGATGGCACCCACCAAGGCACAGGACCCCGATTTCGATCCTGAAGACGCCCGTTATTCAGTGATTCGCTGGCTGCCATCTACGGTCGAGAATGCTTCCGGGCCGCATATCAACGATCCGCGGACTGGCGAGATACTCGAGACCGATATTCAGATGCATCACAACATCATGAACCTCCAGCGTTCATGGTATTTCCTGCAGGCGGGTGCTGTTGACAAGAGAGTTCACCGGCTCCCTATGCCAAATGATCTGATGGGAACGCTCGTCGAGTACGTAGTTGCTCACGAGGTCGGACACACGCTGGGCTTTCAGCACAATATGAAGGCCAGCTCGATGTATCCGCAGGAGAAGGTCCGCGATCGTGAATGGGTCAAAAAAATGGGGCACGTTCCGACGCTGATGGACTATTCGCGATTTAACTATGTAGCCCAGCCGGAGGATAACATCGATGTCGATGACCTCGTTCCCGGCATCGGGCCCTACGACGTCTGGGCGACCATGTGGGGTTATAAGCCGATCCCCAACGTCCGAACTTCTGATGACGAACTGCCAACCCTCGATTCGTGGGCACGTCAGCAGGATGAAACTCCATGGTTCCGATTCTCGACAGCAGGCTCCGCCGGCAGTGATCCCGGGGAACTAACAGAGGCCGTCGGAGATGCGGATGCGATCGCATCTACCGAGCTGGGAGTTCGCAATCTAAAGCGAATCGCCAAGCTTCTGGTTCCTGCGACCACCACCGAGAAGGGCCAGCCTTATAGCGACCTAAGCGAGCTTTACGGACGAATGCTCGGCCAGTGGACGCTCGAAATGAACCATGTCGCAACCATCGTCGGTGGTTATAATTCGCAGCAGAAGCATATTGGGCAGACAGGCGTTAGATTCAACCTCATTCCTAAGGCACGTCAAACGGCCGCGGTGAAGTTTCTGAATGATAACGCGTTCGCGACACCGATGTGGGCAATTGATAAGGATATCCTTCGCCGGATCGAACCGATCGGCGCCCTTAACAGGGTCCGCAACGCACAGAACAGCATACTCAATAACCTGCTGTCGAGTGCACGGTTTGCAAGGCTGATCGAGCAGCAGGCGCTTGACGGAACTTCCGCTTACGCAGCTTCCGAGTTTCTGGGGGATGTGCGCAATGGCGTCTGGTTTGAGCTTGCCGCACCCCGGCCAACGGTGGATGCCTACAGGCGTAATCTGCATCGTGCTTATCTGGACATCGTCAACAACAAGTTGAACGCCCCGCCGACGCCTACGCCTCAGGGGCTGCCGGCTGGTTTTGCGGCCATGTTCATCTCCAGCGGTGACGAGCGTGCCTTTTATAGGGCCGAACTTCGATCGCTAAATGCACAACTCGGCTCGGCCCTGGCAAGGACGACCGACCGTGCAACTCGGGCCCACATCGAAGCTTCGCGAGACCATATCGCGAAAATATTAAACCCGAGTTTCGCGGGTGTTGCGGCCCCCAGCACGGCGGCCAATCGTCAGGCGATGGAACTGCTCGAGCAATACTATAATCCGACCTCATGCTGGCCGGACTATACTATCGAGCCGTAACTAAAAAGAAGACCCTCTCGGCGGAACGGTTGGGAGGGTTTGTGTAGAAAGTGAAAGGTGCAGTATCTAGAGGTTCTGCACCCTTTTTTCGATCTTTACTATTTTAACCAGAGGAGAGCCTTTTGCTCCAATCGACCAACTTCTGAAGCTGATCCTTGATAAAGCCTTTCGTCTTCTCGTCGGTTAGATTTCCTTTTTCGTCGAACTTATCAGCACAAGTTCCTATCATCACCTCGGGCTGATTAATCGGGTGCATATCCAGAAAGACCATGATCTGACGCAGATGATATTGAGCCCGCGCCGTTCCGATGGCTCCGACCGACGCCCCCATGATCGCAGCCGGTTTGCCGGCCCACGCATTGTCGCCGTACGGCCGAGAAGCCCAGTCGATGGCATTCTTGAGGACACCGGGGACTGAATAATTGTATTCCGGTGTCACAAATAAAATCGCATCGGCCTCGCGGATCCGCTGTTTTAATTCCGCAACTTTGGCTGGCGGCGATGCTTCGTCGTCTTGATTGAAACTGGGTATATCGCCCAGGTCAAAGATGTCGATCTGAGCATTATCCGGGACTAGCTCAGTGGCCGCACGAAGGACCCCTCGATTATACGACTCTTGCCTTAGACTGCCGGCGATACCCAAAATCCGAATTTTCTCGATCATTTTTCCCCCTTATTTGAAAAATTGTTGTTTAAGCATTCTAACACTTTTTGCCATGACCGAAGAAAACCGCGGGCATTAACTCTTCAAAGGCAAATCTGATCTATTTTTATCTGGTATTTATCGCAGGAAGCGGCCAAAAGAGAAGAAAAACCTTCCCTCACCACTCTGATTGAACCCGCCGCCTAGCAGAATCGGCCCCAACGGAGTTTCGACGATGAAGCCGCCGGAAACGCTTTGTCGGTACTTCGCTTCTCGCAATCTTTCGAATGCGCTGCCGCCTTCGTACCATGCTCCGACGTAGCCTTTACCTCCAAACAACGCTGGCAGTATCTGGCGGCTATGAAGAATACCTACGAGGCCATAGGCATAATTGCTGCCGCGAAACTGGTCGACACCATAGCCGCCGATCCGAAACGGCCCGCCAAGCGTAAACTGCCGCAACACCGGTGCGGTTGATCCAAAACTCGTGCCGACTCCGCCAAAGCCAAATATCGTATTTCGTTCGCTGATCGGATTAAAGATCGAGGTGTTCGATTCGGCTTGGGTAATGCTGCCTGTTATTCCCGTCGAGTCAAAATAATGATCAAATGAGTTTCTGGATAGAATCCCGCTTCGAGGAACCTGCGCCTGATCGAGCCCATCATACGTCCACCTGAGCGAGGCAAGCGAAAACTTTCCCTTAACTTCCGGCAGGAGGGGATCGCCTATTCGTCGTATAGCTCTTTCATAGCCGATGGCGTATCCCGCTCGCAACTCGCTCCTTTTGTTAAATGTGTAACCCAGATCCACGCCGGCCTGCGTCCCTGATATCGAATACTCAGAAAGCCTCACATTGTCGTCGTAAAACGATACCTTTCGCCGCTCATACCCAACGCGGGGAGCCACGAAGAAATTGGTATCACCCAGCGGGCGGAAATATTCACTTGCGAGCAGCGTAGTTGAACCGAGTCGTATATCATTTCTCCATTCGGCCCCGTAACGTCCAATGTCGAAGAAAGTGATCCGCGCAATTATGCTTAGACTCGCGTCTTCGGATTCGACGCTGTTGACATCAAAACCAATATCGAGTCTGGTAGGGTCCGTTGGCTTTCCGTTCGTTTCATTAGTGCGGATGTTTAGGCCGACCTTCCCATCGCGTTCAATCACTTCGTAATTCAGAGCGTCAAAGCGGCCGGTACCGGTCAGCTCCGAAAGGTCTTTCTCGAGCTCGATACGCTTGGCATCATCCAGCGCGCTTCCCAGGTATTTCTCCCGAAGTCTTACCTCTATTGTCCTTGCCGCAGACCTGTCTGAGCCGTCAACAGCTAGAAATGTAGGAACCAGATCAACGTCCGGCCGAACCCTCTTTTTGCGGAGAGCGAGATGTTCCTGCCAGGCCTCTTCCGAGATCGAAAGGCCACGGAGCAGCATTTCCTTTTGTTTCGCTTCTTCATACCCGAGCTTAATTATCTCCTCGCTGTCACCAAAGCTTGACGAGGTGAAATTTTCCAGATCAGGAGCTATTATCAGATCGGCCTGAAGAAGGCTTCGCCGCGAGTTTTCCGCAGTTGCGATATTGATCGTTTGAGCGAGAACACCGATCAGGCTTTCGAGCGATTCCCGGCTGGCCGGCTGCGTTTCAATATTGACGACCACGAGTATATCGGCTCCCATCGCCTTTACTACATTAGTTGGTATGTTATTGACGAGACCGCCGTCAGAAAGGATCTTGCCGTCGATCTCGATCGGAGCGAATACCCCGGGGATCGACATCGTTGCCCGCAGACTCCGAGACAGCGAGCCGCTCTTTAGCTCCTCCGACGCACCGTTGACCATATTCGTCCCGACTGTCCGGAAAGGTATAGGCAATTGATCGAAATTGCTCACACCTGCGTAAGGCAGCGTCATACGGTCGAATAATAGGCCGATCTCGTGACCGGAATTGAATGCGGTCGGAAGCTTTAGGTCATTAGGCTGGCCGCGAAGCGGTATCGGACCGGGAATGTTGCGGCGATCTTCTTTGCGGCGGAAGGAGAGATTGTCAAAAGATGTCGATGACGTAAATAGCTTGCCCCAGTCGAGATCTGCGATCAGCTTTTCGATCTCGTCCGGCGACATGCCCATGGCGTACAACGCCCCTATGAGGCCTCCGATGCTTGCACCTCCGATATAATCGACGGGCACGCGATTTTCTTCGAGTACTTTCAGTACCCCAACATGTGCAAAACCTCGTGCACCGCCGCCGCTCAATACAAGGCCCACAGTCGGCCGCGATCTCGGGGCGTCGGCCTGCGCGCGGACCGGCACATTGATCGCCCCGCAGAGTATGCAAAGAAAAAGTAAGAAATGGAACCGCCTTGACATAATCGAGCGCAGACAAAACACCTTAATGATACTATTTTCGCAACGGGGCTGTCGGTTTTCTCAACGTTCGGTTCTAATGAGCCCTTGACCATAGCGGCAGGCCTTACCCAAAGTTGGACTTAAACGCTTTACAACCATTAAAATGAAATTCTGCAATGAATATACGAAAGGCATTTCTGATCTTTGTCGGCACACTCTTTGTAGCCTTGGGCGTGTTGGGCATGATCCTGCCTCTTTTACCGACGACGGTATTTCTACTTCTCGCTGCATACTGCTATTCCCACAGTTCCGAACGTTTTCATACCTGGCTGCTGGATAATCGATGGTGCGGTGAATATATTCGCAATTATCAGAGCGGCAAGGGAATTACTGTCAAACAAAAGACGTCAACGATTGCTATGTTGTGGCCCTCGATCGGATTCAGTATGTGGTTTGTCAATGGAGCCCTGTGGTTGAATCTGCTCCTTTTTGCAATTGCAGCGGGCGTGACTTTCCATCTTCTGAGACTGAAAACATTCCGCCCGGACGAAGTGGGTAAAAAGGACGGTCCTAAAGTCACTGCGATCGAAGAGCTTTCCTGATCACCGGCCACCCGTTTTCCGCTGTACAAAAATCCATCTCAAGCGAGCGCCAGCCAAACTTCAACGACGGCAGTGTTATTCTTTAAATTCCAGTTCTACTGGTAATTATAATGCCACGGCTCATAAGGGAATCTTAGCGGGCCCACAAATCTATTGGTCGACCTTAGCACGGCCCGATTAAGCTTCGTCGTCCAGCCGCCATCGTCCCATATGGACTTAGCGCTGGCCGAGCTTGCTCCCGCAACCACCTGTCCATCTCTCTCCACGATAAAATCGAACGCTTTCAAACGCCCATGGGGTGATAATCCCGGGGCCGCGACGGTAGGCTGTGGTTGTGGAACGAATGACCTGACAAATCGTGCGAAAGTCTCTGCAGCGGCGGCGGAAGGCTCTTGGGGATAGGCATTTCCGGCGAGTTCTCTTCTCGCGGCGTTCAGCATTCCATCACTCGCAAGTTCCACCGAGGGGATTGAATTCCAACTCTTCAGTTGTTCATTGAGAGTGCGAACGGTTGTGTTCACTCTCAGTGTATATCCCGGATTCATCTCGACAAATGCCGCCTGTACCTTTCCTACATCTGTCATCATTTGCCGGTATTCGTCGGTATTTTCGAACTTCCTGACCTCGTCGGCTGTCCAGGCCCAACGCGTGTCTATCAAGGTCTCGCTCCGGAGATATGACCGCATCCCCAAAAGCCTCCGGCCGGTCCCGTCGATGTGCGGCAGAACATTGCGAATCCGGCGATCCATCGTAGCCGCGATCTCCTCTAGATACAGATCTGCTTTCTCTGAATCGATTGGATACTCGATAGGTTCCGGGTTGTCTCTCACCATCGGAGGATCTTCAACCGCAACGCTCGGCGTCTGGATGGGGGTCGCGGCCGGCTTGGCGGCTGGAGTCATATTGCTAGCATTTCCTCCGGTCTCCACCTCGCAGGAAAGCGACACACCGGCCAAAATGATGGCTACTGTGATCTTTATTGTGACGCTCACTTGCTCTCCCGTTTCAGATCGCTGCCGGGCACGATAGATGTCTCGGAGCTCTGGAGCAAATCTCTGGGCAGCTTCAGATCAAAGATCTGTGGATCTGCGTTGCTATCCAGTAGCAGCTTCAGAAGTTCATCGTGCATAAACTTGTGCTTTGTTATTTCCCGTCCCTCGCTTATCAAAACAAATACGATAGGACCGCTCTTCTGTGTATAGGCTATGCCCGCTAAGCTGGCAATTCCGGGCCCGCCGTCTCTTGCCGAGAGAGTTCCTGTCTTTCCAACAGTCGCTCGCTCGAACTCCGATCCGCTAAGCCGGCGAGACAGGGTACTTGTTTGTTCAGCTGCTATGGGAAGAATATCGACCGGCACGCGACCCTGTCGTTTAAGTTCCTTGTTAAGTTCCCGGATAACGGCAAAGATACCGATAGCCGACATACCGTTGCTTTTCAGCCCTGAAGCGGTCTCGAGCTTTACCCCGTCTGCAGGTAACTTCAGCTCCTCGATCAGATACTGTCGGATCTGCTCGACACCGCCGATCTCGTCTCCTAAACGGTGTGCAACAAAATTGCTCGAAAATGTATTCTGATAAAGGAGGATGCGATGAAGAGGCTGTGATCGAAATGTAAATATCTGCGAGCCTGCGGCTTCATCGGAAACACGTATCGCCGGAGTTTTTTCAAGGTTGAGGCCCCTTGCCAGAAGTTTTGCAGATTCTTCTGGAAGGGCACTAAAGTTGAAGCTAAATTCAGGGTTTACGACGATCTTTCCATCGATCCGCTTAATGCCCCGCTCTTCTAAGGCTTTAGCGACCGCACTTGCTGACACGTCCGTAAACACGGGGTCAGATCCAGAGAAATACAGATCCCCTTTAAACGCACCATTCCTCGTTAACACTCCGTCGGCGAAAACACGGGTGTCGAAACGGTAATCGGCACCGAGCCGCTTCAATGCAACAAGCGAAGTTGCTAATTTAATTAGTGAGGCCGGATTGATGGTGGTTTCCTGATCTGCACGCGCAATCGTCCGGCTGGGTTCCATACTAGCTATCAATACTGCATGCTTTTCGCCGCTCTGGGTTCTTTCCGCCAGCCATTCTCCTACGTCAAACTCAGGTGTTTCAGAAGCTATCGGAGGTGTAGGTGTTGGAGAACTATCGGCGGTTGGGGAAACAGACGGCGTAGCCTCTATGTCCGAGGTAGCGTCGGTCTCACGGGTCGACGGCGAAGGAGTGAAACATCCGGCGGCGGCGAGAGCCCCCAGCAGGAAAACAATGCCGAGTTTGATAAATTTCGATTGCCTATGAGCCGGACTTCGATCCTGTTTCACTATTCCCTTTCCGCGTGTCCACGAACGTGACAGTGGTTCCCTCCTTTACGCGATTTGCCAGAAATACCGCATCCCAATTCGTCAACCTGACGCACCCATGAGAGGTTGCGTACCCGATAGTCTCAGGTGCCTTTGTCCCGTGAATACCGTAGTGTTCTTTAGACAGGTCCATCCAGACCTTGCCCACGGGATTGTTTGGGCCCGGCGGTATTATAGCGTCCGGTTTATTATCAGGCTCACCAGTTAACAGCGAAGGCTGATAGTGCCACGTAGGATCCCATGCTATCGCATTTATCTTCCATTCCCCGGTCGGTGATGGAGCATAGCCAGAACCGAGAGTAGTAGGAAAGTGATACATGATATCGCCGTTCTGATCGACTGCGTGTGTATAACGCCCGCCATCCGAGATCACTATTTTAGTGACGGCAGTATCGTTAGCTCCTTCGCCGTTTTTGTTCATCTGAGTGTCCGGAACGTTGGGAACGGAAATGGTATCGCCTGATTTAAGCTCGTTCAATTTGGCCTTTGGATTCAGTCGTGCCAGCATCTCCGGCGAAGTGTGGAACATCTCGCTTAACTTCTCTTCCAGTGTTTCGTAACACATACAGTCCAGTTTCGCCTTTTCGTAAATGTCGCTGGGGATCTCTACGAAAGGACCTGATACATCTTTTTCGGTGAGCTTGTGCTCGACCACGAATTTGTCAGGCGATCTGGCGAGGTCCAATAATTTTTTAAAGGTATCCTGATCGACCTTGCCGGTAGCCTTCAATCCGTACCTCTTCTGAAGCCAGTAAACGGCCTTTTCCGTATTCTTGCCCCACAGGCCGTCTACAATTCCAGGAGAAAAGGGGCTTCGGTCGAGGAGTATCTGAACTCTCAGCACAGAGGGACCCTCACCGCCGCCCAAAGGCAAGAGGATCTTTTCGCTGTTGATCGACTTAGCATCGATGTCTTTTAAGCTTTCGTTGTTTGGGGTTTGACCCGAGCCATCGTCGGCTTCGATCTGAACATATTGCTTCCAGTCATCGTCATTCCGGCCGCGGTCGATCTCCTCTGACGAGATCTCTTCGTTGGGGTCGCCCATCGTCGAGATCGAGTTTGCCCTCGACTCGCCCGAGTTAGCATTGACAGACGAGTTTAAATTGCCGGTAGTATCGGCGGGTGGTGATTCACAACCGGTCAGTATAAGGCCAAGGGCAGCAAGGCATGTAAACAGTATCAGACGTGCTTGTACCATATCTAAACGATATCAATAGATCCATATCTTAGATTGTTTGCGGGCGGACAATACGCTGCGAAAGCGGAGCGTAACGCCGATCATTTTCTGTGAGTTTGCGTTATAAGCTCCCGGAGCCGCCGGATCAGCAGCGGGACCAGCAAAGCAGTCTTTGCCACTGAGCCGCTTGCAAAGGTAGTGGTCATTTTCCTGAAAGCTGCGATAGCCGTGGGTGAATATGGCATCCACCATGCGTCGGGGAGAATGCCGAGCCGGTTGACATGGATGTGCTGCGGCTGAACAAGCTCCATTAGCCCCTCCCGACCGTGTGTCCGCCCGCGGCCTGAATTCTTAAATCCTCCCCAAGGGGTTTGCCCGATGCCGTGTGTGTAGAGAACTTCATTGACGCAGACCGAGCCCGCTTCGATCCGCTGGGCAGTGCGGCGTCCGCGTGCGATATCGCGTGTCCAGACACTTGCCGTCAGTCCGAACTCACTGTCATTTGCTAATGCTATAGCCTCTTCTTCAGTCCGAAATCGGCAGATCGGCAAGGTTGGTCCGAATGTTTCCTCCTGCATCGGCAGCATGTCATTTGTCGCGTCCGATATTACTGTCGGCTCGAAGAAGAGAGTCGGCCGCGCATTGTCTCCGGCATCAGGGGGGTCTTTTCGCTTTCCGCCGATCTCAATTTTTGCGCCGGCCTCTCGAAACTGGTCGACATGCTGCTCGACGATCCTGATCTGCCTTTCGGAACTCATTGCTCCGATTGACACGTCTTTGTCATCCCCTGAGCCCTGCTTCAGCTCGCGGGTTATTTCGACTATTTTTTCGGTAAGTTCATCCGCAATATTCTGATGGGCGTATAGGCGCTCCACCGACGAGCAGGATTGGCCGGAATTGCAGAAAGCACCCCAAACGGCTGCTCTCGCAGCGAGATCGAGATTAGCATCCTCGAAAACGATCATCGGGTCTTTTCCGCCCAATTCCAGCACTACAGATGTCAGATTTTCGGCAGCGGCGGCAGCGATCTTCTTGCCAGTCGCGACCGACCCCGTGAACATTATCTTGTCGGGCTTTGCGTCGACGAGAGCGGCCCCGGTTTCGCCACCGCCTGTGACGATCTGGACCGTATTTACTGGGAAACCCGCCTTTTCAAAGATCTCCCCGATCTTCAGGCCGATGAGCGGCGTTAGCTCTGACGGCTTAATTACGACGGTGTTGCCCGCCATAAGCGCCATTACCGCCTCTCCCAACGGGATCGAAAACGGATAATTCCATGCTGGAATAATAGCCACAACTCCAAGCGGGTGATAGACGATCTTAGACGAGCGGCCCATCAATGCGTAAAGTCCGATACCAATGGTTTTAGGCCCTAGCATTCTCTCGGTCCGGCGGGCAAAATACTGCATTAGATCGAGTACCGGAGCGATCTCCATCGAGAAAGCCTCGGCAACCGGCTTACCTGATTCTTTCGAGATCAGATGTGCGATGCCGTCAAGGTCGGACAAAATGACCTCGCGTGCTGCCATGATAAGACGGCGGCGGTCGGAAAATGAGGTTTCTCGCCAGGAACCGAAAGCCTCCCGTGCTCGTTCGACCGAGGCCCTTACCTCCTCGGGCGATGTCACCTGTATACGGTCGATCTCATCGCCCGTAGCCGGGTTAACGGAAACGAGCATTTCCTTTGGATCCTTAAGGGCTGTATTTGCGAAGGCCATCGACTAGAAGGATATCCGACTTTCGGTCAGGAACAAACGTCGCAATGGTTCAGGATGTCTGACGTCACGCACGCGGCCTCCTACCGCCCTTGCCTTGCGGCCTGCCGGTCATTTCCGACCCGGCTGCCGTTGCTGCATCTCGGACGAGGATGAGGTCATTGTTAACATTCCCCCGCGAGATCATAAGCCCCGTCCCGTCGTTGGCCCATTCATAGTTGAAGATACGCCCGGCCCTAAAGTCGGTGATAGGGACCGCCGGGCTGCCATCCAGAGGCTGTCGCCACAGGTTCTGGACACCGCCGCGATTGGACAGTATCGTAAGTTCCTTGCCATCGGGCGACCATCTAAAACCATTTATGAGGTTATGTTCTATGGACCGCTCGATCTTTCCAAACCTATTTCCTTCGATCGTGCCGATATGAAGCTGCTTAGCGAAAGTAGTCGTATCATAGCTCGCAAAAGCGATACGTCTACCGTCAGGTGAAATACGCGGCTGAAAAACCCCGTTGGCCGCGTCCTCGTAAAATAGCTCAGCAGGACCGCCATTGATCGATACCTTCATCAATCTGAATCGCTCATTATTTGCGATCTGACGCTGAAAAATGACGGTTCCACCATCGGGGGTAAGCTGTGGACTAAGATCGAGCAGACCTGTACTTTCTTCTGTCAGAGGGATCGCGTTTGTTCCATCAGCATTCATCCTCCAGATACGCGAGCGCTGATCTTTCTGCAAGTTGAACACGATAAATCGTCCGTCAGCAGTAAGAGCGGGATCCACCGCGTAACCGGCATCTCTGAAAAGGAGGCGGTTATTCTTACCGTCAGCGTCGGCTATGTAGATGGCCGATTCCCTTCCTTCGTGCCTGGAATAGACCACCGAGCCATCGGGAGTTTGCACCAGTCCGGCCTTACCCTCGACCCCTCTGCTATCCGGGGTCAGCTGGTGAGCACTCTTATCACTCGGTGAATAGCGCCAGAGCGAGCCGGTAACGTCGCTTTTTATGGTTACGATCGTCCGGCCGTCCGCGGCAATACCGAGGTCAATATAATCATTCGGATCATTGGTGATCTGTCGAACTTCACCGGTGGGGTAGACGGCCAGCCAGATCTGTGCGGGATCGTTCTGGGTGGCACGTCCCGTAAAGACGAAGCCCGACCCATCAGATAACCAGGCGAAATTATTAACAGAGAAAAAGTCTCGATCGTTTACTGACCGAAGCTCCCCGGAGTCGATGTCGATCTCGACCACGTCAGTATCGGTAACAAAGCCACTCTGACGCCGGCCGGCTCCTGCAAGTATGCGTGTGCCATTCGGCGACCATGCCAGCCTGCTGACGAAAAAGTTGTGATCTGAACCGGACGTACTTCTTATTTCCCGTTGTTCGAGCGTCTGGGAATCGACCAGAACGATATTGTCGTCGTTTGTTTTCGGAATGTGCCGAACGAAAGCGAAATGTCCGCCATCCGGAGAGAAAGCGGCAGGGCCATCGACGTCATCTACCAACCGCTTCGGCGCGCCGCCCAGGGTAGGGACCTGATACAAAGTACTGACCCCCCTGTCACTGCTAGTCTGGGTGTAATAAACGTGGTCTCCGCTAGGAGCAAACGAGATAGACTGCAGGCTAAAGTTGGTTTCCGGAACCAAAGTGATAATACTGTCTGTCGCTATCTGACGGACGACGAGGCTTCTGCTGCCAAATTCGCCACTGACATAGGCGATATATTTTCCGTCCGGGGATATCGCCGGCTGGAGGACCCGCCCATCGGTGCTTACGCGGGAGATCTGAGGGCGATTAAACGCCGTGGTAGAAACCGGTTCCGGCCCTGACCAGAAGTTTAGGTAGCCAAATACGGCCGCAATGGCCAGGGCAGCCATGCTCAATGGCAAACCAACCCATATGAATCGCGAAGCGGCCGGACCCAGATGAGCCCTTTCGACACCCGAGGCGACGACACGGTGCGGAGTGGTCAAATGGTTGCTGCTGACCGTGCGATGGATCATTGTGGGATTCTCACTGAAATTCTCCAGCATTCCCGAGTCACTCGTTCGATCGCCGCTATTCGCGTGTTCGAGCTCACGGAGCAGCCCTTTGACGTCCAGCGCAAAATCTTTCACGCTCTGATAGCGCTCCTCGCGGTCTTTCTGGAGCGATTTTCTCACGATGCGGTTCAACTCAGGTGGAATATTTGGCAGCAGATCAGAAAGAGCGTCTGGTTCCTTGTAAACGACTGCCGCGATCGTATCGGCAGTTGAAACGCCGTCGAACGGGGCCGAACCGATGAGCATTTCATAAAGGACCACGCCCAGGCTCCAGATGTCGGTGCGTTCGTCAACCTCCAGACCGCGGGCCTGCTCCGGCGACATATATCGAGCGCTGCCCATCACCGTGCCCGGCAGGGTCCTGTTTTCGCTCGTGTTTTCGTTAAGCGGGAATTTCGGCTTGGCGAGGCCGAAATCGAGGATCTTAACGATCGAATCCTGCCGTATCATAATATTCTCCGGCTTAATGTCGCGATGAATGATCTCTGCCTGATGTGCAGCGGCGAGAGCGGTAGCTGCCTGCTCAACGATCTTGAGGATGCGCGTGAGGGTCAACGACTCGGTCTTGAGTAGGTCTCGAAGGGTTTTTCCCTCAATGAACTCCGTTGCCAAATAGCTGCCATGCTCATTTTCGCCGATCTCATAAATGGTAATGATGTTCGGATGGTTTAACGACGAAATGGCCTTTGCCTCTTTGCGAAAGCGGAGCCTGCGGTCTTCGTCGCTGGTGAAATCATGGGGAAGCAGCTTGATCGCGACATTTCGGTCGAGTTCGTGATCAAGCGCTGCATATACCTCGCCCATGCCGCCCTCGCCCAGCTTTGAGCATATTTCGTACCGACCAATATGAGTACCAACAAACATCTTTACACTCCGACACGCTTCCGTATCTAAAAAACACCGTGGCGGCCACATATATGACATGAAATGCAGGTCACAGTTTCGAAAGACTTCCGCCTATCTAGTTAACGCGTGAACGTGGAAAAAAGTTGCCTGAGGCAGGCAAAATAGCTAAGGAAAAAGTTAGTGACTATACAGCCATGCGGCCTATCGAGTCGAAGCTGGCCTCGATCGCCTCCGCGAGTTTTGAACCGTCCGGGCCGCCGCCTTCGGCCATATCCGCCCGGCCGCCGCCGCGGCCGCCGACGATGCCTACGATATCCTTGATGACATTGCCGGCCTTTATCTTATCGGTAAGGTCATTTGAGACCCGGACAATGATACTCGCCTTACCCTCCTCGCTTCGGCCGAGAACGACGACGCCCGTTCTGAGCCTGGCAAGCAAAGTGTCGGAAAGCTGCCGTTGCCCATTTGCGTCGAGGCCGTCGATTATTTTGCCCAGGACCTTGATGCCGTTTACATCGCGGGCCTCGTCGCCATTCGCACCGGGTTCGCCATTACCTATCGAGCCGGTCGCGATCTTGAGCTTAAGCTCCTCCATTTCGCGACGCATCCGCTTAAGCTCGTCCTGTATCCTTTCGATCGCGGCCGGGAGATTGTCGCGCTGGGTCTTCAGAGCAGCGAGCGACCGTTCGATAAGCAGTTCGTCCTCACGAAAACGATCAAAAGCGTCAAAACCGGTGATCGCGCGAATGCGCCTCACGCCCGATGCGATCGCCTCGTCGGATGTGATCTTGAAAGCACCGATATCCCCGGTCGCCCGGACATGTATGCCTCCGCAAAGCTCCATCGAGAACTTTCCATCCCCGACGCTAAGGACACGTACCTCAGAGCCGTATTTTTCACCGAACATCGCCACAGCTCCGCTACGCATTGCATCCTCGATCGACATCAGTTTCGTCGCAACCGGCTCATTTTGGAGGATCAAGCTATTTACCAGGTCCTCAACCTCTTGCAATTCGGAAGCGCTGATCGGCTGATAATGCGTAAAGTCGAATCGCAGATAGTTTGGAGCGACCACCGATCCGGCTTGCTTTACGTGCGTTCCGAGGACCTCTTTTAAGGCCGCGTGAACAAGGTGAGTGGCAGTGTGGTTTCGCCGTGTAGCGTCGCGCTTCTCTCTGTCGACTGATACGACAACTTCATCACCGACCTCTAATTTGCCTTTCTCAACCCTAACCTTATGAACGATCAGGCCCTGGATCGGCGAGAATGTATCGGCAACCGCGATCGATGCGTTTGCGGAAGCCATTTTCCCAACATCGCCGACCTGGCCGCCTGATTCGGCATAAAACGGAGTTTCGGTCAGGATCACGCTGCCCGCAGCACCTTCTGCGAGGAGATCGAGCGGTGATTCTCCATCGAGCACGGCGGCGACGCGGGCATTTTCGACGGTAGTCGTATCGTAGCCGTGAAAAACGTTTGGCCCCGTTTTCTCGAGTACCTCTGCATAGACCGGCGAAACAGCGGATTTTCGTTCGGTATGACCGATCCCGGATTGCTTCTGCAATTCCTGCAATGCGGCATCAAAACGGGTATTAAAATCTTCTTCATCAAATTCGAGCCCTTTCTCCTCAAGGAAAACTCGTATCAGATCGCGGGGCGTTCCAAACGTGTCGTACAGCTTTCCGATCGACAAAAATAATTGATCATCCTTTGGCGTTTCAGGCGACAATCCGAGTTCGTTAAGACGTGAGAGCCCAACGGTAACCGTATTACCAAACCTTTCCTCTTCAACACGCACCATCTTGCGAATGAAATCACGCTGCGTTTCAAGCTCAGGGTAAGCTTCGTGCATCTGGTCGATAACGAATTCGCATACCTTATAGAAGAACAAGCCTTCCAGGCCGAGATGCTCGCGGCCGTGGTAAATGGCCCGACGCATTATCTTGCGCAGCACATAATTACGGCCCTCATTGCCCGGCAAAACGCCGTCAGCGATAGCAAATGCAGTAGAGCGCGCGTGGTCGGCGATCACGCGACAGGCAAACTGCTGGGTCTCTGTTAATTCCTCGTAAACGCTCATTGAACTAATGATACAACACCTCACAACGCGACCGCTTTTTCCGGCGTCGAAGAGGATCAAACGGCAGTGTCGAAGCGCGAAATTTTTACCAAAAGGACGACTGCTACTGATCCTTTGCCGAGCCGTATGAAGCTCTGAAAAGGGCTGTTTTTGTACCACCCCTGGTACAGCAAATTCGCCGTAACCCTTGCGTCCGCATCACTTACCTCTCTGTACCAGTGTACCAGCCATTTTTCCAGAACTGTATTACAGGTTGTGTCGTCCTGAAAAAAGTTGACACTTTTTCGGGATTATTCCTGGTGGGAGTCGACACCTGTGTTTCAGTCCCGGGCATAGCTCAAACTTATCCTCTATTTTCGCTGTTGCAAATATGCAACTTATTCCCATTCTAGCAAATCTTCCGTCAAGACGGCAATTTTTTCTGATCGGCCTACGCACGCAATCGAAACATGAGCTAGAATCGCGTTCATGAAATATTTTGCTGTCATTTGCTGTGTTTTGTTTGCCCTCGGCTGCGGTGGTGCGGGAGACGGAGTCGTAAACGGTAATTCGAACAGATCGAGCTCGGCCGTTGGTATGGAAGCTCCGAAAGAAAATGTGGCCGCGACCCCTCCGGCTGCTGAGCCGGGCAGCCCGAAGGACGAAGCTGCATCGGACGAAAAGGCGTTCGAGGGGACTGCGGGAATTACCGCCCGGAAGTCAGACGCAGGCGGCGTTGCCACCCTGAGTGATGTAAGGTCGGCGCGACATGAATCTTTTGACAGGGTTGTTTTCGAGTTTTCAGAAGCGTCGCTGCCCGGCTACCATATCGAGTACATTGATAAGCCGGTGCGGGCATGCGGATCAGGCGATGTGGTGCCGCTGGCCGGCGACGGGTGGCTGGAGGTGAGGTTTTCCGCTGCTCGGGCGCATACTGAGGAGGGGGAACCGACCATAAAAGATCGGAGCCGATCACCTAACCTGCCGATCGTAAAGGACCTGAAGCTCACGTGCGATTTCGAGGCTGAGGTCACGTGGGTGATGGGTGTTTCCTCGCCAAACCGGTATCGAGTGCTGGAGCTGAAGAATCCCACACGATTAGTGATAGATATCAGGCATAAATAAGGTCCGCTGTTAGTAATCGGCCATCACCTAATTTTCCTTATACCTCTCGTCATGAACGTTATGAGACGATCTCTGTTAGCATTATTCACTCTTGTGATAGCCGTGCCGATGCAAGCTCAAACTGATAAACTCACCGGATTTAGGGACATGTTTCGAAAGGAGCTGGCTGCCGCCGGTATTGCAGGCGGAAGCTTTGTTTTCCTAAAGGACGGAGCGGCGGCCGCTGAGGAGCATTTCGGTCTCGCGAACATCGAGAAGAACCAAAAAGTAAATGGCGAGACGATATTTCACTGGGCTTCGAACACCAAGCCATTTACCGGCATCGCGATCATGCAGCTCCGCGATCGTGGACGGTTGAAACTCAGCGATCCTGTCACCAGGTATCTGCCTGAGCTTCGCAAAATACATAATTCACACGGTTCGATGGATGAGATCACGATCGAACATCTCCTGACACATAGCGGGGGATTTCGTGGCGGCACGTGGCCGTGGCGGAATAATAAGCCGTGGGAACCATTCGAGCCGACGGAATGGTCGCAGCTCGTGGCGATGTTCCCCTTTACCGAGGTCCTGTTCAGGCCGGGCAGCAAGTACAGCTATTCGAACCCGGGAATTATTTATCTCGGCCGAATTATCGAGGAGGTCTCAGGGGAATCGTACGAATCGTATGTCGAGAAGAATATCTTTCGCCCGCTCGAGATGACCCGCAGCTATTTCGATACCACGCCGAAGCACCTGCTCAAGTACCGATCACATTCGTACTATGTCGAGAACGGCAAACGAACCGAGGGTCGGTTTGACGCCGATACCGGTATTACGGTGTCGAATAGCGGGCTCAACTCGTCCGTTACAGACATGGTCAAGTACCTTCATTTCCTGATCGGCGATCCGACGAAGCAGGGCGTTTATGAAGGCGTGTTAAAACTAACGTCGTTGGAAGAAATGTGGCAGCCGCGGTTGAAGGCCGAGCTCGATTCGAACGGCAATCGAGGCTTTACAACCGACGTCGGATACATCTTCTTTATCGACGCACGAAACGACCGCAGGCTGATCGGTCACGGCGGTGATCAGAACGGGTTTATCAGCTATATCGATCTGGACCCGGCGAAGAAAACGGCGTCGATATTGGTCGTCAACACGAACCTGATCGATCCGCCGAGCAGCCCTCCCGAAAAAGACGTATTTACGAGGCTTCGGAACTCTCTCCGCAGCCTGCATTGAACTTCTCTTATAATCGGTTTACAACGGACAGGTGGGGGCAAACGGTTCCGGCATTGGTAGGAAGAGTCGAATCCCGAGCAGAATGATTATTTTGTTGAAATAAAGCAAGAAAAAATTTATTATCGACCTCATCTGACTAGATGCAACCGTTTTCGACTTAACACGATTCCGGACAGGGCGAACATCTGATCCAGGAGGTTTATCATGAAAATCGCTGCCATCCTCTTAGGCATAATGATCTCTATTGGGGGATCCCAGGTATTGTCTCAAGAGCCTTTGAACTCACCGCCAGACCTGCAGATCGTGAAACAAAGCTGGTCTAAAGACCGGATAAACTGGGAGGGAGACCCGCTAGTTACACCCGTTGAGAGTTATAGGGCGACGACCTATCGTATACGAAACGAAAGACGGACGGGAACGCCGTTGGAAGAACGTTCGAAACAGGTCAACCGCGAGGAACAGAAGGAGTCTACCAAGCCTCCTCGATACGCATTTACCTATAAGCTCATGGTAAACAACGTCGGGACCAAGACGATCAAAGAAATAGACTGGGACTACATATTTACCGACGAGACCACCGGGGAAGAATTAGGACGACGGCAATTCACCAGTGTTGAAAAGATAGGACCCGGTAAACGTAAAGAACTCGTGGTCAGAGCATCCGCGGCTCCAACAAGCCGGGTGAGCGTATATTCTTTGGATAAGAACGAAAAAGGAGGGTTGGTTGAAACTATCCTTATTACCAGGCTCTTGTATGACGATGACACCGCAGTCGTCCTACAGGAAATAGAAGGACCCTAATGCCGCGCTATGTGACGCCGGAGCTTTCGTCCCAGAAACCCTGCAATTTCCTCAACAGCACGATCTGTCCGCCGTGGTAGGCATTGTGGGCGTTGATCGTGGCAATAACATCTGCCCAGGGCGCGATGATCTCGGCGGAAACTGGCTGGCTAAGTTTATGGTCGTCAGCCGCGTCGATCAGTTCGCGCCACTCTCCCATAACGGCGTCGAACCGCTCGACGTCCGCCAGCCACTCGGCGTCCTCACATTCGCCGACGCTGAACGTTTCGTTATTCGTTCCCACGTCATATTTGTAGTCGATGCCCTTGAAACGCTGTAAATAAGCATGGTTGTAGTACGTGATGTGCGAGAGGATCTCCCAGATGCAGTTGAGGTCCACATTGTCGGGCTTCCACACTGCATGATCGACCGTGATCCCCACTATCGCTTTCCGCACCGCGACGAACCAGCCATTTACGTGGTAACTCCTGTCAAATTGGTCCAACAGCGTTTTCTTAAGTATCATTACCACCCCCGATGAATTTCCCAGCGGTCGACGATCTGGCCGCCCTCGACCACATTATAATGCGAATGCTGAGCAGCAGTTAGGCAGGAGTGATTGGCGAGTATGCGAAAGCGGTCGCCGACCTTTATTCGGTCAAACAACGGGCTATGGGCCGCATCGATCTCGCCGTGTTCCTGTGACATTCCGGTCACACGCATTCCGGTTTCATTGCCGCCGATGTCGAGGACATGCCCGTAACCGCATCCCGGGTCGAGCCCGACGGGGCCGCGATCTTTTGAGAGTGCGACCGCTCCGGCATCGACGACGATGCGTTTGCGTGTTTGGTCTTTATGAATCACGGCCGTGAGCACAGTGAGGGCTGTGTCTTCGAAGCTGCAGCTGCCCAGCGTCGCCTGGAACGCGTCGAAGAAAATATAATTGCCGGGACGGATCTCGTCGATGCCCTCGAGATGATCGATCGTTGACATCGTAGGCGTCGAACCAATACTGACCGTCGGGACCTCGATGCTTTGACCACGTAAACGCTCAGCAAGCTCGACCATCGAGTCTCGCTCGTGCCGTGCGACGGCGAGTATTTCGTCTTTTGATTTTGCGTTATAGGAATGACCCGCATGAGCCAGTATCCCCGCGAAGGTGAGGTTCTTCGCTTCTGAGATCACCCGCGGGATCTCAATGGCCTCAGCCGTGTGCGGTTCGACTCCGACGCGGTGCGTGCCGCAGTCTATCTTCACGAATACCTCGAATTTAACGCCAGCAATTCCCGCGGCCTCATCGAGCCCCCGCATCGCTTCCGCATCATCGGTGAGGAGGTTTAGCTTAACGCCGCTCTGAAGAATCTCAGTGGCCTCGCCGAACTTGCCATGCTCGATCGGAACGGCGTATGTGATGTCTGCAAAGCCATGTTTCGCAAACGCCCGAGCCTCGGCAAGTGTCGAAACCGTTATAGCGCCATCGTGTCCCGCTGTCTGTATCCGGGCAACCTCAATGCATTTGTGCGTTTTGACGTGCGGCCGCAGGCGGGTGTTGTTGCGGCGAGCGACCTCGCTCATCCGCTCGGCGTTGCGGCGAACGCGGGTGACATCGAGTAATAATGTTGGGGTCTTCAGATCTGCAGATCTCACTTGTTCTCGTGTTTCCTATGCCTAAAACTTTGCTTGAGGTCAAATCCACGCACGCGGTGCTCCAGAAATATCTTATCGCTATTCAGTATCCATTCATTGAAAAATTGCCTGATCTTCAAATCACTTGAATAAAAATATGAATGGAACTTGCCACTAAAATCGCTCCATGCCTTTTCCGTATCGAGGTATTCCTGCTCGGAGAATGCGAATTGCGTCTCTACTATGGAGTACTCGCCCCAGTTGTCTTCTACAACGAAATTCCGGTCGTACCGATGTAGTTGAATGAACGGATAGGTCTTTCCGCGGAAACCCAGTAGTCCCGAGTTTCGGTGAGATGGCCGATTCAAATGCGACTTCAGGTTGATCGAAGCTGCTTTCTGAAAGCGGTTGTAGTGGACTTTTTCATCGATACCATAGCCAATCGCATGGTCATAATAGTCGTGAAAATTGCTATGCAGACGCATCGATCAACCCCTTTGTAGCAGGGCCGTGAATCCTTCTTGCTCGAAGTGTTTGTCGCTCGAAAGTATTTCTTCGATGCCTAGTTGACGACAGATATTCATCGAAATGCAATCGGTAAGGCTGTAGCCTTTATCGGGGCGGGCCTCATAGAGATCCAGGGCATCGGTGAACGTATTCTCGTTGCACGGTATAATCGAGAATGTCCGGTCATTCAGCCATCGCCGAACCGACGTAGCGGCGAGATTTCGCATGTGAGAGGCATCGCTGGAATAAAAGTTCAAAAATTCTATCAACACCTCCTCGGTTGTGACTAATCCGTACGCGGAAACGAATTGAGCGGCATTGACAGCCTTTATGTGCCATTGATCTTTTGGATTTACGAGGGCAATAAGATGGCCGGAATCGACGAAACATCGCCTCATTTCTTAGCCGCTCCGTAGAGGTAATGATCGTGATTTTCTGACCCGTCAGCAGGCAGCTTATCCAGAACTTCATCCGGTATCTCAGCAACGAGGTCTTTAACCGCATCCCAAAGGGTCCGGTGAGGTGGGTCAAACTTTTGGACAAACTCAAGTACTTCTTCCTGCTGTTCAGCCGAAAGTCGGGTCACATGGGTAGCTATCTTCTCTACGATCTCGGTTTGCATATCCACTCGCAAAGATTATAGCGCAAGACTACAATAGCCTCTTTGCTTTTCTTATCACGTTCTCCACCGTAAACCCATAATCTCTGAAGACATCTTCCGCGGGTGCTGAGGCACCAAATCTATCGACGCTGAGTGTATCGCCCGAGTCGCCGACGTACTTTGCCCAGCCTAGGGAAACGCCGGCTTCGATGGCGAGGCGGGCGGTCACGGACGGCGGCAGGACAGAGTCGCGATACTTCTCCGGTTGCTCATCGAAGAATTCCCAGCAGGGCATCGAGACGACGCGGGTTGGCGTTCCGGCGGCATTCAGTTTTTCGTGAGCTTTCATCGCAAGACCGACTTCGGAGCCCGTGGCGATAAGGATCAGTTTTGGCTCGGCGTTTGTGCCTGACTTCGTTTCGGCTTCGGCGAGAATATAGGCCCCTTTATGCAGCCCTTTCGCGTCCGCGTATTTCTTGCGATCGATCAGATCGACCTTTTGCCGGGAAAGCGCGAATGCTGTCGGGCCTTCGGTGCGTTTTAGTGCCGCGCGCCATGCCTCGCGGGTTTCGTGTGCATCGCACGGGCGAATTAAGGCGAGATTCGGAATCGCTCTAAGGGCGGCAAGATGTTCAACCGACTGATGCGTCGGCCCGTCCTCGCCCAGGCCGATCGAGTCGTGGGTGAATACGAACAACACGCGGATATGCGACAAGGCGGCGAGGCGGATCGCGGGACGCATATAGTCGCTGAACGTCTGGAATGTGCCGCCGAAAGGTATGACACTGCCGAAAAGGGCCATGCCGTTCATAGTCGCGCCCATCGCATGCTCTCGGATACCGAAATGGATATTTCGATTCTTGTACCGGCCCGCCTGAAAGTCTTCCGACGACTTGATGAATGTATTGTTTGACGGCGTTAGATCGGCGGAACCGCCGATAAGCTGCGGCATCCCGCCGGCGATCGCGTTGATCACCTCCCCACTGTAGGCACGGGATGCTTTAGCCTCGACACCGTCAAATTTCGGCAGCAGTTTTTCCCATCCGTCGGGAAGCTCGCCGGTGCGGATATCGTTAAAGGCTTTGCCGTCCTCAGCAAACTCCTTTTCATACTTCCGCACCATCGCCGTCCAGTCTTTCTCCATCTGCGCGCCCGACTTTACAGCTAAACGGAAATGGTTGAGAACTTCTTTCGGTATAAAGAACTGTTTTTCCTCTGGCCAGTCGAGATTTCGCTTCGTTTCTTTCACAGCATCGACACCGGGAGCGTCGGAATGCGCCTTGCTTGTGCCCTGTTTCGGCATGCCGTAGCCGATGATCGTTTTTACGCGGATGATCGACGGTTTGTCCTTCACCCGCTGCGCTGCCTTGATCGCGGACTCGATAGCCTTCAGATCGTTACCGTCAGCGACCTCGGAAACATCCCAGCCGCATGACTCAAAACGCTTGGTCACGTCCTCAGTGAATGCGAGATCCGTCGAGCCGTCGATCGTGATGTTATTGTCGTCGTAGAGGTAGATCAAATTGCCGAGCTTGAGATGGCCGGCGAGCGAGGCTGATTCGTAACTGACGCCCTCCATCAGGTCACCGTCAGAGCAGATGCAGTAAATAAAGTTATCGACAACGGGAAAGCCTTTCTTATTAAATAACGCTGCAAGATGGGCCGATGCGATGCCCATGCCGACCCCGTTCGCAAAGCCCTGCCCGAGCGGCCCTGTTGTGATCTCGACTCCGGGCGTCAGGATATTTTCCGGGTGCCCGGCAGTTTTTGAGTGAAGCTGGCGAAAATTCTTGAGCTCCTCGAGCGGCAGGTCATAGCCCGTCAGGTGGAGCAGCGAATAGATCAGCATAGAACCATGTCCGGCGGACAGCAAAAAGCGGTCGCGGCCAAACCATTTCGGGTTCCTGGGATTGTGGCGGAGAAACTTTGTCCAAAGAACGTACGCTGCGGGTGCCATCCCAAGCGGCAAGCCCGGGTGGCCGGAATTCGCCTTTTGTATCGCGTCGATGGAAAGGGTCCGAATGGTGTTTATGCAAAGCTGGTCGATGTTGTTTGTTTTGGTCTTCATTTGGGCCTGAAGGATCTCAAGTATGCTGTCTGGTGCTGCTTTCGAGCGTTCTTATATATCGCATGACACTCAGGGTGATAGGCCACAGTGTCATCGGAGATCAATGGAATATTGTCGATCGTTTCTATTTTGCCAATACTTTCGAGTGCAAGCAAAACCACCCCGCGAGAAGATGATTCGGGAACGCCGCTGAGTATCAAATCACGGCCGAGGACGTCGGCAATGATCTGTGGCCAAACCGGCGATTCGCGCAAGGCTCCACCTGAGGCGACTATTTTGTCGATCCTCTCCACCGATCTCAGACGGTCAAATATCTCGGCGAAACGAAAGGCGACAGATTCCAGTCCTGCTTGAAGAATATCGGTCGAATCATGGGACGACGTTAATCCTAATATCGACCCTGCAGCGTCGTCGTTATAGCCGGTGCTTCGTTCACCGCCAAGGAACGGCAGGAAGGTCAGCCCGTGGGCGGCGGCGCCTCGCCGGCGCATTTCATCTTCGGCATTCGAGGGCACATCCAGATTGGACCTCAGCCACTGATGTAGAGCCCCTCCATCCGAAAGGGCTCCGCCTAATACCACTCGATCACGGTTGATCCGGTAACACCAGAGTCCGTCGGGTAACTGTCGCGGGGGCTCGCCCGTGTATGCGACCCGCATCGCTCCGGAAGTCCCGATCATCAGAGCCGCCGTCCCCTTTTGGCTGCATCCGGCGCCAATATTGTCCGCAGCTCCATCACCGACGGGGAGCAGCCATCTCGCATTTGTCAGACGCGGCCAGCGACGAACATATGCCGCTCGAAGCTTTGCTGTCGAAAAGTCGTCGACAGAGATAGCAGGCAGTCTGGCGGGCTTCACCTTGAGGAATCTGGATAACTCGCTATCCCAAGCACATTTGTGAATGTCGAATAACCCGGTCCCCGACGCCATTGAAACACTAGTCACCGGAGCGCCGAACAGCTTGAGCAAAACATAGTCACTGAAGGAAAGCCACCGGTCGGTTCGGTCAAAGGCTTCGGGATACTCCTTTCGCAGCCACAGCAGCCTGGCGGGCCAGTAGCTCGAATGAAAATGAGCACCGGTGCGATCGTGGGTATCGCGCTCGTTAAAACGCTTTCGCAGCACGCTGGTGTATTTGCGGCTGCGGGTGTCGGCCCACAAAAAGACCCCGGTCGTCGGGCGGCCCTTGGCATCTACACCGACGAGGCTGTGCCAATACGAACATATTGCAACGAGGCCGATCTCGATTTTCAGGTGTTTTGTTTTCTCGAGAACTGAGTCGACGGCGAGGGCGACCTGCGAAAAGGCGGCCTCGGCGTCGAGCTCGGCACTGCCGTCGGACGTCACGCTGACGTAAGAATCTATTTTTACGGATGATCGTGCGACGGGGTGGGCGGCACCGTCATATAGCCCGGCGCGGACGCTCGAGGTGCCAATATCGACGGCTAGCGTAAAAGGCTGCTTCAAATGATCGAGACTGTCCTATCCGGATTAACTGAAAATTGATAACTGAGAACTGACAATTAACCGAGGGTTTTCTTGAACCACCATCTAAGGCCAACAAAAAGAAATCGGTAATCCTTAAAGAACTCAGGCGGTTTGCCTTCAAAATAATGGCCTATGAACTGGAGTATCCAGCCGACAACGAAGAGGCCGAGAGAAAATCGCCACAATCCGGTGACAAAGAGGCACGCTGGCAAAAGCAGGATCGACACCGCGATCATCGGTATGCCGAATTTATGCGTAAGCTTATTTATGGGATGCTGATGGCTCTCGGAGTACTCATCGATCCATTCGTCCCATGTTCGTCCACCCATCATAATTTCACCTCCTAATAATGAACCATGCTGCGAGCACGGCCAGGATAAATGCGATCGCCGGGACAAACCCGTCGAAGAGGGAGTCGATCACGACATAAACGATGACCCCTACCGAAGCGGCCAGCACTGCTTTGAATAGTGTCGAGTCCGTTTTCATAGGAATATGCTGATGATGTGAATAATACACCCGTTTGCACCTAACGGCGAAGTTGCCTTACGATCAAGCCATCCGGCAGCGATGTGCTCTCGGCCTCGGTAAATCCGTCGAGGAAGTCGGCCGGCATAAAGGTGTCCGCATCCGGAATGGTAAGAGGAATGTCGGTGACCAGCCACTCATCAATCACTGAGCGAAAGCTCTCATATACTCTTGCTCCGCCAATGATGTATATATGGCCTTGAACATATTTAGATATTTCAATTACCTGTTTCACGCTGCTGACGCCGATCACATTTTGGTGGTCAAAAATTGTCGATTTCCGGCTTAGCACGATATTCAGCCGTTCCGGCAAGGGCTTTCCGATGGAATGCCACGTCGTTGAGCCCATGGCGATGACCTGGCCGACCGTCGTTCGTTTAAAGAACTTGAGGTCTTCTGTATAGTGCCACGGAAGCTTCCCGTCCTTGCCTATGGCGAGGTTTCTTGCGATCGCTACTATTCCGATGATCATTTTAGACGTTCACCCTTATAAACTGCGATGTCCGAACCTCTTGCCAGCAATACCGAGTATGGATTTGCTTCCGACAGAAACGCAAATTCCAGGCCGTATGTGGCGTCGAAGTCGACGTTGATCCGGTGATCTTCGGCCATGAACAACTCCCATTTGGGATGCTCGACCTTATATTCGTCGACACGGCCGCCTCCGCGTGAGGTGTAGCCCCAATAATGCTCGATTATAAACCCGCCATGGGAATCTTCATCGGGCACACCTAAACTTTCCCCCACTGTTACCAAGATCTCGTTCGAACTTTTCCCGTCCTCCCATGTGTATCCCACTTCCGTAAGCGTTCGACGATGGTCCATCTTCCAGCATTCGTAAGGTTCGCCATACAGGACGCGGGCGACGGTCGCGATCGCCCAGCGGGGCACTATCTCTTTGACAAAACAGACGCCGCGGCGGATCTCGTCCGGGGTTTCCCTTTTCACATAAAATCTGAGGTTTACTTCCTCAAAGTTTATATGAAAAGGAACAGGGATGCCCATGACACGGGTATTGAGGAACATAAAGCCCACCAGACTGACGAAGCACCTGCCCTCGTTGAGGTCGAGCTCGGTGCCCGGGGGAACGCGAGACTCGAGAAGCCTCGCGTCCACCTCGTAGTTCGCCATGATGAGGTCCTTCCACTCTGCTGTTAAGAACTTACGCATCAGATGACAACTCTCTTATCGCCTGCACGGGCGGTCACATGCACGCGATCAAGATACTCAAGAAGCGGGATCGCGTACTTTCGAGAAATACCGGCGATCTCCTTAAATTTTGGAACGTCTATCAGCCGGTCCCCTGAGTCGACCGAATGTTTCCGGATGTCGGCTGTCAGCTTTTTGATAACATCGGCGGAAAAATAGAATTCATCGGTGACCTTGATCAAATCGCCGGAATCGATGAGCATCTGCAGGAACTTTCTCGCGATTTGAACCGAGCTCGCCGACGATGAGGCCGCGGCTTCCAGGACCTCGTCCAGCTTTGGCACCTCGAGCCCGGCCGTTCGATACCGGTCGAGAATACCATCACGCAGTGCCGTTTCAGAGGCCGAAAGTTCTGTCTTATGTGCAGCCAGCCGAATAGAGTCTTTTTCGACCACGATCGTTCCGTCGTTCGAAAGGGAATCTATCACCGCCTGAAATACTTCAGGGGGTGAATGCGCGAATACTGTATTTCGAACCCGCTCCCGGGACATACCTTTCGCCAAAGGATCCTTTTTGTGGAATGAACCAAGGTCGGATGTTAGGGCAAACGACAGCTCAGCGATGTAGCGTTTCGCGATGTAGATTCCACTGGCGTCGATGATCGTTCCGCCCGCGACGGACGGATCAATGACTGTTCTAAGAACATCCGTCTTCAGCCCCGTTCGTGACTGAAGCTGCGAAAGAGTGAAACCGGCTGATCCGGCCGCATTCAGAAGTACTTCCAGAGTTTTTGCAGGATCTGCCTGTGCCGATCGCAGATCTGTCAGGTGGCGACGGACGTCGGCGAGAGTCTTGCGGCGATGTTTCGCAGCATGTGCGTCTATCACCTCGCCCCCCGCGATCGTCGCTTGAGGGGAATAGCTGCGAATAATAAATCGCTCGCCAGGCACCGCGGCGACAGGGGCCTCGAGCCGGATCTGGACGAAGTCAGTTTTTCCGGCCGCTATCTCGCCGGTCTCATTTAGGATCTGCAGACGCGCCAGGGCCTCCATCGTGCCAATGTGGACCCTTACCCGCTGGCGGGACCGCAGCGGCTTCGCTGAGGTGTCGAGGACCTCGAGGTTTGCATCGACGATCTGAGTTGGCTGCAGGGCTCCGGGTTCGGTCAGCATCATTCCACGACTGACGTGCGAATGGTCGACCCCGCCAAGATTAACGGCAACGCGCTGGCCGGGAGCTGCTCGTGCGACAGGCTGGCCGTGCTTCTGAATGCCGCGAACCCTGACCTTCCTGCCCGCCGGCAGTATCTCGATCTCCTGCCCTTCGACAATAATTCCTGAAACCAATGTGCCGGTCGCAACAGCACCGAAACCCTTTACCGAAAAACTGCGATCAATAGGCATCCTGGTGACCAGGACGTCCTGACGACGTTCAAGACCCGCCGCGATCCCAACGAGGCTGTCTTTGAGCCCGTCGATCCCGTCTCCCGTCCGCGAACTAACCGCGATGACCGGAGCGTTCTCGAGAAAGGATCCCTGAACAAGCTCCGCTACATCCATGCGGGCGAGCTCCTCTGTTTCAGGATCCGCCAGGTCGAATTTTGTAAGGGCAATGATCCCGCTTCGAATGCCAAGCAGACGGCAGATCTCAAAATGCTCACGGGTTTGCGGCATCACACCTTCGTCAGCGGCAATGACCATCAGAACTACGTCGATGCCGCTCGCCCCCGCAAGCATGTTTTTTACGAATCTTTCATGACCGGGAACATCCACAAATCCGAAATGAATGTCACCGATACTCATCTCGGCAAAGCCGAGATCGACGGTTATTCCGCGTCTTTTTTCTTCCGGAAGGCGGTCGGTATCCACGCCGGTAAGCACCTTAACCAGGGCAGTTTTGCCATGATCGATATGACCGGCGGTTCCAACAATGACGTCCATATCAAGCTACCGAATGAATAATAAAGGGCAGAGGGATTACAACCGTCGCGGGAATCGCAAACGCAGCCATCAGACGAGCCACATGATCTCGGCGGGATAAACTGGCCTCATTCACCGTCATACTGTTCCAATTTTCTATACAGCGTCTTTCGGCCGATATTTAGCAGCTTAGCGGCACGTGATTTATCGCCCTCAGTATAATCCAGCGTGGCCTCGATCACCTGTTTCTCGATCTCGCCGATCGCGGACGGCAGCTTGATCTCGATCCCGATACCGCGGCCCTCACTCGCGGCAACGGCGCGTTCCTGGCGTGTGTAGGCAAATGCCTCAGCGGCCCGACGACTGATGGCGTCGGGGAGGTCATCGAGTTCGATCTGGCGGCCCGAGGCAATTATCACAGCACGCTCGATAGCATTCTCCAATTCGCGAACATTGCCCGGCCATTCGTAATTCACTAAGGCCCGCATGGCCTCTTTCGAAATGCCCGAGATGAAGCGGCCGGATTTTTTCTTATAGTCCTCAAGAAAATGAAAAACGAGCAAGTGAATGTCCTCGGCCCGTTCGCGCAGCGGCGGAAGCGAAATAGGAAACACCGATAAGCGGTAAAACAGGTCTTTTCTGAAGGTATTATCGTCGATCGCTTTTTCGAGATCAGTATTGGTTGCGGCTATGACCCGAACGTCGGTGCGGATCACCTGTTTACCTCCGACACGCGTGAATTCACCGTCCTGCAGCACGCGCAGCAGCTTGACTTGGGCGTGCAGCGACATCTCGCCTATCTCATCGAGGAACAGCGTACCGCCGTTTGCCTCTTCGAACCGGCCCTGTCGAAGCGAGCGGGCGTCGGTAAATGCTCCTTTTTCGTGGCCGAAAAGTTCCGATTCAAGCAGCGTTTCGGGTATCGCACCGCAGTTGATCTTGACGAAAGGCTTTCCCTCGCGCCCGGAATTGTAGTGTATTAGATTTGCGATCAATTCCTTTCCCGTGCCCGATTCGCCCAAAATCAGAACGGTCGTGCTCGTGTCGGCCACATTCAAGCCGAGTTCGATGGCCCGCCTGATCGCGGGAGCCTGACCGACGATCTCACTTTGTTTCTGATGGAGTTCGCTTTTAAGCCGCATCACTTCGGTCGAAAGCTGGTCGCGTTCGAGAGCGGTTCCTATCTGGTCGGCAATACCCTCGATCAGCGCAATGTCGTGGTCGGCAAATGTACTTTCCTTGCTCCAGACAAATCCGAGCAGGCCGAACGCGCGTCCTGCGACATTGACCGGAGTGATCAGGGCCGCTTTTCCGCGAAGCTGAGTGTTAAAAAACAAACGGATCCCAAGGGGAAGCTGCGAATCCGCAAGCTGCAGCGTCTTTCCGTCGCGAAGCAGCTCACCCAAAGCGGCGAAAGAATCGATAGCGAGCGATTTATCATGCTGCTCGATCAGCTTCAGCATCTTGCCAAGCTTAATTCCCTCCGCCGATTTGAAAGAGGCGAGCGATATACGTGTTTCCGATTGGTCCAGCACACCGAGAGCACCGTAATCTGCCCCTACGAGGTTGATTGCCCGCTCCATTACACGCTCGGATACTTCTTTAAAGTCGGAATGGGAATTGAGGGTATTAGCGATCTCCAGAAGGGCGTTGGTCCGTCGGCTTTCGAGCTCCTGTGCGACGTAAAGGCTCGTGTATTGATATCCGATCGCCAGCTGCCTTGCGATCGACTCGAGAAAGCTGATCTCTTCATCGAGCCATTCACGCGGTTCATGCGTATCGTGAAGCCCGAGCAGCCCCAGAACGTTATCATTCAGCATGATCGGAATGATCAGCAGTGAGCGCGTCTCGAGTGCACGAGCAAAAAACTTAAGAGTTGAGTCCTCGGCCTTCGAAGTATCGTTGATGCGGATGGGTTTGCTGACGTCGAACCTCTCAGCCAACATTCTTGCATCGAACGGGATCTTGGTACCTTCACTCTTGGTGATCGAGCTATCCTTACGCCACTCATGACTGATCACGAGGTCCTTGCCTTCGTTTAGCTGAAGCAGATCGCATCTATCAGCCTGCAGCATACGACCGATCTCAGATACAACGACGTTAAGGAATCTCTCAAGATCGATATCAGTTGGCAGATCGCGTGCGAGGCGGTCAATTATTGCTTCGCGGGCCTCATGCATGCTGATGCGCCGTTCCAGAGTAAGCGCATTGTCAGGTTCGGGAGCGTTCATACTGGTTGCAATCTCATCCGAAGAGATGAATTCAATTTAATTTGGAGTTTTCTCAAGACAATGTCAAGTTGACACACTTCAGCCGCGAAGTGTGTTTTTTCGAATCACTCGAGAATATTTAGTTTGGCCTGTTAAAAGCGGGAGTGGGCTTTTTCGCGGGGCTGGGCGGAGGCTTAACGCCGGTATTAGTTGGCCGCTGAGTGCCGGAATCAGAGTTAGATTCAACAGCAGCATTGGAATTGGCACGGGTATTTGAGCTCGGCCTATTCGCATCAGGCCTGGGAGAAATAAAATCCAGGCGTCGCCTTCCGGCCTCTGCTTCTTCCAACAGTTCCTCGGCTCTCACGTTTTCAGCATCTAGCTCGATCGCCTCTTTGAGGGGGGCGATAGCTTCGTGGTACTTGGCCAGTTTGATCCGGATCGCACCGAGTTCCGTCTGGTACTCACTGTCTTCAGGCTTAAGTTTGACCGCCTGCTCGAAGGCTTTTTCGGCCTCTTCGTCCTTCATTAGTTTCGAGTAGGTACGTCCGAGATCAAAATGGGCCGAATCATCCTCCGGGTTAGCCTCGATCCATTTCTCATAGGCGTCGACGGCCCGTTCGAAAGACCGCTCGGAACGTTTTTTAGTCCGTCCGGAGTTGGTGTTTGACGGTGCTTCTGTAATGACGCCCTCCTGCTCGTACTGCAGTTCGAGCAGCGAGTAGGCAATGCCGAGCTGAAAATATCCCTCGGCGAGATCGGGGTTGAGGGAGACAGCATGTTCGAGAAACTCGATCGCCCGTTCTGTCTGGTTCTCGTCGAGGAGCCTGCTCCCTTCGGCAAGTGCGACATTAGCATCGGAGACGTCGGCTATCGACATTTGCGAGACGGTCTCAGGTTCCGACACTGGCTCCGAGTTGTCCCCGGCACCGCCCGACGAACAGCCTGACGCGATGCCGGCGATCAAAACTACGGCAAAAATCAGGGATATCTTTCTCATAATTCTTTCGAGATCCATGCCTGTCACCCGGGAGGGAAGATGAACTGCCGGCCCGCCAGCAAATGCACGTGAAGATGAAAAACGGTCTGCCCCCCATCTTTGTTGGTATTTATTACAGTTCGATACCCGTCATTAGCAAACCCCTTGGATCTGGCGATCTCTGCTGCGGTAAGAAGCAAATGACCCAGCGTCTGCTTATGGTTTTCTTCCGTTTTGTCCAGAGATTCCACGTGCTCTCGCGGGATGACCAGGATGTGGGTAGGGGCTTGAGGGTCGAGATCGTGAAAGGCTACACATATTTCATCCTCAAACACCTTGTCGGATTTGATGCGGCCGTCAGCGATCTTACAGAAAATGCAGTCTTCAGAACCCATATTCGAGATACTTTTATTAGAGCATAGCCGTAGAGATTTGTTAATTACCGGAATCTGCCCTAAGTCTCTCTTCCTCGCCGGCCGCTGAGTCGCTGCCTTTGACACGTTCGATATCGGCTCCGAGGGAACTTAATTTCTTAACGATCGTCTCGTAGCCCCTGTCGATGTGATAGACGCGTTCGATCGTTGTTTCTCCATCAGCGCATAGAGCGGCCAAAACCAGCGAAGCCGACGCCCGGAGATCGGATGCGAGGATCGGGGCCCCCATAAGTCTTGTTCGGCCGCGCACGGTGGCCGTATTGCCGGATATCGATATATCCGCCCCCATTCTAATGAGCTCAGAAGCGTGCATAAATCGATTCTCGAATATAGTTTCCGTGACCTGCGAAACGCCATCGGCCTGTGTCATGAGCGCCATGTATTGTGCCTGCATGTCTGTCGGGAACCGGGGGTGTGGTTCGGTCGTGACATCACGCGAGCTGAGCCCATTCGGGCCGCATCTTACGGCCAGCGTGCTTTGATTGACCTCCTCGATCTCGACCCCGACCTCACGCAGTTTCTCGATGACTGCGGTAAGATGGCCGGGACGACAGCTCTTTATTTCCAGATCGCCGTTGGTGATCGCCGAGGCAACAATGAATGTGCCAGTCTCTATCCGGTCCGGGATAATAGTGTGCTCGGCACCGCCGAGTGATTCGACTCCGTCGATCTCGATCGTCGGGGTGCCGGCGCCCTTTACCCTTGCACCCATCTTATTCAGGAGCTCGGCAAGGTCTTCTATCTCCGGTTCTTCAGCGGCGTTATGGATCGAGGTCCTGCCTTTAGCAAGAACGGCCGCCATCATGACATTCTCGGTGCCGGTAACTGTGACCTTCTCGAAATTGATTGTGCTGCCGACAAGGCGGCCCATGGGCGCACGGGCGACGACGTCACCCGATTCCAGGCTAACGGTGGCACCGAGCTGTTCGAATGCCTTTAGATGCAGGTCGATGGGCCGCGTTCCGATCGCGCAACCGCCTGGAAGGCTCACTGTGGCTTTGCCGAATCGCCCGAGCAGCGGCCCTAATGCGAGCACGCTAGCACGCATCGTCTTGACCAGGTGATACGGAGCTTCGAATACCTCAATATTTCCCGCCGTTATCTTATGCGTTCTCAGTTCGGGAGTAAGAACCGTTGCCCCGAGATCCTCCAGCAAGCGGCGCTGAGTAATAAGATCTTTCACATACGGTACGTTGTGAAGTGTCACCGTTTCGGCGGTCAGCAATGCCGCCGCAAGGCACGGAAGAGCCGAATTCTTAGCTCCTCCGATCTCTACTTTTCCCATTAGCGGAATGCCGCCGCGAATCAAAAATTTATCCATCGTATGAGTGAAGCCGGAAAGCGACTGCACTATCACAAAAAATAGCTATACAAACTAAAGAAAAATGTTATCATATTCACGCTTTAGCTGAGTAAAAGGAGGCGACTACTAAAACTGCAGGGTTTAGATAAGGAGCCACTTTATTCTCTGGCAAACTATGCGAGGCTCGCTGCCATCAAATTGACAGCTTCAAACAAGCCGAAAGTCAGTTTGCTATGATGATCAGTTTGGAGTCTTTACCCCGGTTGGATCACCCTCCTTCTGACCGGGGTTTTTTTCGTCTCGGATGAGCTTAAGACGCCGCTCGATCTGCTCAGTGTGCCTCAGCTCATGCCCTCCCGCGATAACCAGCCACTCTACGGCGGTTATTGGACCAAAATACGGATGGGGAAACTTCGGAGCAGATAGGTCATAGGTTTCCATATCCATTCTCAGCTCCTCGAAAACAGCACGGTTTTTGTGCATCAAGGCGATCGACTCACCAATGCCCGTATCACCTTTCGGATGGACCTGTTCAGGGGCCGCAACCTTTTCTACGGCCAAACGTTCTATCCGCTCCCAAAATTCTGAGCTGATCGCCATTTCGCCGTTGGCTAGATGACCTCCCTCTTTTGCCTGAGCGATCAATCTTCGGCAAATACGAGCAATACCATGATCGACCATAGCTAAATGTTCGGCGATCTGGTTGATGGACCACGTCTCACCATCGGGAACCAGGCCCGCTTCGTCTTCGGAGACCCCGGACAGTCTATCCAGCAGACGCCGTCGAGCCTCTTCGTTCGCCGAATAAATGTCGGCAATGGTGTCATATTTCATAATTACCTGTTTGCTGCAGCGGGCTGTGACGAAAGGATAAGCCTGTGCCATCGGGAAAAGCTGCGGACGCTCTCGGCCTCATTCTTCATTCGGCGCAAATAAGCGGTCTGCAGATAGAGCAATTCATCCGATGTCCATGCAAGCTCGACGATCGGATTATACGAGACCAGCAACTTCTCATCCGGCAGAGTGGAAATAGGCTGTTCCGCCGTTGGCTCAGGAACCGGTGTACCCTCGACGTTTGCATCGTTGTTTGCAGCCCGCAATGTCTGTTGCTGAAGCCGATCATATGCTTGGGACGAGATAAGCAGTTGGTTACGCAGAGGGATCGCAGCCTGCGTCGGATTTGTTCCGACCGCATCGTAGATCCGCACCTGGTTTTCGAAGGCTGCAGCGATCTTTGAGGAATCAGGCGACCAAACGGGCCGGACGGATGTGAGATTGTCATCAAGCCGCCGTTCACGTCCGTTTTTCTCGATCACGCGAGGTCGTCCTTGAGGGACCAGTACTTCACCTTTACTTTCAGCCACCACCTCCAGATATCTCCACTCCCGGGCTGTTGCGGACAAGGCGACCAACATCGAACTGTCCGGCGACCACGCATAGTAAAAATAGATCAGACCTTCATTTTCAGTCAGAGGCTTAACATCCGCACCATCTGCACCGCATATATAGATCTGTTCGGTACGAAAGGTCATAATGCCCGTAGGAGGGGCCGGAGTCGGGGTTCCGGGAGTAGGAGAGATCTCAGCTACGGGCTCAGTTTCGTCGATATTTTCAGTAATTTCTGAACCTGCGGTCGGTACGGGCGACGGCATCGGCGAGCCGGTAGGCGACAGGCTGCTTCCGGGTTGAAAAGCCCTGATCATTGCAACAAACGCCAATGTGGCCGAATCCGGCGACCAGACGATCGTATCCGGAAAATGGACAGCCATTGTATCGGAAGTGATCTTTCTAAGGAGCTGCCCATCCGCCGAATACATATCGAGCCTGTATTCTGAAGGAACATCAGAAATTCGATGGTAGACGGCCACCACACGCTGTTTGTCCGGTGAAATGATAGTACGGTCAAGCAGTTCCAGCGGCCGAGTGGCGTCAAAATCAGCCTGAACGGCCGCATGCCGTTCCTCTGCAACAGTTAGGAGTTCGTTGGAAGGGGCGGGGACATCCGCTTCGTACTTGAAACTTAGCCGGACAGCGGGAGCATTGCCGGCGCCTGCGGGTGCTTCCTCGGGCGGCTCGAACATTCTGTCCTGACATCCCTGGAAAAATACGATGACCGCAAGGAATAGACTCGTCGAAAATCGTGAAAACCGCATAGACCTATTGACCGCCGCCCAGATACTGGTTGAATAACCGTTGTTGTTCTTCACTCGCCGCCGGGTTTGGGATGAGGCTATAATCTCGCCGCGGATCGCTCCCCAGTTTAAGCTCGACCTCGCGCAGCACGTCGAAGCGAAAGATCGAAAGTTTTACCATATCGTTCGGCTTCCGCTCTGCGATATAACTCTGCAAGAAGCTTTGGCTCGCCCGATATCCGTCGATGGCAACGATCTGGTCGCCAGTATTCAAGCCCTGTTCATAGGCGGGCGTGCCGGCTGGAATCGTCCGTATCGTCAGCCTTCCGCCCTCTTCCACGAGGTTGGCCCCGTGGTAAGCATTTCCGATATTATTTTGCCTGGCGACAAGGGTTAAACCGACGCCCTCAACGATCGATGCGTAGTCTATTTCGGCCTTGCCGCGTACGTATTTGGAAAAGAAATCGTCGAGGCTTTTTCCTGCCATTAATTCCGAAGCCTTCTGGAAATCTGCCGATGTGAAGTTCCGGTCTTTCTTATAGAATTCCTCGTACAGGTAACGCATTACGTCGTCGAGAGATTTTGCTCCGCCTGAAGATGTCCGGATGGTTATATCGAGCATCATGCTAACGATCTCGCCCTTGTCATAGTAAGAGATCTGATTATTAATGGCGTTCTCGTCCTGACGATAGTATTTGATCCAGGCATCAAAGCTGGCATCTTCGAGGCTCGTTTCAAATCGGCCGGGGCGGTTTTGGAGCTGCTGGATCAAGGTGGCAATTCCACGGAGAAATTCAGCCTGAGAGATCAGCCCTGTCCGCAGCAGCAGCAGACCGGCGTAATATGACGTTACTCCCTCAGCAACCCACAAAAGCCGTGTATAGTTTTCGTTCTCATAATCGAACGGGCCAAGCACGTCTGGGCGGATCCGTTTGACGTTATAGACATGGTAATACTCATGCGCAACGAGATTGAGAAATGATTTGTACCTGGTATCGGAACTGAAGGCAAAGCGGTTGACTTGAATAGCGGTCGAATTGAGATGTTCGAGACCGCCGCCGCCGCGAAGGTTGATAATGATCGTATAGTCGTCATAATCCACGCTTCCAAACATTGCGACGCACGCATCGATGATCTTTGTTATGTCGGCCGCGAGCCGGTCCAGGTCGTAATTGCCTTCGCCGGTGATCACTATGCGGTGTTTCTTGCCGCGAACTTCGAAAACCTTCTCTTTAAAGTCGCTGACCTCAAAGGGCGAATCATAAAGTATGTCGTAATTGGCGGCCCGAAAGACGTTGGTCTGCCCGGTGACAGGCGGAAGCCCGGTAGCCACCCGCCAGTTTCCGTAGGGTACGACCTTTACCGTTGAACTGGCCCCGAGCTGTCCATCGAGAAAGAACAACAGGGCCGTATTGTTCCAAAAAGCATGTTCATCATTGAGTTCGTTCGTTCGGACCGTAAGCTCATTCGAATATACGCGATAGGTCACGACGATCTCTTTTGCGCCGTTCGAATCTAACTGCCAGGTGTTCTTACTGGTTTTTCGCCAGGGCAATTCAGTACCGGTTCCACTCTTGGCGCTAAAGTCCTGCACATGGCGGGCGTATTCTCTTACGAGATAGCTTCCGGGCGTCCAGACCGGCATTTTAAGCTCAGGCTGGGCGGGCATCTGGTCCCAATTTACCCTCATCTCGACTTCGAGCAAGTGCGTCCACGGCCTCGGCATCGAGACGGTATAAGCGATATTCGGTACGGTTTTGACCGGAGGCGCGGGAGTTGGACGCGGCCTCGTTCTCTGACCCAGAGTAGCCTGATTCAACAGGAAAAAGGCGGAAAGTAGCAGCAAAATTATAGCTTTCGATCTTATTTTAACTGTCATCGTTTATAGTGACCTCGCCCCTTGGTGATAAAGTTGTTTTCCTGATATTACTATAATTTCGCGATCCGGGCAGTTAACCCGGCCCGGTGCCGAGCCCATGAACCACACAAAACCTCCTGAACCCGCGCAGAAAGAAGGCGAATCGGAAAAATTCTTTACCACGCCGCTGATCATTATATTCGTCACGATCTTCATAGATCTGATCGGGTTTGGCATGGTGATCCCTATATTGCCGTTCTACGCGTCCTCCGAACAGTTTCTGGCAACTCCCTTTGAGATCGGGCTTCTTTTTTCCATTTACTCGTGGATGCAGTTCTTTTTTTCGCCTATCCTTGGCCGTCTATCCGATCGATATGGCAGGCGGCCGATCCTATTCATAAGCCTGCTCGGCTCGGCGGTGGGCTATTTCGTGATCGGATTTGCGAATACGCTGGTGATGGTCTTTATCGGGCGCATAATCGGCGGGATAACTGGTGGAAACATATCGACTGCCCAGGCATATATAGCGGATGTAACAACCAAGGAGAACCGGGCAAAGGGCATGGGCCTATTCGGTGCCGCTATTGGCCTCGGGTTCATACTCGGGCCGGCGCTGGCAGGCGTACTTAGCAAGTACGGAGTGCATGTACCGTTTTATTTTGCAGCCGTACTGTCACTCGCGAATGCCGTCGCACTCTATTTCATCCTACCCGAATCGCGCAAGCCGGGCGCTCACGCGGCGAACGAAGGCCGAAAAGGTAACGTGGCCGAGATCCTGGATTCGCTGAGAGATCCACGCTTTAAAGCGATCGCCGGTATCTATTTTCTCCTGGTGACCGCTTTCTCGATAATGACGTACGCGTTTGTACTGTTCACGAATTTTACATTTGGCTATAACGCGGAGCAAAACGGCTACCTATTCGCCTATGTCGGTTTCCTGGCCATCATTATGCAGGGAGGGGTTTTTGGTGTCGCGGCCAAAGCGTTTGGGGAAAAGCGCCTCGTTGCCTTCGGCTGTATCGTACTTGCGCTGAGTTTGTTTGCGATGCCGTTTTCATCGCCGGCGTTTGGGGGGCTCGCGGGTCTCCTGGTGGTCGCCGGGTTTCTATCTTTCGGCAACGCCTTTGCGTCGCCCGCATTGGCAAGTCTCGCGTCGAAATATGCCGGCGACCACGAGCAGGGCAAGGTCATGGGCGTGATGCAGTCGGGTGCATCGCTGGCGCGGGCGATAGGGCCGATGATCGGTGGGGTATTACTGAACAATGCCGTGAACAAGGTCGACCGATTCACCGTTTTTCGCACCTATTGGGCAGCATCGGCGATCATGTTCATCGCATTCCTGGCAGCGCTCTATTTATTACGGATGGGTAAAGAAAAAGACTTGACCGCGGTTAGCTGACAGCACGTTTCCTGCCAGATTTTTGGGCATCCGGAAAGACGAGCCTGAAGGCCGTTCCCTCGCCGGCGACGCTCTTGACCTCTATCGAACCTGCGTGCTCCTGAATGATCCCGTACGAAACAGCCAATCCGAGGCCGGTGCCGTTACCGACGCCTTTCGTCGTAAAGAACGGGTCGAAGACTTTGGTAAGATTCTCGGGGGGAATCCCTTCGCCCGTGTCCGTCACCTCGACGACGACCGCGTTCGAATCTTCGACCGAGGTAGTGAGCGTGATCGTTCCGCCATCGTACATTGCGTCCCGCGCGTTGAGGATGAGATTTGTAAAGACCTGCTGCAGTTTACCGCTGCTTCCCAAGATCATTGGCGGCCGTCTTGCATAGAATTTCACGATCTCTATCTGTGATTTTCTCAGCTGTGGTTCAAGCAGCTGGAGCGTATCGTTGAGGAGCTTGTTGATCTCGATCTCGACGAATTCCTCGGCATTGCCGGTTCGCGAAAAATTGAGGAGGTTTCCAACGATATTCGAGGCCCTGTCCGTTTGCCGCTGCATTTTTTGAAGCAGGGCATGTTTGGGATCAGTCTCGGGGATCATCCCGAGCAGCATCTGGGTATAGCTTGAAACACCTGTCAGCGGAGTATTTACCTCATGGGCGACGCCAGCAGCAAGCAGCCCGATACTCGAGAGCTTTTCGCTTTGTTGTAAGGTCTCCTCGAGTTTTACCCGCGATGACACATTTTCCAGCACGAGGATCGCACCCTGCTGCTGGTTAGAGACCGAACGAAGGGGAGCCACCGCGATATTTAGGATCAGCGATTTGCCGCCCTTATCAAAGGCATGCAGCTTGTAGGCATTTCGAACTTCGGTGAGATGCCACCGCGACTTGCCCAGAATGCTCTCCAGGTTCATCGCGAAGCTTTCGTCAAAAACCTCTTCGACAAGTTTGCCGACCGCCTGTTCGCGTTCCAGCCCCATCATCTCATCGAATGGGGTGTTGCTCCTGATTATTCGACCATCCTCGTCTACCGCCAGCAGCCCCACATTGACGGATTCGACGATGGACTCATTAAATTCCTTCAGAAGGGCGAGTTCCTCGGTATGCTGTTTTTGCTGTCCATACAGGCTGCTGTTCTCGATAGCGACAGCTATGTATCCGGAGACCGTACGCAGGATCTCGAGGTCTTCAGACGACAACAGCGACCCATCAGTGGCCCGTCCGAGGCCTATCACAGCAACCATCTTGCCGCCGACCACGCATGGGACAAAGTAATGAAGTTCCTTTCTTAAGATCCCATTTCCCTTAGCAAGACCGTTGCCATTACCGTTTCCATTGCCGTTCCCGTTTCCATTGCCATTGAGGCTGTGAAGATCGGTGTCGAATTCATCGGCTCGAACAACACCTTTGGCTGCCGATTTTTGGCGGATCATCGTGCGAAAATCGTGCGGTATCACGTATGTCTCGCTCAACCCCACAGATTTTGCCAGGCGGTAATGCTCCTCGGCGGTCGCGTCCTCGAGGAATACCGCGACCTTCTGAACGTCGAGAACCTGGCGAAGCCGCTCTATCAAACCATCTAGAAGAGGGTCGAGGGCCGTTGTAGCCGAGAGGGTCTTGCCAAAATCTAGCAGTCCTTGACGCAGGTCGTATCGCTCGCCATAGAAGAACCTGTCAGCACGCTCCTGCAGAAACTTCTTGAGAGGTTCGCTCAACATTACGATCGCTCCCATGGCGACGACAGCGATAATGGCCCGAAGAGTTATCTCAGTTGTGGAAAGGTCGTTACCCACCGCAAGAAATACCAGTCCAAGAGCAACGGCCCCTATCATCATTGCGATCGCTAAGGTCGTCATCGCATAGACGAGCGCCCGCCGAACAACGACGTCGACATCCATCAGACGATAACGAACGACCGAATGTCCAAAACTAAGCGGGATCAATGCAAGCGGCAGCGTGGTTATCGCGGTGCTGAAATTGTCATCCGGGATGCGAATAGCTAGCCTCTCTACGAGCTGCATCATCACAACCGGTACAATGGCCGCGATCGTTCCCCACATTGTCCATTTCAGACGCTGTCGGACGTCCGGTTGACGGGTTTTGAAGAAACGCCACACAAGTATTGTGGCCCCCGTCGAAACACCGGCCACAAAATGATAGAAATTTGCCTGATAAAGGACGCGGAACAGGTCCAGACGATCAATGACGGTCGCCATCGCCGCCGTGATGCCGGACTGTGGCCAAAATTGGGGTACGAGCGAGAGAACAACCAGCATCACCGAGAACAGTGTCGCCGGGACGTACAATACATAGGTCTTCCATTTTTTATCCGAAAATACTTCACTGCGGACAGGGTATCGAATGCAAAAATGAACGAACAGCGGAACAAAGAACGCAAGTGCGATATTGTCTAGCAGATCAACCGCCAGGTCGAAATCCCGACCGAATCCGATCGACCGGAACACATGAAAAACAAATGCCGCCAGACAAACAACTGCAAAGTGGAGAACGAAAGGTGAGGTGCTGCCCTGTTTGAACAAAACAAAGCCCCCTACCCCCAGCCATATCAATCCGACGATCGAAAGAAAGATGATCGAGGGGTTCCATCGGGGCAGGGGATCGATATTTCGAAGATCTGCGTAATAAAAGTTGTTGGAAAAGGAATAGGAGGGTTTCTGATAAAAGTAGGTGAGGTTGCCGCCAACGCCCGCAGCGTCGAGATACATCATGACATCGGCAGGCGACGTGATCTCCTCCGTCTTTTCTTCGTCGAATCCTATGCCGATCAAACGGTCCCCGCGCGAAATGCCGGCACGATAACCCGCAAGCCCCGGCGATACCTTTTCAGCGTAAATACCGTCCGCCCTTTGGATCCATGAAACGCCGTCCGTGGGCGGCATCTCCTGATAAGCTCGCTGAGACAAGTTTAGAGCACCTGCTGAAACCAGCAGGACGCTCGCAAGGAGCCAGATCAGGCTCCAACTTGTCAGCATTTTTTCCTTCATTCCGTCAAGGCATACTTCGCCACCCTTTTGTCAACGCAAAATACGTACCATTTATGAGAAGTCGGCGAGCTTTCCGGAGAATTAATAAATATCAGGCGAAAAGCGTGGCCCACGAATCGGAACCGCGAAGTTCTGTCCACTGTTATTCATCATTTCGCTCACAATCCGAGATTTTGGACAAAATTACAGTCTCACTGTAGTCCGAAAACACTCAGTCGTCAGCCACAAACCGAATTTTCTCAAAATCTAGAATCTGACTTTGATACCGCCGCGTACAACTCGACCGGAAGAACTTAACTTCAGTCCGCCTTCCTCGCTGGCGAATCCCGGTACGAAATCAAATATATTACGGGCGTCTATGATTGCTTCGGCACGAAGCGGAAGGCCGAGATTTGGCAGATGCTGAGTGACCAGAACACTAAGGCCCGGGTCGTAGATAGCAAGGCTCCCCCTGAAGGGATCGATGGCGAACACAGTCGCCTCGGGTGAAAGCCGGTAGACCGTTCGAACACTGGTACCGGTTTTGAGGTCTGCGACCAACTGGCCAAAAAACGATGAGAAGATGTCATTTTCGAACAGACGCGACGGATCCGTGATCCCGTCACCGGAAAGTTTTTGACCGTTGCCAAAGGAATAGCCGGCCGACATCGAAAACGGCCCTGCCAGTCGCCTTGTGTAGACAACTCTAATACCTCGGGCATTGCCCTGCTGGTTAGCGACAAATTCTTCAAACCCACCGCCAAGCGTATCGAATGCAAATGCATTGATACCCACACCTCGTCCTGGAGTAGTGTCAAAAAATATGTTTGCGTCAATACTTGATCGATTGTCGAGGATCCGTTCCACGCCGAATTCCATACGCCGCATCGTGTTCATTTGCGGCTTTTCATCGACCACGATCAGGTCTTCGATCGCGACGGGTTCGCGAAACGCAATGGTGTTGCCTTCGAGATCGATCGCGTTGGACCAGTTACGTTCTTCAGTTTGTGTTGTGAACGCTGATCTGAATCTCGTTCTTGAATTTATGTCGTACTGAAAACCCAGACGGGGTGAGAGCGAATAATCATCGCCCGCCCCAATAAATCGAGAATAATCAAGGCCGTATACAAGGATGATGCCTTCACGCACCTTCCACTCATCTAAAAGCTGAAAAGAAACCTGCCCAAGCGACTTCTCATCCGTACCTTTAAGAAAATTGCCTAGACTCGCGACAGATGCATTTAGCCTGAACTGGTGCTCCGCGACGGGTGTCTTAAGACCAATTTCGAGACGCTGGGGTGAATTCCCTGTGCCGGTCTGGGCCGCTACGACTAGATCTGATGTCTCACCAACAGGGACGAGAGTTGCAAGATTTATTCCGGCAAATCCCCCACGTTCAGATCCTGCGAAATAGGTTTCAGCAACTGTTTGCCCCTTTCGGCCACGGGATCTCTCTTCGACTTCATCGGATTCAAGAATACTTTCCCCATCTTCAGTGACGGGTAGATCTCCCTCTTGATTCTGATAAATGGAGCGCCCTGACTGGGCAGCTCGAATTTTCCATCTTGTGCTATTTCGGTCAAGACGCTTTTCCGGAAGTGTATTACCCTCACCGGCGCGTTCCAGATTAAAACCGTACGTTAATTCCGCTGCACGGCTGACCTGAACCCCGTAGAGAGTCACCGGGTTAAATCCCTGGGCAACTGCCAGCACTGTATAAGTTCCCGGAACGATCCTGGCGAGATAGCTGCCGTCCGCGGCTGAGACGACCTGCTTTAGCAGTTTCCCTGACCGAAAGATCGCGACTGACGCCTCACGGATGGGTGTCCCGCCGTTATCTCGAACCACTCCTTTTATGACACCGAGCGGACCCTTATTAGTATTGGCAGCAGCATCCACCACACGCGGTGAGATAGCCACTGCTGAAAAGATCAAAGTCAGCAGCCACAATGGCTTAAAATTAAATACTCTTTCGGACGTAAATCGCATGACGACGGACAAAACCCGCAACTTCAATATTTTCTTTGCAAATAGCAAACGTGTCAAGCTCAAACAAAACGTGGTAATCGCTCGGTAGGATGCGCCAATACTTGACAAAGTTTGCTCCATAGCTAGAATGAAGTTCTGTCCGAAAGGACATTCGGAGACGTGGCTGAGCGGCTGAAAGCGGCGGTTTGCTAAATCGTTAAGGGTCAAAAGCCCTTCACAGGTTCGAATCCTGTCGTCTCCGCCATTAGAATCTTCATAATCAGTTTCTTTTTGGCTATCGATTTCGATAGCCTTTCGTGTTTATTATCGAGGTATGCGGCGGACCATCGTTCTCTATGGAATCGCAATGGCGGTGCTGCTCGGCCTGTTAAAGCTGGTCGAATACAAGTATTTTGTTCGCGATATCCCGCTTGAGTTCTATATCGGCGCCGTTGCCGTCATCTTCACGGGCCTCGGGATCTGGGCGGGATTGAGGTTGACGCGCCCAAGGGTGGTCGAGGTCGAGATCGGCGGGCCTTTTGAGCGGGACGAAGAAGTGCTCAAGCGGCTCGGCATTTCGAAACGTGAATTCGAGGTGCTCGAGCTGATCGCCGCCGGATTATCTAACCTGGAGATCGCAGATCGCCTTTTCATCTCGACCTCCACGGTCAAGACCCACGTCTCAAACGTCCTCGCAAAGCTCGACGCCAGCCGCCGAACCGAGGCAATCGTAAAAGCTAAGGAGATGCGTATAATCCCTTAGCAGCAAGCCCTCGACCGCCCGAAAAATTCGTTCACCTTGCACGTTGGCCGCGCTCCGCATTCGTCTACCCCCTTGTTTTTGTACCACCCCTGGTACAGCCAGATCGCCATAACTATAATGATTTGAATAGCTTAGGCCAGCTGAGGGTTGTACCACGCATTTTTCTGCGCGTTTGATGCTTTTTTCAGCGATGAACTATCAGGGACCCCCTCGACAAGATGCCGAGTGTTGCATTTATAGCATGTAATTGCAGTGATGGTCAACGCCGATAGAAGACGGTGGGATGTAAATACCCTGGTACTTTCGGCTGAAAAAGCAGCTTTCTGGCGAAATCATTCTTTTGGCTGATGCGTTTCTGGTAAGCCTGCCGTATATTTCCCACATCACTGGAGGAAAAGACTATGACGAGAATTGTTTTGATATTCGGCCTGATAGCGGGTGCGATCGCATCCGTTCTGATGTGGATCCTGATGAATGTCATGGTGACCGATGGCATCGATTTCGACAATGCGATGATCTGGGGCTACGCGACTATGATCATCGCATTGTCTATGGTCTTCTTTGGGATCAAATCTTACCGGGATAACCACGGCGGACATATAACATTCCTGAAGGGGCTTCAGGTCGGCATACTCATTAGCCTTATTTCCGCGGTCTGCTACGGTGCAAGCTGGGAACTCTATTATTCGTCCAGCGGGCAGGAATTCATACAAAAGTACACGGTCTATTATCTCGACAAGATGAAGGCAGACGGTGCATCAGAAGCTGAAATCGAAAAAGAACGCGTGGAGGGCGAGCGGTTCATGGAGCTGTACAAGAATTTCTTCGTTCGCTTCGGATTTACGTTGCTGGAGATCCTTCCTGTAGGCGTTGTTGTGACTCTCATCAGCGCAGCTCTCTTACGAAAGCGTGAGATACTGCCCGCAGAGGCGTAAGGAGCATATATGGCAAAAATAACTGGTATCGGCGGTGTCTTTATCAAAAGCACCAGGGACAAGGACGCCCTGGCGGCATGGTATCGCGACCATCTCGGCCTTAAATTCGAAGATTGGGGCGGGTCGATCATCAACTGGACCGATGATGCGAAGGTGGACGGCGGTATGACCGTCTGGTCGACGGCGGAGCCGAACAGTAAATGGTTTGCACCCAGCGAATCGAGCTTCATGATCAATTATCGGGTCGATGATCTCGACGCCCTGCTCGCGCAGTTAAAAGAAGCCGGCGTCGAGATCGTGGGCGAACCGACGACCGATTTTAACGGCAAGTTTGCGTGGGTAATGGACCCGGACGGTAACAAGGTCGAGCTGTGGGAACCCAAGCTTGTCGAGAAAGCCAATAAAGATGGGTGACATTACCCGGTAAGGAAAGCTATGCCTAGGCGTTGCCGACGGCGATCGCTGTCGGCATCACCAATATCGTCTGTTTCTTTCTTTTCATGGTGCTTTGTAGCTACCTGATCGATCCGGGGCAACAACAAGCTCGCCGCCATATACATGGGTGCGAGATCGAGGAAAAATGTATGAATATCTTAAGGAACATACTTGCCGTGGTTGTGGGAGTCGTAGTCGGAAGCGTCGTGAACATGGCGGTCCTAGCCATCGGTCACGTAATAATCCCCCCGCCCGCGGGCTTTGACGGTACGAGCATGGACGGCGTCGCATCGACGATCCACTTATTTGGGCCGATCGATTTTATTGTGCCATTTCTTGCCCATGCGCTCGGACCTTTCATCGGTGTCCTGTCGGCGATGTTCATCGCTGCAAGCTCCAGAAAGACGATCGCTATCATTTTAGGGGCTCTGTTTCTGATCGGCGGAATCGTGGCAAACATCGTGATCCCAGCCCCGATGTGGTACAGGATCATTGACGTGGTATTCGCTTACGTTCCGATGGCCTTCCTTGCCTGGAAAGTTAGCGGAAAGCAGTGAGTTTTGCGTTCTTTGCCTGTTTACGTGAAAATCATCGTCTATGACTACACGCGTTCGGTTTGCCCCGTCACCCACTGGTTATCTCCATATCGGATCGGCCCGGTCGGCGCTATTTAATTATCTCTACGCACGCCAGGTCGGCGGAAAATTTCTACTCAGGATCGAGGACACAGACCTTGCGCGCTCAACTGAGGAATCAACCCGGTCCATACTCGACGGCCTCGCGTGGCTCGAACTCAAACATGACGAGGAGATCGTTTTTCAATCAGATAATGCCGGTAAACATCGCGCCGCGGCACAAAAGCTCCTCGCCGAAGGGAAAGCGTACCGCGATTTCACGCCGAAGGCGGAACCGACCGATCAGAACGTAAAAGAAGGCATCGCAGAACGAGCCCGGGCAGCGCAGGGCGAAAAGAGCATGCGAGATAATATTTATCGCGAGCTCTATAGTGAAGAGAGTGACCGGAAGGCCGAGGCGGGAGAGCCTTTTGCTATCAGGCTAAAGGTCCCGCTTGATGGCAAGACGGCCTTTGAGGACAGGGTATATGGACTGCAGGAAAGAGAATACGTCGATACTGAGGACCTTGTCCTCCTGCGGTCCGATGGTCATCCGCTCTACAATCTCGCAGTCGTTTGCGACGACATTGAAATGGGGATCACTCATGTCATCCGCGGCCAGGACCACCTGACAAATACCCACAAACAAGTCCTTATCTACGAGGCTCTCGGCGTCACGCCGCCGACGTTTGCACATCTTCCGCTGATCATGGCGCCTGGCAAAGGCAAGCTTTCTAAACGCAAGCATGGTGAGATCGTGTCACTGACGACCTACCGCGATGCGGGTTTTGTGCCTGCCGCGTTTCGAAACTTCCTTGCTTTGCTCGGCTGGTCTGCCGGTGAAGAGAAGGAGATCTACACACTCGATGAACTCGTCGAGAAATTTTCCTTTGACGGTATTCACAGGTCAAATGCCATTTTTAATTTCAAGGAGAACGACCCCAGGCATTGGACCGACGACAAAGCTCTATGGATGAATGCGGAGTACATTAGAACCATGCCGCTCGCCGAGCTTTTGCCTTTGGTAAAAGCGGAATTAAAAGCGGCGAAGTTGTGGCGTGAAGAATATGACCAGGAAAGTATCGCCCTCACGGCCGACATTCCTTCGACGGCCGATCTCGGTGCCGATGGCCGGCCGGAAACGGTTGCGTTTGAAACCCGGGAGGTTGGCTCACACGCATGGTATGTCTACACGGTAGATCTTATCCGCACCCGGTTCTTTACGCTCAGGGATTTTTCTTCACAGGGTCGCGCATATTTCAGCGAAGATTTTGATTTCGACCCGGCGGCAGTGGCAAAGAATCTTACAAAATTCCCCGAACTCCGCGACTGGATGCCCGAGCTTGCGGACCGATTCGAAACCGTGTTTACCGAACGGGGTGCTCTCTTTAACGAGGCCAGCATCGAAACGGTTGTCAAGGGCTTTACCGAGGAAAAGAACACGAAGCTCGGCGTCATCATGAACGGCTCCCGCACACTCCTGACCGGCGTCGCCGTCGGCCCCTCGATGCTGTCTGTTTTCGAGGTCATTGGCCTTGAGCGCACGCTGATGCGGCTGCGGAGTCAGGTGGGGTGGAACATGGTAGAATAGTTGTCGTATGAACTGGGCCGACCGAGTATCAACGGATCCGCAAATCTGCCACGGCAAGGCGTGTATCAAGGGAACCCGAATAATGGTCTCGGTGATCCTCGATAACCTAGCCGCAAATGTTTCGCAGGCTGAGATAATCGCGATTTATCCTTCGCTGACAGCTGAGGATATAAACGCCGCTGTGGCATATGCCGCGGAGCTGACCCGCGAAAGGGTTGTCTCGATCCCGGAGCAGCTTGCGGCGTGAGGTTTAAGCTTGACGAAAATTTGCCGATCGGTGCAGCACTGCTACTTGCCAGCCTAGGTCATAACGCTATGACCGTCGGTGACCAATCACTCGGCGGCGAACGCGACGACCGATTGATAAATATCTGCGCCAAAGAAAAGCGAGCCCTCATCACACTCGATCTGGATTTCGCCGACATCAGAACACATCCACCTGAAACTTACGCCGGAATTATTGTGTTGCGTCCACGAATGCAAAACAAGGAAAGCGTCTTGTCTTTGCTTAGCTCGATATGCCCTATTTTTGACACCGAGGTCGTCGAAAAGCGACTTTGGATAGTCGACGAGGAAAAAATAAGGATTCGAGGCGAAAGCTAGGACAATGCAAGCCCTCCTCATCTCAATGGGAACTCGCGGCGATATCGAACCGTTTTTGGCGGTCGGTGAGGTACTCAAAGAGAGGGGCTGGGAGGTCGTCTGCCTTTTCCCGGAGCAGTTTCGCGAGACGACCGTAGCAATGGGGTTTCGGTTCCGCGGAGCGCGGACTTCCTAAGCTGATCGATGGAAGCGAAGCAAAAGAGATCCTCGGCGGAGCGTGACAAAACAGTAGATTGGCAGCCGGATGAGAACCTCTTAAACTTTCTCGATACTCACGAAAAGATCGTATTTATCAGCTTCGGCAGCATGACGAACACCGACCCGCAGCGAAAGACCGAGGCGATCGTTAATGTTCTGCGGCGGCACAAGATATCGGCGATCATCAACACTTCCTGGGGCGGGCTGAGCAAGATCGACGGCCCGCCCGACCACGTTCTATTCGTCAGCGAGATTCCATACGACTGGCTCTACCCCCATGTTTACGCCGTGGGTACATCACGGCGTTTCGGGTTCGACGCACATGGCCTTAAAATACGGCTGCCCCAGCCATGCTCTCGATCAGCCGTTTTGGGCGCGAATTGTACACGAAACGGGCCTGGGGCCCGAAGGCTTGCCGATAAGGCTCTTCAGCGAAATTGTATTCGAATCCCGGATCGTTGACCTGTATGATAATGAGTATTACAAACTGAACGCTGAACAGTTGTCTAAACAAATGGCGGATGAAGCCGACCGAGATGAACTGTTTCAGATAATTGCAGAGTCAACGGACATAACATGAAGGGGGCCATACCGAATGAAGAACTTGGCCTGAAAAGCAAACTTGCGTGAAACCTACGACATCTGTTTTTAGACCATGAGAAAAAAGCTCTCGCCTATAACTTTGATTCTTCCAGTGCTAAGGCTTTTATTGGGCTTGTTGGTTTTTTCGGGTTTCAGCACATTGGCACAAGAATCAGGGAAGGCCGTATGCCTTGTTTCGGGAACGGTGTTCGATTTGCAGGACGCAGTGGTCTCAGGATCAAGGGTGGTTTTCAGAAGCCGACTCATTACGAGAGTAGCGTCTGCCGATCGAAAAGGCCATTTTCAAACCAGTCTTGAACCAGGCCGTTATGAAGTCCTTATCGTTCGCGGAGTGGAATTCTGGAATTACATGCGCAGCGAAATTGAGATTAGTTGCGGTTCGCCAACCGTTATAAATTTTTATGTCTTGCCTGAATGTGTCTCATACGGATGTGAAAGACTTGGATCACATTTCGATGTTATCACGAAAGAAAAATCGGAAAATGACATAGGACCTAATCTTGTCATTGCTTATTTAGACCGAAAGCGGAAGGGTGACAATTTAGTTTATTTGGGCGCTGTTCTGACTTTCAAGGAGTATACGGTCAAAGCTAGGGAAATCCGTCTCAATACAAAAGCGAAGAAGCTTGTGGCCAAAGGCGGCTGGATGGAGTCGGGCAATACTCGGCAGACATTTGATGAGCGTGAAATCGAAATTGCGAACACGCTGCTTGCGTCAAAATTCAAGTCATCTACAATTTCAGACATCAAGAACATTCGTGGATTAAGAAAACTCCACCGTGAAATGAAGGAATCAAAAATACTGAAATAGGAATTGAAAATTATGAAAGGCTTTAAAACAAACATCGAACGCGATACTGAAAAGAACAAAAATTTCCGCAAGGTGCTTTACACGTCAGAGCACAGCCAGCTTGTGCTGATGGCTATAAAGCCTAAACAGGACATTGGCGAAGAGGTGCATGACGAGAACGATCAGTTCATTCGGTTTGAGGGCGGAAAAGGACGTGTCGAGATCGACGGCAACAAGTACACTGTCAAAGACGGTGATGCCGTTGTTATCCCCGCCGGCGCCAAACACAACGTTATCAATACCTCGGCGACAGACGAGCTAAAGCTTTACACCATCTACTCGCCGCCTCATCATAAGGACCAGATCGTCCGCAAGACCAAAGAAGAGGCGGAGGCGAACGAAGAAGATTTTGACGGCAAGACCACCGAGCCTCGCAAGAAAAAGAAGAAGTGACAACACGGAAAGGACGGCACCTCTCTGTCGTCCTCTCATCTTCCTTTGATGGAGCATCCAGTAAGTGAACAAAGAAACAGCAGAATATAACGCCGCCCTGTCTGCCAATGACCGCGAGATCTGTGACCTGTTGGCCAAAACGATCTCTGCCAACCTGCCCGGAGCCGAAAACAAGATCTGGCATCGCCATCCCGTCTGGTTTCTGGAGGGCAACCCCATCGCCGGTTACAGCAAATTGAAAGCCGGTGTCCGTCTGATGTTCTGGAGCGGGGCGGATTTTGACGAAGAGGTGTTAAAGCCCGGCACCGGAAAATTCAAAGATGCCTCGTTCCTTTACACAACGGCCGATCAGGTAAACACCGCCGATATCGCCCGCTGGTGCAAAAAAGCCCGCGAGATACAGTGGGATTATAAAAATCTGATCAAACGTAAGGGAGTTTTAGAGAAACTATGACAGACACAAGCCACCACGACGAACGATTGGCGAAAATGACGTTCGCTTCCGTCTATCCGCACTACGTCACGAAAGTCGAGAAAAAAGGCAGGACCACAGACGAACTGCACCAGGTCATCGAATGGCTAACCGGCTACGACGAAAAGCAGCTCGGAAAGCTCATCGACGAAAAAGCCACCTTCGAAACCTTTTTCCAAAAAGCCTCCCTGAATCCCCACGCCCACCTCATCACCGGCGTCATTTGCGGCTACCGGGTCGAAGAGATCACAAACCCCCTCACCCAGCAGATCCGTTACCTCGACAAGCTCGTCGACGAATTAGCAAAAGGCCGCAAGATGGAAAAGATCCTCCGCACCCAGTCGAGTGCCGCAGCCTAAACGTCGATCACGCGTTGCTTCACCGGCGAAGACAGCACGATAGCCGTCGTGGTGATCCCATAGGGCGTTAGCTTATCGATGATCTCCTGCAGATGCTCGACCGATCGCACAGCGACCTTCATAATAAATGAATCGCCGCCGGTACCGCGATGACATTCCAGCACCTCGTTCGACCTCTGAGCCACCTCAATGATGTGGCTGTAATCCACGCCGGTAATGCTCATCCGCACGAACGCCGTGATCGGCAGCCCCACCTTTGCCGTATCGATCTCCGCGCGGTATCCGGTTATGATTCCGGAATCCTCGAGCTTCCGCACCCGCTCAATGACGGCGGGGGTTGTGAGTCCGACGCGGCGTCCCAGCTCCGCATAGCTTGTGCGGGCATCCACCTGCAGTTCTTTCAGGATATTTCGATCTATGTCGTCCAGCATTTCCGGTGAAGTTATAATATAAGGCAGTTTCGCCAAATAAACTAATAATCTACGGAGGTATCACAGCGAATCCATACAATTGCTATTCACTGCCGTTATGAATTGCATTAAAATAGATGATTAACAGCTAACCAGAGTTTTTCTTACTGCATCGTACCGATGATAGGAGCCGTAAAGTCAATGCTTACTGAAACCGCCGCAACCACCGCTGAACCTGCATTTGCGATCGACAATTTTCATGTATCAGATGCCGATCTACCCGAATTTAAGGACATGAAGTTCGAGAATATCAATGAGCTTCACATCGACCACCCGGGTGCTAATGACCAGGAATACCGGGCCCGTCGCGATCATATCGCCGGGTTAGCTAAAAACTTTCGCGAGACGGGTGAAATAACCGATGTCGATTACAATCCCCGCGAACAGCGTGTCTGGCGTTATGTGGCCGAGGAATTAGAAGAGCTGCATGAGCGATACGCGAGCCCTTTTTATCTGCAGGCCAAGAAGGAATTGGGGATCAGCACCGATCGTATTCCGCAGCTCACTGAGATGAATCGGCGATTGAAAGAACTTACAAATTTCCGGCTCGCTCCGATCGAAGGCCTGGTCGAAACACGTGGATTTCTCTCGTGGCTATCGTACCGCACGATGCTTTGCACGCAGTACATTCGCCATCATTCGCAGCCGGCCTATACGCCTGAACCCGATATCGTTCACGAATCGATAGGTCATATCCCGATGTTTACGAATCCGGCATTTGCTGACTTTTCTCAGTTCATAGGCCTCGGGGCACGGATCGCCACCGACCAGCAGATCGAGGAACTTGGCCGGCTTTACTGGTTTACCGTCGAGTTCGGAATGGTCGAAGACGAAGGCGAGATCAAGGCCTACGGCGCGGGATTGCTCTCTAGCTTTGGCGAGCTCGAACACGCTTTCTCCGACAAGGTTGAACGCCGGCCCTTTAACTTGGAGCAGGTCATCAGCCACGAATACACCTACAGCGACATGCAGCCTGTGCTTTACGTCATCCGGTCATACGCCGAGCTTAAAGAGGTGACGCGGAAGTATATCGAAACGTTCGGGCAGAAATAGATGATCGAATACAAGGTGAATGAGCCGGTCAATGCGGCTGACGTGATCGAACTTTACCGCGACGCGGCGTTGCCCAGGCCGATCGATGACGCAGATCGGATCGCACGGATGCTGGCCGGCTCGAACCTCATTGTCACCGCTCGCGAGGGTGAAAAGCTCGTAGGTATATCGCGTGCGATAACCGATGGAGCCTGGAGCTGCTATCTTGCAGACCTCGCCGTCGCAACGTCGCACCAGAAAGCAGGCGTCGGGCGAAAACTGATCGAATTGACAAAACAAGCCGCCGGCGAGGAATCGATGGTTCTGCTCCTCTCCGTCCCGACCGCGATGGAATATTACCCAAAGGTCGGAATGGAACGGCTAGACAATGCGTTCGTCATCTGGCGGGAGAGGTAGAGTGTTGATCTATACTCTATAAGTTGTCTTATCGGACAACCTCTGTTAGTATTTTTATGGCGGAAAGCGTGAGAGAGGTAATCTTTTTTGGGCGATACTTCGATGAGTTCTTCGATAAGCAGCCGAGGAAGGTGCAGGAAAAGCTTTACTGGTCGATCAAGATACTTCGCACAGTTGCTGACGTTCCCAAAACCCATCTGAAGAAGCTTGCGGGTACTGATGGTTTGTTGGAAATGAGAACTCAGTTTGGAGGCAATATTTATAGGGTGTTTTGCTTTTTCGACGAAGGGAAGATCATCGTGCTGATGAATGGTTTTCAAAAAAAGACGGAGAAAACGCCGCAGAATGAGATCGATCGGGCTCTTAGGATCAGAGAGGAATATTATGCAGAGAAAGAAAAACGTTAGGACCCTGGACGAATTCGCCGATGAAAAGTTCGGCAAGCTCGGTACACCGGAACGCGATCGAATCGAGCGCGACGCGGATGAGTACAGGCTCGGTTTTATGATCCAGGAGGCAAGAAAGAAGAAGGGCCTGACTCAACAGCAGTTAGCCGATAAGGTCGGTATTAATAAGGCGTACATCTCGCGAGTCGAAAACGATATAAAGGACGTTCGGTACTCCACCCTCCGAAAGATCGTCGAAACCGGTCTCGGCGGTGAGTTGGAGTTGGCCATCAAACTCTAGCAATTTGAACCAATATGTTTGGTGAAGCTAGATACGGTTGGTGACACTGCTCGACGAACTGATTGATTGTGTTGTGGATTGCGGTTCACACCCGCTCGCCTCGATGTGGATGTTTTATCAGCTCCTATTGAATAATATTAGAATGGTGCCGGAATCAACTGAAGAACTGAGCCGGTGAAGCGATGTTAAGGAATTTATGGTTCGCCTACCACGAAAAATTTTAATTGGGATCTCTATTACGGTGTTGTGTGTTTCCTTTGTAAATGCACAAGAAAAGCGAAATGGGACAACGTACTCCTGCAAAAACCAGTTCGAAGTTGATTATATCGGCTATGAAAGAATTTTAGGCCCGGTTGAAACGGCACATATCGAACGGGAAACCTTGGTTTCGGAAGGACATACATTATTTACTAATAAGGGTAAGCCATATGTGTTCGCAACTTACAAGTATGATCGCAACGGACGGTTGATAGAAAAAAACTTCTACCGAATGGATGGCGTACCCTTACCTAAATCAACTTTTGACTATAATGCCGCCGGCGAACTCGTTAAAGAGAATTACTTTAGTGCAATAACCAACAAGCCGTATCTCGAAACAGACTATATCTACGAAAATGGCTTTCTGAAAGAATCGATAGGACGGAATATTGAAGACGGGGGTCTCTTGAGCAAACAGGTGTTTAGTTATGACTCTAACAGGAAATATTTCGAATTTGTAGAAACGAAGTCGTATAAATCTCCAACGATTAGAGTCGGTTTTAGGCAGGATGAAAAGTGTCGATTTGCTGAAGTTTTTGGGTACGGTGAAAACGGAAAGGTCGCAGTCAGAAGTGTGATCAACTTTGACAGCTTCGACAATCCGAATTCAATCATTTCATATTCAAACGAAGGAACAGTTTTAGCCAAGCGTAAATATGAGTATAAGTACGACAAATACAATAATTGGACAGAGCAGTCGGACTTTTCCTGGAAACCTAATATTGGTAGACCCGAGTGGGTTTTGGTCGAAATTGGTTATCGTAAAATTAAATACTTTGAGACGAAGTAGTGTAGTAAGACAAGCATGACAGACACAAAGAATCCATTAGGACTAAAAAAGATACACCACGTCGAATTTTACGTGGGTAATGCAAAGCAGGCGGAGTTTTATTACCGCAATGCGTTCGGATTTTCGCGGCACGCGTATTCTGGGCTTGAGACGGGCAGCCGTGACACGACGAGTTATGTGATGCGGCAAAACAACGTCAATTTCGTCTTGACGGCCGCCATGGGGCCCGACCATCCAGCGGCCGAACATGTTAAGCAGCATGGTGACGGCGTACGGGATATCGCCTTTTATGTTGAGGATGCCGATCATGCGTTTAGCGAGGCGGTAGAGCGCGGAGCAACGCCAGTGATCGAGCCTCATGACTGGTCCGATGAGAACGGTTCGGTGCGAAAGGCTGCTATAGCAACCTATGGCGATACGATCCACTCCTTCATTTCGTATGACGACGGCAGTCCGCACGCCAGCCGGGGTTCGGCGAACGGCAGCGGTAATGACCATTCGACGTCAAAATCAGCAGCGAAATACAATGGCCCTTTCCTGCCCGGTTTCGTGGAACAGACTATCGGCGGTGACAGTGTGGGCATTATGCTCGTGGATCACATCGTGGGAAATGTCGAGCTCGGAAAAATGTCTTATTGGTGTGATTTTTACCGCGACGTGCTCGGATTTTTCCGCTACATAACCTTTGACGACAAGGACATCTCGACCGAATATTCGGCCTTGATGTCGATCGTCATGTCCGATGGTCAGCACAATATCAAGTTCCCCATCAACGAACCCGCCGAGGGCAAGGGCGGAAAATCCCAGATACAGGAATACATCGATTTTTACCGCTCGGCCGGTGCCCAGCACGTGGCCTTGCTCTGCCGCGATATCCGCGAATCTGTTGCCAAACTGCAGGCCAACGGCGTCGAATTTCTTCGTGTACCCGACACTTATTATGAGGAATTAAGAGATCGCGTCGGCGAGATCGACGAAGACGTCGGCGATCTGAAGCGGCTCGGCATCCTGGTGGACCGCGATGATGAGGGCTACCTGCTCCAGATCTTTACGAAACCCGTAGAGGACCGCCCGACGGTTTTCTACGAGATTCTGCAGCGAAAAGGATGCAAAGGCTTCGGCAAAGGAAACTTTAAAGCTCTCTTTGTTTCAATTGAAGAGGAACAGCGCAGGCGCGGGAATCTTTAAACAGCGGACTGCATTTTAAGGGTCGAAAAGTGAAAACCGGCTACCTCAACAAAATAGTCATTGTCATTTGCTATGCGCTTTGCTGTTCCATTAGCCTCGCACAAGACAAAGCAAGTCGGTACCTTTTTGTCTGGGTGGGCGACGGCGACCGAAAACAATCGGACTTCCTGGCCGTGATTAATGTTGATGCGAAGTCGAAGGGCTACGGCGACCTCATAACAACTCTTCCGGTAGGCGCGGTCGGAACCTATCCGCATCACACCGAGCACGAGATGCCCTCGGGCGGAATTCTTTTCGCCAACGGCTTTGGTGCCGGGGAGACTTTTAGGTTCGATCTGACACGGCCAACTGAACCAAAGTTGGTCGACTCATTCGGTGCCGCAGGCGAGTATATGCACCCGCACAGCTTTGTCCGACACCCAAATGGAAATGTTTTAACCACCTTCCAGATGAAGGGACACGGAAACTCAGAGCCCGGAGCTCTCGCAGAGCTGGATCCTAATGGAAAAGTAATCAGAATCTCCGACGCATCTGATCCTGCCGTCGAGAAGTTTATTCGGCCGTACAGTCTTGCAGTCATCCCTAGCCTTGATCGTGTCGTTGTCAGCAGTTCCGATATGGACGCAACCCAGCCGAGCCACGTCGTGCAGGTTTGGAGATACTCAGACCTCAAGCTCATTAAATCGATCTATCTGAAAGGAGAGTTCGGTGTTGACCCTGCCGAACCTCGCGTTCTGGCCGACGGGAAAACTGTGCTGGTCTCTACATTTTCCTGCGGCTTGTATAAACTTGTCGGACTCGAAAGCACAGACCCCACCGCGGAATTCGTTCACTCATTCGGCGGGGGGAATTGTGCTCTTCCTGTCGTTGCAGGCAATTACTGGGTTCAGACCGTTCCCGATTCGCAGGCCCTTGTGAGCCTAGATGTCTCGAATCCGTCCAAGCCGGTTGAGGTCAGCCGATTGGAATTGGGGAAGCTCGCTGAACCGCACTGGATCGCGCTCGAACCCATCCGTAGGCGGATCGTGATCAGCGGCGGCGGCGGCACGCTCAAGAGTCTGGTGCTTATGGCAAAGATCGACACCAAAAATGGTAAGTTAAGCCTCGATGGGAAATTCAGGGAGAAAGGTGCGAAAACCCCAGGCTTTAATTTTGACCGAGAGTCTTGGCCGCATGGTAGGAACGGTCTAGGTATCCCTCACGGGGCAGTTTTTGGTCGTTAGTTCCATGAGCATCGAATCCCGCATCAAATTCGTACTCGCTGATAACTCACGCCTCAGATGTCTCCTTGGTGTCTTCGCCGAAGCATTCGAAGATCACGAATCGTACCAGTCGGCGGTGCCTTCGGATGAATATTTGAACAAGCTGATTGCACGTGATGACTTCATTCCGTTGGTGGCTGTTGCGGATGGGAAGGTTGTTGGCGGTTTGGCGGCTTATGTACTGACGAAGTTTGAGCAGGAACGAAGTGAAATATATATTTACGACCTTGCGGTTCTTGAAGAATATCGCCGCCAACATATAGCGAATGGGCTGATCAACAAGCTGCGCGAGATCGCACGTGAACTCGGCTCATGGGTTATTTATGTTCAGGCTGATCTCGGAGACGATCCGGCGATCGATCTTTATGAATCACTCGGAATACGGGAAGAGGTTCTGCACTTCGATATCGCTCCGTAAATTCCTATCTCGCTCGGTTGCGGAAGTTTGACTCCTTATTTAATATTTCCTGATGCAAAAGATCATCGGATGGATATCGAAAATGCATCCGATCGAGATCCTTTTTCGTGCGATGATCATTAGCCTTGGGCTGTTCTTTTTTGCATTTGCCGCGTGGCAAGCTTTCGGATCGGTCCAGACCCTATCGACACACGAGAAGTATGTCGCCGAGGTTAGCGAGTGTCGTGCCAACGGATCGCCCAACGCACGGCTTAATACCTACGACTGCCAGGTTAAGTTCCGGTCGTCCAGGGGGCGACATTCGGCGACAATCAGCGACTTAATTCTGAAATACGATCCGGGCGACCAAGTGGACATATATGTCGGAACGGGATCGATGTACAGCGTGAAAGCCGGCGGCTTTATCGGTTTGTGGGGCGTGCCGACGCTGCTGACGGTTCTGGGGGCTATGTTTTTCGGCTTCGGCGTTTGGCCGAATAGAGAAAAGAAAAAGAAGGGCCGAACGTCGAGGCCACCCGGATCTCAGCCACCCATTTCCAAATAACCCTGATGATTTCCATGTTTCCGGCGCAGTCGAATTCCGATGATTTCGTACCAGCGTGAGCCGTCATGTTCGCCATCGTCCAACTAATAAACTACTATTTTCAGTAGAGGGAACACTATGAGTTCAATGAAACAGGGGCGCGCCTTTTTGGATAGCGTTTCGCACTACTTTGACAAGGCCGCGGCACTAACGGGACATCCTGAGGGATTGCTGAAGCAGATAAAAATGTGCAACAGCATTTATACTTTTCAGTTCCCGATCCGAAAGGACGGCGGCTACCAAACGATCACCGCCTGGCGGGCCCAGCACAGCCATCATAAATTGCCGGTTAAGGGCGGCATCAGATTCTCTGAGGACGCCAACGAAGATGAGGTCGTCGCCTTGGCATCATTGATGTCGTATAAATGCGCGCTAGTCGATGTCCCCTTTGGCGGAGCAAAAGGTGCAGTCAAGATCAACCCAAAGAACTTTTCCAAAACCGAACTCGAACAGATAACACGCCGCTACACGGCTGAATTGATCAAAAAGAATTTTATCGGGCCGGCCCTCGACGTTCCTGCACCTGACTATGGGACGGGGGCGAGAGAAATGGCGTGGATCGCAGACACCTATATGGCATTTCACCCCGAGCAGATCGATGCGCTTGGCTGCGTTACCGGTAAGACGGTCTCGCAAGGCGGCATCCGAGGCCGCAATGAGGCCACCGGCCTGGGGGTTTTCTACGGCTTACGCGAAGCCTGCGATCAGGCCGAAGACATGAAAGATCTCGGGCTGGAACGCGGTATCGAGGGAAAACGATTTGTCGTACAGGGGCTGGGGAACGTTGGCTATCATGCCGCTAAGTTTTGTCAGGAGGGCGGAGCCATTTTGGTCGGCGTAACCGAGTACGAAGGTGCGATCCACGACCCCGCCGGCATCGACCTCGAATCACTCATGCGGCACCGTAAGGAGACTGGATCGGTCCTCAATTTCGGAAATGCGAGGAATCTCGACCGGCGTGAAGACGGGCTCGAGATCGATTGCGACATCCTGATACCCGCAGCTCTCGAAAATCAGATCACTGCAGAGAATGCTCCGCGGATCAAGGCCAAAATTATCGGGGAAGGAGCGAATGGCCCCGTCACAGCCGATGCGGACGACATTCTCTGTGAAATGGGTGTGATGGTCGTACCCGATGTCTACATCAATGCAGGCGGCGTTACGGTCTCGTATTTTGAATGGCTTAAAAATCTGTCTCGCGTGCGTCTTGGACGGATGGAAAAACGCTTCGAGCAAGGGGCATATGACCGCATTCTGCAGTTGATCGAGAAGCAAACCGGCAAGACACTTTCAGCCGAAGAACGCGGGGTGATAGCCCGCGGTGCCGACGAGGTGGATCTCGTTTATTCGGGCCTCGAAGAAACCATGAGCGGGTCGTACCACCAGATCCGCGATGTTTGGAAACAAAAAGAGGCTGTCGGGGACTTGAGAACGGCCGCCTTCGTCTCCGCCATTGACAAGATAGCTATCTCATATTCGGAATTGGGCATTTTTCCATAACGGCAACGTCGCGGTCGTAACGAAAGACCCGCTCCTTCGAGATCTTTATGTTCAAGAACTTATTCATTGCATTGATATTGCTCGCATTGTCCGGCGTTGCCGCCGAAGCCCAGACCACGCCATCTCGTAAGAAACCTGTCAAACGGCCGGTGGCTTCAAAGGCTAAACCACAACCCGTCCTTCCTTTGGCACGTTCGATCAGGACGCTGAGCGGCTTGAACGTTATGCTCACCAAAAGAGGCTCGGGCCTGCGGGCGAGAGCTGGCCAGACAGTGACCGTGCATTACACCGGCACCCTGACAAACGGGGTTAAGTTCGACAGTTCGAGGGACCGCAATGAGCCCATTTCATTCCCACTGGGAGCGGGCAGGGTGATCAAGGGCTGGGATGAAGGCATCGCGAGGCTTCGAGTCGGCGATCAGGCGATACTCGTGATCCCGCCGGCGCTTGGATACGGCGAGCGCGGTGCCGGGGGTGGCCTCATTCCTCCGGATGCAACGCTGATCTTTATCGTCGAGCTGGTCGACATAAAGGACAATTAGCCGGCACGCTTGTGAGGTTATTATGAGTTCCACTGCCGATGCGCGGATCTTGGGCTGTCCTAATTGCGGTGCCAAAAACCGCATCGATCCGGCACGTGCCGCCGATGCCGTGTGCGGCCGCTGCAAAACTCCGCTCGCAGGCGACTCAAAGCCTGTGATAATCACCGATGCAAACTTCGCCGCTGTGGTCGAGGGTTCGCCCTTGCCGGTGCTTGTGGATTTCTGGGCAGCATGGTGCGGGCCCTGCCGCATGGTCGCACCCATTATCGATCAGCTTGCAGCGGAATTCTCAGGCCGCGTGCTTGTTGGCAAGCTCGATGTCGATGCCAATCAAGCGACGGCAGGGCGGTTTCGCGTCCAGAGTATTCCGTCGATGCTCATTTTTAAGGATGGCCGCGAAGTCGACCGCATCATCGGTCTGCAATCGAAAGAAGCGATGATCCAGCATCTTAAGAGATTCATTTAGTCAGTTCCTTTCACTCTTATTCTAAAGTTAGCCGTGTCGCCCCGGTAGGCCAGAATTTGACGTTCACTTTCTGTTCCCACCCGGTTCTTTAATCTTGACAAAAAAATAATGATTTGAGATTATTTCATTACGGATAAACCTTGAAACTCTTTGTCCAATGTGAGTTATGAAAATTTCCGCGCAAGAGGAATACGGGCTTAGATGCCTGGTGCAGCTCGCGGCACTGCCAGCGGGTGAGAGCCTTACGCTGCCGCAGATCGCGGAGTTGGAAGGGATCTCGACGGCGAACGCTGGAAAACTGATGTGGCTGCTGAATAAAGCAGATTTTGTGCATTCAACGCGCGGAACCAAGGGCGGCTATTCGCTAGCAAGGCCCGCAGGCGAGATCCGTCTGAGCGAGATAATCAAGGTGCTCGACGCGGATGTGCTGGACAAGCACTGCGAGAGTTACACAGGCGTGCTCGATTCGTGCGTTCACAAGGGCGATTGCGGTATCAGACCGGTGATCGTCGGCCTGCACGAGATCGTCGAGAACGCATTATCAAAGATCACGCTTTCTCAGCTCGTGGGAAATGAATTAGCTGTAGGAGAGATGTTTCATAAGATCCAGGGAATACACAGGACGATCGAGCCGCAGAGGTTGTGAATAAGGGATTTAAACGCAGAGACGCCAAGACGCAGAACAGGAAGAAGGCGGCCTGAAGATTGATACGATAACGTCCTGACCTTATTTCTCCGCTACTCTGCGTCTCTGCGGTAAACAAAACGATATGTCGACAGCAGCAGAATTATTAACAAATCGGGAATACAAATACGGCTTTGTCACCGAAATCGAGACCGAGACGATCGCCAAGGGGCTCTCGGAAGATACGGTGCGCCTGATCTCGTCGAAAAAGAACGAGCCGGAATGGATGCTCGAGTTTCGGCTAAAGGCGTATCGCCAATGGCTGACGATGAAACAGCCCGATAACTGGGCTAATTTTGATTATCCCAATATCGATTTTCAGAACATCTCTTATTACTCGGCCCCGAAAGAGAAGGCCAAAAAAGCGAGCCTGGACGAGGTTGACCCTGAGCTGATCCGTACGTTCGAAAAGCTCGGCATACCGATCACCGAGCAGAAAATGCTTGCGAATGTGGCGGTCGATGCAGTGTTTGACTCGGTCTCGGTCGCGACGACCTACAAGAAAAAACTGCTCGAGGCCGGTGTGATCTTTTGCTCGTTTACCGAGGCCGTTGAGCTCTATCCGGACAAGATCCAGAAATATCTCGGCTCGGTGGTGCCGGTCGGTGACAACTATTACGCGGCTTTGAACTCGGCAGTTTTCTCGGACGGCTCGTTTGTCTTCATCCCAAAAGGCGTCCGATGCCCGATGGAGCTTTCCACCTATTTCCGCATTAACACCCAGGAGGCTGGCCAGTTTGAGCGGACGCTGATCGTCGCGGAAGAGGGCGGTTATGTCGCCTACAACGAGGGGTGCACGGCACCGCAGTTTGATACAAATCAGCTTCATGCTGCTGTCGTCGAGCTTGTGGCTCTTGACGATGCTGAGATCAAATACTCGACCGTTCAGAACTGGTACGCGGGCGATGAAACCGGCAAGGGCGGAATTTATAACTTCGTGACCAAGCGCGGAGCATGCCGCGGCCGCAACTCAAAGATCTCGTGGACGCAAGTCGAGACCGGCTCTGCCATCACATGGAAATATCCAAGCGTGATATTGCAAGGCGATAACTCGATCGGCGAGTTTTACTCAGTCGCCCTCACAAACAACGCCCAGATCGCCGACACCGGCACCAAGATGATCCATCTCGGCAAAAATACGAAATCGACGATCATCTCAAAAGGAATTTCGGCCGGGAAGTCGAACAATTCGTACCGCGGCCTCGTAAAAATAATGCCCAAGGCCGAGGGAGCACGTAACTACACCCAGTGCGATTCGATGCTAATCGGCGGCAAATCCGAAGCGAACACTTTCCCGTACATCGAGGTCATGAACGCCACCGCCCGTGTCGAGCACGAAGCCACAACATCAAAGATCAGCGAGGACCAGCTCTTTTACCTGCAGCAGCGTGGCATCTCGCAGGAAGACGCCGTCTCGCTCATCATCAACGGATTTTGCAAAGAGGTTTTCAGAGAGCTGCCGATGGAATACGCAGTCGAGGCGACGAAGCTGTTGGGGTTGAAGCTTGAGGGATCGGTCGGCTAATGGGCTTTGGAATGAACGGCCAGATGGAAAAGTTTTCGCTTCTCTGTGAGAGCGCGTCATTTCCTCATAGCGAAGAGCTTCTAAAAGGTATTGGTTCAGGCGAATTGGCGCTAGAGAATCGTTCGAATTTTAGGGTTTCATCAAAGCAGTTGCTTGGAATCTACGATCTCCGGGCTCGTCATCTTCGGAAGAGAATCGATTCAGCAGAGATAAGCCGCCCTCATGCAAGACGTTTGCTTAGTGACACCGAGAGCTTTGTCCTTGAACTGGCGAAGGCTCCTGATGAAGCCGTTGATTTATGGAGGGTTTCCGCTGATGACTTTACGGAGTTTGTAGTTTTCGAAGCGGTAACCGCTAAGAGGGTTTTAGGTTGTTTGTTGACTGTGAGCAGAGCAAAAGTATCGGAGAGTGAGTGGGCCGTTTTGTGGGGCGAGGAAAGAAAGAGATGAATTTAGCAATCGAACTTGAACAAGAAGATGACGGTCGCTGGATTGCGGAGATCGATGAACTCGATGGGGTTCTTGTCTACGGTGCAACAAAAGAAGAGGCTCTTACAAAGGTCAAGACCCTCGCTCTTCGTGTGATCGCTGACCGCCTCGAAAACGGAGAGAGTCTGCCTCAACATATCGAGAGTCTTATCTTTCAAGCTGCATGACGAGTTGGAAATCGGCGAAAGCGAGACGTGTTCTTGCGGCCCTCGAGGGTCTCGGGTGGAGTGTTAAGAGGCAAAAGGGTTCTCACCGAGTGCTGTATCGGGCAGGGTGGCACGATTACGTTTTCGCGTTCCATGATGGTGATGAGATCGGCTCAAAAATGATGGCTCGAATTGCCAAAAAGACTGGACTAAGGCCCGACGATCTATAACACGTTTGATGGATTCTTTGTTATTCGACGTCCTCGGCTGGATCGGAGCTTTTTTATTGCTGCTGGCATATGCGCTGGTGTCGTTCAAGAAGATCGAACCCGACTCGGCAACATATCAGTGGATGAATATCACGGCGAGCATCCTGTTATTGGTCAACACAATGTTTTACGGGGCTTACCCGTCGAGTTTTGTAAATGCGGCGTGGGCGGTGATCGCCTTTGTTGCGATCCTTTCGATCTGGAGAAAATATGGAAAAGGTACAGCCTGACAATTGGCCGTTGCCGGCGGGGCACTATACACCGGGCATAATCCACAATGGGCTGATATATGTGTCGGGCCAATTGCCAATGAATCTTGAGACTCGGGTCCCTTTTAACGGGCCCGTCGGTGAGCAGACCGAGCTTGCCCTCAGAAACGTCGAAGCGATCCTCAAAGGTGCCGGTAGCTCTCTGGAGAACGTTATTCAGATGACGATCTACGTCTCCGATATGGAATACTGGGGCGAGGTAAACGTGGTGTACGCTCGCGTGATGGGCGATCATCGCCCCGCACGCGCGATCGTGCCGGTCAAGGAGCTGCATTTCGGGGTCAAGATCGAGATCCAGGCGATCGCGGCGGTAAAAGGCGATTAACCACAGAGAGCACAGAGGGCGCTGAGGATGAGATTTGGAATATTTGGGGTTTTATTACTTGCATCGGCGATTGCTGTAAACGCTCAGGCGAGCGGAAAGCGTGCGGTCGAGGCCCCCGATGCCCCGAAGGCTGTCGGGCCGTATTCGCAGGCCATCGTCGCGAATGGTTTCGTTTTCGCGGCGGGGCAGATCGGTACCGATCCAAAAACTGGCACGCTGGTCGAGGGCGTCGAGGCGCAGACCGAGCAGGTGCTGAGAAATATCGCAGCCGTGCTCAAGGCGTCCGGGAGCTCGATGGAGAACGTAGTAAAAACGACCGTATTCCTCGCCGATATGAACGATTTCGCGAAGATGAACGAGATCTACGCGCGGCATTTCAAGGCGCCGTTCCCGGCCCGGTCGACCGTGCAGGTAGCTAGGCTGCCGCGTGACGCACGGATCGAGATTGAGGCAGTTGCACTTGTTAGGACCGGGGCGGCAGCGACCCGGTAAAAGAGTAGGCATGAATCTCCTCCAGTATTACGGCATTGATTGGTTTGCGACGTTGTGCGGTTTGGCCGCGATCTTTCTGCTCGGTAATAAGAACAAGTATGGATTCCTGGTTTTTATGATGGCGAGTGTTAGCTGGGTCGCTTTCGGGCTATACGTGGGGAGCTATGCGATCGTTACGGGAAGCACGATATTTTTTATCATGCATTTTCGGGGCTGGCTTAAATGGCGGCGGGACGAGCGGGAACTTGGCTTGGATCCGCAGCATGTTTCGGTGGCGAAATGAAATTACAGATCTTCCAAGTGGATGCGTTTTCAGATCGGCCTTTCGCCGGGAATCCGGCGGCGGTCGTTCCGCTCGACGCCTGGCTTTCGGATGACACGATGCTCTCGATCGCGGCCGAGAACAATCTATCCGAAACGGCGTTTTTTGTTCCCGGTGACGGCAAATACGCTATCCGCTGGTTTACGCCGAAGGTCGAGGTCAACCTCTGCGGCCACGCAACGCTGGCGACCGCCCATGTGATTTTTAATGAGCTGAAGCTCGAGAGCGAGTCGATCCAGTTCTACTCGGAGAGAAGCGGATTCCTCGGCGTGGCCAAAGACGGCAACCGGCTCGTGCTTGATTTTCCGAGTTATCCCGTAAATGAGATAGACCAGATCGCCCGGCTTTCGATCGCGGTCGGCAAGGTACCGCTGCAAATGTGGGAAACGCAGGGCAATATGGTGATGCTGCGGCTCGAGAGCGAGACGGACGTTCGCGAGGTCGAGCCGGACTTTCACGCCCTCGCAGACATGCCATACGAAGAGATTATTATCACAGCGGCCGGCGATACGGCAGATTTCGTTTCGCGGATGTTTGCCCCGCGGATCGGTATCCCTGAGGACCCGGTGACGGGGGCCATTCACTGCTCGCTCATTCCATACTGGGCCAAAGAGCTGGGAAAGAATGAATTGTATGCAAAGCAGGTATCGGAACGCGGCGGCGAGCTGTTCTGCGAACTCGCCGACGACCGTGTAAAGATCGGGGGTAATGCAGTGACGTACTTGAAAGGCGAGATATTTGTAAATTTCGCGGGACACGGGACAGTAGCTGTAAACTCTTGAAAGAGATAGAGTTAAGGCCGTTCAGGCTGTCCCACGCTGGGACAAAATACGGCTTTTCGGAAAAGAATAGGGATTGAAATGAGTGAAACAATATTATTGGAAGTAAAAGATCTGCACGCCGGAATCGACGGTAACGAGATCCTAAAAGGGCTGAATCTTCGTGTTCAGAAGGGCGAGGTCCACGCGATCATGGGGCCGAACGGTTCGGGTAAATCAACCTTGTCAAAGGTGCTTGCGGGGCATCCGAGCTACGAGGTGATGTCGGGGGAGGTCCTCTACGACGGCAAGAACCTGCTCGAACTCGAACCGGACGAACGCGCCCGTGAGGGCCTGTTTATGGCCTTTCAGTATCCGGTCGAGGTGCCGGGCGTGTCGAACTCGCAGTTTCTGCGGCTCGCTTATAACGAGAAAATGAAGCACCTCGGTGAGGAAGAACTCGACCCGCTCGAGTTTAACGATTACCTCAAGGAAAAGGCGAAGATCGTCGATATGGATCCGGCGTTTTTCAAGCGGTCGGTCAACGAGGGGTTTTCGGGCGGCGAGAAAAAGCGTAACGAGATACTCCAAATGGCGGTGCTGCAGCCGAAACTCGCGGTACTCGATGAGACCGATTCGGGCCTCGACATCGATGCGCTGAGGATCGTGGCTGAAGGTGTCAATTCGCTCAGAAGTTCCGATAACGCGATAATCCTCGTCACCCACTATCAGCGTTTGCTCAATTTTATCGTGCCCGACATGGTCCACGTGCTGGCAGGCGGCAAGATCGTTAAGGAAGGCGGCAAAGAGCTGGCGCTCGAACTGGAGGAGAAAGGCTACGACTGGGTAAAAGGAGCAAGGGCGTAAATGGCCGATAAACCCCTGAACGCATATATCGAAGCCGAGATCGCTGAGGCTGAGAGGCTAAAGGAGGCCGGGGATGTCGGTGGAGCGTTTCGGCATCTCGAACGCGCCCATGTGCTCGGACAGGCCAGCACCTATCAGCACACGCGGGTCCATTGGCTCATGCTCAAACACGGTGTTCAGCATCGCGATCTAAAGGAGATCGCAGGACAGGTCCTGCGGATCGGCGGGGCCGCAACCAAGACGCCGCTTGGGATCTATCCCAAGGGTAACACCGGCGGCGCGAATGTAAATCCGCTCAGATCGATGCCGATCGAACCGGACCTGGCGGCGATACTCGAGTCGGTGGATGGGAGATAAAGATTGGCGGCCATCGAGAACAAGACTACTAAGACCTCGCTAGCCGCGGTACTTCTTGCGGCCTGGGCAATTGCGGCGCTGATCGCGTTCTTTGCTTATCGCGGCGAAGATGTCGGAAAACTCGGATCGCTGATCAAGAACCTCGGCGGCGGCGCGGTCGCGGGTTCCGGGATCTTTGACAGTTTATTGGCAGCGTCCGTTGCCATTGCGATAGCGGTATCCTGGTTTGGTCTAGGCGCTGTGATCTGCCGGTATATTCCGGTTTCGATTCCGGACGGGGCGTCGCGAAGTCTCGGCGTAGTGTTTCGGACCGCCGTGGGCGCCGCGTCCTGGTCGGTGATCTGGTTCGTTCTGGGAGTTTTCGGACTCTATACGCCGGTTACCGGCATCGCGGCACTTACAGCGGGGTTAATACTCGCCGCATTCTCGCTGAGGACGATTAGTGAGAAGACGCTCGAACCCCGTGCGTCGTCCGAATGGACGTGGCTTGAAAGGGGCCTTCTATTCCTGACGGCGTTTCCCGTATCGTTGGCCTTTATCGGATCGCTTGCACCGCCGATCGCCAAGGACACCTTGCTCTATCATTTCGCTGTGCCGAAAGCATTTATCGCACAAGGCTCCAATGCATTCGTCGACGGGAACATTGCCAGCTACCTCGCCCTGGGTTCTGAGATGCACGTCGTTTGGGCGATGCTCGGCGGCGGGCTATTCAGCCGGGGGGCGGCCGAGGCGGCTGCGGGTGCTGTTATTTGGGTGTTTTTTCCTCTGCTGCTCATCGCGATGTACGGCATCGCTCGTGAGATCGGCATCGATAGGCCGTGGGCATTGATCGCTGTGCTGATGACGGCGGCGGTTCCGACCGCGTATCACGTAGCATCGAGCGCCTACATCGACCTTGCCCTCGCGTTGTTCGTTACGCTGGCGATATATTCGCTGTCGCGTTGGTGGAAAACGCTCGAAGCCGGCTGGCTGGTTGCTGTCGCCATCTTTCTCGGAGCCGCTCTTTCGTCGAAGCTGACGGCATTATTTGTGATCGCGGCATTTGCCTTGATCATCCTGCTGCGTGCGCGAAAGGCACAGGCGAGTGAGCCAGACAGCATAGGCAGGATCGCAGGGCTCGGATTCGCCGCCTTGATATTAGCTGGCGTCCTGGCCTCGCCGTCTTATCTTCGCACGTGGGCGGAAACGGGCAGCCCGGTCTTCCCTTTCTACCTCAGCGTTTGGAAGGGTGAGGCTACGGGATGGGATGTCGAGAGGTCGAACCTGTTCCAGGGCATGAATGCCCAGTATGGCGGATACGTAAAAACGCCTCTGGATTATCTGGCCGCACCCTGGAACCTTTCGGTGACGGCACAGCCGGAGATCGCCACCCATTTTGATGGTGTGCTCGGCGTCGCGTTTCTGATCGGGCTGCCGATCCTGATCCTGGGTCTTTGGAAATTTGAGATGCCGGTCGAGGTAAAGATCTTTGAGGGTGTGGCCGGGGTGATGTTCCTTTTCTGGCTTTTCTCGAGTCAGCAGATGCGCTATCTGCTTCCGCTCCTGCCGGTTCTGGCCATCGGTATTGCAATGGCGTTTCAGCGTGTGGGCGAATCCGAAGGAAGGCTTCGATCAGTCGGAAGTCTGTCTATCACGGTCGCGGCCGTAGCGGGCATACTCGTGTCGACTGCGTGGTTCCTGCAGCGAGCACCGCTGCGGGTCGTTTTGGGGGGTGAAACGCGTGAGGCGTATCTGGCTCGTAACATTGATTACTACCCCTACTACCGCTGGCTCAATGAGGAATCGCCCGCGGAAAATAAGGTATGGCTTATAAATATGCGCCGTGACACCTATCATTTGGACCGGCCGTATTTTTCGGATTATCTATTCGAGGATTGGACGCTGCGTAAAATGGTATGGGAGGCGAGAAGCGTCGAAGAGCTGCGGGCGAAAACAGCGGCGATGGGCGTGCAGTATGTTCTCGCGAGGCACGATTTTCTGTTCGATTATGACAGGACGACGCTCGTCGACGAAAGGCGTCCGCGGGCCGAAAACGAGGCTAAGATCAAGATCGCCCGGGAGTTTATGCTGGATCCTCAGCGGACGATCCAGGCAGACAAGAAGTTCAGTTTAGTAAAGGTATTTTAAGATGGTTTCAACAACAGCAGTAATGGAAACGCAGTTTGCGGAGCAATTCAGGCAGTTCATATCGTCCGAAGCGGACGAGGGCGTTCGCGCGATTCGCGAACAGGCCTTCCATGCATTCACTTCGTCAGGTTATCCGACCCTTCGGGACGAAGACTGGAAATATACCAGCATTGCACCCATCTCCAAAAGGACCTGGGCACTGCAGGCACCGGAAAAGAATGCGCCAGCGGCGGATACCGAAGCGCTGCGGGCATTCAATTACATGCGAAACGGCTTTACGGCGATGAATCTTGCTTTCGCCAATGTCCAGGTTGTCCGGATCGCGGGCGACACGGTGGTCGAAGAACCGATCAAACTGCATTTTGCGGCGGCGGAAGGTTCGGCGATCTTCCCGCACATTATCGTTATCGCCGAGGCCGGCTGCAAGGCGACGCTTCTCGAATACTACTCGTCGCCGGCGGAAAGCTTCACGAACACGGCGGTGCAGGTATTTGTAGAAAGCAACGCGAATCTGACGCATTACCGGGTCCAAAAGGACGCGGAACAAAGCTATCACGTGGGTACGACCGAGGTCATGCTCGGGGCAGCGAGCCGATACGATTCCACCAATATCAACCTGGGCGGTGCGATCTCGCGGCACGATATCGATCTGAAGTTCACGGCCGAAGGCGGCGAGGCTTTTGTCGACGGCCTTTATATGTTAAACGGCCCGCAGCACCACGATACGCATTCCCTGATCGACCATCAGGTGCCGAATTGTATCTCGCACCAAACCTATAAAGGCGTATTGAATGACAAGTCACGAGGTGTATTTAATGGCAAGGTATTTGTCCGCGAGAATGCGCACGGTACCGATGCACGGCAATCGAATAAGAACCTACTGCTCTCGAATGACGCCCGTGTGGATACCAAGCCGCAGCTGGAGATATTTAACGACGATGTGAAGTGTTCGCACGGAGCAACCGTCGGCCAGCTTGAGGAAGAAGAGCTGTTCTATCTGCTGACACGCGGATTGCCTGAAACTTTGGCAAAGAATCTCCTAACCTATGGTTTTGCCGAGGAGATCATTAATAAGATCGGGATCGAGTCGATCAAGAAAGAACTCGATGAGGCCGTGCTGAACAGGCTGAAAACGAAATTGGAAGGTTGATCATTATGAGAGTCAGAACGTCGTTAATATTAGAAGAATCATTGTTGGCCCAGATCGACGAGATCGCCGGCGAAAAACCACGTCGTGCCGCAATTATTGAGGCCGCTTTGCGAGAATACATCGAGCGTGAGAAAAAGAAATCCAGCGGAAAGCCTAAACCTCCTGAAACCGCGAAATCCTTGGCCATCGCGGCGGCGAAGCGATAACCGCGCATCTAAACACCATGACTGCTGTAAAGACAATGAGCAATTGGGATGTCGAAAGAGTAAGAGAGGATTTTCCGGTATTGTCACAGACGGTGAACGGAAAGCAGTTGGTTTATCTGGATAATGCGGCCTCGTCGCAGGTGCCCCGAATCGTTATCGACCGCGGTTCGAAGTACCTGCAGGAGGAACATTCGAACATCCATCGCGGCGTGCACTACCTCTCGCAACATGCGACTACTGCCTACGAGTCAGCTCGTGAAAAGGTCAAACGGTTTATCAACGCTCCCGATGTAAAGGAGTGCATTTTCGTCCGCGGTACCACCGAGGGCGTGAACCTGGTTGCATATTCGTACGGTCACAAATTTATCCACGAGGGCGACGAGATCCTGGTAAGCCAGATGGAACATCACTCGAATATCCTCCCGTGGCAGGTTGTCGCCCAGGAACGAGGCGCCACGGTCCGAATGATCCCGATGAATGAACGGGGCGAGCTGATCATCGACGAATATGAGAACCTGCTGAACGAGCGCACTAAAATGGTGGCGGTCTCGCACGTTTCAAATTCGCTCGGAACGATAAACCCGATCAAACAAATGACGGCGACGGCCCATAAATTCGGGGTGCCGGTGCTAGTGGACGCGGCCCAGAGCGTACCCCATTTCCCAGTCGATGTTCAGGACCTCGACTGCGATTTCTTTGTTTTCTCGGGCCACAAGATGTTCGCCCCGACCGGCAGCGGCGTGGTTTATGGCAAGCGCGAATGGCTGGACAAAATGCCGCCATACCAGACCGGGGGCGGAATGATAAGGACCGTCAGCTTCGACGGCAGCACGTATGCGCCGATACCCGAGAAGTTTGAGGCCGGCACCCCCGCGATCGCGGCCGGCATCGGCTTGGGGGCCGCCATTGACTATATCAACTCGATCGATTTCGAGGCTGCCGCTCAGTATGAAAAAGAGCTGCTCGATTACGCCACCGAACGCCTGTCGGATATCCCGGGCGTCAAGATCATCGGCACCGCTGCGGAAAAAGCCTCTGTGCTCTCATTCACGATCGAGGGTGTTCATCCGCACGACGTGGGCACCATCCTCGACCAGGACGGCATCGCCGTCCGTGCCGGCCATCACTGTGCACAGCCTGTGATGCAATTCTTCGATGTACCTGCGACGGCTCGGGCAAGCTTCGCGTTTTACAACACGCGGGAAGAGGTTGATAAGCTTGCGGACGCTATTCAGAAGGTGATCGAGGTGTTTGGTTAGATTATGACGATCACTGTCGACACGGTGCTGAGGATTCCATGTTTTCGAACCATATGGTTTGAAGAAACTGCCCAGCTTAGTTCTGTACAGAATGACGGTGTTTACTGATTATGGGACGACGCTACATCGATCTTAGCCACACGATCGAAGATGGGCTGATCACTTACAAGGGGCTTCCGGCTCCGGTCATCTGCGATTATTTAAGCCGCGAGGATTCGCGGGAGAGGTACGGACCGGGAACCGAGTTTCAGATCGGGCGGATCGACATGATCGCGAACACCGGTACCTATCTGGACACGCCTTTTCACCGTTACGCCCACGGCAAGGACCTTTCAGAAATAGAGCTGGAGAACCTAACAGGCCTGGACGGCACTATAGTCAGGGTTCCGTTCAACGAACGTTTGGCGGTAACGGCGGAGGATTTCGCAGGCCACGATCTTTCCGGAAGAGCGGTATTAGTGCACACCGGTTGGAGTGAATTCTGGAATACCGAAGCATATTTCGATAGTCACCCGTTTCTGACTGAACAAGCCGCAAAATTTCTGGTTGATGCGGGTGCGAAACTGGTCGGTATCGATTCGCACAATATCGACGACTCACGCGGCAAACTCCGGCCGGTGCACACAGCCTTGCTCGGCGCGGGCGTGCTGATAGTCGAACATTTGCGCGGGCTGGAGAACGTTCCGGACCGTGACTTCACGTTCAGCGCGGTGCCGCCTAAGTTCAAAGGCGTCGGGACATTTCCGGTGCGGGCCTTTGTTTCATGCGAATGACCCGGCCGGCAGCCGACAAACCCCAAGTTAATGTGAGCGGAGTCACTTCGCATTACCCCTGACTCGGCAATAATCTCGTCATGCATTCAGACCTCTACATCGCCCAGCACGCCAAACTGCAACCCATTAACGAGATTGCCGAACAGCTCGATCTTGGGCCCGATGATCTGGACATTTACGGCAGTCCTTATATCGCCAAGCTTCGGCTCGACTCGCTCGACCGGCTAAAGGAACGTCCTAACGGCAAATATATCGATGTATCAGCGATAACCCCGACGCCGCTTGGCGAGGGCAAATCAACAACCCTGATCGGCCTTGGTGAAGCGATGAAACATCTCGGTAAACGTGCCGTTGTTTCTCTCAGACAGCCCTCACAGGGGCCTACATTCGGCATCAAGGGCGGGGCGGCCGGCGGCGGTTACGCACAGGTCGTGCCGATGGAGACCTTCAACCTGAACCTGACGGGCGACATCCACGCCGTTACGGCGGCCAACAACCTGCTGGCCGCGATGATCGACAATAAGCTGCTTCGGGGCAACCCGCTAAATATCAATCCGCACAGCATAACGTGGAAGCGCGTCGTCGATACGAACGACCGCGCCTTGCGCAAAATAATCATCGGCCTCGGAGGTCGGATGGAGGGCGGGATACCGCGCGAGACGGGGTTCGACATCACGGTCGCGTCTGAGGTGATGGCGATCCTTGCTCTTACCACCTCGCTCAAGGACATGCGGATGCGATTCGGGCGGATCGTTGTCGGGATGACGCATGACAAAAAGCCGGTAACGGCCGAGGAGATCGGTGCCGCGGGTGCGATGACCGTTCTGATGCGTGATGCGATCAGGCCGACGCTGATGCAGACGCTTGAGAACACTCCAGCCTTGGTTCATGCCGGGCCGTTTGCCAATGTGGCCCATGGCAACAGCAGTATTCTCGCTGACCTCATCGGAATCAAGTGTGCAGACTATCTCTTTACCGAATCGGGCTTTGGAGCGGATATCGGCGCGGAGAAATTCTTTAACATCAAGTGCCGTTACAGCGGCCTCAAGCCCGATGCATGCGTGATCGTCGCCACGATCCGCGCACTCAAATCGCACAGCGGCAAATATCGGGTAGTGGCCGGCAAAGCGCTTCCGTCCGAAATGCTTGAGAACAGCGTTGCGGACGTCGAGGCCGGAGCGTCGAACCTGCGCAAGCAGATTGAGAATGTGGCCATCCATGGCGTGACACCCGTGGTGGCCATCAATGTTTTCGAGTCCGACCATCCGGATGAGATCGAGGCCGTGAAACGCATTGCTATTGAATCAGGTGCTCTGGGAGCTGCTGTTTCGAGTCATTGGGCCGACGGCGGGAAGGGGGCCATCGAGCTTGCCGAGATGGTAATGGAGGCTGCCGAGCAGCCCAACGAATTCAAGTTTCTCTACGATCTCGACCAACCTATCAAAGATAAGATCGATACGATCGCGACCAAGATCTACGGGGCGGCGGGAGTGTCATATACAACGCAGGCCGCACAGCAGATCGCCGATTACGAGGCTAACGGCTTTGGCGGGCTGCCGATCTGTATGGCAAAAACCCATCTCAGCCTCAGCCATGATCCGCTTTTGAAAGGAGCTCCGACGGGCTTTATCCTCCCAGTCCGCGAGGTCCGGGCGAGTGTCGGTGCCGGCTTCATCTACCCCGTCTGCGGCGATATGCGCACGATGCCTGCGTTGCCTGAGCACCCGGCTGCGGAAAGGGTCGACATAGACGAGGACGGAAATATCGTCGGTCTGTTCTAGCTTACACAATTCACTTTTGGCGGTTATAATACTGGGTTACGCAGGAAGTTTCTGCGTAACTCTTGATATGAATAAAAAGCGGCGAGAAATGACTGTTTGGTATGGAAAGATCGAGGATGCCCCAAAGTATCCCGCGGTCCCTTTTTGGCGCCAGCAGCCGGATGACTACAGGTTCGCGGTAGCCTGGCAGATGGTGATTGACGCACATGCAATGAAGGGAGAAGACCTGAGTGAATCAAGACTTCAAAGAACTGTTGGAGGCCTTCGCCCGGTCCGGAGCTAGGTTCCTCATTATAGGCGGATACGCCCGTAATGAAACACACGGAACCGCGTTACACTAAGGATCTAGACCTTTGGATCGCGAATGACCAGGCGAACGCGGAAAAGGTTTTCGAGGCATTATCCGATTTTGGTGCTCCACTTGACGGACTTGAAGCCCGCGACTTTACCGCCCGAGGATATTACTTCAGCATGGGGACTCCACCAAATCAAGTGGACATCTGGATAGATATTCCCGGAGTAGAATTTGAGTCTTGTTGGGAGCGAAGAGAACAGGGAACTTTTTTGAGTTTGGCCGTCGATTTCATCTCCCGTCAAGACCTGATAGTAAATAAGGAAACGGTGGCTCGACTACAAGACTTGGCAGACGCTGAGAAACTACGCGAAACGGAATAATTGTGCGTTCAGAAGGTTGCTTACGTTTGATTTAGAGAGTAAGAAATGAGGAGACAAGTCGTAATCCCGATTGCGTATTTTCTGGCCGTGCTGATTTTGTTGCTGGTTGCATTCGACTTCGACGGATCTATGAGGAGTTCAGAAGCATGGTTGGTGGCTGTGGTTCTAACCCTACCTTGGAGTTTCGTCTCAGTTATCTTTATGTGGGCGCTGTTTCATGGAGCGGGACTCGAGTTTTTTACTTTGATGTACTTGTCGTTCGCACTAATAAACGGATTTCTTCTTCATCGAATGCTCCACCCCAAGAAAGTATCCGAGAATTTGGGTGAACTAAACTAAATGTCAGAACTAAGCGACCTTTACCAGGAAGTCATCCTGGAACATAATAAAAATCCGCGAAATTTCCGCGAGATCGAGGGCGCCGACCGGATTGCCGACGGTAACAATCCGCTGTGCGGCGATGCGTTACGCGTTTATGTGAAGCTGGATGGCGATACGGTCAGCGATGTAGCTTTCAAAGGTTCGGGCTGCGCCATCTCGAAGGCGTCGGCCAGTATCATGACACAGGTGGTAAAGGGTAAATCGAAGGAAGATGCAGAAGCTCTCTTCCACCAATTCCACAGCATGGTGACTGGCGGGCTTGATATCGAAAAGGACGAAAACCAACTGGGTAAACTAAAGATCTTCGCCGGTGTTCTCGAATTCCCAGCCCGTGTTAAGTGCGCATCCCTTAGCTGGCACACCCTGAATGCGGCCTTGCACGGCGAGAACATCGTTTCGACGGAATAGATCAATCGGAAAAATAACCTTCGGCAATGGCTCTAAATTCGCGAACCTGTTTTTCTATCCATGCGTCGTCCTTAGACATCCCTTCCGACATTATTCTGGCTACCGCCGGGGCGATCTCGATCGCAACGCGAGCATCGAGGAATAGTATCCGGCTCCGTCGTGCCAATACGTCCTCGACTGTCCGGGCCAATTCTACAGTTATGGCCGTTACTACGGCATCCCTCGAATAGTCGAAGCTCGGATGGAGCCGTTCTCCTGAGGTGGCACGGGAGCTGCTGCTAATGGGTATGGCCACGGTTTGGCACGGCCGATCTTCGAGCCCGGCAACCTGGACCGCTTTGTTGACGGACTCCTCGGCCATCCGGCGATACGTCGTCCATTTTCCGCCGGTGATTGTAACCAAACCCGACTGGTCCACAAATAGGTCGTGGCCGCGTGAAATGGAAGCCGTTTTTTTGGCCATGTCCGGTTTTACCAAAGGCCGTATGCCGGTAAAGACACTGAGGATATCGGTGCGTGTGGGCTTCTGCGTTAGATACTCGGCAGCGGTCTCCAGAACGAAGTCGATTTCTCGCTCCATGGCCACGGGTTCGAGCACCGGTTTGTCGATTGGCGTATCTGTCGTACCTACCAGAAGATGATCGTGCCACGGGATGCAGAATAGCACGCGTCCGTCAGAGGTCTTCGGGATCATCAGGGCCGTTTCGCCCGGAAGAAACTTCTTGTCGAAGACCAAATGAATACCCTGGCTGTAGGTGATTACAGCGTCGGCTTTCACATCTGCGAGTTTTCGAACGGCGTCACAAAATGCCCCTGCAGCATTTATGACGACCCTGGCTTTGGCTGAAAAGGTTTCGCCGGTCTCCTTATCTGAAAACTCGACGCCCGCGACCTTTCCGTCTGGACCGAAATCCAGATCCGTGACGGCCGCGTAGTTCAACAATACCGCGCCCTCCCCTTTCGCGGTTACCGCAAGGTCGATCAGCAGCCGTGTATCGTCAAACTGTCCGTCATAATAAAGGACGCCGCCTCTCAATCCAGTGGTTTCTATATTTTGAAGCCGTTCGACGACTTGGCCCCGGCTGAGAAAGCGCGATCGTCCGATGCCGTGTTTACCCGCCAGAATGTCATAGATCTTTAGGCCTGCTCCATAAAATATTTTCTGCCACAGGCTGTAATACGGAATCACGAACTCCTGTTTGTGCACGACGTGCGGTGCGTTCTTAAGCAATATAGCCCGTTCCCGCAGCGCCTCTCTCACGAGCGAGATATTACCCTGCCTGAGATACCGGACCCCGCCGTGGATAAGCTTTGTCGAGCGGCTGGATGTGCCTTTTCCAAAGTCGTGCTGTTCCAGAAGTAGGACGTCGAACCCGCGCGAGGCCGCATCGAGGGCACAACCTACCCCGGTGGCCCCGCCGCCGATGATGATCATATCCCACGGCTGCTGCCGACGGCGGATCGTGTCGATGATTGCGGCTCGGTCCATTGAGACGAATTTACCAGATAACTTGTAAAATCGGCGGATCGAGAGCACAATCTCGATGTTAATGTCTGCTCCGTCCAACTCAGATCCCTTCTTACGGTTTGATTCACCCCGCGATTATTTGCCGTGGGTGGCTATCGTTCTGCTCATGATCGCGGCGGTCATCAGCCTGTATCTTCAGGGTCGGGCGTGGTGGTGTCCGGCCGGGGATTACATCCCATGGTCCTGGGAGATCTGGACGCAGCACAATTCACAACATATCATCGACCCTTACTCATTTACTCACGTCCTGCACGGGATAATCGAGTTTTGGCTGATCGGGCTGATCTTCTGGAAAATGCCGATGTTGTGGGCTTTGGCCCTGGCCCTTTTCATCGAAACCACATGGGAAGTGGTCGAGAATACTAATTACATTATCAATCGCTATCGGGAAGCGACGATCTCGCTGGACTATTTCGGCGATTCGATCATCAATTCGCTGGCCGATATCGTCTGCTGCGGGCTTGGTTTTGCGATCGCATATAAGCTGCGTTTCCTTTGGTCTCTCGCCATTTTTGTCGTGACCGAGGCCGTTCTGCTGCTTCTGATCCGCGATAGTCTTGTGATCAACATCATAATGTTGATCTATCCGGTGGAGTCCATCAGACAGTGGCAGACCGCCGGGATGTAAACCCCTACCGCTGGCGCGAGTTGGCATCAGGTGTCCAGACTTACGTTTCGGAATTGCGGAAAAAGTATAGAAAGTGATCGTCTTTAAGACTGCTTAGAGATCGTGGTTCTCAGGCATAGTGAAGTGGATGCTAGGGCGAGAATCCTAAAGTGATTTCTCTCCGAATTTAATGAGTGAACTAACCAGAATCGTCATTGCTGATGACCATCCGCTTTTTCGCGGAGGGCTGCGCCAGGCTATAGAAGCGGAATCTTATTTTGAAGTAATTGGAGAAGCGTCGGACGGTAAAACGGCGCTTCGGCTGATCCGCGATCTGAAGCCCGATGTCGTTACTCTCGATATAAATATGCCCCTTCTCGGCGGTTTTGAAGTCGTTAGCGAAGTTCGGCGTCTGAATCTGCCGAGTCAGATCATTATGCTGACTATGCACAGCGAAGAAGCGATGTTTCTCAAGGCGATGAGTCTCGGCGTGCGCGGGTATGTATTGAAAGACGGAGCTGCGCGCGATATCGTTCATTGTCTTCACGCCATCCGGCGCGGACAGAGTTTTACGAGCGCCGGCGTCACAAACTATCTTTTCAAACGTGCCTCGGGTTTGGCGCGGCCGATGAAGGGGATCGAGTCATTGACGCCGACTGAGCGAATCGTACTGCGCGGGATCGGTGAATTCAAAACTAGCAAGGAAATCGCGGCCGAACTCGGAATCAGTTTTCGGACTGTCGAGAATCACAGGCATAATATTTCCATCAAACTGGAAACCAGCGGTAGCCACGCCCTGATCAAATTCGCACAGCAGAATTCGGAAGAGATCTGACGGTTTAGATTTGGATCCTGGATCAAAAAAAATCGCGCAAACGATTAGGTCGATCGCCTTGAAGAGCGCGATCCGTTGGCTGTTTGTTCTGATCCTTTCCTCAGCCGCCTCTCCTCAACAATTTTTCAAAAAATGGACGACTGAGGACGGCATGCCTCAGAACAACGTCATAAACATCGCACAAACGCCGGATGGGTATTTATGGGTGGCTACGCTTGATGGGTTGGCGCGTTTCGATGGTGTTCGGTTCAAAGTGTTCAATAAATCTAACACCCCCGAAATGCCTAACAACCGGATCTCCAGTCTGTTCACCGATTCGTCGGGCAGGCTCTGGTTCAACTACCCGGACGACCAGACAGTTGTCGTTTACGAAAGCGGCAAATTCCAGGCATTCGAAAAAGGACGGGATTTTGAGAAAGACGAGAACCCCACCCCAAATCTGCGTTACGGCATCGAGCACAATCGTCATCTGCTTCGGCGGCCTGAAATGAAGTTTCGCGCCGGTCAAACCGAATACGTCTATGAGAACGGGCATTTTGTCGCTCGTCCGGCGCAGGACGATCGCGAGTTTCCGGCCAGGGTTTTTGCGAGCGACGATACAAGTGTGTGGATCGATGATGGGGACGCGATCTATTACATTGAGGACGAGAAGATTAAGCGTTACGAAAAGCACGAGCCGCTGCCCGTCATCCCGGAAAACACTGTTCCGGTGGATTTTGTCGAAAAAGACGGCGTCCTCTGGTGCGCTTCGGGCAGCCCCTGGACGAACGGGAAACTGATTTCCTTCAGGGATGGAAAACTCAAGGTGTTTCCGAAGGTTGCCGGCCTTTTCGATCTTGAGCTCGATGGCAAAAATAATCTTCTGGTTTCGACCGCTGAAGGAATCGTTAAAGTCGATGCCGCGATCTTCGCGCAGAACGATCCTTCGAATTTCCCGGTTGAGGCTCTCGCTCTGGGTATCAGGTCCAAGTTCTTCCGTGACCGCGATAATAACATTTGGTTCGGCGGCTTTCAGGGACTTCACTTGATCAATTCCGACCCTGCTGTCACTTTCTTTTCTGAAAAGTCGCAGCCGCCGGTCGACAACGTCTATCCGATCGTGCAGGACTCAGAAGGAACCGTCTGGTTTGCCGCGTGGACGAATGACAAATTGTTCAATTATCGCGACGGTGTTTTCAAATCGGAGCACGCCAACTTTTTGACATCGCTTTTTGTTGACAGTCGTTTTCGGTTGTGGAAGGGCAGCAACGGGGCGCTCAGTTACCGCGAAAACGATAGATGGGTGCCGGTTGATTATGAAAATAGCCTTCCCTCGCCTTGGAATAGGCCCGAAGTACTCACGGGCGAACTCTCATTTATTACCGAGGACAGAGAAAGCAATATGTGGTTCGGAACGGAAGCCGGACTCATCCGCTACTCGGGCGGCGCGACACGTCTTTTCAGTGCCGGCGACGGATTGCCTTCAGACGTCGTAACGTCATATCTGTTCACTCGTGCGGGCGAAATGTGGATCGGAACGAACGCTGGCGCGGCCCGGATGGAAAACGGAAGCTTTCGAGCATTTACCGAAGCCGATGGTCTGGCGGGAAATTACACGCGCTCGTTTTACGAAGACGCGGACGGCATTGTTTGGATCGGCGGATACGATGGCGGACTGACGAGGTACAAGAACGGGAAGTTTGCCAAGATCACGAAAGGTGACGGCCTTTTCAGCGATGGGGTATTCGTCATTCTCGAGGATGACGCGGGCTGGTTTTGGATGAACAGCAATCAGGGGATCTACCGGGTCCGGCGCCAGGAATTAAACGACTTCGCCGATGGGCGGATCGAGTCGGTAACTTCCGTATCCTACGGTGTCGAAGACGGGCTTCTGAATGTGGAGGGCAACGGCGGCAAGCAGCCGGCCGGGCTCAAAGCGGCAGACGGCAAACTCTGGTTTCCTATGGCGAAGGGCCTCGCCGTTATCGATCCAAAAACGGTGAAGCGGGAAACCCAGCCGCCGCCCGTGTTGATCGAAGAAACAAGGGTCGATGGAAAGCCTTTCGAAATTTCCGCAGGCGGCATTCGTCTCCAGCCAGACCAGGTAGCGCTAGAAATAGATTATACGGCGCTCGGCTTCGTTGGGGCCGAGCGAATGCGGTTCCGTTATCGTCTGGAAGGATTGGATCAAGCATGGACCGAGGCCGGGACGCGCCGCACTGCCTATTTTTCGCACCTTCCCGAAGGGCAATACACACTCCGGGTGACCGCCGCCAATTACGACGGCGTCTGGAACACGGAGGGCTCGTCCGTCACGATCACCATCATCCCGCCGTTTTATCGGACATGGTGGTTTTATGCGCTGGCGGCAATGGGCGTGTTTGGGCTGATCACGCTCGTTTACTCACTCCGTCTACGACAACTCCATCAGCTCAATGAAACGCGGACCGAGTTTGCTCGGCAGCTCATCGAGACGCAGGAAAGCGAGCGTCACCGCATCGCACTTGAACTGCACGATTCGATCGGGCAATCGCTCGCTGTGATCCGCAACCGGACGCTCTTGGGGTTGGATGCGGAAGAAACCGATGCAATGCGCGAGCAATTACAGCAGATCTCAGAGGCCTCAACCCTTGCTCTGCAGGAAACCAGAGAGATCGCCCGTAATCTGCATCCAGCGCAGATCGAAAATCTCGGTTTGACAGCGGCTCTTCGTTCGCTCGCCACATCGATCGAGTCGGCGACGGGTATGAAGATCGAAACGGACATAGCCGAGATACCACAAAACACCCTCTCATACGAAGCGTCGATCAACATTTACCGCATAGCCCAGGAGTCCCTGAGTAATGTGATCAAACACTCGGGTGCCAGCTTCGCTGCCGTACGCTTACGAAACGAAAACGGAAAACTCGCACTGACCATCGAAGACGACGGCCGCGGATTTACTGAAGGTTCGAATTCGCAAGGGCTCGGACTGATCGGAATGCACGAACGCGCACAGATGATCGGTGCTGATCTAACGATCGTTTCACGCCCCGGCGAAGGTACTAAGATCCGTTTGGAACGCAGACAAAACAGCGAGCACGCCACTCTCTGATCTTCTCCTGAGTATTAATACTCACCTGAAAATGAGGATTTCTGCTTATCAGAAATGAGTATTTGTCTATCTGTTTTCCCACCCCGTCCCCCGGTATATTCTTCTTGAATCAACCTCGTTCATTCTGAGTAAAAAACAAATTGAAGCTGCAGGCTCCGCAAAGCCTCGGGTCTGAAGTATTTCGACCCAAATGAAGAAAGCCTATGGCGGCAGCATATCGAAGGAGATAAATTTCAATGAGAACCAGCGTACTTGGCCTTTTGGCGTTTTTTTGTGGCATCACCCTGATCTGGTTTGGAGCAGGCGTCTATGCGCAGCAAGAAGTAAATTTGGCTCTCAAGGCCAATAATCCCAAGGTTACGGCAACTCAATCGTCTGCCAACACCTGGGAACATAGAATCGCGGGTCCCGCCACAAAAGCCATTGACGGAGATATCGGGGGCGGACTTGGGGATCAAAGAATTGTAGAAACCAAACCTAATGACACGAATGCCTATTTTGAAGTTGATTTAGGTAATTATTACAGAATTAACAAAATCATAATTCACCCGCGGACCGACAATTGTTGTACAGAGAGTTTCAAACCCACTGTAATAGTTACCGATCACGTGCTTGACGCAAAACCCATGGTGGATGATACAAAGATAAGCTCCTCATCCACATATTCTGAGATTGTCACATCTCCCATTAGTCAATTAACGAAAATTGACACCAAGGACAGTACCGGAAAGGGCATTATCGGAAGATATATTCGTCTGCAGATGAAAGGTTCAGATCAGATAGAATTAGCGGAAATTGAGATTTTCGGCGATCCGACGCCGGTTTCCGGCCACACTCCGGATACCAGCAAAGCCTGGACATCGACAGCAGCCGGTGGCAATACGCCAAATTCATCCACAGCAGGAGATTCATCCATTGATCCGAAAAATCTAGCCAGGAATCCAGCGGTGGGGGCAGTTGCAAAACAGTCGACAATCTTTGCCTGTTGCGGTAACCCGCCCAGCAACTCCGGCAAGCCCGAGCTGGCCATTGATGGCAAAATTGAGGGAATTGCTGAGACCAACACGGTGGACAAAGACAACAACGCCTGGTTTGAGCTTGATTTAAAGAACAACTATAAAATTGACAAAATAGTCATCAATTCGAGAAACGATGACCATGGAAATGGTTGTTGTCGCAATCAATTTCATTCGGTCTGGGTGATAGTCACCGATCAGCCACTTCCGGCATCGGCGATGGTAGATGAGGCAAGAATTTATAACTCATCCAATGATGCTAAGTTTTTCAAGGATCCCATAAATGGAAAACGTGAAATTGAGATCGGAGGAAAAATCGGGCGCTACATTCGTCTGCAAACAAAAGATTCCAGAATTGAGTTACAGGAGATTGAAGTTTATGGAGAGCCAACGCCAGTTGCCGGCTACACGCCGGATCCCGGCAAAGCCTGGGACGCCGCTCTCCGAATGCCATTTGATCCCAACTTCCCGAATTTTCTCAGAACTGATCCGGGAAAGAATCCTGCGTATTGGGGAACTCTACAAGGCTCTCCTAAAATTATCCTTGCAAAAAATTCCGCGACGAGCTTCGACGTTGCTTATCAAGACCTTTATGGAACCGGCAAAACAATCAGGATCAATACTTACGAAACACATGGAACGGGTTTTAAGAAAAACGCCGCCGAGTCAGCGACATTTGAAGGCATGGGAACCTTCGCTGGTTTCGCCAAAGACGCCGGCAAAAATCGGTATGTTTTTACCAGCGAACCGTGGACGGGTTACGAGCAACTGGTAAAAGCTCAAGTCTTTAAAATTAATACTCAGGGAAAATCCGAAGAGCTCTGGAATGCGAAATATTTCGCCGCTGCTGACAATCCATCTCAGATGATCACCGGAGTCAAGGGATTGATGAACGGGTTTCATACGGGAACAAGCAGGTTGGTTACGGGTGGAAATTCTCTCCTGATCACGACAAATATCTTTCCGACGCACCCTTACCAAGTCATTCTGGATACGACGGACAACTCCAAAAACGTCAATCGCGCCTTTTTCCAATCATTGAATCATCACAATTTCGGACAACGCGCGATTTTCGACGGAACGGATTTCGTGATTATGGAAAACAGAGACCACGACGTTACCGTCTCTTTGACCAAATTGAGTACTGATAAAGTTTTACCCTTGATAGACGAAAACCTAACCGACGAACAACGAAAAACTTTGACGGAAGAACAGAAATGGAAAGGACATCCCGGCCCGTTTACGAAAAGACTTTTCTCGGTTTATTCGCATACCAATATGGGCAACCATACCTACACCGAACTGGGCAACGTCGAAACGGGATTTGGCGATAATGGTTACCTGGTTTTGTTTTCCGGCGAGCGCGATTGGAACTACAAAATGACGGGCTACACCCATGCCAATCCCGCGCCGAATATTTTGAGTCCAAGAGACATCGGACTCGTTCATGTCAAAAAGGATTTCGAGAAGGAAAAAGCGAACTGGGTTGACGCTGAAGGCAATTTGTCCATGTGTCCGATGAAGGTAGATAATTCGAGTCTGGTCAACAGCACCGGAGAAAAAACGATAATCAATTATAGATCCAAAGAAGACGGCTGGGACTGGGCTGTTTCTTACAACGCCGATGGCCCCTGCAAAGATCTTCTAAGCAGAGATAGAACTCTGGAGACTAAAGGCGTCAAATGGGTCACGAATTACGGAGCGAATAAGACCAAGGCTGAGCCTAATAAGGAATTCACATCCGTCAATCATCCGAAATTAGTGCGTATTGCCCAAAATAAATACGTCGCGGTCTGGGAAGAATGGACGGCTAAGCTCGGCGACCCCAAGTCTAAATACCTGAAGACCAAGGCCGCATTGATAACCTTGAAAGCGGCAGCAAACGGCGAGGTGAACATCGAGTTAACTTCAGCTCCGAAAGACCTGGGCAGCATTCGCCTGATGCCCGGCGACGATGCCTTTGAATTCGACGGCAAAGCCGCTTGGGCGGTCGGCGATGTAACTAAAGGGAAAATAATGTTCTACACCATTGATGCGGCACTTAACCTCGCTTCATACGAACTGGAGCTTTAGCTCATTGACGCCATAAATTGTCTGAATTTTGAATTGGGTTGTTCCGGGAAACAACTCAATACTTCATCAGCTGTAAATATTCTTAAAAGGAAGAATGTATGTTAAAAAATATAGCGCTTTTACTGGTGATCGTAATAGTCGGCTTGCTCATGATTGAAAGCGTTTCGGCCGCCGTCCGAAACGTCGAAAAAAGCGCGAAAGCGTCGAAAACGGAAAGCAAAAAAAATACAAAAGATAAAAAGGAAAATGCCAACGGCGGCAAGCTCGCCCGTGAGTTCGAGAAAAAGAAGACGTTTTATCAGAAAAAGTTTGAAACCGACGCCGACTTTCGCTCCGAGATAGAGGCAGCCTATAGGGATAAACTGCGAGAACACGGTGAATACGCTGCGTCGGTCAACAATCTAGCCTCGAGGCAGGCCACGGTTGACACAAGATCGCCGCTCGCCAAATTTGACACCCTTTACGACAATCCGCTCGTCACGGACTACGTCAACCGTGTCGGTCAATCGCTGATCCCGCAAGATTCGACAAAAGCATACAGATTTAAAGTTACGCTCTCCCCAATTCCGGAAACCCGAGCGCTTACGACCGGGACGATCTATGTTTCGACCGGGCTATTAGCGATGGTCGACAACGAAGCGCAGCTCGCATACCTTCTCGCGCATGAGATCGCGCACGTCGAGCGCGAGCATTGGAAAGAAGACATCGTTTTTGAGATCGGATTAAAGCGCTACGCCAATCACAAAAGTTTCAAGAAAAATCTGCTCTCCAAGATCCTTCCACTCCTGAGCGGGCCGCTCCTGCGCGTACCGATCGACGGGATGTTCCAAAACGTCGCCGGAGGCATCTTATCCGACCGCGCATTGAGTTCGCTGCCGCAGATCCTGGGCTCCGACAAGCTCAATGCACTGCTCGCTACACCATATCTCGACCAGAATCTGCCGGGCGTGATGAAACTCTTCGCTCCCGGTTCGGTCATCGCCTGGGACAAAGTTCAGGAAGATCAGGCGGACGACATCGCCGTCAAACTTCTTCTCGATCGCAACTACGACCCGCGCGAAGCCGTCCGTTTTCTGTCGAAAATGCGCGAGGCGAGCGGCTCGAACAAACGTCTTGCTGTTGGCTTTATAGCAGACGCCGCTCGCGTCAGCGGACGCATTGACGAGCTGCAGACACAATTTGCGGGTTTGCAGTCGCGATTCCTTGATAAGAAGCTTAGCATCGGCTCAGTTGATCTAACGGAACTAGTAAAGAGGACCGGCATTCAGAAGATCTCAAGCGAAACATTCAATGGAGCGGCTAACGAACTAAAAAACCAGGTAGCCACTAAACCCGCCAGCATCGAAGCCGGAGCAAGGCTCGACGCTCTTGAACGCGCTCTTACAACCGACGTCCAGGCCCGTATCGACCGCGGAGAGCTGATAGCCGGAAGCGAGGAGTTTCAAATGATCGCTGGACAGCTAAAGCGAGATAATGGGATCCGCTCGCTCGATTTCGACCAGTTCGACACGGCGCGCAAACAGCTCGCCGATGCCCTTCAGATCGATCCAACAGATCCGCAGACCAACTATTATCTCGGAATGCTGACGCGTACAACGGCACGCACGCTGAAGGACAAAACTGATGCCCTCGATATGATAGCCAGAGCTGTCAAAAATGATCCGGGCGGTCTGATCCCCGATGCGCGCTTTGAGCACGCGGTGGCAATTCTCGAAGCGACCGCCAATAAACCGAGCGACCCGGGAAAGCAGCTCGTAACCGAGATGCTGCGTGAGTATGTTTCGTTATATCGCCGGCTTAACAGTGGTAGAAATCCGGCGAACATTAACAGGGTCAGCGATTATCTGCGCCTTGTCGGCCAACATTTCATCGACCCGCCCGCCGCCTCGGCCCTAATAACTCAAGGCTCAAACTGAAGACTCTTTAGATCTTTCTAGAAATACAGACAGGCTTAAGAGGCTTTCCTTCAAAGCCGGGGATATTACCCGCTGGAAAACCAGAATGATCATATTGATTGCCGAAGACAATCCGTTGATGCGGAAAATGATCCGCTCTTTGGTCGAAGACCTGGCGACACAGATCGTCGAATGCTCGGATGGCGAGGCGGCTGTCAGTCTATACGAGAAACATCTTCCGGCCTGGGTCTTAATGGACGTTTCGATGCGCCCCGGTGACGGACTCTCGGCGACAAGGATGATCGTTTCGCGGTTTCCGACGGCACGGGTCGTGATCCTCACTGACCACGATGACGCGGAAACCCGTCGATTCGCTTTAGATGCTGGTGCGTTTGAGTTTTTCGGAAAAGACTATTTGCTCCCCCTTCGTTCGCTGATCAAAGCGAATAAGTATCTCTGAAATTTCTGACGGGGCGCATATTTAATGAAACATCCGCAATATATAGGCGATCGTAATTCCGAAGATGCTGCTATGACCTTACCTCTCGCCGCGAGCCGCCTGGACCATGCTCTGGAGCGCTACCGAGAGCTTTCGGGATCCGGGCTGATCGAAGGTCTCGAGCCACCTGAGCGATTCATCCAGAATGCGGAGCTGAAATTCCGGCCAGTTCGGTTTGCCCGTTACCGAGCCAAATTCTCCGTCGTAATACGCAGTACGCGGCGGCCTGACGCGGTCCATGATCTTCGGATCGACCGACAGAACAATTGTCGGGATGCCGGTCTGTTCGATACCCCGTGCAATAATTGCCAGCGTTTGGTGACACAGCCGCGAAGCCGGGATCAGAAGCGCGGCGTGGACCTCGTAACGATGAAGCCGCGCCGCGAGTTTTGGAGCCAGTTCATCCGCAACCCGAAGGGCGTTCGGAATGTGGCTGCTGATGCTCCACCAGGCGGGATTGAGCCGGCCTATGACCGCGTTCGCTTCATATTCGCGTAGACGGTCAATAGGCACCTGGACATTCCGGTCCTCGATGACCGCAGCGGGATCGTAGCCGCGAGCAGCATACCGCATATCCGCGGCGTCGACCTCTATCGGGATCTCGAGAAAATTCAGATCGCCATCGCGCGAAGATATGTCAAAGGGTTCCATACCTTCGATATACGCCCCGGCCGATGTGACCAGGCCCAGATTGAGCATTGGAAGAGCCCGTTTGACCGTGGTCAATGGTGCGTGGATATTCTCGACCCACGGGTATCCCGAAAGGTTGTCATTAGCTCGCCAGCGTGAAAACCGGCCGGCAAAATCGCCCGGCTTTTCGATCAATTCCATACCTTAAGTCTTAAATTCCTTTGAGAAATCGTAAATATCTGGTTTTGCTGCAACTGCAGCCCCGAATTTCCGGTTGGCGATGATAAAGAACGCGATCAGCGCCGCGATCATACCCACAAAGAGTATCCACACCGAATATTCGTGCAGCATATTAAATTGCATCCTGAGCGGATCGTCGGCCGGCACCTCGTCGATGGGACGGCCCATCTGAGCCCTTACGGACGCCAGCCAGATGCCGATCACAAATTGCCCAACCGCCGCCGATACACCCAGCAGCAATAATAGAAAACGCTCGACCCACAACCAGATCTGGTTAACGCCGACCGAACCAACCAGGGATGTCAGGATCAGGATGGCCGCGATCACCATTCCCGCATAATTGAGCAGAGAGAGCGTTCGCCCGACTACGGCCCCGGCGAGTTCACGCTCGGGGACGACCGAAAATGCAGTCTGCGCCACCCCGATGAAAAACACCGACGCACCGAGCCACAGAGCAAGCAATAGCAGGCGAATGTCCGAGAAAAACTTCATAATCGAGCCGCTGTCAGGAAAAGCATATTATCCAGCTTTTCGCCAGAAAGGGCAAAAGCGAGAGGAGCGTGGGCAGGGAGTCGTTACAGTGAACAGCCAACGAGCGAGCTTATGCAATGTACGATCCCTTCCCTGCGTTTCCTGAGGCTGACCGTCTCATGAATACTAATTAGTAATTCGCTAATTAATAATTATTAATTAGGAGTCAGAATAGTAGTTTTTTATCCAGATTATCCTTGTCCGGCTTCTCGCAGCTAATGCCACACCGTTAATGTTCACCAGTCATGCCGAACCTGGATGCGAATATTTCGCCTTTCCAATTCTGCGACGAATTTGGCGGGGTCGATCGCTTTTTCCTGGGGCGTGGCTCCGCGTTCGAGGACGTCGCCGCGGGCCATCATTTGAGCGATGATCGAGGCTGGGAATGCGGTGGTCCGCATCATGGCGCTCATGCCGGTCGTCTCGTCGAATCGGTCGACGATGTCATAACGCAGCTTCTCGGCACGCCCGTCACGCGTGCCGGCAAAATCCAACCTGACGAGCACATAATCAGGCCCGTCGGCAGGCAGATTCTGCTCCAGCAGTTGGCCGAACACTTTTCTGGGAGCTACCCGGAGAGGGCCGACAGTGCCGCTTGCGGATTCCTGCCTGTCCACTGTCCACTGGCCACCGACTACTGCATTTTGCTCACTGCCCACTGCTATCTCGTCACTCGAACACAAACCGAGGTCGATCATCGTTTTGAACTTTTCGCAGTGGCCGGCATAGCGAATGGTCTTGTAATCAAGCTCGCGGATCTTTCCGAGGAAAGTGTCGGGCAGCGTGGATGTGCCGCCTGAGGTCTGGAAAGCCTCGAGCGGCGGAAAGTCGTCGAAGCTGAGCGATTCAAGCTCGGTCATCGATTCGACTTCCATGATCCGTCCGTCGCGGATCACGCGTGCCACCTCTACGTATTCGTTTATCAATCCCTCGACCGAGAAAACGAGCTGGTAATCGAGCGGCGGCTGGGGGTCTTGAGGCAGGCCGCCGACGCGAATGTGGATCTCGCTGACCTCGTCGAACGGGGCCGCACCGTGCATTGCAAGGATCGAGACCATTCCGGGTGCCAAGCCGCAATCGGGGATTATATTGATGCTGGCGGCTTTTGCTTCGTCATCCAGAGCGAGCTGTTCGTCGACGATATAATTGTTGCCGCCGAGATCGCAGAAGTTCGTTCCTATGTCTATCGCGGCACACGAGAGAGCGGCGTTGTACCAGTAGTTGACGCACGAAATTACCGAGTCGTGCCCTTTCATCAGACGGGCAGTATCGGATACGTTAGCGGCATTTACATGATGGGCATCGACGCGGGATGTTCCCACGGCCTCCGCTACCGCCTGGGCCTTTTTTATGTCAAAGTCGGCGACCGTGACCTGCTCGACGCCGGGAGAATTGTGTACGAGATCAAAAACGGCACCGTGTCCCATTCGTCCGGCACCGAGCACAAGTATTTTCATTTGTTGCTGATAGAACTGACGACGGCTCTAGAGCCAGTCGTCATCATTTTCGGGCTGCTGTGCGGCGATCGTGGCCCCGGCCACTTCCCAGACCTTCTTTTTCCATTCACGAAGGTTATCAAGAAGGTGAAGAGCGGCCTGCGGGTGAGAGGCATTTCGCTCGAGACGAATTACCTGGGCCGTGACGGAGATCTCATTGTTCGGATCTTCGGTAACAGTAAGATGGACCTTGCCGCCGACAAGCGGCAGCGTCCGCGGTAGATAAACAAGGGTGCCATGGGGCCCGACGTTCTCGGTCAAGCCTTCCTGAATGACCTCTTTACCGCTCTCATCTTTCCACTTGATCCGGATGGGGTACGATATAACATGACGCTCACCGCCTCGTCTTTCGCGCATAATTTTCACCTTGAGGACCGGCTGTATGCCGCCGGGGTCGGCATCGAATATATCCGAAGTCCGCCCCCAAAGTCTACCAAAAACCAAAATAATTGACACGCGTAAACACCTTAAACGCCAATAATTGCATATATCATAAGGGGTTGCGGTTCCGATCGGGGTGGACACGAGGGTGCCCAGATGTTAGCCTTATTAAATGTTTTGCCGCTTTCCTGGCGAAACAGGGTGGAAATCCGTCCACCGCCTTTGGTCTTCGCAGCAGTTCAGGCGGGCCGTTCAACACCGAATGTTCTTTATTCGGTGGGCTTCCCGTGAAAGATGCGGAGTCGTTTTAACAAGGAGTTCTTGATGAAAAATCTCGTTAGAGGAGGCGCGCTCCTGATGGTTTTGAGTATGCTCGCCGCGATAATGTACGCGCAGACAAAACCAAATGACGCACTCAATATAGCGAACGATTCGCAACCTAAAATTGATAAAAACGATAATACTGTTAAAGCAAATATTCAGTCAGGTCTTCAAATAGATAATCGGACAACAAATAATAGTAATCCTACAAATAATAGCAACGATAATAAGAAGCTGGTCAAGACGACAGCTATGGTGTCAGCCAAAGGCAGAGGCGTTAGCCGAGGTTCTTTCTCGGCGACCGCATATTGCCTCAGAGGCAAAACAGCGATGGGTCACGGTGTTCGCCGCGGCATCATCGCCGCAGACCCGAGGGTTTTGAGACTCGGTTCCGAGGTAACGATCGCAAACGGCGCATATGCCGGTACCTACCTTGTATCGGACACCGGCGGTAAAATTAAAGGTAAGAGGGTCGATATCTGGATGCCAAACTGCTCCGAAGCTCGTAAATTCGGACGCAGGAATGTTCAGATCTTTCAATAGGTCGTAACTGCCTTCACCTAACATAACAAAAATGAGAACGCCTCGATATTTCGGGGCGTTCTTAGTTTCAAAACCACGTTCTCAGAAGCTAAAGCTCGTCGTCATCGATATGCTGCGGCCAGGGAAGTTAAATTGACGCGCGCCGTTTATAAAGAATATGCTGCCGTCAGAAAATGCTGAGAGAGACCGCAGAAAGTTGGGCGACGACATATTCCCGATCGGATTTCCCTGGTTGATAATGTTGAACAAGTTAGTCACCCTGAGGCTGAAATTCAGAGATTGCCGCGGCGGCTTTTTGTTCACCTTATCCTCGTTAAATCCGAACCGCTTGCTGATCCATGAGTTTAAAGTGATATTCACCGGCCCACGGCCGAAGTTGAGCGGTATGAGCCGGTCGCCCGGGGAAGGATCCGGGTCGAGAATGCCGTACCTGGTAGCAACCAGGCCGGGCTTCGTGAGGTCGCTGGCGAACGCCGGCCGTTCGCTATAGAAGCCATCGCCGTTTGTATCGCGTCCGGTAGTGATATTAAAGCGGGTTCCTGAATTTATCGAAAAGTCGCTGCCTATCGAGATGCCAAGCTTGACAAGTCGATAGTCGAAAAATCCCCCCGCGCTATGCACGCCGTCCCAGGAACCCGGGCCGAAATCCTGACTGAAATCGTAAGGATCGAACGGCGATCCGCTGCCGCTAACTACGCTGCTGCGTATTGCGTTGTAGGAGTATCGAACATTTCCGAAAAAATTAGGTAGCTGCGGGAAACTCAGGATGACCGAGATCCTATCGGTATTTGTCATGCCGAGTGAACGGCTCTCATAAATATCGCCGACATTGCCAAACGGACGTATCGCCAAGGACGGGTCCTCCGGGTCAAAGGTCCCGGCCAACGGAGCATTTATGTTTTGCGTTAAAGCCAGACGGCTGGACCGTCCGCGAAAGAAGGTGAGATTCAGATTGTATTTCTTCGGCAGCCGCTTCGTCACTGAAATGTTGAAGAGCGACTGGACCGGCGTCTCGAATCCGTCCGCGATGAACCGCTGACTGCGCGGCAGGGCAAACTGCTCCAGCTCGCCAATCGTCGGGACCGTCGGGAAAAGGTCCAGGATGTCCGGCCGGGTTATCAGGTACTGCGAGCGGCCTGGGTCATTCGCCAAACGTACGTTCAATGTATTGTTTAAGTTGAAGCGCGTGTAGAACAGGCCGTACCCAACGCTGATGCGGGGCGGCGCCAGCCACAGACTCCGTTTCTCTTTTGCCTTTGGCGCCCAGATTACGCCGAGTCTGGGAGCGAAGTTAAAATTACTGCCGAGGTTCGTCTGGTTTTCGTAACGGAGCCCTGCGCTTGCTGACACAGTGTCGGTAAGCTTGACGCTGCTTTGCAGGTATAAAGCCATATCATACTGTGCGATCGAGATCTCAGGGTCACCGCCAGAGATGGTGAACTGATTCGCACCACCGCCCAGACTCCGTATCTCAGCCGCAGAATATCCGAGCTGCCGAAAAAGCAACGTCCGCCGATAGCTCTCGAGACTGCTGATCTGCTCCGTCTGAAAGCTGCCGTCAGAGTTCGTCACCGGCTGGTTATTCGCGTCGAGCAGGGGAGCGATGCGGCCGGCAAAGGTATAGGTGCCGCCGAAATTATTGAAAGATTCCTGGCTGATCCGCAGGCCTCGCACGCGAATGCCGAACCCAACTGAGTATCTTTCCTTTTGCAGGGTCGTGTCGTTCGAAACCTCGAAGCGGAAATTTGTATTCTTGCCGTTTTGCTGTGAACCCCCGCCGAAGAAAGAGTCGAGCACATTTATAGCGGCCTCCGTGCTGCCGCCAAAACTCTCAGTCGCGGAATGTGCCAGGACCAGTCGCGTCTGGCTCACCTTGCTCGGATCGATCAGAAACGTGTCGGAAAACTGAAAAAAATTGCCGCTTGAATTGTTCTCATTTTCTCGGCTCGGCAGCGAGAACCCGCCGACATTCTGCCCCTCAGAGCGGCCGAGGTTAAAGCTGTAATTGATGTAGAGCTTGTGCTTTTGGGTTGGGTCGGCATTCACCGTAAAGCCAAGATTTTCGCCGCTGCTCGGCGAGGCGAACGTCTGTTTGAATTCGAGGGGCCTAAGATCCTCGTCGAGGACGACGGCGTTTATGACTGAGCTGGTATCGCTCTCGCTGCGGCTGGCATAAATAGAAAAATTGGCCTTTTTACCTCGGAGCGGGCCAAAGAGATTGAAGAAATAGGCCCTTGACTGAAAGGGAACCCGAGCACCGAGGAAAGGATCGGCGGCATTAAAGCGCGAGTCGGCAAAGCTGAATCCCCCCGATCCGCGAAAGCGGTCAACGCCGGACCGGGTGAAGATCTCGATACCGCCGCCATGGGGGTTCTCGTACTGCGCAGAAAAGACGTTTTGATTGATCCTGATCTGCTGGATAGCCGCTTTAGGCGGAATCTGGCCTCCCTCTACGCCGTTAACCGTGATCGGCAGCTCTTCGCCGGTCAGCACCTCGCCCAGCCGGCGAAGAGAACGCTCAAAATCTTCCTGATTATCAGGTAGCCCGGCTATTTCTCGCTCGTTAAGGATCGATGTCGCCCCTGAACGTTCGGGGTCGGCATCCTCCTGCTCAGCAACACTGACATCCGATTCGATCGTCGCTATCTGGAGGACGATCTCAAGATTTCGCGCCTCGCCGGCGCGGATCAGCATCTCCGGAACGTGATGTTCGTTAAAGCCGACTGCCTTGACCCGCAGCTGATAGATCCCGGGATCGACCTTTCGAAACCGAGCCGAGCCGCCGGCATCGCTGCTGGTCCGCAATTCAGGCGCGTCTTTCCTGCTCAGGACGATCTCGGCTTCAGAGATCGCGCCGGCGAACTGATCAACGATATTTATGGACAGGCTGGCGTCGTTCGTTTGAGCAGTCAGGCTGACCAGCAGAAGCAAATTGGAGGCAACGCCATATAGGCCAAATTTCCATCGAAACATAAATAAATGCTCCGCAATTAATTAATGAAACTGATGAATCAAGAAACGAATCGTTACACGCGAATGTTCTATCAATGTTGCAGATTCCTCGATTTCAGAAGATCGCATGACTACTCGGTAGCGTCCAGCTCTTCCTCGAGCAGCTGTCGCTGATAGAGATCGGCGTAATCGCCGTCCAGGCGGAGCAGTTCGTCATGCGTACCCCGCTCGATAATTTGACCGTCATGCATAACGCAGATCAGATCTGCATCTCGTATCGTCGATACGCGATGCGAGACGATCAGTGTCGTCCGGCCCGAACGAACCGAGCGGAGATTGCGGAGAATGGTCTCCTCGGTATATGTATCGACAGCCGAGAGCGAGTCATCGAGAATGAGGATGCGAGGTTCACGCATCACTGCACGGGCGATCGCGGTTCGCTGCTTTTGGCCGCCTGACAGAGTAATGCCCCGCTCACCGACGAGTTGATCGTATCCGCCGGTAAAGCTCCTTACGTCATCGGCAAGTCCGGCGATCTCGGCGGCCTTTTCAACCGTCATTTCGGGCGTCGGGTCACCATTTGCCGGGGAAGGGTTCTCCTTGACACCGAAGGCGATGTTGGCCGCCAAAGTGTCCGAGAACAAGAAGGTCTCCTGGGGAACAAAACCGATAGCACGACGAAGCTGTTCAAGCGGAAACGACCGGACCGGCCTTCCATCGATCAACACACTCCCTTCGCGGGCGTCCATCAGGCGGGGAATAAGGCTGACGAGGGTGGATTTTCCGCTGCCGGTTCGGCCGACAAACGCCACGGTCTGGCCTGCCTCGATGTCGAGGTCGATGTCCGTTAAGACGGGCTTTCCATTGTATGCAAAGTTGAGAGAACGAAATTCGACTTTACCCCTGATCGGTGGCTGAGGCTCAACGCCCTCGTCATCCTTTATCGTCGGTTCGACTCCAAGGATCGCGTTGAAACGCTTTAGCGAGGCCGTGCCCCGCTGATAGAGATTGACAACATAACCGAGTGCGATAAGGTACCAGATCATCCGCTGTAGATAGAGCATGAAGGCCGTGAAATCACCCGCCGTGATCTCGCCCTCGACGGCCATGGGAACCCCGACGGCGACGATGATCACAAAGCCGAGGCCGATAAAGAAAAATAGCAGCGGGCGCATCGCGGCGGCATATTTCACGAGCCGCAGGTTCTGAGCGGCGTATTCGCGGTTAAGCACCTGAAACTGCTCGATCTCCGCATCTTCTTGTGCGTACGCACGGATCACGCGAACGCCTGTAAGGTTCTCTTGCGCCCGAGCAGTAATGTCGGAGAAAAATTCCTGGATCTTCTCGAATCGTTTATGGATCTGAGCGCCGAGGAATTTCACCGTCAGCGTGACCAGCGGCATCGGGATCAGCAGAAGCAATGTCAGTTCGACCGAAATACTGAGCATTATCGGGATCGAGATCGCGAGAGCAAACACTGCCTGAAAGCTATACAGGATCATCGGCCCGACGATCTGGCGGATAGCAGCAAGATCATTCGTGGCCCGTGCCATCAGGTCACCGACGCGATTGTTCTGAAAATACTCGAGCGGCTGGTCGACGAGCGACGCGTAGAAATCCTCGCGCATATCAAATTCGATATGCCTTGATGTATTGATGATGAGCCTCCGCTGTAGAAACAGGAAGATTCCGCTCATCAGGCTGATTCCGAGAATGACGAGCGGGTAGTAGATGATCTTTTCGCGGGTGATCTCGCGGTTAAGGTCGTCGATGGCCGTCCCGACCATATAAGGAATGAACAGCCCGAACGACATCGAGCAAAGGATGAAAAATATCCCGGCTGCGATCGTCCATTTGTACGGTTTGAAGTACCGGGCAAATTTCTTGAGCTGCTCCATTATTAGAAGTGTTAGGCGTTCCCCTTATGGTTTCAGGATTAAAGCCTCGTATACGTCGACACCGCGGTAGCAATATGCTTGCCTTCCTCGTTGATCACATCTGCCGACACTGTGAAGATGCGCTTCCCGGCGCGGACAATTTTTGCTGTGCAGGTAAAGGTTCCGCTGACGTGAGGACGTAAATAATGTACCGTCAGGTTGATCGTCGCCGTAGGCTCAAGTGGTCCAAGACGGGTCCGTACCGCGAATGCCATGGCCGTATCGATCAGTGTTGCCGTCACCCCGCCGTGGAGCACTCCGCTCGGCTGCCTGAGATCATCCCGCATCTCAATGCTGATCACAGCGACATCGGGCTGAAGATCGATCAGTTTCATTCCGATCAGCTTTGAGAACGGCAGGCTATGCAGCGAATTTGCGGCAAACGCCCTTTGTTCGTCCGTGATCTCATCGCGTTTCTGGCTATCGTTCATATCGACTTTATTTCGCCATGAGGATGTTTTTAATTTCCTGCCTGGGGACCTTTTTGAAACCCTTGGGAATCTCGAAGTGTGCCGCATCGACATCGGTCGTAAACTCCTCAAGCGATATCGTGATCTCGAGCTTCCTTACCCCGCCCTGGGTGTTAAATATCTCTTTCTTAACCGGTATTTTCTTCGTCTCGTCAAATGTGATCACTGCTTCCTTGCCGTTGGCATCAATTGCACGATACCTGGTCACGCCCCCGGCTGAGCTTAATGTTTCGAAAACTGCCTTATCGCGAGCGTTCAACATTCCGTGTGTGATCTCCTGAACCATATTCGGACGCTCATCGAAGCCATGCGCCGATTCGTATTCACCATAAGATTTTTGGGCAAAAGCCAGAACATAGTCTTTGTCGGTATGTAGCGATCCGGTCTGGGTCGGTGTTCCATAGGCAGAATCGATCCGCCATTTATCCCCATCTCGGGCTGCGAAGAACTTGACGGTTTCTCCGGACGTGGCCTGGAGAACATATGTCTGGTATTTTTCCGGCTCGTCATTCATATAGGGCGGTTCGCTCAACTCGCCCATTGCCTTGTCTGGTGCCGGCTTCTGCATCGAACATGCCGCGAATAAAAATGTGGAGATGACTATTACTAAACTGAGCTTGAATGAAATTAGTTTGCACATAGAGATCCGGATGTTATCACAATGAACTAGGACGAGCGTCTGCAGGATTAATTCGCGACGGCTGAAGCTTTCATTCCGCGTGCCTGCTGGAAATCATCATACTCAACCAGTTTGAAACCTGCGGGTATCGTCAGCACACCTTCGTCAATACTACGTTTAAGGTCCCGCACCTCATAACTGAGAGCCAAACGGGCAGCCTCGCCTTTACCCTCATAAAATTCCTGTTTAACGATCATGTCACTTTCGGTATCTATAAAGATAATGATGTCGTCCGTCGGATCCTCGTCCGTCGAAACCTTATACCTGCGAAGACCAAGTTCTATTCCCAGGTCTTCGAATCGGCGGTATCCCTTGCTGCTGAAAAATCCGAATAGTATCGGGTCCGGCAGCTCCAATAAGCCCGGCGTCTGAGGAACTTCACAGTATGATCTGCGGACATGGTCAATAAGATAGAGTTTATCTGTCCGAAGCTGGGTGATCGACGGTTCGCCGTCGCGAAAAATATCAAATCGCCACTGATCTCCGCTTCGGGCAAGAAACCAGCGCTTCTCGCTGTTCCCGTCACTGACGACGAATGTTCCCTGGAAAACCTCAGGTTCTTTTGTCGAGAACGGGAATTCGCTTTTGCCGCGGGTGATAACTTCGCCGTTAGTGCTCTCATTCTTCGATTCTGAACCGCATGACACTGAAAAAAGTGCAAAAATACACGTAAAGAAGAAGAGTGTGGGCCGGTTTGACAAAAACATTGAATTCCCTAAATTTTAGCATATAGATTGGGCCAAAAATTCACGGTGGCCGCGACTCGAACCTTTAGATATGTCCAACCTTCGCGTATGGCAGCGAAAATACTTGTTAGGTGTCGCAGCGATAGCGCCCATCTCGCCGTTTCTATTGCTGCAGGGTCAGCTCACTCGCTGGAAGGTGGGGATACTTCCCGATGCTGAGGGAGAGCGGAGCGGCATCGTGGGCACGGGGTCGCTACCGGCAAAGCTTTTCGTGATCGGTGAATCGACCGTCGCGGGGCTTGGGGCCCGCCGTCATGAATTGGCCCTGGCCGGGCAGTTTGCCGAGCAGCTCAGCAGACGGATAAACCGGCCCGTCGAATGGCACGTCCTGGGCAAGAACGGCGTTACTGCCCGAAGAACTATCGATGAGCTCGTGCCTCAGATGCCCGACGAAAGATTCGACTACATCCTGGTCGGTCTCGGCGGAAACGACGTTATGAAGTTGTCGAGCCCGCGAACCTGGCGGCGGGATATGACCGAGCTCCTCGAAATTCTGAGGGAGAAAAACCCGGATGCGGTCATTTTCATTTCGAACTGCCCGATGATCATCCTTTCGCCGATCATGCCCGAGCCTATAAAAACTATCCTCTGGCAGCTCTCACAAATGCACGACGAAAACATACGTGAATTTACGAGCGATATGGAACGGGTCTTATATTACCCGCAGCCTGTCGATGTCGAGCTCGAAGGGTTCTTTGCTGACGGTATACACCCGTCCGAGCAGGGATATGCCGACTGGTCAGAAGCGATGGTGAAATACTTCAGTGAAAATCATAAATGGTGAATACCGACGAGCTGCGCGAAAAAGTGGATGGCAGCCATGAGTGGCTACTGGTCCGCGAAAGCGGCCGAAGCTTTGCGTTGTCCCGTGAGGAGATCGACCTCGCCGGCAACGGTGACGGTGCGAGCTTTCGATTCCTTGATGACGATGGTGTCCATACGCGGCGCCTCACCGGATTTTCGCTTAGTGAGGGCGAGATATTTATCGACGTCGATGAAGCTCATGGAGACATGTCAGAGAGATTAAGACTCGTCCCTCGCTTGCCCGCCGCTGATCTGGCTGCCGACGTCGAGCGGGCTCGGCTCGAGAAAGCGAATGAGATCGCCAAACTTATTGCCGGCCACCTGCCCGGTGCCAAACTGGGCCGAGTTTCGCTGAATGCTTACAACGGGCGCCTCGCCCAGATAAACCTGGATCTGCCGAATAAAGAGTCTATCGCCGCGATCGCGGATGTTACCGGGCTGCTCACTGCGGAAACCATCTTTACCGCCGCGATCCTTTGGCTCGAGAAACTCGGAATGAGAAAGAGACGGACGGTCTTAGACATCTGGGTGATCTGCGAAAAGCGCCAGGCCCGAAACGCCCAAAAGCTGCACACCCTTTTGACCGAAAAGTGGAAATCCAGGATCACTGTTTTCGAAGTGATCCGAAAGGAGAACTTGCCGCGCCTGAAAGAAATGCCCAAAAGGAAATTGCGGGAGTTGTGGCGAGAAAAGGCTAAGAAACTGACCCTGCCCGAACGATCTTATCCGAGCCAAACAGCTGCCGTGATATCCGCCCTCGCACCGGACGAGATCGATACAATATACTCCCGAAACGGCGAAACGCTAAGATTCCTTGGCCTTCCGTTCGCTCGTGTGCGAGCTATGGCGGGCGCCGAAAAGGCGTGGTTCGGTGTCGGCCGCGATCGGCGGGTATTAACAGACGAAACATGGGAGGAGGTCGAGGATCTTGTAATTCAGCTCGCAATAACCCGCTCGCATTCGACGGTAAATAAGCGCCACGAATACTACCGCACCTCGCCTGAGGCTTGGCTCGAATCCATTCTCAGACGAAATATCTCCCTTCTCGATGCAAACCTGATACTTTCGCCGATCTACAATCAGTTTCGCTCGTCGAATGACAAGATCGACCTGCTGGCCCTGCGTCGCGATGGCCGCCTGGTGATCATCGAGCTAAAGACACAGCCCGATCGCGAAATGGTCTATCAGGCTGCCGATTACTGGCGAAAGATCGAACTGCAGCGCCGTCGGGGCATTCTCGCAGCCGCAAACTTATTCGAGGGACGCGAGATCCTCGATAAACCCGCGCTTATATATCTTGCCGCTCCGGCGTGGAGCTTTCATCGCGATTTCGAATTCTTCGCCCGGACGGTCTCGCCCGAGATCGAGCTGTGGAGATTTGAGCTTCACGAGAATTGGCGCAAAAGCGTCAAAGTTCTGGCAAGGCACAGCTATGCGGACCCGTTAAACATATAGAAAGATCGCAAACTCTAGCTTTGAGGCATTATAAACCGGTAGCCGACTCCGCGGACGGTTTGGACGATACGGGGGTTATTGGGTTCATCCTCAAGATGCTTTCGAAGCCGCACGATGAAATTATCGATGGCGCGCGTATCCGTATCTTCCTGTAGGTCCCACACTTCTTCGAGGATCGACTTTCTGGAAACAGGACGCCCCTCGTTATCTATCAAATACTGGAGCAGTTTTGCCTCCATAAGCGTAAGATGTACGACCTCGTCACCATGCGTGAGTTCGAGATTCTCGAGATCTACGCTGCGTCCATTGATCGCGATCGTCCCACCCGCCAAAGGCCGAGATTCGCTCCGGGCCCACTCGCATCGGCGGAGCAATCCGTTTAGCCGGGCCAGAAAGATATCCAGGTCAAAAGGTTTGGCGAGGTAATCATCAGTTCCGGACTCAAAGCCCTGAAGCACGTCCTCGGGCCGGCCGCGGGCCGTGAGCATCAGTATCGGCGTGTAATCGGCGCGTTCGCGCATCGTCCGTGCGACCTCGAATCCATCGATATTCGGAAGCATGACGTCGAGCACGACCGCGTCATATTTCGAGCGGGCAAGGCGGTCCAAGGCCAGGCTGCCATCGCCCGCGACCTCGGCCTCGAAACCCTCGGCCTCGAGATTGAATTTCAGGCCCTGGGCCAAATGCTCCTCGTCCTCGACTATTAGAACCTTCATATTTTCGGAAGCTGAATAACGAATGTCGTACCCTTGCCCTCTCCGCGACTTTGGGCTTTGATCCTGCCGCCGTGGCGTTCAATGATCGAGCGGACGATCGGCAGCCCAAGGCCGGTCCCCTTTACTTCGACCGCTTTATTGGGGACACGGTAAAAACGCTTAAAGATCCGTTTGAGGTCCGCGCGGCCGACCCCGATCCCGTTATCGCGGATGTATATCTCAGCCTCTGACCCTGAGGATTTCAACTTTACCGCGATCCGCGGTTCGCCCGGCGAGTATTTGACAGCATTGTCCAGAATATTGGTGATGGCTGTTTGCAGTTCACCGCGATCGCCAAGGACGCTGATCTTCTCAGGGGGAACTGTCAGCCGGATCACCCCCTCATCAAGGTGCTGTTGAGAGCGGACCTTATCAACTGTTTCGCGTATGGTATCGGAAAGGTTCACTTCCGAAAGGTTCATCTCGCGCTGCTTTTCGCGTGCGCGGCTCGCCTGCAGCACCTGCTCGACCGTTCCCAGCAAACGCTCGTTGTCCTCGAGCATTATGTCGTAAAATTCCTGCCGCTTTTCCCGAGGCAGATCGCGCGATTTAAGTGTCTCGAGGTAGAGCTTTATTGAGGCGATCGGGGTCTTAAGCTCATGTGTGACAGCATTGAGAAAGGCATCGTGCTGCTCGTTGCGGCGTATTTCTCTTACAAGGAAAATTGTATTTAGTATGAGTCCTGTGATTATTATGGCGAAAAAGATAACGCCGAATACGAGCAGCGCGACCTGGCGCAGATTTAGCAGGATCCACCCTATATTGAGCAATATCGCCAGCACGGATAGGATAATGCCGAGTATAAGGAAAAATATGGCTGTTTTGCGCCGACGCATCTACCCTCAAAAGTAGAAAGGAAAAAGGCAAAAGTAAAAGCGAGTTCTACGTTTTGCCTTTTCCTTGCTGAGATTATTCTGAGTGTTAAGCTGCCTGCCTCATTTCTTTTGGCGACTCTGACTCGGTCGCGAGGTCATAGGCGTAAACATTCTGGATGATCCCGAGTTTCTCGAGGATCTGCAGTTGATACCAGTTGATATCAAATTCTCTCCATGTGAGGCCATGCTTAGCCGACCTAGGGTACGCGTGATGGTTATTGTGCCATCCCTCGCCAAAGGTGAGTGCGGCGACCCAACCGTTGTTTTTAGAATCGTCTCGCGTTTCAAAGCGGCGGCTGCCCCATAGGTGGGTAGCCGAATTTACCAGCCAGGTAAAATGCCACCCCATAACCGTTCTGACGAAAATACCGGCCAGCACCATCGTCCATCCGCCGATCGCGAACAGCACTGCGGCGACCACAACGGCCGTGACCCAGTAATACTTGTCCAGCAGGGTCAGATAGCGGTCCTTGGTCAGATCAGGTGAATAACGCTGCATCGTCGCCTGCGACTGCACCTGTGCGGTACCGCGAAAGATCCAGCCGATATGGGCCCAGTATGTTCCGTTCCGCGGGCTGTGGGGATCTTTATCGGTCTCGGTAAATGCGTGATGAATACGGTGTGTGGTCACCCATGCGATGGGCCCTGACTGCAAAGCAAGCGAACCGCAGGTGGCAACAAAATACTGGAGCCATTTCGGAGCCTTAAATCCCCGATGAGTAAATAAACGATGATACCCGATCCCGATACCCCAACTCGCCGCGATCCACCATGTGATGAAAAGCGCAAGAGCATTGGGCCAGCTCATCGTAAATAGCCCGACCACTGCCAATACGTGAAATGCTGCCACGAAAAATATCGTGTTCCAGTTATATCTGCCGGCACGCGACGGTTCGAATTCGACCACATTTTGCATATTAATTAAAACCCCTTGAAGTCATTGTCACTAGTGAGAGACTGCACCTCACACTATTAACCCTAACAGGTTCAAGAGCCGTTGATTGTAAGACTTTTGTAAGAGTAAAACGGCCCTATTGCCTACGGTTAAATAAAGGCGCAAAAATTCAACGCTCAATGTTTCGGCCCACGAGATTACTTGACCAATAACTTGACTTATGAGATGGCGTTCGTCCCGCAGTTCACTATCACGGCCCGGCTGCTTGCTCTTAGCGAGGAGATAGCGGCACTGCGTGAGCGTATCCAGGCCGCATCGGTCGAACTGTCGTGGGTCCCTGCCCTGCAAAAGGATACACGCGTCCGAAACGCTTATGCATCGACCTCTATCGAGGGCAATCCACTGACGCTGGAACAGGTCAGGGCTATTGAAGAAGGCCGGCCGCTCGCGGCAGCGGGCGAACGCCCACAGCGCGAGGTGCTCAACTATTTCGCCGGTCTTCGGTATGTCGAGAAGAACGCCGCTAAAAAGCTCATACATCATGAGCATATATTTACGCTTCACAAGATACTTGCCGAAGGAGTAATGGATCAGGGTGAAGCCGGGCGGTACCGATCGACCTACGTTCGTGTGGGCACCTATATTCCACCGCCGCCCGATGATGTTTCACCGCTAGTGTTCGAACTGCTCGAGTGGTGGAACAAGGCCTCGAGAGACTGGTCGCCCGTCCTTAGCTCGGCGATACTGCATCACCGATTCGAGTCGATCCACCCGTTCGCCGACGGGAACGGCCGAACTGGACGGGCCCTCGCTCTTTGGGAGCTTTACCGGCGAGGATTTGACACGCATCATATCTTTTCAGTAGACGAATTCTATTGGGAAGATCGGACGCGATACTATGCGGCCCTCGATGCTGTCCGACGAAACGGCGATGATCTTACCGGCTGGCTCGAATACTCGGCCGAGGGACTGCGTCAAACGCTTGAACGAGTTTGGGTCCGGGTCCGGACGTTTCAACCCGGGCCCGGCAAAAAGCTCGTCCTCAGGCCAAAACAGGAACGGCTTTTGAGGCTCCTTGCCGATCACGGCTCGATGTCGCCTTCGGATATATGGGCCGCGCTCGAGATCTCGAAACAAGGTGCAATGGATCTGATCAATCCTCTCCTCGAAGCCGGTACGATCGAAAAAACCGGCGGCAAGAAAACGGGCCGTTATAGCTTGCGAAAACCATGAACGAAGCCGACGCCAGCTGCGGTCGGCAGCTTCTCATCAACTGTTACTTCGCCGGGTTTGTTTATTGTGAACGGTACGAGAGCTAGAAATGCGCCTGACATCAAAGGGGGTACTTCATAAACTACTCCCTTTTACTCTTGGATTATGCTCTTTATATCTAGGGTCGTTCCGCAACGGTGTAGGCCCACCACTCTCTTTCACCTTGCCCCCAGGCGGACCAGTACCAAGATGAAACATCGGTCCATCGCCCTCCCTGATGGTCTTCGATCCTTTCACAGACGTTCAGGTTCTCTCTAAGCTTGACAGCAGAAAAACAGGCCCACCGCTCACTTCTGTCATCGATCTTTACCGGCAATGGCTTGGTCGTGAAGCCGGCCGCACGAAAGCAATCGTCTGCCGAATGAAGTTTTCGAGTCGCCTCGGTAACTCGTCGAATGATGATCTCACGGGTACCGTCTGAGAAGCGGCCTATTTGCCCCGGAAAATCTTCGAGAAATAGCCGTTCACGATCTGACAGTCCCAGGTCCATCAACGGCCGCCCTTCAAAAACAGAAGGAAAAGTGGTCGTCGTAATATCGCGTGATGACGGTAAGATCGTTTCGGTGAGCAAAGCCGACGAAGCCGCCGCGAAAACGCACGATAAAATGAAAGCTATTTTAATCATTTCAGCTCCGACACTTTCTTGACCACGAAGACGATCAAAAGCGTGGTAAAGGAAAATGCGACCAGTCCAACGCCGGAATGCATCCATTCGCCCAATTCGATCAAACCGGCCTCGATATAAAAAAGTGCTGAAGCTCGCATGATATTTCCTAGCAATATAGCCACAAAACTGATGGCGAGAACCAGCAAAATTTTTATTGCCCCCAACCTAAGAAAACAGGCTAAAAAAGTCGCCAGAAAGGTGCCGAACCAAAGCATCTTAATTCCACTGCACGGAGCGTCGATCCAGATCAATTTCGCTCCGAAATGCAGGCCTACGCCTTCACGATACACATCCAGGCCCTGACCATTTAGCAGAAACTGAACAGCTTCACCGACGACGACACGCATCGGATACCCGAGAAAAAAATTCAGCGAATCCGCAACTGGTAAGCTCAACAAAAGCAGTATAAAGATCCCAAAATGAAATAGCTTGTTGAAACGCCACGAGCTCAAAATGAAGGTGATCGAAATAAGCGCCAAGAGCCCCCTGATCAACGGTGGAGCTATCATAAAGCTGGCGCCATAAGCGACGAGAAATGCCGCGGCGAAAATTAGAGCGTTCGGATCTATCCCCGAGCAAGCAGAACGGGAGTGCCATGCAAATACAGCGACGGCGATCAACGGAATGACCTCCCACATTGCCTCGCCAGATGAGGCCATTCTCGAAGCCATCCACTGCCAGACCTTCCAGAAGGCGACTATCTGTAACAGGAATAAATAAAACGGAACACTTGTAAGCAGACCTGACTGGCCTTCTTCGATGTTGGTATGATTATGCGGAATAACAGAATCCATTCCTATGCAGCTCTAAGAGGGGGCCTTCGATACCGACGAACGAAATAAGCCAATACCAGCAGGACGATGACAAAGAGCAGATACTCCTCCGGCTCTGGAATCGTAGGAACGGTGCTTGGGTCAACCGGCTTCAAGCCAAATTGATCGTATTGCTCCTGAGTTTCCAGTACGACCGCTCCGCTCACTCTGGTTACAAGCTGATTATTGACGGCGATCTCGACCGCCTTGGCCTCTTCGCCGTTCTTGAGAAGTCTTAACGATTCGTCTCTTGCCCAAAGCCTCACGAGGTGTTGAGAAGTCTCTTCAGCATTAACCCGCTCGGCCTTGGACAATTTTTTGGCGACCCGAACAGCTGCAAACGATACATTTTGGGTGAGTAGCTTTGCGAAAAGCCTTTCAAGATCCTCACCCGGGCTTCCAAACCTGAGAATTGTGGAAACGGCATCACTTTCATTAAGAACCCGTTCAACGGCGTTTCGGCCGGTTCCGATTTGTAGTGAATATATCGGGAAATTGGTGGGCCGCCGTGTCCAAAGCTGAGTAAGTCTTACCGGCGAGTCAAATTCGACGAATTGCGGTCCATGAACCCAAATGATTGCTCCCCCTGGCTCGGAGTGGGCCAATTCCCATGCTGTTTCAATGGCCAGAACTGCATCCGTGCCTCCGTCAAAAGTTGCCGCCGCAATACGGTCTGCAACGTCACTCGGAGTTCCTTCTAGAAAAGCCGGTGCCGCCATTCCAATATTCAATCCATTTCCGCCGGAAAGAACCAACGCAGTAGCGTGGTCGGCGGGGAGTTTTCTGATCGCTTCGACGATCTGGGTTTGAAAATTCGCCATTTGAATTGACGGATCGATCACGAATATCAATCGGCTGGCAGTGGGCTCAACCGACTCAATAATTTCCTGGGCCACTACTATCTCTTTATTCAGAGGGTCACTTGCCCATACTCTCGCTACGTCGGTTGAACGGTCAACCTTGATCGGAGAGCCTATTTCGATAAGCTGACTATTACTAAGACGACCTCGCACCCCGAATATTCCATCCCTTGCCTCTTGCTTAAACGCTGCGTTCGCGATCTCGAGTTTTCCTTTTGACTCGACCCAGATCGAATGCGCGGCTGAAACCGAATAATTCAGGTCCTGAATGTAGGGCATCGCAATGTACCCGGTTGTAGAGGTTTCGAGGACAAGTGGAACCGTAATTCCAATACGCACTTTCATCTCACCATTCGCCGGAACGGGGAAACACTTCAGCTGTATACGGTCTTTACCTGTTACCGTGACAAGCGCTGGATCTCGTCGAGTTGCGGTAATAGTATCGTAAGCTTCGATCACCTTAGAGCTTCTCGCGAACGCGGCTTCGCGTTCCTCACCGTTTATCCATAAGGTCAGGCGCGAAACCACTGCATTCGGAGGGAGTTGGATCTGGGAAAGGGCCTCCTGCATACCAGACGACTCGTTTCTAAAGATCAAAGTCCATTCCAAATAGCCGAGGGCGGCGTCGGCGTCGACAGAACCGTCTATCTGAGAAACCGAAAGTGACAAACCCTTGTTTATACGAAAATTTCCGGTTTCGTCAAGATCATCCCAGTTCTGAAGCCGTTCCCAATTCCTGATGCCGTGGGGTGCCGGAGCCTGCCGATAATTTTTGCCGGTCAGTCGGTAATATGCCCGTCGAGCTTGTATAGACATAGATTCGTCCTTTTCCTCGCCTTTATCTTTTCGATAGAGGAATTTCAGAAAGATATCAGTTGAAATTACCGCAGCGTCCTCGTAACTCAGCCTAAGCAAATAGTCGGTGTCACCGTATTTCCGGAGTAAAGCAACTCCCTCATCTTGTATCCTGCCATCGGTTGAATTCGCTTTATGGACACCGAGACGAGTGACCGTGAAATTCAACTCCGACAGCCCGACAACAGCACTCACTAACAAAAATGCAGCGGCCAAGGCCTTCCATTGGAGCAAGACCGAGGTATCGACAGGATATATGTGCCGCATCTTGACCCGCATAATGATCGCTGCAATTAGAGAAAAGAGGGGAGCCAGAGGCAGAAGACCAATGAGGAAGAAGAGTATCCCGATGATCGCGATCGGGATTAAAGAAGCAAATATTAGGGCATAGAATAAAGAGATAAAGATGGCCACGCCGTTAGCAAAACTTATCCACCAGGGGCGAATAACAGAGCCTTTGCGAAAAGCAAGCCAGGTTTGGAGGTTCGTGACGGGTACGAATGCGACGAGGAGAACGTGCCACCATGTAGGGATAGGATCGAATAGATGTTCAGAGCAAATACGCCATATCAACTCCGCCAGAAGGGCCGCAATCGGCAAGATCACACCCGCAAATAAGATAAATCCGAGCGTGAATGACCTCGGTCTGCGGGCCTCGGCGTCATCTCGGTTCAAACTCAACTCTTCAATGTTGCTCATATTGTTAGGCACAAGTTCATGGGTTTCTCGAAAAATTGTTCAATCTACTTTACACCGTAAACTGTCAAATGTTCCGTTAATGTGTTCGGCGGTCGTAGAAAAAAAGAAGCGAGCCTCGGTCGGAGTAAGGGCTCTACTGGATTCAAAACCGCGGAAGAAGGATCAGCTGCATATAAGGTTCTTCGTTTAGAGCAAAACGGAAGATGAGTAGGAAATCGGATATCGCGATTCTTGCACTGCCACGTCACACGACTGCAGATCCAAACATATCATTTGATGGCGTGGACGAACTGATCGACAGGACCCGGTGCAGCTCGGCCGTTTGGCGTCGGCCGCGAGATCGTTACGCCGCGGCTTCGGCACGGGCTGGAAGGACAGGGGCGGCAGGCCCGCAGAGTTATTAGCCTGCATGAAATGCCGAGCAGGATTGCACAGATAATACACTTGTGTTTTGCTGCAACATTTGCTAAATTATTCTGCCGCGCATTCTAGGGTGCGTTTGATGTTTGAAAAAGATTGGTGGGCTGTTCGTTGATCGGTGAACGTTTATGGAGATCGTTCTAATTCCGATACACGAAACACGTTCACGTTACGCACTTTTGAAAAATGGGATGAACGGGCTTAATTGTTGCGATGACAGGAAGTTATGCGTCCCATTTCCCATCCCACGGTGGGATGAAACACGTTACGCACTTTTTGAAAAATGGGATATTCGGGGATAATTGTTGCAATTACAGCCGGTTACGCATCCCATTTGCCGTCCCGCAGTGGGATGAAACACGTTACGTACTTTTTGATAAATGGGATATTCGGGGTTAACTCGTTGAGCCGGACAGGGTTACGCGTCCCATTTTCCGTCCCACGTGGGATGGCGGAAAATGCGGACCGTGGATTGCGGAGTTCGCGGTGCCCCGGGGCCTTAGGAGGCTCCGTTCTCTCAATCTTGCAGCGGGCGATGTCTGAATAACACATCGTATGTCCGGTTGATCTCGCGTTATTGAATTGTCACTCTTTTATCCCTAAAGTAGTTCCTGTCACCTCAGATCAAAAATGGCAAAGAAAAGCAGCGGTGTTATTCGGATCGAGTACTTTGCGGCCCGTGTGGCATTGGCAGTGCTCGGCCTGCTTCCGCGGCGGATGGCCGTGTCGATCAGCACCGGTATTTTGCGTATGGTGCCTGTGATCCTGCCGGGACTAAAGAGGATCGGAATGCGAAATCTCGAGATCGCTTTCCCGGAAAAAAGCCTGTCCGGGCGCGGGGAGATACTAAGGGGTACGTTCGACAATCTCGGACGCGTGCTCGGGGAATTGAGCCAGTTTCCCAAATTTACCAAAGGGGATCTCGAGGCCCTGATCGACTTCGAGCTGGATGACGAATCCCGCGAGCTATACGAGCGTAATAAGCGTGACGGGCGGGGCGTGCTGATCACGACCGGGCATCTGGGTAATTGGGAAATGCTTGTGCTGGGATTTGCGTCATTGTATGAACCTATCAGCTATCTCGCGCGGCCGCTCGACAACCCCAGGATAGACGAGATGCTGACCACGCTCCGTACCCGGTTCGGGAACCGGCCGATAAATAAAAAGAATTCCGCGATGCTGGCGATAAAGATCCTTCGCGACGGCGGTATCCTGGGCGTATTGGCGGACGTCAATGCACAGCGTAAGGAAGGGGTTTTCGTTCCATTCTTCGGCACGCCGGCATGCACATCGAGCGGCGCGGCTATGTTCGCGATCAGGTCGAACGCTTTGATCTTTCCGACATTCTGTATTTGGGACAAATCTCAGAAGCGGTACAGATTCGTCCACGGGCCGCTGCTCGAACCGTCAAACACCGGTGATCGCAAACAAGATATTGCCGCGACCACAGAGGCATATACTCTCGAGATCGAGAAGATAATCAGGTCATATCCTGACCAGTGGATGTGGATTCACCGCCGTTGGAAAACGCGGCCGCCCGGCGAGCCGGACCTATATAAAAAATCTGGATAGCAACATGAGATCGATTTTTCGCCAATACTCTCGAATGCTGCAAGTGGCTCTGATAGTGCTCGCCGCTTGCGTGTTCACCTATGGGCAAGAGCGGCTTGTGGTGATCGGCGGAGGGTCGAGGCCGCCGGAGGCGATGAGGAAATTTGTCGAATGGAGCGGCGGCGAAAAAGCCAGGATCCTTGTCATCACGTGGGCGAGCGGGGAACCCGACCCAAGTTTTGCAGCTCTCAAAAAGGACCTCGCGACCGCTGGCACATCGAATGTCGAGCATGCACCAATACGTCCGCTTGAAGCTGAGAAACGAGGCCGGTTTATCGCCCAACTCCGGGCCGCTACCGGGGTCTTCTTTTCGGGTGGCGATCAAAACCGGATCATGGACGTGCTCGCCGATGAAGAATTGTATTCGCTCGTTCGCCTGAAGTATTTTGCAGGCACGCCCTTCGGCGGTACAAGCGCGGGGGCGGCTGTAATGTCTGACCCGATGATGACAGGCGAGGCCGACCTGAAGGTCCTTGATGGTAGGAAGGTCGGCATTCGAAAGGGACTAGGGCTGATAAAGGACGTGATATTCGACCAGCACTTCCTCATCCGGCAGCGGCATAACCGTCTGTTTGGACTCGTAATGGTAAACCCAAAGATGCTTGGTATCGGGATCGACGAGGATACTGCAGTAATGATCGAGGATAACCGTAGATTGACCGTTGCCGGCAAGTCGCAAGTGATGTTCGTGCACGCAAAGAGCGGCAAGAGCCCGTTCCTCGTTTATTTCTTAAACGCGGGGGAGAAATTCGACCTGAAGAAACGGCATCCGGGGAAACAGCTGAAGCCTCGGTAGCGGCTTATATTGGAGATAATTCATGAGGATCAATCTTCTACTGGCTTTGATCATTCTTTTCAACGTCGCGTGTCAGCAAACTCCGTCGGGTTTTCCGTCCGGTGAGTGGATCGACCTGACCCATGATTTTTCTGAGGACACGATCTATTGGGTCACGGCCGAGCCGTTTAAGCGGACGACCGTCGCCGAAGGTGTCACTGATAAGGGGTTCTATTACTCGGCTTACAATTTTTCGGGAGCCGAACATGGCGGAACGCATCTCGATTCGCCGATCCATTTCGCCGAGGGCAAGAAGACCGTCGACCAGATCGAAGTGGCGGACCTAATTGGCGAGGGGGTAAAGATCGACGTCTCGGCGAAAGCCTCGGCAGATCGCGATTACCTGATCTCTGTCGACGATATCAAGGCCTGGGAGACCGCCAACGGCAATATACCGGAATCGAGTATCATCCTGTTTCAAACTGGATTCGCTTCGCGCTGGCCCGACCAGAAAAGCTATCTTGGCACCGACCAAAAAGGTCCCGACGCGGTGAAGGACCTCCACTTTCCCGGCCTCCATCCCGAGGCGGCTAAATGGCTAGTCGAGAATCGAAAGTTTAAGGCCGTCGGCATCGATACAGCGAGCATCGACTACGGCCAGTCAACTACCTTCGAATCACACGTCGCGCTGATGACGAACGACATCCCGGCGTTTGAGAACGTTGCGAATCTCGACAAGCTTCCGGCAACCGGATTTCAGATAATCGCTTTGCCGATGAAAATAAAGGGCGGGAGCGGAGGGCCGCTGCGAATCGTGGCTCTTGTGAACACGAGGAGGTGATGAACAAAAAATTGAGTCTGATTCGAGTCTAATGAGACTGTCAATATCAAACGGTCTTTCTCGCCTGCGATTGAACGGCCGTGATCGCGACCGCATCGACAATATCCTCAGCTTTGCAGCCCCGGGAGAGGTCGTTGCAGGGCCGGTCTAGGCCCTGAAGGATGGGGCCGATGGCTGTTCCGCCGGTCAGGCGTTCCGTGAGTTTGTAAGCGATGTTGCCGGCGTTGAGATCGGGGAAGATCAGGACGTTGGCGCGGCCAGCGACCTCGGAGCCCGGGGCTTTTGACTCGCCGACTGATTTGACGAGGGCAGCATCGGCCTGCAGTTCGCCGTCGATCGCCAACTCGGGCATCCGGGCGCGAACCGTCTTTGTGGCCTCGATGACCTTATCGATAAAAGCGTGTTTTGCACTGCCTTTCGTCGAAAATGATAGCATGCCAACGCGCGGTTCGACCTGCAGCAGAGCACGACATGATTCTGCCGATGCCATTGCGATCTCGGCCAGTTCACCGACATCAGGGTCGATCACTACGCCGCAGTCGGCATAGATCATTGCGCCATCAGCACCAAATGTGCGGTCGGGCACGACCATCAGAAAAAAGCTGGAAACGGTCTTAAAACCCTCCCTGACGCCGATACATCTCAGGGCCGCTGCGACCGTGTGAGAGGTAGTGTTGGTCGCTCCGGCCACCGAGCCGTCCGCCTTGCCCTCACGAACGAGGAGATTGCCGAAATAAAGCGGGTCCTTTAACGTCTGCTCGGCCTCTTCCAGGGTGACGCCCTTTGAGCGCCGCATCTGGTGGTACAGGGTTGCTAGCTTGCCGAATTCATCTGACCTTCGATGATCGATCACCGCGACACCGTTCAAATTCAGACCTGCCTCCGACGCAATCGCGCGAATCTTTTCCTCGTTGCCCAGAACGGTAATCCTGGCAATACGATCACGCGAGCAGATCCCAGCCGCCTGAAGGGTCCGAATATCTTCGCCTTCCGGCAGAATAATGTGATGAGGGTCGGCAGCCGCTCGGTCGCGAATTCTTTGCAGGATCATAGGTGTGACAATGAATTTACCATACAACTGAAGGACGCAAAACTTGCACTATGGGTCGGTAGTCCATAGACTGGCAAATATGAGGTGAACAAGAGAATGAGTGAAAATGTCGCCACTGACAGAAGGTTAAAAAAACGCGAACGATCGGAGCTGAAAAGCCGCATGCGCGGTTTTCTTATGTTCCTTCCAAACATGGTCATGCTGCTTGGGCGCCTGATCAAAGATGCTCGCGTCCCGAACGCTGAAAAAGCCCTGTTCCTCGCGGCCATCGTCTATGTCATCTCGCCGATCGATCTTATTCCCGATGTGTTTCCTTTCATCGGCCAGGTCGATGATATTTACGTTGTCACGCTTACCCTGCTGAGGCTCATAAACCGTACGGACGAAACTGTGGTTCGCCAGCACTGGTCCGGCGGGGGTGACATTGTAAGTCTTGCTGACTCGATAGCGGGTATTGCACCGAAGATCCTGCCACCGCGAGTGGCGCGCGTTTTGACGTCCAGGGTCGAATTGGCTCCGGCGGGCACGGCCCTTAGTGCTATCCATAGCGGCAATCAGAAGGTGGTCCGAGAGGTCGAAGGCGGCAATGACGTTGACCTCGCTCCAGCCTCCGGAACTTCTCACTGAGAGCGGTATCTGAAAGTTAAAAGATGTTACCGGAAATTATCTCTTTTCTTTGGATTTCAGTGTCTTTTGAAACTATATAATGAGGAAGCCCGTAGAGATCACATCTTGAAAAAATTAGCTGCGTCCGCTGTTCTTTCGTTATAATTAGATTTTAACGAGGAGTGCGGTTTTAAAATCTTTATGTTTGAACGCTATACGGAGAGGTCCCGACGGGTTATCTTCTTCGCTCGATACGAAGCTCTCCAATACGGATCGCAGGTAATCGCCCCCGAGCATATTTTGCTGGGGCTTATGCGTGAAGACAAAACTCTCTCGGCCCGTTTCTTCCCCTTCAGACATGTTCTTACCGTTGATTCCATCCGCCGTGACGTCGAGGATCGGATCGTGCTTAAGGACCGAATTCCGCAGACATCTGAGCTGCATCTGTCTGCCGCCACCAAGCAGATACTTTTCTATGCAAACGACGAAAGTCGTCAATTAAGAAACCGTCACATCGGCCCCGAACATCTTTTGCTGGGTATCGTCCGTGAAGAAAAAAGCGTTGCCGCCGAGATACTTTTCGGTTACGGCATCCGGCTGCAGGACATCCGCGATGAAATGTCCAGGCAAAGCGGCGTGCCCGGCGTGCTTGCCGCCAAAAAGGAAAATTCGAAGACGCCGGGTCTGCTGGAGTTCACCCGCGACCTGACCGTCGATGCAGCTGAGGGTCGTCTTGATCCCCTCGTGGGTCGTGAGCCGGAGCTCGAACGCATTATTGAGATATTGTGTCGTCGGACCAAGAATAACCCGGTTCTCATCGGAGAGTCCGGGGTTGGGAAAACGGCCATCGTTGAGGGGTTGGCCCAGCGCATAGTCGATAAGAGTGTGCCGACGTTTCTCGAGAACAAGCGAATTCTCTCGCTTGATCTCTCGCTGATCGTTGCCGGGACGAAATATCGCGGCCAGTTCGAAGAGCGGCTTAAAAAGATAATGGCCGAGTTGAAAGAGAGCAGTGAGAATATTGTCTTTATCGACGAGCTTCACACTCTGGTCGGAGCCGGTTCGGCTGAGGGTACGCTTGATGCAGCAAATATTCTGAAACCCGCACTTTCGCGTGGCGACATCCAATGCATCGGGGCCACGACGCCCGGAGAGTTTCGCAAGACTATCGAAAAGGACCGGGCGCTTGAACGCCGGTTCCAAGCCGTAAAGATCGAGCCGCCAACTGAGGCCGAAGCCCTTGTGATCATAGAGGGTATTGTCGAACGTTACGAGGCGTTTCATCAGCTTCGGTATTCAAAGGATGCCCTCGCAGCCGCTGTTTTTCAATCAAGCCGTTATATTCCGGACCGGTTTCTGCCGGATAAAGCAATTGACGTTCTCGATGAGGCCGGGGCTCGCGCCAAACTTAGGTACCAGAATGAGAACCGCGGCGAGCCTTCCTGGAAGGAAACCGTCGAGAACTGGAAAAGGGCGGCGGCTAACGAAGACCAGCTCATCTCGTATGAATTGCGGTCACTCGAAGATTCTTTCTTTGCAGTTGAGGTCACCAAGGACGATGTCGATGATGTTGTCGCTCGGTGGACCGGCGTACCTGTTACTTCGATAAAGCAAAAGGAAGCGGAAAAACTTCTAACGATCGAAACGGCGCTTCATGAACGAATAGTTTCCCAGCGTCCCGCTATCTCTGCTCTTGCTCGCGCCATAAGGCGTTCGCGGGCCGGGCTCAAAAATCCCGGCCGCCCTGTGGGTTCATTCCTGTTCCTCGGTCCAACCGGTGTAGGCAAAACCGAAGTCGCTCGCTCGATAGCAGAGTATCTTTTTGGGTCAGAGCGGGCACTTATCCGCTTTGACATGAGCGAGTTCATGGAAAAGCACTCTGTTTCCAAATTCATCGGTTCACCACCCGGATATGTCGGGCACGAGGAAGGCGGTCAGTTGACCGAAAAGCTTCGCCGCTCGCCGTATGCCGTTGTTCTATTTGACGAGGTCGAAAAAGCACATCCCGACCTTTTCAATGTTCTTCTACAGGTTTTTGAAGACGGAGTTTTGACTGATTCGCTGGGTCAATCGGTCGATTGCAAGCACGCGATCTTTATCATGACCTCAAATTTGGGTGCCCGCATTATACAGAAACGCGGGGCTCTGGGCTTTCAGGCAAATGCGGACACATCACGTGAAAAACTGGAAGATGAAGTAATGTCCCAGGTCAAACAAACTTTCCAGCCGGAATTCATAAATCGTCTTGACGAGATCATCATCTTTGATGAGTTGAATGAGGATGATCTTCTCCGCATTGTAGAACTTCAGGTAGAAAAGCTAAACAAGATCGTCGAGGGCCTCGAAATCAAAGTCGTTCTAACACCCGAAGCCCGCAAATGGCTTATCGACAAGACCTGCTCAGATCGAAAATACGGTGCTCGTCCCCTGAAGCGTGCGCTGCAAAAACACGTCGAAGATGAACTTTCCGAGGCGCTTATACAAGATCAGATCGGACGCGACTGTATTGTCGAGGTCTTCCCCGACGGTGCCCGATTAGCATTTCGTGAGATCCGGGCCAAGAACCCGACAAAGGAACTGACTCAAAGGGCCTAAAGCGCTCCCATCGCAGAAATAAGAGATCCCGGCGAGTTTTCTCGATCGGTCCTCTTTTCTGTTTTCGTAACATTCCCTGTATAATTTGTAAGTTTGAGAGGCTAGTCTGAAAGGGCAACCTGCGCCGGTATGGCAGAATCAAAGTGCCAAGTTAAAACCGACGCTGAATCGCCGTTTTCTCTTCCCGGCCCCGTATTCGGAAGAGCAGGAAAACGGTGATCACTGGCTTTAGGAGCCTTGGTTAAATTGCATTCATAAGGAAATTCCCGGTTTATGTATACATCTCGCGCACTCGGATTCGTTTTACTGGTGCTTTTTGCAGTGGCGATTCCGGCGATAGCGGCTACAGGATCCCCGATCCCTGTCCGCACTTCGACAACCCAGCAGATCGTTGAAAGTGTCGATATTCAGGGGAATCGTCGTCTCCGCCTCGAAGATCTTCTCTATTACATTAGGACACGTGAAGGCGATACCTACGATCCAGCCGCCCTGGAACGCGACCTTAAAGAGCTGCTTTCGCTCAATTTCTTTGATAAGACGGCGACCAGGGTCCTCACGGAGCCTGGCCCGCGCGGCGGTGTGAATGTGATATTCGAGGTGCGTGAACTGCCGATCATTCGTGATCTCCAGTTTAAGGGTGCTGGCTCGTTGACCGAGTCCGACATTCTCAAGACCTTTCGTGAACGCCGTGTCGGTATTTCAAAAGAGTCGGTCTATGACCCCGTAAAACAGCGGGTGGCTATCCGTATTCTGCGTGAAATGCTGGCGGCCAGTGGCTATCCAAACGCGACGATCACCGTCGACGAAGACGAAGTGTCTGCTACATCGATCGCACTGACATTCAACATAGATCAGGGCAACCGGTCAAGGATCATTGAGATCGATTTCGAAGGGAATGAGCATTTCAAGGATAGTGAACTCCGCGGAGCGCTCCAGTACGTTAAAGAAACGGGCTTGGTCTCTCGATTCAGAGGTGAGGACATTCTTCATCTCGAGAAGCTCCAGGCGGACCTTCAGCGGAATGTGCGAGCTTACATGTGGTCGAAAGGATACTTCCAGGCCAGGATCGGCGAGCCCGAGGTCGTCGGCCTGGGGCTTAAACGAACAGGTTTTCCCATTCTCAAGAATTTCCCTCTGCCGCTTGTTACGTCGGTCGATGACACTCTGAAGATCATTGTTCCAATAACGGAAGGCAAGGTTTTTCGTGTCGGAGATCTCAAGGTAGAGGGAAATTCGATCTTCTCTGAGCAGCAGATCCTTGGTTTCGTGGGCCTAAAGACCGGTGAGATCGCGGATGGAAAACGGCTGCAGGACGCCGTCTACGAGGATCTGAAAAAGGTATACGGCGACCAGGGCTTCGTGCAATATTCGGCTGAGTTTGACCCGGTTTTCAAGGACAATCCCACAAATCCGAACGAAGGGATCGTGGATATAACGATCAACATCGATGAGGGCAGGCAGTTTACCCTGCGTCGTCTCGAGTTCACGGGCAACACGTTTACCCGTGATAAGGTCATGCGGCGTGAGTTTCTGCTTAACGAAGGAGACATCTATAACCAGAGGGCTCTCGACATCTCGATCGCGAGGCTTAACCAGACCCAGTATTTTGACCCTCTGGATAAAGACCAGGACGTGGAGATCCGAACTGCCGAGGAACAGGGCGATGTTGACCTGATAGTAAAGGTCAAGGAAAAGGGCCGTCAGCAGATCTCGTTCAACGGCGGAGTTTCGGGTATCGGCGGCTCGTTTTTCGGGCTTGAGTACTCGACCAATAACCTTGCCGGACGTGGTGAGGTTTTATCGTTCAACGTCGGAGCCGGCAATCGTCAGCAGAGCATTCAGTTTTCGTATCAGGAGCCATATTTTCGTGACCGTCCGATCTCAGTAGGGTTTTCGGTTTTTACCAGCCGCTTTAGATTTTTTGGTGAAGGAACATTTCTTACACAGAATCAGGATCTTCTCGATAGA